>NZ_LFML01000148.1:53376-55153 GCF_001044425.1 Streptomyces roseus
CGGCCGCCCCCTGCACGTCTCGCAGACCGCGGACCTCGGCCTGAGCATCGTCGCCACCAGCCAGGCCCGGCCCGACGAGAACGAGGAGGTCGTACGGCGCGTCGGCGCTTCGATCACCGCGATGCTCTTCGACGCCCTCGTCGTCCGCACCTCCGTCCCCGCCACCCTGCACCTGGCGAACGTGGCCGCCGGCAGGACCGACGCCTTCTGGCAGTTCGCCGGGGCTCGCGCGGACCTGCTCCCCGGGGCGCTGCTCGTCACCGAGGCCGGCGGACGGATCTCCGACGCCGAAGGCCGCCCCTGGACCCCCGAGAGCAACAGCTTCCTGGCCGCCGCACCCGGCGTCCACGCCCAGGCCGCATCGACGCTCTCCCGCTGACCACCCTTACGCAACGCAGCGCAACGAAACGCAAGAGGAGACGAAACACCATGAACGACATCGCAGTACTCGGGAACGGCCGCGTCGGCGGCAACCTGGCCGCCGCCCTCACCCGAGCAGGGCACCGGGTCACCGTGGCGGACCGTACGCGGGGCGCCGCCGCCGAGGCCGCCCGCACAGCCCGGATCGTCATCAACGCCACCCCGGGCGCCGGCTCACTGGAACGCCTCGCCGCGCTCCGCGAGGAACTGCGGGGCAAGATCCTCGTCGACGTCTCCAACGCGACCACCGACGGCCCCGACGGCCTGCCCGAAGACCTGCTCTACCCCGGCTCCAGCCTGGCCGAGCGGCTCCAGGAAACGCTCCCCGAAACCCGCGTCGTCAAAACGCTCAACACCATGCTCTTCCCGGTGATGACCGCGCCGGCCACCCTCGCCCAGCCGCCGACCGCGTTCCTCTCCGGCGAGGACCCCCAGGCCAAGCAGAGCGTCCACGACCTGCTCACCGACCTCGGCTGGAGCAAGGAATGGATCACCGACCTCGGCGGTATCCGGACCGCCCGCGCCACAGAAGCCGCGATCCTCTTCGTACCGCACGTCATCCGCGCCACCGGATTCACCCCCTTCGCTCTCTCCATCGCCCGCTGACCCCGCACCGCGCAGGCGGGAGGCCGGGCGAGGGAGTCAGTGCCCGTCGGTGCCCGGGCGGTGACCTCCGTACGAGACGGCCAGGGCTTCGGCAACAGCGGCTGCGTCCGCGTCGGCCACCTCGGCGGGGTACTCGGGCAGGAGGTCGTCCCACACGGGCAGCCACGAGCCGTACAGCTGGGCCTGTCCCTCGGGCCGGGCGAAGAACCACACGTGCAGGTGGGCGGCCCCGTCCCCGATCCGGTAGACGTGGGCCCGCGCTATGTGCGGCAGTGCCTGCACGTGGCGGACGATGTGGGCGGTGAGCACGCCCAGTTCGGCGGCGAGCTCGTCGGGCAGATCGGCCATGTCGCAGTGGTCGCGCGGGTACAGCATCAGCACGAGCGGCACACCGACCCCCGGTATCCGCTCCAGCCGCCAACGGTCGTCGAGCCAGATCCCCTCGTCGCGGGCGCGGCACACGTCGCAGTCGGCCGGGTCCTCCCCGTGGCGCCGTGCCTCGGGCAGAACCGGCGGGCGCAGCGCGGAAACCCGCAGCCCTTCGGCCTCGAAGGGACTGACGTCCCATCCGGTCATCCTCGCCAGCGGGAGCCGGACCTCGTCATCGGCAGCCGCGCGCGCGTGGTCGTAGAACTCATCAGGTCGCAAAGCCATGATCACAAGGCTAGACGAGTAAGTCCGAAGTGCTCGGGTCAGTGGTCGTAGGCGATCAGCGAGCGGGTGGTGGGTGTTCCCGTGTGCCGGTTGTGCC
>NZ_LFML01000149.1:0-74741 GCF_001044425.1 Streptomyces roseus
GGGTGAGCTGCCACTTGGCCTTGGCGAGGAGCTTGAGGGTGGGGTGGTCGTCGGGGAGGCGGAGGGTGCGGCGGTCTTCGAGGGTGGGGGGGAGGCCGAGGGCCTCGGCGGCGGCGGCGGTGAGGACGAGGAGGGGGTCGCCGTCCTTGCCGTTGCGGTGGAGGCGGGGGGAGCGGAGGTTGGCCTCGGGGCCGAGGGCCCAGGCGATCAGGGTGGGGAGGTCGGTGCGGGCCTTGGGGGGGAGGGGGAGGAGGAGGCCCTGGGCGGCGTGGGCCTTGTCGGTGCCGTCGAGGACGACGAGGGGGCCGTTCCCTTCCAGAGGGGTGGGGTGGGGTCCCTGCGGGGCCGTCCCCCTGCCCGTCCCTTCCCGGAACCGGGGCTGCGCCCCGGACCCCGAGGGGGTGCGGCGCGGGGGGCCTGCGGCGCGCGCGGGGGTCGGGGCGTTAACGGCGTTAACGGTCTGGGTCTCCGCCGGGGTGGGGGCTGCGAGCTGAGCTGCGGCGGCCGGGTCCGGGGTGGGAGCGTTAACGGCGTTAAGGGTCCGGGCTTTCGCCGGGGCTGCGGGCGTCGGCGCGGTGGGCTGGTTCGGCGCGGGAGCGTTAACGCCGTTAACGCCGTTAACGGTCGGCTCGGTCGGGGGCGGGGCGTTAACGGCGTTAACGGGGTGGAGGGTGGAGAGGCCTTCCAGGAGGCGGGCGTAGGCGGCGCGCTTCGGGGCACGGGGGGCCGTACGGCCGGTCTCCCAGGACGTGATCGTTTCGCGGCGGACGGACAGGGCCTTGGCGATCTGGTCCTGGCTCAGGCCCGCGGCCTCGCGCAGGCGCTTGCGCTCGTCCGGGTGCGGGAGCGGGTCCTGGGCGGCTTCTTCCAGCAGCGCGTCGACCGCCGCGAAGAGGCTCTCTTGTTCGTCGGGCATTGGTGCTTACCTCCGGGTGCAGCCTAGGTGAACCGCACCGTTGAACGCACATGAAGCGCACGTGGGGGCGTTGACGGCGTTGACGGCGTTAACGCCCCCGGCGTGGGGTGCCGCATCGGATGCGCGCTCAGAGGCGCTGCATCAGGAGTTCCGTGACGGCCTTGAGGTCGTCCGGAGTGAGGTGGGCCGTCAGGGAGTCCGCGATCGTTTCCGGGGAGTCCGTCGCGATCGTGATCCGGGGGGCGGCCCCGGGAGCGGGGGCGTTAACGGCGTTAACGGTCGGACGGGCCGGCGCCGCTGCCGGGGCAGGGGCGGGAGCAGGGGCCGGGGTGTTAACGGCGTTAACGGTCGGCGGGGGAGTGTGCGTGCGCTGGCGCGGCGGGTTGGGGGAGTGCAGGGTGTCCTCGGCCGCCTCCTCCTGCTGCTCCTGCGGCAGCCGCCCGATCCGGCGGGCCGGCTCGACCTTGAGCTCTCCCGTGTCGACCTTCTCCTGGAGGGCCGGGGTGAGGTTCAGGAGGGTCAGGCGCTGGGAGACCCAGGCCGCAGTCTTGCCCAGCCGCTTCGCGACCTGGGCCTGCGAGCCGTGGACGTCGACGAGCTCCTGGAGGGCGCGGGCCTGGTCCATGGGGGCGACGTCCACGCGGTGGACGTTCGCGATCAGGGCCGACTCCAGGATGTCCGCCGCGGAGGCGGAGAGGGCGTCGTTCACGTGGATGTGCATGGTCTTGAGGCCGGCCAGCTGGGCCGCCGCCAGGCGGCGGTTGCCGTCGATGACCACGTACGGAGCCCGGCCCAGGCCGTCGGTCTGGCCCGGGTGGGCCTCCATGAAGGCCATGCGGGTGGCGACCGCGAGGGGCTGGAGCTGGCCGCGGGAGATGAGGGACTGGGCCAGCTCGTCGAGCTCGGTGAGGTCCTCGCGGAGGTTGAACGGGTTGTGGGCGAGGGCCTCGATGGGGACCTCGGACGGCGCGGCCATGCCGGAGGTGGGGGCTCCGGTGGCCTCCGCGATCGCCGCGCGGCGGGGGCTCACCCCCACGGGCTGGGCCCGTGCGAAGGAGGCGGAGACTCCGAGTTTGTCGGCCTTGCTCATGAGATCTCCCTGGCGAGGGCGCGCAGCGCGATGGCCTGGTCGCCCTTGGGTGAGTAGACGAACAGGGGCTGCTTCACGCGGACGGCCTCGCGCTGTTCCTTGAGGTCGGGTACGACGGCGACGACGCGCGGATCCTTTATGTCCATCCATGCCTGGAGCGACGAGGTCGCGATGTAGCCGCGGCGGCCGTCGTAGAGGTTGACGACGAGACCCAGGTAGTCGATGTCGAGGCTGAGGTCGTCGCGCAGGTCGTTGATCTGCGAGGTGAGGAGGTCGTACGCGTCGGCCGACGAGTCCTCGGCCTGTACGACGATCAGCGCGCCGGAGGCGCCCGGCTGCTCGGTGTCGCGGCGGCGCCCGTAGTAGATGGCGGCGTCCATGCTGAGGCCCAGGCTGGGCGGGCAGTCGATGAGGATGACGTCGTACTCGGACTCGACGGGGGACAGCGCCCGTTCCAGGGCGGCCTCGCGGGCGCGGACCGTGGAGAGGCGGACGTCGAGGAGGAAGGCGTCCGTGCAGGCGGGCAGGAGGTGGAGGCGGTTGCCGAAACGCTGGTCCGGGACGGGGACGATCAGGTCGGCGAGCGGGCCCTTGGCCTCGCCCGCCATGTGGCAGGTGAGGCTGTCGCCGCCGATGGGCAGCGGCTGCTGGCCGAGCTGCTTGGTGAGGTGGCCCTGGGGGTCGAAGTCGATGAGCAGGACGCGCATGCCGAGGCCCGGCAGGTCTTCGAGGTCCAGGGGGGAGGACGTTTCAGGCTCCCCGTCGGCGGTGCCCTCCTCGGACGCGGCGCGGGCCAGCTGGCGGGCGATGCGGACCGGGTGGAGGCTGTCCGGGTCCTCGGCGAGGGCCTCGGCGGTGCCGGCGGTGATGGCGGTCTTGCCGACGCCGCCCTTCTGGTTGCACACGACGATGCGGCGGACGACGGAGGGCCGCTTGACGGTGGGCGCCGGGTTCATCTCGAGCCAGAGGCGGACGGCCTGGGCGAGCCCCTGGATGAGGGAGACGCCGCGGTCCTTGGAGTCGGCGCGGAAGGACTCCCACTGGCCGGCGGGGAGCCAGGTGGAGAACGATTCGGCACCCGAGGTGTCGACGGGGGAGGGGGCGGAGGCGAGGGCGCTCCAGTGGGAGATTCCCTGGTGGACGGCGTCCTGGATGTCGACCCGCAGTTGGGCGGTGCGGATTTTCAACTCCTGGCGGAGCCACGGGGGGAGCTTGGAGACGACCTTCTCTCGGTCGCTCTGAGACGAGGGCGAAGTCATGAGAGGGACTTTACTAACGTTCGCGGGCCGATGTGCGCGCCACGCTTGGGTTTTGCTAACGAAATGGCTCCAGAGGCGGCATGAGGGACTCCGGGAACGCCGCAGGGCGGCCTCGCACACGCCGTAGCGAGCACCCCCGTGGTTCACCACGGCGTGTGCGAGGCCGCCCTGTACGCGCAGTCAGCCGACCGCCACCGCCACGGAGTCGGGGGTGGTGGTCAGCCCGAGTTCGGCCCGGCAGGCGGGCGAGCCGGCCGGGTCGAAGCGGGGGAGACGGTCGGCGGGGACGATGCCCGGGAGGAGGAAGTTCCACAGGTCGACGATCCGCGTGTGCAGGTCGCCACGGCCGGTGCGGACGTGCGAGGTGACCTGGATCCCGGTGAACGAGCCGACGAGGAACGTCGAGAGGTCGTACAGGTCGAGCGACGGGAGGACGTCGCCGCGGTCCTGGGCCGGCTTCAGGCAGCCGAAGGCGGTGTCGATCCAGGTGTTGTACGGGGTGGGGTCCGGGTTGGTGAAGGAGCCGAACTCGAGGACGAGCCGGATGGCGGCCCGGATGCGGACGCTGGAGCGCAGTCCGTGTGCCATCTGGTGCGTCAGGTCGATGACCGTCTGGAGGCCGGGCTCCTCGATCGCGGGGACGCCTTCGGAGACCTGGAACTGCTCGTCCATCAGGGTGCGGGCGAGCGCTTCCTTGGACTGGAAGTGGAAGTAGAGGGCGCCCTTGGTGACTCCGGCGTGCTTGACCACGTCACTGAGGCTGGCGGCGCCGAAGCCGAAGCGGTCGAAGGCGATGGCCGCCCCGTCGAGGATCGATTGCCTGGTGATCTCGGCACGTTCCTGCCGGGCCCTTGCCATGTGGGGATCTCCTGGTGCGTTGGCGCTCGCCGCTTGCCGGTTGCCGTCGGCGGTGTGTGGGTCCCGGACCTACTGCTGCTGCGGCGGCTCTGCGGCGGCGGCCAAGACTCGTACAAGGTTCAATCTAGTCGGGTGGTGCCGAAGAAAACCAGCCGACAAGTACTTTTAACTGACGGGCGACTGACGGTGTGTGGGGGCCGAGGACGTTAACGGCGTTAACGCCGTTAACGGTCGGACCCCGGGAAGTGTGGGGCGGTTGTTTGCCGGAGCGGGGCTTCGGCGGAAGCCTGTGATGGTGGGAGCGTCGCGCGATCCGCTCGAAGCCGTGCTGGTGGCCGTACCCGTCGTCGTCCTCGCCTGCGGCGTGGCCGCAGCCCTGATGCGCAGGCTCGGGCAGACGGCCGTGGTCGGGGAGATCCTGGTGGGGATCCTGCTCGGGCCCTCGTTGCTCGGGTGGCTCTGGCCCGCGGTGAGCCGGTGGCTGCTGCCGGGCGAGGTCCTGCCGTACCTGGGGGTTCTGGGGAACCTGGGGCTGCTGGTCTTCATGTTCCTGATCGGCCTGGAGCTCGACCCCGGGCTGCTGCGGGGGCGGGGGCGGGCCGTGGCGGTGGTGAGTCAGGCGAGCGTGTGGATCCCGCTGGGGCTCGGGAGCCTGTTGGCGCTGGCGATGTACGGGAGGCTGGCGCCGGAGGGGGTGGGACGCGCCGAGTTCGTGCTGTTCGTCGCCGTCGCGATGAGCGTGACCGCCTTCCCCGTGCTGGCGCGGATCCTGAAGGACCAGGGGCTGTACGGGACGCCTGTGGGGGCTCTGGCGATGGCGTGCGCGGCGGTGGCGGACGTGGTGGCGTGGTGCCTGCTGGCGTTGGTGGTGGCCCTGGCGCAGCCGCGGGGGAGCGGGGGCGCGGGCGGGGGAGGGGTAGGGGAAGGGGCCGGGTGGGGGATCGCCGGGATGGGGGCCTTGGCCGCGGTGTTCCTGGCGGGGATGTGGTGGGGGGTGCGGCCCGTGCTCGCGTGGGGGGTGAAGCGGTGGGCTTCCGAGGGGGAACCGGGTGCCGGGATGGTGGTCGGTCTGTGCAGCGGGCTCTGCCTGTCGGCGTACGCGACCGACGCGATGGGGGTCCACGCGCTGTTCGGAGCCTTCGTGTTCGGGGCGGTGGTGCCGAGGACGGAGGGGGTCGAGGCGGCGGCGGAGCGGCTGCGGGCGTTCGCGGTGCCGGTGCTGCTGCCGTTGTTCTTCGTCGGGAGCGGGCTCAAGACGGACGTGGGGCTGCTGGGGGGCGGCGCCGCGTGGATGTGGGCGGCGGCGGTGCTGGCCGTCGCGGTCGCCGGGAAGTGGGGCGGCGGTGCCGGGGCCGCGCTGCTGGCGGGGCAGCCGGTACGGGACGCGGTGACGCTGGGGGCGCTGATGAACTGCCGCGGGGTGACGGAGCTGGTGGTGCTGAACGTGGGGCTCGGGCTCGGGGTGATCGGGCCGGAACTGTTCACGGCGCTGGTGCTGATGGCCTTGGTGACGACGGCGGTGACGGGCCCCGTCGTACGAGCCCTGCGGGGGCGGGCACGGGAGGGGGCCGGGGGCGGTACGGCCGCTCCGGTCGGCCCGGGGCGTTAACGCCGTTAATGGTCACGGCTTCTTGGGGTGTCGGGCGTTAACGCCGTTAATGGTCACTGGCTCCGGGTGGCATAGGGCGCCAACGGCGTTAACGGCGTTAACGGTCAGCGCCTCTGGAGCCGCCGGGCGTTAACGCCGTTAATGATCCACTGGGATGGATCCCGCGTGGGCGGCGCCGTGGTCCGCCGCCGGACGGGGCGGTCCGGCGTTAACGGCGTTAACGGCGTTAACGGTCCGGGATGTGGAATGGGCGGCGGGGGAGGCGGGCGGCTGTGATCATCGGGTGATGATCGATGAACAGCGGACCCGGCCCGTGCTGGTGGGCGATGAGCGGGCCACCCTGACCAGCATGCTCCAGCGGCAGCGGGACACCTTGATGATGAAGTGCGCGGGGCTGACCGACGAGCAGCTGCGGCGCAAGGCGGTCGCGCCGTCCGGGCTGAGTCTCATCGGGCTGGTGCGCCACCTGGCGGAGGTGGAGCGGGGGTGGTTCCGCAACGTCCTGAACGACGAGGACGTACGCGGCTATTTCCCGCAGAATCCGGCCGGGGAGTGGACGGCGTTTCACGTCGAGGACGCCGACCCGGCGGAGGCGTTCAGGATCTGGGAGGACACGTGTGCGCGGTCCCGGGCGATCGTGGACGCCGCCGAGTCGCTCGACGTGACGGGGCGGTACGGCGAGGAGGAGTACTCGCTGCACTACATCCTGGCCCACATGATCGAGGAGTACGCCCGGCACAACGGGCACGCGGACCTGCTGCGCGAGGCGATCGACGGGGCGACCGGGGAGTAGCCGCCGCCGCGTCTCACGGGAGGTGCGGGGCGCTCGCGCCGTCCAGGGCGTTGAGGGCTGCCGGCCAGGGGAAGTGGGGCGGGGAGTCGGGGCCGACCGGCCCGGGGACGAAGCCCCCCTCGCCGTGGAGGACGGAGACTCCGGCGGCGCGCAGGGTGGCCAGGGACTGGTCGAACTGCGGGTGGGCGGCGAGGGCGGCGTTCGTGCAGGGCATGGTGACGACGGGGGTGCCCTTGCCGATCGCCTCGGCGGCGACGCCCACGGCGAAGCGATCGGTGAGGCCGAGGGCCCAGGCGTTGAGGGAGTTGAAGGTAGCCGGGGCGAAGAGCAGGGCGTCGGCGGGCGGCCACACGTCCGGCTCCCCGGGGAGTTTGTACTGCCAGCGCACCGGGTGCCCGGTCAGGGCTGCCAGGCCGTCGAGGCTTCCGGCGACCCAGTGCGCGGCGGTGGGTGTGAGGCCGAGGCAGACGTCCCAGCCGCGGGACTGGGCGTCCTCGATCACGTGGGCCACGTCGAAAACGGGCGGGGCGGCGGAGCAGAGCAGGTAGAGAGTCCTCGTGGGGGTCATACCGACATGTGATCACATTGCTTGATCTCGTCCCTAGTTGAGGGAGGGCGATCGGCCACTTCGGACGAAGCCTGCCCCGTTTCCTGTCGACTTGGCGAGGGAGCCGATGAGTTTCGGGTGCGGGCGGCGTCTACCTTTCGACAGAGGACGGCAGTCGGTACGACAGGAGAACGCGGAGATGAGCGAGCCGGTGAAGGGCCCCGCCAGTTACTTCCCTTCGATCGAGAAGAAGTACGGGCGCCCCGTCACGGAGTGGAAGGACCTGATCCGGTCCTCGCCGCTGACCAAGCACATGGAACTGGTCTCCTGGCTCAAGGCTGAGCACGGACTGGGTCACGGGCACGCCAACGCCCTCGTCGCCCACACCCTGAAGGAGGACGCGGGGTCGGCCTGAGCCGCGCGTGGACGCTCGCGTATGGAGTTGAGCTCCTCGGCGATGTCGCGCCTCGTCCGGGCGGGCTTGACTTGAGCCATGACACAGACGACGAACGACAACTCGCCCGCCGCCCTCCTCCTCGGCGGGAACGGCAAGACAGGTCGGCGCGTGGCGCAGAAGCTTCGTGCCCTGGGGCGTCCCGTGCGCATCGGTTCGCGTACCGGGACGCCCGCCTTCGACTGGAACGCCCCCGGGACCTGGGGGCCGGCGCTGGCGGGCGTCGACCGGGTGTACGTCACCTACTACCCCGACCTCGGCATGCCCGGGGCCGCCGAGCAGGTCGGGGCGTTCGCTAAGGTGGCCGTGGCCGCCGGGGCGCGCCGGCTGGTCCTGCTGTCCGGGCGGGGCGAGGCGGCCGCCCAGCACGCCGAGGAGTGCCTGAAGGCGTCGGGGGCCGACTGGACGGTCGTCCGGGCCGGCTGGTTCAACCAGAACTTCGACGAGGACTTCTTCCTGGAGCCCGTACGGGCCGGGGAGCTCGCCCTGCCGACCGCCGACGCCGTGGAGGCCTTCGTCGACGCGGACGACATCGCCGAGGTGGTGGTGGCCGCGCTGACCGACGACCGGCACAGCGGCCGGACGTACGAGCTGTCGGGGCCGCGGCTGATGAGCTTCGCCGACGTCGCCGCCGAGCTGTCGAAGGCGACGGGACGCGAGATCGCGTACGTACCCGTCTCGGACGAGGCGTACCGGGGCGTGCTCCGCGAGATCGGCCTGCCGCAGGAGTTCGCCGACCTGTTCACGCAGATCCTCGACGGGCGGAACGCCTACCTGGTGCACGGGGTGCGGGAGGTGCTCGGCCGGGAGCCCAAGGACTTCGCCGACTACGCCCGGGAGGCGGCGGCGAGCGGTGTCTGGGAGGTGTGAGCGTCTGACGCGGGGGCGGGGAGAGGATGGGGCCATGGACACGCTGACCGGCCTCCTCGAAGGCCCCAAGGCCCGGGGCGCATTCCTGCTCAAGGCCGTCTACAACCCGCCCTGGGCGGTACGGATCGAGGACCGGGCCCCGCTGTCGGTCGCCACGATGGTCCGCGGTACGAGCTGGCTGCTCCCCGATGGCGGCGAGCCGGTGCTGATCGGGCCCGGGGACGTGGCCGTCGTACGCGGGCCCGAGCCCTACACGATCGCCGACTCCCCGGACACTCCGGTGCAGGTCACCGTCGACCCGGAGCAGCGGTGCAGCACCGCGGACGGCGAGGACGTCACCGACAGCATGGCGCTGGGGGTGCGCACCTGGGGAGCGGAGCACCAGGCGGCGGGGTCGGCGGTGATGCTGAGCGGCACCTACCAGGCGCCGAGTGAGATCAGCCGCCGGCTGCTGGCCGCACTGCCGACGATCGTGGTCCGGCCGGCGGCGGCCGCGGACACCACGCTGATCGGGCTGCTGGGCTCGGAGATCTCCCGGGCCGAGCCAGGGCAGGAGCTGGTCCTGGACCGGTTGTTGGACCTCCTGCTGATCGGCGTGCTGCGCACTTGGCTCGCGGATCCCGGCTCGGGGGCACCGGGCTGGTACCGGGCGCAGGGTGATCCGGTGGTCGGGCGGGCACTGCGGCTGCTGCACGAGAACCCGGCCCACGGCTGGACGGTGGAGGAGCTCGCGCACAAGGCCGGGGTCTCGCGGGCCTCGCTGGCGCGGCGGTTCACGGAGCTGGTGGGGGAGCCGCCGATGGCCTACCTGACGGGGTGGCGGCTGGCGCTGGCGGCCGATCTGCTGCGGGAGCCGGACGCCACGGTGGCGACGGTGGCCCGGCGCGTCGGGTACGGGTCGGCGTTCGCGCTGTCGACGGCCTTCAAGCGGGTACGGGGCGTGAGCCCGCAGGAGTTCCGCACGGGGCCGGGGGCCGCGCCGACGCCCCGGCCGCCGGCCGCCGGACCCGCGCGGACGGTGGTCCTGCCGGTCGGCTAGGCCGAGAGGTCCAGTACGGCTACGGTCTGGCCGCCGCTCAGTTCGCCCGTGAGGCGGAAGCCGAGGCCCAGGTAGAACGGCTCGGGCGTGCCGGGGCCGGGCTCCCACGTGACGTACGCGCGCCCTGAGCCGCGGCGGCGGAGTTCGGCGGTGACGGCCCGGACCGCGAAGCGGCCGTACCCCTTGGCCTGGTGGTCGGCGGAGACGTTCAGGCGCCAGATGCCCGAGCGGATGTCGGCGGGGTCCCGCTCCGGATCCCAGGCGAAGTCGACGAACGCCATGACGAAACCGACGACCTCGTCGCCGTCGACGATCGCGCGCGGCCAGGCGGTGTCCCCGTGGACGTAGGCCTCGGCGAGGGACTTGACCACGGGGGAGACGAGATGGGCCTGGTCGGGCCGTACCCGGACCGCGCACACCGCGTCGAAGTTGGCTGCGGTGACCGGCTCCAGGCGGAGTGCGGGGGTGTTCATGGCCGCACCCTAACCGAGCCTGCGACCCCCCTGCTGATCGGATCGGCAGCGCCCGCTCGTTCACGGGTCGGCCGGTCGTAGGGGCACCTGGGGTGCCCGGGGGTGGAGGTGGCTTGGGAAAAGTGCGCGTGTGCGTACAGACTCTGCCCGGAAGCGACCGGTGTTCGCGGAGCTGATGGCACCATGCACGTGCCGTCGTCTACGCACCCGCACCCCCCCGGAGGACATACGTGAAGGACTCGAAGGACACGCTGGAAGCACTGCGGGCCGAGATAGAGCGGCGCAACCCCGCGCAGCCGGAGTTCCACCAGGCGGTGCGGGAGGTGCTGGAGACCCTCGCCCCCGTCTTCGCCGCGCGGCCCGAGTACGCGGATCCGGCGGTGGCGCTGGTGGAGCGGCTGACGGAGCCGGAGCGGCAGATCGTGTTCCGGGTGCCGTGGCAGGACGACCGCGGCCGGGTCCACGTCAACCGCGGCTTCCGCGTCGAGTTCAACAGCGCGCTGGGCCCGTACAAGGGCGGCCTGCGCTTCCACCCCTCCGTGGACATCGGCGTGGTCAAGTTCCTGGGCTTCGAGCAGATCTTCAAGAACGCGCTGACGGGCCTCGGCATCGGCGGCGGCAAGGGCGGCAGCGACTTCGATCCGCGCGGGCGCTCGGACGCCGAGGTCATGCGGTTCTGCCAGTCGTTCATGACCGAGCTGCACCGGCACATCGGCGAGCACACCGACGTGCCCGCGGGTGACATCGGGGTCGGCGGCCGCGAGATCGGCTACCTGTTCGGCCAGTACCGGCGCATCACCAACCGCTGGGAGGCGGGGGTGCTGACCGGCAAGGGCGCCGGCTGGGGCGGCTCCGCGATCCGGCCGCAGGCCACCGGCTACGGCAGCGTCCTGTTCGCCGCGGAGATGCTGAAGGTCCGGGGCGAGTCCCTGGACGGCCTCTCCGCGGTGGTCTCCGGCTCGGGCAACGTCGCCCTGTACACGATCGAGAAGCTCCAGCAGCTCGGCGCCAACCCGCTGACCTGCTCGGACTCCCACGGCTACGTCGTCGACGACAAGGGCATCGACCTCGCGCTGCTGAAGCAGGTCAAGGAGGTCGAGCGCGGGCGGGTGAGCGAGTACGCGCAGCGGCGCGGAACCTCGGCGCGATACGTGCAGGGCGGCCGGGTCTGGGATGTCCCGGCGGACGTGGCCTTCCCGTCCGCCACGCAGAACGAACTGGACGGCCAGGACGCCCGTACGCTCATCGCGAGCGGGGTCAAGGCCGTCTCCGAGGGCGCCAACATGCCGACCACACCGCAGGCCGTGCGGCTGTTGCAGCAGGCCGGGGTCGCGTTCGGGCCCGGCAAGGCCGCCAACGCGGGCGGAGTCGCCGTCAGCGCGCTGGAGATGAGCCAGAACGCGGCGCGCATCGCGTGGAGCGCGGAGCGCGTGGAGGAGGAGCTCGCGCGCATCATGGGCGCGATCCACGCGGTCGCGTACGAGACCGCCGAGCGGTACGGGGCGCCGGGCGACTACGTGACGGGCGCCAACATCGCCGGCTTCGAGCGGGTCGCCGACGCGATGCTCGCCCAGGGCGTCATCTGAGCGACTGCGGGACACGCGGTACGGGGTCCGGGGCTCCGGCCGCCCCCGGGCCCGTCGCCGGGGCCCGGGGAGGGGGCGGGCCCGTAGCCTGGGGCCGAGCCGACGGAGTGAACACCGAGGGGGACACGAGCGTGCTGACGGCGTTGGACGGGGTCTACGGGGACAGGGCGGACGCGGTCCGCGTCGCGGGGCGCAGCGCCTCGTACGAGGAACTGCTCGGCGCGGCGCGGGCGGTGGCCGCCGACGTGGCCGGGGCGAAGGCCTTCGCGATGACGGCGACGGCCTCCCTGGAGACCGTGGCGGCGGCCGTCGGCGGGCTGCTGGCCGGGGTGCCGTTCGTACCGCTGCCGCCCGACGCCGGGCCCGCCGAACGGGAGCACATCCTGCGGGACTCCGGGGCCGAGGTCGTGGAGGTGGACTTCGCCCGGCGTTCCGACCGGACCGGCCCGCCCGCCGCGCCCGAGGACCCGGCCCTGGTGCTGTACACCTCCGGGACCACGGGCGCGCCCAAGGGCGTGGTCCTGACCGGCGCGGCCCTCGCCGCCGACCTCGACGCGCTGGCCGGCGCCTGGCAGTGGAGCGCCGAGGACACCCTCGTGCACGGGCTGCCGCTGTTCCACGTACACGGGCTCGTCCTCGGCGTGCTCGGGCCGCTGCGCACCGGCAGCCGCCTCGTGCACACCGGGCGGCCGACGCCGCAGGCGTACTCGCAGGCGCACGGGAGCCTGTACTTCGGGGTGCCGACGGTGTGGTCCCGCATCGCGGCGGAGCCGGAGGCCGCGGGCGCCCTGTCGGGGGCGCGGCTGCTGGTGTCGGGCAGCGCGGCGCTGCCGGCGCCCGTGTTCCGGGACCTGGAGCGGCTGACCGGGCTGCGGCCGGTGGAGCGGTACGGGATGACGGAGACGCTGATCACGATCAGCGGGCGGGCGGGTGGCGAGGTACGGCCCGGTACGGTCGGCACCCCGCTGCCGGGGATCCGTACGCGCATCGCTGCCGAGCCGGGTGCCGGGATCGGGGAACTCCAGCTGACCGGGCCGACGCTGTTCGCGGGGTACCTGGGCCGGCCGGAGGCCACGGCGGCCGCGTACACCGAGGACGGGTGGTTCCGTACGGGCGACATCGCGGCCGTGGACGAGGCGGACGGGGTGCACCGGATCGTGGGACGGGCCTCGATCGACATGATCAAGACAGGTGGGTACCGGGTCGGTGCCGGGGAGATCGAGAACGCGCTGCTGGACCATCCCGCGGTGAGCGAGGCGGCGGTGGTGGGGGTCCCGGACGCGGACCTGGGGCAGCGGATCGTGGCGTTCGTGGTGGCGCAGGGGGTGACGGGGGAGGAGCTCACGGACTTCGTCGCCGCGCACCTGTCCGTGCACAAGCGGCCGCGGGAGGTGCGGTTCGTGGCGGCGGTGCCGCGCAACGCGATGGGCAAGCCGCAGAAGAAGCTGCTGCTGACGGGGGAGTACGGACCGCAGGCGGGCTGAGGGGGGCGGGTGGCGTCATGTGGTGCCAGGGGGGCGCCAAGTGGCGCCACGTGACGCCAAGCGGTGCCACACGGTGCCTTCGGGAGTGCGTCCGCCGGTGCCGGATCCTTGTGATCTGAGGAATTTACCCGGTGTTTGCGCAGGTGGGAGCCGGTTTCCGGAGTCTGGCGCCACCGATGGCGCCATGGAGGCTTGCAAGTGGCGCCATCGTGGTGCCATCATTGAGCCATGGACCTCACGCCCTATGTCGACAACCTTCGCCGCGAGCTCGCGGTGGCCGCCGAAGCCGGTGGGGAGGAAGCGCGCGCACTGGCCGATCGCCTCACGGCTCCGCTGGAGTCGGCGACCCGGCTGACCATGCTCAACGTGCTGTCCGCCGCGATGGACGAGATCACCCGCGAGCTCGCGCCCGGTTCGGTCGACGTACGGCTGCGCGGGCTGGACCCGGACTTCGTGGTCACGCTGCCGCCCGCGGAGGGCGGCGCCCCCGCCGGGCCTCCCGCGCCCTTCGAGCCGCTCCCGGCGCCGGCCCCGGTCGTGCCCGACGGGGACGAGGGCAGCACCGCCCGGGTCAACCTGCGCCTGCCGGCCCACCTCAAGGCGCGCGCCGAGGAGGCCGCCAATCGCGAGGGCCTGTCCGTCAACGCCTGGCTGGTGCGGGCCGTGTCGGCCGCGGTCGACGGCGGCGCCCGGCCGCGCCCGGCGGAGAAGGCCAAGAGCGTCGGACAGAGCATCACCGGCTGGGTGCGGTAGCTCAAAGCCCCGCCCGCGCACGTACGCACGCACAAGCCACCACTTCATCCCACTGACCCAAGAGGACGGGACAGCCATGCCTTCTTTCGACACTCCCGAACCGATCTCGGCCACGGCGCGCGTGGAGGCCGGTTCCATCCAGTTCGTCGCCGGTGAGCGCGCCGACACCGTCGTCGAGGTGCGCCCCCGCGACCCGAAGAAGGACCTGGACGTGCGGACGGCCCAGCAGACCGAGGTCGCCTGCTCGGGGGGCGAACTGACCCTCAGGACGCCCAAGTCCAACATGTTCGGCCGCACCGGAGTCGTCGACGTGACCGTCGAACTGCCCGCGGGCTCGCGCATCGACATGACCGGCTCCTGGACCCAGGTGTTCGGCGAGGGCCGGCTCGGCGAGGTCCGCGTGAAGACCTCGTCCGGGGACGTACGCCTCGACACCACCGGCCCGCTGCACCTGAAGGCCTCGCACGGGTCCATCACCGTCGACCGGGTCGAGGGGCCGGCCGAGATCACCACCAGCTCCGGCAGCCTGCGGGTCGGCCTCGTCGACGGGCCGGCCGTCCTGAAGAACTCGCACGGCACCACGACCGTCGGCGCTGCGATCGGCGAGTTGCGGGTGAGCGGCGCCAACGGCGACATCGAGATCCGGCGGGCCGAGGACTCGGTCACCGCCACCACCGCCCACGGCACGCTGCGCGTCGGCGAAGTGGTGCGCGGGACCGTCCAGTTGGAGACCTCGTACGGGGCCATCGAGGTCGGCGTCCGCGAGGGCACGGCCGCCTGGCTCGACGTCACCTCCACCTCCGGCCAGGTGCGCAACGGGCTGACCCCGTCCGAGAGCCCCGAGGGCGGCGAGGAGACCGTCCAGGTCCGCGCCCGTACCCGGCACGGCAACATCGACGTCCGCCGCGCCCGGGCCTGAGCACCGGACACCCACCCCCTCTTCGGTCCATCTTCCCGAGCCTTCGAAAGGGAGGGCCTCATGCCTTCTTCTGTCATGCCCACGCCAAGGGAGGCCGGCGGCCACACCTCGTCCGCCGCCGTCTCCACCACCGGTCTGCGCAAGTCGTACGGTGACAAGACCGTCCTCGACGGAGTCGACCTGCACATCCCGGCCGGGTCCGTGTTCGCGCTGCTGGGGCCCAACGGAGCCGGCAAGACCACCGTCGTGAAGATCCTCTCGACGCTCATCTCCGCCGACGGCGGGCAGGCCCGGGTCGCGGGCCACGACATCGCCGCGGCACCGGACGCGGTGCGCGCCGCGATCGGCGTCACCGGGCAGTTCTCCGCCGTCGACGGGCTGATCACCGGCGAGGAGAACATGCTGCTCATGGCGGACCTGCACCACCTCCCCCGCAGCGAGGGGCGGCGCGTGGCGTCCGAGCTGCTGGAGCGCTTCGACCTGGTGGCGGCGGCGAAGAAGCCGGCGTCCACGTACTCGGGCGGCATGAAGCGCCGCCTCGACATCGCCATGACGCTGGTGGGCGACCCGCGGATCATCTTCCTCGACGAGCCGACCACCGGCCTCGACCCGCGCAGCCGCCACAACATGTGGCAGATCATCCGCGAGCTGGTCACGGGCGGCGTCACCGTCTTCCTCACCACGCAGTACCTGGAGGAGGCGGACCAGCTCGCCGACCGCATCGCCGTGCTCAACGACGGCAGGATCGCGGCCGAGGGCACGGCGGAAGAGCTCAAGCGGCTGATCCCCGGCGGGCACGTCCGGCTCCGCTTCTCCGACCCGGCCGCCTACCGCAACGCCTGTCTCGCGCTGCGGGAGGTCACCCGGGACGACGAGGCGCTGGCGCTGCAGATCCCCAGCGACGGCAGCCAGCGCGAGCTGCGCTCCCTCCTCGACGGGCTCGACGCCGCGGGCATCGAGGCGGACGAGCTGACCGTGCACACCCCCGACCTCGACGACGTGTTCTTCGCCCTGACCGGTGGCGGCGACAAGGCCGGCCGGAGCAATACGAGCAACCCGAGCAACCCGAGCAACCAGACCAAGGAGACTTCCCGATGAGCTCGCTCGCCCTCGCCGTCCGCGACTCGTCCACGATGCTGCGCCGCAACCTCCTGCACGCACGGCGCTATCCGTCCCTGACGCTGAACCTCCTGCTGACGCCGATCATGCTGCTGCTGCTCTTCGTCTACGTCTTCGGCGACGTGATGAGCGCCGGCATGGGCGGCGGCGCCGACCGCTCCGCGTACATCGCCTACCTGGTGCCGGGCCTCCTGCTGATGACCGTCGGCTCCACCACCATCGGCACCGCCGTGTCCGTCTCCAACGACATGACCGAGGGCATCATCGCCCGCTTCCGCACCATGGCGATCCACCGCGGCTCGGTGCTCGTCGGGCACGTCGTCGGCAGCGTGCTGCAGTCGGTCGTCAGCGTGGTCCTGGTGGGGGGCGTGGGCGTGGCCATCGGCTTCCGCTCCGTCGACGCCACGGCCCTGGAATGGCTCGCGGCGTTCGGGCTCCTGACGATGTTCGCCCTGGCCCTCACCTGGATCGCGGTCGGGATGGGCATGGTCAGCCCGAACGCCGAGGCGGCCAGCAACAACGCGATGCCGCTGATCTTCCTCCCGCTCATCTCCAGCGCGTTCGTCCCGGTGGACGCGATGCCGGGCTGGTTCCGGCCGGTCGCCGAGTACCAGCCGTTCACCCCGGCCATCGAGACCCTGCGCGGGCTGCTGCTCGGCACCGAGATCGGCGTCAACGGGTGGCTGGCGCTCGGCTGGTGCCTCGCCCTCACCCTGCTCGGCTACTTCTGGTCGAAGTCGGTCTTCGACCGGGACCCGAAGTAGCCGGGAACCCGGCCCGGCCCCACAGGTCCGCCCCCGGGCGGCGTACTCCGACACCACGTCGGGGTGCGCCGCCCCTGCGCGTCGTCCCTGCGCGCCGTTCCGGTCGCCCGTTCCCGTCGCCCGTTTCAGTCGCTGCTCGTTTCTCGCCGGAGCGGGCCTCCAGACACGCTCAAGACGGCCCGGAGAAAGCCGGGCGGGGGGCAGCGACTGAGGAAAAGCGACTGAGCGACTCTTCGGTCGCTCTCAGAACGAAGAAGAAAGCCCAGGTCAGATGGTGTGGCCAGGGGAAACAGCGACTGAAGCGACTCAAGGTCCGGGTATATGGAGACATTGGCGTGCGCGTGCGCATGCGCGTGTGCGCGTCATATATAGGGGACTTGAGTCGCTTCAGTCGCTGTTTTGCCTTGCCTAAGGCTGTGACCTGGTGTTCTGTGAGCGACTCGACGAGCGACCGAACGAGGCTGAGTCGCTGTGCGTTCGGTCGCTCGGTCGCTGGGGCTCCTCGTGGAGGCGTACACCTGTTCTGACTCATATGCCTCTCGCCTCCCGGTGGTTTCGCTAATCTGTTTGTCGGGCGTTGAGTCGCTTCAGTCGCTGATGGGGGAAGTGAATGGCAGCTGAGCTGCGGGTTTCGCGCAGCGACCCACGGCAGTTCACGAGAGCTGCCGCGGTCGTGTCGCAGCCTCTGACGACCGCCATGTGGTGCGCGCGCCAGGGGTGGCCGGTTCACCCCCTTGCGCCGGGCCGCAAGACGCCCGTGGGCAACTGCTCGGCGTGCCGCGTTCCGGGCCACGACCGCGGAGCCTGCGCGTGCCTGCGGGCGGGCCGCTGGTGCCACGGGTTCCACGCCGCCACCCTCGACTGCGACCGGATCCGCCAGTGGTGGGGCGCGCGCCCCGACCTCGGCGTCGGCGTCGCCACCGGTCCGGCGGGGCTCGTCGTCATCGACGTCGACGCGCACACCCGTGAACTCCCCGGGCGTGAGCGGCTGCTGCCGGGCATCCCCATCGCCGACACCGTCGACCTGACCGGGCTGGCCAACGGGTTCCACACCCTGGGCGTGCTGGCCGCGTTACGCGGAGCCACGAGCCCGGCGGACGACGAGACCACCCTGCGCGTACGGACCCCGTCGGGCGGCCTGCACGTCTGGTACCGCAACGAGGGCGGCCTTCGCTGGCAGTGCTCCGCCGGGTCGGGCAGCGGCCGGGCGCTGGCCTGGCAGGTCGACGTACGCGCCAACGGCGGGTACATCGTGGCTCCGGGGACCGTGACCCCCGCCGGGGTCTACCGGCCGCTGGGAGCCGTACGCGGGCCCGCGCCGCTGCCGGGCTGGCTCGCGGGAGAACTGGAGCGCACCGGGCACCTGCCCGCCGAGGCCCTTCCCGGGCCGCGGCCCGTGCCGCCCCGGGCCCGGCAGGCCGTCATCGCGGCGGGCGGGGGACGAGCGGCGTCGGCCCGGGTGCTCGCGGGAGTGCTGGCCGAGGTGGCCGGCTGCGCGGCGGTACGCGAAGGGGCGGCGTTCTCGGAGAAGTTGAACCGCGCGGCCTACACCGCCGGGGGACTCGTCGCCGCCGGGCACCTCGCCGAGGCCGAGGCCCTGCGGGCCCTGGAGAACGCGGCCGAGCTGGCCCGCCCCGGGCAGGAGGGCCGCTGCCGCGCCATCATCCGCGGCGGGCTCAGTGCGGGCCTGGCGCGCCCGCTGGCCCTCCGGGGCCGCGCGTGAGGCCGCGTGCGAGGCCGGACAACGAGAGCATGCTGACCGGTTTCGACGAGCAGCCCGGCTTCGACGAACAGCCCGGCTTCGACGTACAGGCCGTCGCGGCGCAGATCCTCGCACAGCCCGTACCGGCCCCCCGCGCCCCTCAGGAGTGCCTGGAGCCCTCCGCGTACGCGCCCGGCCGGGAGACGGCCGACGGCGGCCCCCCAGAGCCCCTGGAGCCCCTGGGCGCCCTGGCGGTGGGCGCGGCGTGCGGCGAGGCGACGGCCCAGGGACTGCTGCCCGACACGCTCACCGACCGCGGCAACGCCAAACTGTTCGTCAAGCTCTACCGCAACGACTACCGGCACGTCCCGGGCATCGGCTGGTACCGCTGGGACGGCACGCGCTGGCAGATCGACGAGGACGACACCGTCATGTGGTCCGCGGACGACCTGGCCGAGTCCATGGCGACCACCGACCCGCGCGGCGTCCATCCCGCGACCGCGCTCCAGCAGCACCGCCGCCGCGCGCTCAGCACCAGCGGGATGAACGCCATGCTCACCCAGGCGAAGTCCGCCCCGGGGATGGTGCTCAACGCCGCCCGCCTGGACGCCGATCCGTACGCGCTGTGCACCCCGGCCGGCGTCGTGGACCTGCGGACCGGCCGCGTCCGGCCCGCCGAACCCACGAAGGACTTCCACTCCCGCTCCACGTCGGCGGCCCCGCGGCAGATGCCCACGCCCCGCTGGAACCGCTTCCTGACCGACACCTTCGGCGAGGGGCCCGAGGGCGCGGAGATGATCGACTTCCTCCAGCTGCTGCTCGGCTACTCCGTCACCGGGGACGTCGGCGCCCAGGTCATGCCGTTCCTGTTCGGCTCCGGCAAGAACGGCAAGTCCGTCCTGCTGGACGTCCTGATGAAGCTGCTCGGGGACTACGCGGACGCCGCGCCCCCCGGGTTCCTCATGTCGCGCCCGTACGAGGGGCACCCGACCGACCTCGCCGAACTCCACGGCCGCCGCGTCATCGTGTGCAGCGAGGTCAAGCCGGGCGACCGCTTCGACGAGGCACGGGTCAAACTGCTCACCGGCGGCGACCGCATCAAGGCGCGCCGGATGCGGCAGGACTTCTTCAGCTTCGAGCCGACGCACAAGATGTGGCTGCTGGGCAACCACCGGCCCGAGGTCGGCACCGGCGGGTTCGCGTTCTGGCGGCGCATGCGGCTGATCCCGTTCGAGCGGGTCGTCTCGGACGACCGCAAGATCGACAACCTGGCGGACGTGCTCGTCACCCAGGAGGGCCCGGGCATCCTCAACTGGCTGATCGACGGCGCCCGACGCTACCTCGGCGGCGACCGCGACCTCACGGGGCCGGAGCGGGTGCGCATCGCGACGACGGCGTACGCGGAGACCGAGGACCACACCGGGCGCTTCATCGGCGAGACCTGCCGGCTGGAAGCCGACCTGCGGGCGGAACAGGCACAGCTCTACGCGGCCTACAGGCGCTGGTGCCAGACTGAGGGCGCTCCGGCGGTCTCGTCCCGGGCCTTCGCGGCGCGGGTGCGCGAATCGGTGGGACTGGCCTCGCCGAAGGAAATGATCCTGTCCAACCAGCGCAAGTACTACCCGGGCATCGGCCTGCTCGCGGACGAGGAGACAGTGTGAGCGCCCTCATCGCAGAAGACGAGCTCGTCCACGAGGTGGAGCTCGTCTGGCTGGAGGACATCAGCCGGCTCGACTACGTCCGGCAGAGCCTGGACCGGCTGCCGACGCGGCGCGGGCGGCCCGCCTACCACCGCGACGGGCGGATGGTCGGGTACGCGCTGCTGGGGCCGAAGGCCAAGCCCTCCCGCTCCTCCGGCACGTTCCGGCGGCGGGTGTTCTGGCTGCTGCCGCACGACCGGGACACCGCCCCGGAGGGGCTGTACGCGACCGGGGCGCCGGCGGAGGCCGTGGACGCGCGGACGCTGGCGCCGGGCAGGAAGGGGCGCAAGACGGAGCGATCGGAGGGCGGCCCGATGTCCTCGGCGGTGCGCGGCCTGCTTCCGTAGCCGGTGCGTCGGACACCTCGTGATCCCTGGTCCCGTTCCTCCTGGAAAAGAAACAGGACACCCGGTATATTTTTGCGTCTGAGGGGTCGTCGACGGGGAGGCAGCCGCTGTGCAGGGGGAACGTGGGGCGCGGGCGCAGGTCGCGGTGGTGGGTGGTGGGCCCGTAGGGATGCTCGTGGCGGCCGAGTTGGCCGCGTTCGGGGTCGACACGGTGCTGCTCGAATCCCGCTCCGGCGTGTCCGACCGGCCCAAGGCGACCACGCTGCACGCCCGGGCCGTGCAGTGCCTGGCCCGGCGCGGCCATCTGCCCGCGCCGGCCGCCCCGTACGCCGCCGCCCGGGGCGGCCGGGCCGCGAGCCCCTTCCACTTCGCCGGGCTGCCCGGCCTGTTCATCACCGCTCCCGAGACCGAGCCGGAGCCGATCCTCAAGTGTCCCCAGGCGCGGCTGGAGCGGGAGTTCGAGGAGCGGGCCCGGGCGGCGGGCGCGCGGATCCTGCGCGAGCACCGGGTCACCGGGCTGGTCCGGGAGGCGGACGGCGTGCGGATCGAGGCCGAGGGGCCGCACGGGCCGGTCGCGTACGAGGTGGGGTACGTGGTGGGGGCGGACGGTGCGCGCAGTACGGTCCGCGAGCACGCGGGCATCGGCTCCGAGACCCATCCGGCGACCGTCTCCGCGCTGATGGGCGCGGTCCGCCTCGCCGAACCGGACGCACTGCCCGCGGGCTGGCACCGGACCCCGCGCGGCTGGATCGTGGCCAAGGCCGACGCCGAGGGCAGGACGCACGTACGGACGCTCAACTGCGCCGGGGCGTTCGCCGACCGGCACCTGCCGCCCACGCTGGAGGAACTGCGCGCGGAGGTCTCCTGGATCGCCGGACGGGAGATCGCGATGGACGAGCCGCGCTGGCTCGGCCGGTTCAGCGATTTCGCCCGGCTGGCCCGGACCTTCCGCGAGGGGCGGGTCTTCCTGGTGGGGGACGCGGCGCACGTGCACTTCCCGATCGGCGGGCAGGGCCTGAGCACCGGGGTCCTCGACGCCCTCAACCTGGCCTGGAAGCTGGCGCTCGCGGTGCGCGGGGAGGCGGGCCCGGAACTGCTCGGCACGTACGACGCCGAGCGCAGGCCGGTCGCCCGGCGGGTCATCGAGAACACCCGGGCCCAGCTCGCGCTGATGCGGCCGGGGCCCGAACTCGACGCCCTGCGCGGGGTGTTCTCGGGGCTGCTGGCGCAGGAGGGCGCCCAGGGGCATCTCGGGGGTCTCATCAGTGCGCAGGACACCGTGCTCCCGGCGGTGCTGCCGACGCGGCCCGGGCCTTCCTGCCCGAGCGCAGGAACGTTTCTGCACAACGCCGTGCTGACCACCTCGACCGGCGAGACGGACGTCATCCGGCTGCTCCGGGGCGGCCGCCCGCTGCTGCTGCTCCTCGGGGACAAGGGCGCCGTCCACCGCGAGGAGGCGCGGGGCTGGGAGGGGATCGTGCGCGTGGTGCACGCCCGGCCCACGCCCGAAGTGCCGTACGAGGCCCTGCTGGTGCGCCCCGACGGGTACATCGCGTGGGCGCCGGGGGGCGCTGGCCTGGGCGCCGCGCTGTCGGTGTACTTCGCCGGGAGCGCCCGCACGGGGTGCGCGTGACGCGGAGAGCCCGGGGAGCGCGGGGAGCCGGGGGAACGCGGGACGGCCGGGGGCGGGGCCGTGCCCGTACGGCGTCCCCGGCCGGAGCGCGGGGCGCCGTACCGGCTCGGCCCCGGCCGGGGTACTCCGGCCGGGCTCAGCCGGCGGCCGCGAGCTCCAGCGCGTCCGCCGCCTTCAGGGCCTCGGCGTAGACCGCGGCTCCGCGGGGCTCGGCGAGGTCGAGCGAGGCGAGGACGGAGGAGACGGCGATGCTGGGCAGCAGGTGGCGCACCAGCGCGGAGGTCCGGGCCGCCAGGTCGCGGTAGTCGCAGACTGCCTGGGACATGGACTGGATGCCCGCGAACGTTCCCACGATCACGTCGGCCGTCTCCTCGGGCACGACGTGGGGCAGCAGCTCGCCCTGCTCCTGCGCCTTCCGGAGCGTGACGGTGACGACCTCGGCCCAGCGCACGAACGGGCCGCTGCGGTCGAGGCCCTGTGCCAGCTGGTCCATGGTCAGCCGTACGCCGGCGCGGACCATGGGGTCGGTCTGCAGGCGGTAGGCGTGGAGCATCACCATGTCCACGATCTCCTGCACCTTCGTCGCCCGCTCGGGGACGAGGATGCGCTGGTCCTGTTCGCCGAGGACCCCTTGGGCCAGGTCGTCCTTGGACTGGAAATGGAAGTACAGGGCGCCCTTGGTCACCCCGGCCTCGGTGAGGATCTGGGAGATCGTGGCGGCTTGGTAGCCGTGCTCCTCGAAGACCTTGGCCGCCGCCGAAAGGATCGCCTGCCGTGTGCGGATGGCCCGGACCTGCTCAGCCACGTTGCCTCCTCCCTCCTCTGTTGATGGGGGCTGTAAAAAAACCGCCCAGTTCGTATCTTACAGCGGGTGAGGTGTCCCGGCTGGTGTCGGGAGGCGAGAAAATGTCAGGTCAGGGAGGGAAGGTCATGATTCTGGTCACGGGGGCCACGGGGACGGTCGGCCGCGAGGTGGTCCGGAGAATCCCACCTGACCTGCGGTTTCGCGTGATGTGCAGAAATCCCGAAGGGTTTGCGGGCCTCCGCGCACAGGCCGAGGCCGTCCACGGGGACTACCGGGACCGGCCCTCGCTCGCACGGGCCCTGCGCGGGGTGAGCGCGGCCTTCCTGGTGACCGCGGAGATCGGCGGCGACCAGGACGCGCGTTTCCTGCGGGCCGCGCGCTCGGCGGGCGTACGACACGTCGTGAAACTGTCCGCCGCGGCCGTGGAGGACCCCGGGGCCGAGGACCTGATCACCCGGTGGCAGCGGGGGAACGAGGAGCTGCTGCGCGGCTCGGGGATGGAATGGACGCTGCTGCGCCCGCGGTCGTTCATGTCCAACAGCCTGTCCTGGGCCGCGACGGTGCGGGCGGAGCGGGTGGTACGGGGGCTGTGCGGGGCGTCGGGCAACGCGTGCGTGGATCCGCGCGACATCGCGGAGGTGGCGGTACGGGCCCTGACCGGCGACGGGCACGCCGGTCGTTCGTACACGCTGACCGGGCCGGAGGCGATCACCGCGGCCGAGCAGACCGCGCAGCTCGCGCAGTTGCTCGGACGCCCGCTGCGCTTCGAGGAGCTGGGCCCGGAGCAGGCGCGCACGGCGTTGCGGGGGAAGTACCCGCACGCCCTCGTCGAGGCGCTGCTGGAGAGCGCGCAGCGGCAGCGTGCGGGGGCCAAGGCCCAGGTGGACGGGACGGTGCCGGTGTTGCTCGGCCGTCCCGCCGGTTCCTTCCGCGCGTGGGCGAGGGATCACCTGAGTGCCTTCGTGTGAGGGAACCGGGCGGTGCCGGCGGAGCCGGCTCCCGACCCGTCAGACGGCGTGGGGCGCCGCGGACACGGTGGAGCTGAAGACGGGACTGCCGTTCTGGTGGCCGGTGACCACCACGGCCGTCGTGCCCTCCGGCAGGGCGTCGCAGGGCAGCGTGCGCGCCTCGATGACGCAGGGGGCGTCCAGTTCCGCGTAGCGCTCGAAGGTGCTGTCCATGCCGACCGGGAGGAAGGCGGAATCTCCCAGCACGGCGCTGGCCGCCTGCCGGGCGGCTTCGAGGAGCACCATCCCCGGTACGTGGTCGACGGGGTGGTCGAAGAGCACCGGATGGCGGGTGTCCGCCCGCAGGAACCAGCGGTCCGGCCGGTCGGTGGGGGAGAGGACGACGTCCATGGGCGACACGCGTCCCACGCTCTGCGGGGCCGCGGGCGCCGTGAGCGGCAGGCGGCGCTGCTCGCCGCTCAGGGTGCGGTCGCCGCGCAGCCGCTCGTAGACGGTGGGCGCGATGCAGGTGTACGAGGCGGCTGCGGTCGCCGCCAGTTCGCCGTCGCGGCGCAGGACCGCCTCGTAGCGCAGTCCGGCGAGCCGGCTGCCGCGCCGCCGTACGTCGGTGCAGGTGACCTCGATGTCGATGGAGGCCGGGGCGCTGCCCACGACGAGCTGTTCGGGCCGCACCGCGATGCTGAGGTCGCGCATCAGGAACTGGTGCCCGAACGGGACTCCGAATTCGGCGTGGCCGAGGAGGGCGCCGACCTGGCGAAAGGTCTCCACGGCCATGAGGGGGTCATGGTGGGTGCCGTGCACGGGGATGAAGAAGCTGTGGCTGCGCGGCCATTGGGCGGTGACGGTGAAGTGGGTGTCGTCCTGGCGCTCCCAGTCGGTGAGCATGACCTCGGCGACGGCGGCCCGGTGCACTAATTCCTTGGGGACCGTCGTGGTCCACGTGGAGGGGATCGAGGGCCGGTTGACAGAGGCCCAAGGGGCCCGTCTCGTCATTTCTCTGTCGAACCCGGTCAGTTCAACTTCAAAGGTGCTCGCAGACATTGCTCCCCCTGGGCTCCGCTGGCGAGAAGGGCTTGTTGCCTCTGGCGGGAAAGATACATACCAACCGGTTTAATTTCTAGCGGTATCTGACCATCCGCTCGTGCAAACTGCGGATGATTTCCTTCCGAATAAAACGTATCCGCTGGTCAGGGCGGGTCTCCTGACCTCTGTCCCGCTCCGGTTGCACCACGTGGGCCCCTTCGGGGACCCCGGTGGGTCGAGTCCGGTCTGAGTGATCCTCAAGTCCGCTGATCAACCGTGTCCGAATGTCTCCGGTCACTCGGCGTGATCCTCGGTCTATTCCGGCTGACGTTATGCCGGGTGACCCCTCTTTTCAAAAACCGCACAGACGGTTTGTTATAGTGGGAGCCGGAGCGGCGGCCGCCTCGCGGTGCTCCGGAGCAAGCAGCCCGCCCGCCCTCGCGCGCGTGGCACCCCTCGCAGTGACGGAGCAGTCGATGGTCAAACAGGAACGCGCGGCGCGTACGCGCGAAACCCTGATCCGGTCCGCAGCCGAGACCTTCGACCGGGACGGCTTCTCGGTGGCCTCGCTGACCGCGATCAGTTCGCTGGCCGGCGTGAGCAACGGGGCACTGCACTTCCACTTCCCCAGCAAGGCCGCGCTGGCCCATGCGGTGGAGGAATCAGCGCTGACCCGGCTGCTGGCCCTCACGGGGGAGGCGGAGGGGGACGAGCTCCCGGCCGGGGCCAGCCGCGTGCAGCTCCTCGTCGACGTCACCCACGCGATCGCGGGTGCGCTGCGCGGGGATCCGGTGCTGCGGGCGGGGTTCGCGCTGAGCGGTGAGCTCTCCCGCCCGGGCCCGGGCGATCTGCGCGAACGCTGGCGCCACTGGGTCGAGGACACGCTGAGGCTGGCCGAGCTGGAGGGGGAGTTGCGCCCCGAGGCGGCGGCGGGGGACGTGGTGACCGCCGTGGTGGCGGCGACCGTGGGCTTCGAGGTGCTCGCCGTACGGGACGAGGCGTGGCTGTCGGCGGCGACGGTGACCCGGTTCTGGCGGCTGCTGCTGCCGACGCTCATACCGGCGGACCGGCTCGCGGGTTTCGAGGCCGCCGGCACGGACCGGCGGCCCGGGTAGCCGTACGCGGTCCCGGTACCGGTCTTCGTGGTGCCTCCCGTCCGGCCCCCGGCCAGGCCCCTTCGCGGACCGGGCGCGGAGGGCCGGATGCGTTTGTTCACCCTGTCCGTACGTAGACTTTGCGGTTTGTTTTGCCCCGCCTGGGGGTGTTCTGGAGAAGGTGAGGAGCGGGGCTGCAGCGGTCCTCCGATCCTGAGGCCTCGACAAAAGCCCAGTTCAGAAGGGTTTTTGAGGGCCAACTGGCTGCAACCCGAAACAAAACAGCGCGGTCGGTTTCGTATTGACAAACCGCCGGTCCTGTTTTTTACTGGCGAAGGCTCATCCACGGACAGGGGAGTACGGCGTGGACATCGAAGTACTGGGCACACTGGCGGTGCGGGAACGCGGAGTCTCCGTTACGCCGACCGCCCCGAAGCCGCGACAGGTGCTGGCACTGCTGGCGCTCCATGCCGACCAGGTCGTCCCGGTGTCGGCTCTGATAGAGGAACTGTGGCAGGGGGCGCCGCCGCGCAGCGCGCGGACCACGCTCCAGACCTACGTCCTGCAGCTGCGGGCCCTCATCGCCACGGCCCTGGAACAGGGCGATGACGAGGGCGAAGCCGCCCCCGCGGGGCGGCGCACCGCCAAGGACGTGCTCGTCACCCTCCCCGGCGGCTACCTGCTCAACAGCGGGGGCGGCACCAGCGACGTCCGCGAGTTCGACCGGCTCGCCGGCATGGGCTACCGGGCGATGGACGCGGGCGACTTCCCGGGCGCGGCCCGGCTGCTGCGCGAGGCGCTGTCGCTGTGGTCCGGACCGGCCTTCGCCGACGTGCACGGCGGAATCCAGCTGGACATGGAGACGCGGCGGCTGGAGGAGACCCGGCTCTGCGCGCTCGACCAGCGCATCGAGGCGGATCTGCGGATCGGGCGGCACCGCGAGCTGCTGGCCGAACTCACCGTGCTGGCCAGCCGGTACCGCACCCACGAGAACCTGCACGGCCAGTTCATGCTGGCCCTGCACCGCTCCGGCCGCCGCGGCGAGGCCCTCGACGTCTACCAGCGGCTGCGCGCCACGCTCGTGCGCGAACTCGGGCTGGAGCCTTCGGCCGCCCTGCGCAGGCTGCAGCGCTCGATCCTCATGGCCAGCCCCGAGACCCCGGTGGCGGCGGAGACCAACAACAGCGAGCGACTCGCGCGCGTGGGCTGAGATGGCCGCCGCACGCGACACCCGAACCGGGACCGGAAAGACGGCCGGGACCGGGACGGCGACCGGGACCGGAGCACGGAGCCGGAGGCGCGTCCGGACCGCCGGCGGAGGGGGCGGCGCCGTGCAGGAGAGGTCGGAGCGGACCCGCAGGAAACTGGTGCACGCGGGCGCCGAGATGTTCCACCGCAACGGCTACGCGAACGCGACGCTCCTGGAGATCGCCGCGTTCGCCGGAGTGACCAAGGGGGCGCTGTACTTCCATTTCGCCTCCAAGGACGAACTGGCGGAGGCGGTCCGGCTGCGCGGCTGCGAGCTGCTGCGCGAATCCGTGCGCGCACTGCGCGCCTGCGGCGGCTCCCCGCTCCAGACCCTGGTCGATCTGACGCACTGGCTCGCGCTGGGCCTGCGCGAGGAACCGGCGATCCCGGCCAGCTTCCGCATCACCAGGGAGTGCGCCGGACTGCCCTCGCTCGCCACCGACTTCCACCGGATCTGGCTCGCGGAGGTCTGCGGGCTGCTGCGCGCGGCCCGGGACGCGGGCGAACTGCGCACCGGGGGCCGCTGGGAGAGCATCGAATCCCTGGTCGCCGCGGCGGCCTGCGGCATCGAGACGCTGGCGGCGACGGGCATGCCGTACGCCGAACTGCAGCGCCGGGTGGCGGGGCTGTGGTCGCTGCTGCTGCCGAGTCTGGTTCCGGAGGGCGCGCAGCGGGAGTTCCGGGTCGGGATGCCGGATCCCGACACGGCGCCCGGGCGGGTGGGGGACGTACGCGAGGACGACGCCCCGGACGGGGGCGTGGACCACCTGTCCCCTCCGGTGTTCTCCGGCAGCAGCACGTGACCGCGGGCGTGACCGTTCCCGTGATCGGTGCCCCGTGACGTGTGATTCGTGACCCGTGACCCGTGACCGTGTGTCGGCCGACGGCTTGGAGGAGCCTGCGATGACGATGGAACATCCCGCGGACGTACTGACCGACCTCATCGGGGTGCTCGGCGACGTCCTGCGGGTCAAGCCGGAGAAGATCGACCCCGAGCAGACCTTCCAGTCCATGGGGCTCGACTCCCTGCTGGTCGTGGAGTTCGTCGCCGTCGTCAACACCCGGTACGGGCTGCGCGTGCGCGCGACCGACCTGTACGACTTCCCGACGCCGGTGTCCTTCGCGCGCGAGGTCGCGCGGGCGGCGAGCGGTGCGGGCCCGGCTGCGCCGGTTCCCGCGGCTGCGCCGGTCCCCGTCGCGGCGCCGGCCGCGGGCATGGCGTACGAAGCGCCGACGGCGGCCTCCGCCGCCCCCGCCCCCGCCGCCCGGCAGGCGCCGGCGGCCGCCGCGGCGACCCGGATCGCGGAGGTGCTGCGCGAGCAGCTCGCCGGGATCCTGTGCTGCGACCCGTGGGACATCGACACCACGGCGGCGTTCAACGTGCTCGGGGTGGACTCCATGGTGGGCGCCGAGTTCATCGCGGTCGTCAACCGGAGCTTCGGTCTGCGGGAGCGGTCCGTCCTGTTGTACGAGCACCCGAACCTGGCCGCCATGGCCGCGTACATCGCGACGCGGTCGGGGGCGGCGGCGCAGGCGGTCCAGGAAGCGCAGGTGGCGCAGGCCGCGCACACCGCGCACACCGCTCGCCCCGCGCAGGACTTCGCCCCGGCCCCGCGGACGCCGGAACCGGCGTACCGGCCCGCCGCCGCGGGCCCGGTCACCGCGCTCGCCGCGGTCTCCGCCGTTCCCGCGGTCGCCGGTCCGGGGCCGGCCGCGCGGCCGCTTCCCGCGGGCGACCTCGACGTCCTGCTCGACGCGATCCGCGACGACCGGCTCACCGTGGACGAGGCCCTCGTACTGCTCGGCCGTCGCGGCTGAAGCCGAATCCCGTAAGGAGCACGTCCAGATGGACGAGAAGGAAGTCCTGACCCGGTTCAAGAACGGCCATCTGGACCGGGCCCAGGTCGCCGCGCTGCTGACCGGCGCCGGCACCGGGACGGGACCCGTCGTCCTCACACCACCGGAGCCGCCGGCCACCGGGGCCATCGCCATCGTCGGGATGGCCGGCCGCTACCCGGGGGCGCCGGACCTGGCCGCGTTCTGGCGCCGGGCGCGCGAGGGGTACGACAGCGCCTCGACCCCGCCGCCCGGCCGGCCCGGCGAGGAGCCCGGCCACTACCTGGAGCGCGTACAGGACTTCGACCCGGAGTTCTTCGGGATCGACGCGCACGAAGCCGCCCTGATGGACCCCCAGGAGAGGCTGTTCCTCGAAACCGCGTGGGAGGCCCTGGAGGACGCCGGCTGCACCGGCGGCCGACTCGACGCCCTGACCGCCGCCGACGGCACCCCGCGCAGCGTCGGGGTGTTCACCGGCGCCGGGTCCGGCGACTACGCGCTGCTCGCCGTCCGGACGTGGAGCCGCGAGCGGCCCCGCCCGATGCCCCGGGGCGGTCAGTGGAGCCTGCCCAACCGGCTTTCCGCCCTGCTCGGCCTCACCGGCCCCAGCCAGTCGGTGGACACCGCCGAGTCCTCGGTGCTCGTCGCCCTCCATCTCGCGGCGGCCGCCCTGCACCGCGGAGAGTGCGCCGCCGCGCTCGTCGGTGGCGTACGGCTGCTGCTGCACCCGTCCAGCCGGCACCCCGGCGCGGGCGAGGGCGTCGGCGCGCTGCTGCTGAAGCCGCTGGCGCGGGCCCTGGCCGACGGGGACGGCATCCACTGCCTGGTGCGCGGCAGTGCGGTCGGCCACACCGCACCCGACCCCACGGCCCCCGGCCCGGGCCGCGGGTCCCGGCCCGCGGGCGCTCGTACGCGGGGTGCGTCCGCGCGTACGCCGGGAAGGGCCCCGGCGGGCCGGGTCTCGCGGGAGGCGCTGCGGGCCGCCGGTGTGGGCGGCGCGGACGGAGTCGTCCGTGAGGACGCCGGGGCCGTGCGCGCGCTCGTGGGCGAGGCGGGGGCCGCCACCGGCGTGGCCGCCGTGACACGGGCCGTTTTCCAGCTGGGGCACCGGGTCCTGGCGCCGGGGGCGGAGTCTGCCGGGGCGGAGCGCGCCGGGGCGCGGGTCTGGGAGAACGAGGGGCCCGGGCCGCGGCGGATCTGCGTCGGGGTGCGCGGGGCCGGGGGTACGGACGCCGAGGTGGTGTTGGAGGAGTACCTGCCAGAGGCCGCCGAGCCGTCCGCCGTCGCGCAGCGGGCCCCGGTGGGCCCCGAGCTGTTCCTGCTGTCCGCCCCGACCCCCGCCCACTTGGCGGCCACCGCCCGGCGGTTCGCCGCTCTGCTGGGCGGGGCCGGGCCCGTGCCGGAGCTCGACCGGCTCGCGCGCGGCCTGCGGACGGGGCGGGCCGCCATGGACTGCCGGTTCGCGGCCGTCGTCGCGGACACCGGCGAACTGCTGCGGGTCCTGGAGGAGTTCGTACGGGACGGGGCGCCCTGCGCCGATCTGCGGGGCGGCGGAGCCGACCCGCTGGGGCTGGGGGCCGTACCGGAGACGGACGGGTACCTCGCCGCGCTGTGGCAGGCCGGGCATCTGCACCAGCTGCGCGGGCTGTGGCTGTCGGGACTGGACGTGGACTGGGCCGCGCTGGAGCCGGCGGGGGGCGGGGCGGCCGGCGTGCCGCTGCCCCCGTCCGCGTTCCTGCGCGTACCGCTTTGGCTGAGCGGCGAGGAGGGCCCGGCATGACGACGCTGCCGCCCGACCCGGCGGGGTCGGGGGAGACCGAGCCGGCCCCGGTCAACCTGTGGTTCTGCCCCAACGAGGACCTGGCGCCCGGGATCGCCGCGACCCTGGCCTCGTACTGGCTGGACGAGAACGAGCAGGAGGTGGCGGGCCGGTTCCTCTTCGAGCGCGACCGCCGGCAGTACCTCGTCGCGCACGCGCTGGTGCGGCGGGTGCTCGCGCTGGAGACCGGCATCCCGGAGGCGGAGGCGGTCATCTGGCGCTCCTCGCGCGGGCGGCCGTTCCTGCAGACTCCGGCCGGAGGGCTGCCGCGGGGGGCCGACGCCCTGGACTTCAACCTCTCGCACGCCAACGCCTACAACCTGCTGGGGGTGGCGCGGGGGCTGCGGATCGGCGTGGACGTGGAGCGGCTGGACCGGGGCGAGCGCGGCCTGGACAACATCATCGCGACGTTCGCCGGGGAGGAGCAGGACTGGATCGCCGGCGCCGCGCCGGGGCGGCCGCGGGACCGGCGGGCGCTGCGGCTGTGGACGCTGAAGGAGGCGTACTCGAAGGCGCGGGGTCTGGGCCTGGGGCTGCCGTTCGACTCCTTCGCGTTCACTCTGGCCGAGGACCGGGGGGTGCTGTCGTTCCGGCCGCCTGCCGACGACTCGGCGCGGCGGTGGCGGTTCCTGGAGGTGGAGCCGGTGCCGGAGGTACTGGCGGCGGTGGCGGTCGAAGTCGACTCCGAGCGCCCGCCGGCGGTCCACCTCCACCACGGCTTCCCCTGGGGCCGCGCGGCGCCCCGCCGCCTGGTCCTCCCGGCGCCCGCGGGGGTATGAGCCCGCCCGCCGCGCTGCCGACTGCCCGGCCCGGACCGGTGCCCCGGTGACCCGGTGACCGGGTCCTGTTCTCCGCGTCAGAAGGTCTCTTCCTCCGTGTCGTGGGAGGCGAGGCGTTGTTCGAGGTCGGTGGCCCAGGACCGGGCCCAGTGCCTCAGCACGGCGATGGCCGGCCGGTCGAGGCCGTAGACGTGGAATTCCTCGTCGTCGTACCAGTCGGTGCCGGCGAGGCGGTCGTGGAGGTCTTCAAGACGGAACTCTTCGCGACCATGGCGCCGGCCGAGGTGCTCGAGTTCGGTGGGCGTGCGCATGCGGGAAGCAGCGTGGACGTCGATGACGTCGCGGACGGCGCCGCGGTCGGCAAGGGCGCGGACCTTGGTGCCGATGACGTCGTCGAGGGCGAGGACCGGGCCGTACTCGGTGTGGGCCGGGGCGCTCCAGAGGTTCTCTTTGAGGATGTCGACCTCGCATTCGGCGCCGTCCGCGGGGTCGGTGACCATCAGGCGGGCGGACAGCGGGTCGACGGCGATGACGGCGACCTGCCAGCCGCGTTTGGCCAGCTCGTGGGCGAGGTCGGTGGTGATGTCGGTCATGGGGGCGGGGTTCTCGGTGGCGACGTCGAGGTCCTGGCTGAGGCGGTCGACGAGGCCGTGGGCCTGCACCGCGTATCCGCCGGTGATCACGAGGGGATAGGGCGTGCCGATGGCGATCACGTCGGCCAGGAGCCGGCGGTGCAGTGCGCTGAGGTTCACGCGGCGGGCGTCGTCCGCGTCCGGGCCGTCAGCCGGGGGAAGCGTTCTTCCCAGACCTGGCGGATGTGGCGGCTGACCAGGGTGCGCAGGACGGGCCACTGCTCGGTCAGAAGGCCGCTGTCCAGGAGCGCGACCAGGTCGTCGCGCTGCCCCTCCGCCAGGACGGTGCGGTACAGGCTCATCCGCTGCCGGGGCCGGTCCAGGTCGTACGCGCGCAGCCCGGACCACGCCACGTGCAGGGGCAGCTCCACCACTCCGTGGGACGGGCCGGCCAGCTCGTCGAGGGAGGCGGGCAGGCGGCCGGTGTACCGCTCGCGCAGGACCTCGCCTGCGGAGACCGGTGAGACAGACGACGACAGCTGAGCCATGCGGCCAGTATCCCGTGCCACGGCCCCCACTGGCACCGCGAACGCGACATCGTGCCCCGGCACCGTCCTGTGCTCGGCATGTGCCCCACCCGTTCACCTGCGTCCTGCCCGCGATTTTCACCTCCGCAGTCGACGGGGAAAACAGAAAGGTCGGAAATCTGCTTGACGAGGGATTGAGGGGCGGGGATTTCCGGGCGGACCGGGCGGCGGGGAAGTCGGAAATCAAGCGGGAATCGAGGCGGGCGGGAGAGGATTTCGCCTTGGTCTTCGACGGAACGGGAGAGGTGGGCATGGGCGGGGAGCCGGGCGTTGTCGAGGTGGCCGACGGGGTCCATGCCTATGTGCAGCCCGAAGGCGGGTGGTGCCTGAACAATGCGGGGATCATCAGCCATCGCGGGTCCAGCGCGCTCGTCGACACCGCCGCCACCGAGGAGCGGGCCCGCCGGCTGCGCGAGGCCGCGGTGCGGGTGGCGGGGCGGGCGCCCCGGGCCCTCGTCAACACGCATTTCCACGGGGACCACACCTACGGGAACTTCATCTTTCCCGAGGCGCTCACCATCGGGCACGAGCGGACCCGGGCCATGGTCCGGGCGGCCGGCCTGCACATGGCCGGGCTGTGGCCCGACGTGTGCTGGGGGGACATCGAGGTCCGGCCGCCCGAGCTGACGTTCCGGGACCGGACGACGCTCCACGTGGGGGAGGTCCGCGCCGAGCTCATCCACATCGGGCCGGCCGCCCACACCACCGACGACACCGTCGTCTGGCTGCCCGATCAGGGGGTGCTGTTCACCGGCGACCTCGTCATGAACGGGGTCACCCCGTTCTGCGTCATGGGGTCGGTCGCCGGGAGCCTGCGGGCCCTGGAGCGACTGCGGGGGCTGGGCGCCACCACCGTCGTCCCCGGTCACGGGCCCGTCGCGGGGCCCGAGGTGTTCGACGTCAACGAGGGCTACCTGCGCTGGGTGCGGCAGCTGGCCCGGGAGGGCCTCGCGGCCGGGGTGAGCCCGCTGGAGCTGGCCCGCGGCACCGACCTCGGGCCGTACGGCGAACTGCTCGACCCCGAGCGGCTGCTGCCCAACCTCCACCGCGGCTACGTGGAGGCGGAGGGCCGGCTGCCCGAGGGGTCACCCCTCGACGTCGGCGCCCTGTTCGAGGAGATGACCGCCTTCCACGGGCGGCCCCTGGCCTGTCACGCCTGAGGTCAGGCCCTCCAGACGCCGGATCAGCTCCTGCTGCTCCCGCGCCAGGGTCTCGATCCGCAATCCCAGGCGGGCTATGGCGCCGCCCAGTTCGTGCAGCGTGGCGTCCGGGTCCGGTGCGGACAGGGACGGGGCGTGGTGGAGGATCGCCTCCATGCGCCCGCGCAGCGCCGGGCCCGGCTCCACGCCGAGTTCGTCCACCAGGCGGCGGCGGGCGCGCTCGTACACGCCGAGCGCCTCGGCCTGGCGGCCGCAGCGGTACAGGGCCAGCATCAGGAGGTCGTAGAGCCGCTCGCGCACCGGGTGGCGGGCCGTCAGCCGTTCCAGCTCCCGGGCGGCCTCGGCGTGGCGGCCGCTGCGCAGGCGGGCCTCGTACAGGGTCTCCAGCGTGGTCAGCCGCAGTTCCTCCAGCCGCTCGGCCTCCCTCGCGCACAGAGGGCCCTGCCCGCTGCCCGCGAGGGCCGGGCCCCGCCACAGGGCGAGGGCGTCTCCGAGGAGTTGGGCACCCCGGACCGGATCGGCGGCCAGCGTTCCACGGCCCTTCGAGGAGAGGTCCTGGAAGCGGTGGGCGTCCGTGCGCGCCGCCGGACGGCCCAGCGTGTAGCCCGTCGCGCGGGTGGAGATCCAGTCCTCGCCGGCCGCTCGCCGGAGCAGCCGGCGCAGGCGGGCCACGTGGGCGTGCAGCGCGTTGGCCGCGCCCGGCGGCGGGCGGTCGCCCCACAGTTCGTGGATCAGCCGCTCGGCGGGCAGCACCTGGCCCGCCCGCACCACCAGGGCGCCGAGCAGCGCCCGCTGTTTGGCGCCGGACGGGGCGGCGTACGTTCCCGTACGGCGGTCGAGCACCTCCACCGGGCCCAGGACGCGGAAGTCCATTTCCCCGGTGCCGTCAACGATGCCGTCCACGGTGTCGTCCACGGGCCTCGCGCCCCCTTTCCGGCTGAAATGAAATGGGTGCCGGATTCCATCCCCCGAACGGAATCTAGCAGCTGCTTTTCAGCCTGCAACCGTCGGAAGCGGAGGGCGGCTCGACACCGGCTCAAGAATTCCGGGACGGCACACTGGACACCGCTACCGTGCCGGAGTCGAAGGCTGAAAATCGATGGGAACTCGACGAAATACGGAGGACACCGTGAAGATTCAGGTTCTGGGTCCGTTGAGTGCCGAGGTCAACGGGGGCTCGATTGTTCCGACGGCGGGCAAGCCGCGCCAGATCCTGGCGCTGCTCGCGCTCTATCCGGGGCGGGTGATGCCCGTGCAGACCCTCATGGAGGAGATCTGGGGCACCGACCTCCCGCAGAGCGCGCTCACCACGCTGCAGACGTACATCCTGCAGCTGCGCCGCAGACTCGGCACGGCCATGGGGCCGGGCGTCCCGGGCAGCGCGAAGGACGTGCTCGCGACCCGGCACGGCGGCTACCTGCTGCAGATACCGCCGGACGCCGTGGACGTCCACGCCTACGAGACCCTCGTGGTCGGCGGACAGCACGCGTACGAGGACGGGGACGACGAGCGCGCGGCCGAGATGCTGCGCAAGGCGCTCGGACTGTGGAACGGCCCGGCGCTGGTCGACGTACGCGTGGGACCGATCCTGGAGATCGAGGTCATGCGCCTGGAGGAGAGCCGGCTCGTGACGGTCGAGCGGCGCATCGACGCCGACCTGCGGCTCGGCCGCCACGTCGAGGTCATCGCCGAACTGACCGAGCTGATCGCCCGGCACCCCCAGCACGAGGGCCTGCACTCGCAGGCCATGGTCGCGCTGTACCGGTCCGGCCGCCAGGCCACCGCCCTGGACGTCTACCGCAGGCTGCGCAACCGCCTGATCGACGAACTCGGAGTGGAGCCGTCCCCGCAGCTGCAGCGCCTGCACCAGGCGATGCTGACGGTGGATCCGGCGCTGGACGTGGTGGCGGGACCGCGCAGGGGGTCCACCTTCGACCTCTACGCCGCCTGAGTCCCCACCAGTCCCGTCCCGCCAGTCCCTCTGGTCCCTCCAGTCCCTCCCAGTGCCTTCCACGGCGGTCGTACACACCGATTCGAGCCGGTCTCAAGCGCGGTCGGTGAGTGTCGAGGCCTACGCGGCGGGGTTCCTGGGAGGTGGCGATGGGCGACGGACGGGCCGTACGGCTGCACTGTTTCGCACACGCGGGGGCCGGAGTGTCCTCGTTCTACCGGTGGGACAAGCTCGCCGGGAGCGGCGTGAGGACCACGCCCTGGCTGCTGCCCGGGCGCGACGAACGGCGCCGCGAGGTCCGGCTGACCACCCGCGACGAGCTCCTGTCCGACCTCAAGCCGCTCTTCGAGCAGATCGCCGACGACCCCGGCGCCCCCTACGTCCTCTACGGGCACAGCCTCGGCGCGACGGTCGCCCTCACGGTCGCCCACGCCGCCCTGGAGTACGGGCTGCCTGCGCCCGCACTGCTGGCCGTCGGCGCCAGCCCGCCGCCGGACCTGCCGGCCGCCCTCGCGAACTCCGCCGGGCTGCCGGACGAGGACCTGCTGCGCGTCCTGGACCGCTTCGACGCGCTGCCGCCCGGCGTCCAGCCGGGAGACGTGTGGTTCCGCTCCGTCTTCCCCGTGCTCCGCGCCGACCTGCGCCTCGCCCGCAACCTGCGGGCCGCCGCCGTCGCGCCGGCCGCGCCCGGCCCCGTGCCCGTACCGGTGCTCGCGGTCACCGGCGCCGAGGACCCCCTCGTGGGCCTCGAGGCCGCCGCGGGCTGGCAGCGCTGGACCACCGGCCGGCTCGTACGGCGGACCGTGCCCGGCGGCCACTTCTTCGTCCGGGGCTCCGAACTGCCCCGGATGCTCGGCCGGGCCGCCCGCATCGTGCTGCGCCACCACCACACAGAAGACGGGGACCGATCATGAGACGCGTCGTCATCACGGGCATCGGGGTCGTGGCCCCGGGCCGCCCGGGCACCAAGGAGTTCTGGTCGCTGCTGACCGACGGCCGTACGGCCACCCGCGCCATCACCCTCTTCGACGCCTCCGGCTTCCGCTCCCGGATCGCCGCCGAGGCCGACTTCGACCCGCAGGAGTCCGGGCTCACCGCCGAGCAGGCCGGCCGCCTGGACCGCGCCGCCCAGTTCGCCGTCGTCAGCGCCCGCGAGGCCCTCGCGGACAGCGGCCTGGCCGGCTCGTACGACGCCACGCGCACCGGGGTCACCCTCGGCAGCGCGCTCGGCTGCACCACCGGCCTCGACGCCCAGTACGGGGTGGTCAGCGAACAGGGCACCCGTACGCTCGTCGACCACACCAAGGCCGTGCCCCACCTGTACGACTACTTCGTCCCCAGCTCCATGGCGGCCGAGGTGGCCCGTACCGTCGGGGCCCAGGGGCCCGTGGCGCTCGTGTCCACCGGCTGCACCTCCGGCCTCGACGCGGTCGGGCACGCCGTCGACCTCGTCCGCGAGGGCAGCGCCGACGTGATGGTCACCGGCGCGGCCGAGGCGCCCATCACGCCGATCACCGCCGCCTGCTTCGACGCCATCCGCGCCACCTCCACCCGCAACGACGAGCCGGAGACCGCCTCGCGGCCCTTCGACCGCACCCGCAACGGGTTCGTCCTGGGAGAGGGCTCGGCGGTCCTCGTCATCGAGGAGTACGAGCACGCCCGCGCGCGCGGCGCCCACCTCTACGCCGAGATCTCGGGTTTCGCCTCGCGCAGCAACGCGTACCACATGACCGGCCTGCGGCCCGACGGCATCGAGATGGCCGCCGCCATCACGGCCGCGCTCGCCGAGGCGGAACTGGAGCCCGGGGACATCGACTACGTCAACGCGCACGGATCCGGCACGAAGCAGAACGACAAGCACGAGACCGAGGCGTTCAAACGGAGCCTGGGGCAGCGGGCGTACGAGGTCCCCGTCAGCTCGATCAAGTCGATGATCGGGCACTCGCTCGGCGCGATCGGGGCCCTCGAAGTGGCCGCCTGCGCCCTCGCCATCGAACACGACACCGTCCCCCCGACGGCGAACCTGCACGAGCCCGACCCGGCGTGCGACCTCGACTACACCCCGCTGACCGCCCGCCGCCAGCGCACCGACGCCGTCCTGACCGTCGGCAGCGGCTTCGGCGGGTTCCAGAGCGCCATGATCCTGACCAGCCCGCCCCTGAAGGCGGACCGATGACCACCGTTCTCGCCGCCCCGACCGCAGCCCCCTCCCCGGGCGCCTCCCGTACCGCCGCCCCCGTCGTCACCGGCATCGGGGTCGCCGCGCCCAACGGGCTCGGCACCGAGGCCTGGTGGTCCGCCGTCCTGCGCGGCCGCTCCGGCATCCGGCCGGTCAGCCGGTTCGACGCGAGCGGCTACCCGGTGAAGCTGGCCGGGGAGGTGCCCGGATTCGTCGACGCCGAGCACGTCTCCAGCCGGCTCATGCCGCAGACCGACCGCGTCACCCGGCTCTCGCTGGCCGCCGCGAAGGAGGCCCTCGACGACGCCGGGGCCGATCCCGCGCAGCTGCCCGAGCACGCCGCCGGCGTGGTCACCGCCAACTCCTTCGGCGGCTTCGAGTTCGGCCAGCAGGAGCTCCAGGCGCTGTGGAGCAAGGGCGGCCAGCACGTCTCCGCGTACCAGTCCTTCGCCTGGTTCTACGCCGTCAACAGCGGTCAGATCTCCATCAAACACGGCCTGCGCGGGGCCTCCGGAGTGCTCGTCTCCGAGCAGGCCGGCGGGCTCGACGCGATGGCCCACGCCCGCCGCCAGATCCGCAAGGGTGCCGAGCTCGTCGTCACCGGCGGCATCGACTCCGCCCTGTGCCCCTGGGGCTGGGCCGCCTACCTGGCCGGCGGCGGGCTCACCGACGGCGAGGACCCGGCCCGCGCCTACCTGCCGTTCGCCGAGGACGCGAGCGGCCACGTCGCCGGCGAGGGCGGCGCGCTGCTGGTCCTGGAGGGCGCCGAGGAGGCCCGCCGGCGCGGCGCCCGCGTCCACGGCGTCCTCGCCGGGCACGCCGCCACCTTCGACGCCGACGGGGCCTCCCGGCTCGGCGCGGCCGCGGAACTGGCGCTGGCCGACGCGGGCGTCCACCCCGACGAGATCGACGTCGTCTTCGCCGACGCGGCGGGCGAACGCGGCGCCGACCGCGCCGAAGCCGAGGCCCTCGCCGCGCTGTTCGGCCCGTACGGGGTGCCCGTCACCGCGCCCAAGTCGATGACCGGGCGCCTCGCCGCCGGGGGCGCCGCGCTCGACGTGGCCGCGGCCCTGCTCACCCTGCGCGACCAGCTGATCCCGCCGACCACCGGGACCGAGCTCCCGGCCGAGGAGTACCGGCTGGACCTGGTCACCGGCGCGCCCGCCCCGGCGACGGGGCTGCCGCTGCGGACCGCGCTCGTCCTGGCCCGCGGTCGCGGCGGCTTCAACTCCGCCGTGGTCATACGCGCCGCCGACGCCTGAGGCCTGACGGCCGGCGCCTGACGCCCAACCCGTACCCGGAACACGCCACCCACCAGAAACAGAGGGAGACCATGGAGCGGCTGGAACTCGACGACCTGAAGCGCATCCTGCGCGAGTGCGCGGGCGAGGAGGAGGGCGTCGACCTCGACGGCGACGTCCTCGACCTGAACTGGTTCGAACTGGGCTACGACTCGCTCGCCGTCCTCCAGACCACCGGCCACATCGAGCGCGAGTACGACGTGCTCCTCGACGAGGAGGCCCTCGACGACGCCGACACCCCCCGCCGCTACCTCGCCATGGTCAACGAGGTGCTCTCCGCACGGGCAGCGGTCTGATTCCGTGATCCGACAGACCCCCACCGGCGACACCGGCGCCACCCTCGACACCGACGTCTGCGTCATCGGCGCCGGCCCCGCCGGGCTGGCGCTCACGCTCATGCTGCTGCGCTCCGGCCTCCGCGTCACCCTGGTCGAACGCTCCACCGCATTGCGCCGCGAGTTCCACGGCGAGATCCTCCAGCCGGGCGGCCAGCGGATCCTCGACGAGCTCGGCGTCCTGGCCGGAGCGACGGCCCGCGGCGCGGCCCGCCTGCGCGGGTTCCAGGTGCTGGAGCGGGAGCGGGTGCTGCTCGACATCGACTACGGGCGGCTGCGCGCCCCGTACGACCACCTGCTGGCCCTCCCGCAGCCCCACCTGCTGGAGGAACTCCTCGCCGCCTGCCGGGAACTGCCGGGATTCACCCTGCTCGAAGGGCACCGGATCGCCGCGCTCCTTCAGAAGCGCCCGGACAGCCCCTGCACGGGAGCGGTGGTCAACGGCCCCGACCGGGTGCCCGTCACCGTGCGGGCCCAGGTGGTCGTCGGCGCCGACGGCCGCTTCTCCAAGACCCGCGCGCTCGCCGGCATCGACGCCGGGCGCCGCGATTCCTTCGCCCACGACGTGGTGTGGTTCTCGGTGCACGCTCCCGGACAGGCCACCGGGCAGGTACGGGTGCACCGCGGGGAGGGCAGCGCCGTACTCGTCCACGACACCCACCCCGACCGGCTGCGGATCGGCTGGACCCTGCCGCACGGGGGCTGGCGCGGAGCCGTGCGCCGCGGCATCGAGGACATCCGCTGGGAACTGGCCGAGGTGCTGCCGCAGTACGCCGACCTCGTGCACGAGCAGATCACGTCGATGGCCGACCTGACCCTGCTCGACGTGTTCGCCTCGCACGCCGGGGAATGGGTGCGCGACGGGCTCGTCCTTCTCGGCGACAGCGCCCACACCCACGGGCCGATCGGCGCCCAGGGCATCAACCTGGCCCTCCAGGACGCCGCCGCGCTGCACCCCGTACTCGTCGGCGCGCTGGCCGACGGGGAGCCGACGGCGCGGCGCCTCGCGCCCTACCAGGACCGGCGCGCCCCGGCGGCCGCGGCCGTGCACCGCATGCAGGTCATGCAGGCCCGCTCGCTGTTCGGCGGGGGAGGGCCGGCCGCCGCGTTCCTGCGGGCGCGGGCCGCGGCGGTCGTCACCCGTACCCCGATCGGCGCGAAGATCACCCGGAAGGTCGCGCACGGCCACGACCCGGCGGGCGTGCGCACCGACCTGTTCCCCGTGCTGCACGTCAACCGGTCGCTGTAGGCCGGGTCTGCGGGTCTGCGGGTCTGCGGGCCGGGTCCATCGGGTCCATCGGGCCCGGCGGGCCCGGCGGCTCAGGGCAGGTCGTCGCGCGTCACCAGGCGGTGGGCGACCTGCCAGCCGCCCGGCGCGGGGACCAGTACGTCCTCCATCACGCAGACCCGGTGCACCCTCGGCTCACCTCCCCGCGGGGTCAGGTACACCAGCGCGTAGCTGCGGGTGTGCACCGTCCCGTCGGACTGCTGCCGCGCGTCCAGCATGCCCAGCCAGTGCCGCAGCAGCTCGCCGCTGCCGGCGTGGACCTCCGCGTTGCGCCGGACGTTCGAGGCGAGGGCGGCGCGCCCGACCACCGGCGCGGGCAGCGTCGGCACGTCGAAGACGGCGTCCTCGGTGAACGTCTGCGCCCACGGCTCCGCCTCGAAGGAGTCGAAGAGCTGCATCTGGCGGGAGTAGAACTGCTGCACCTCGGCGTACAGCAGGCCGAACTCCACCTCTGCCGCCGTCGTCGTCACTGTCATCGGGGACTCCGTTCCATCGGTTCCCGACAGCATCCGCACCGCGGATCGAGCGCCCTTCGAAGACTCCTCAAGCGCCGCTGCCCAGGCTGGGCCGACAGCGTCCAAGGCCGGACAGGTCTCAGGGGCGCCGACGCAGCCGCGGCCGCCCCTTCGGGAGCCAGGAGGAGAGCACCATGCCGAGATTCGTGTACCCGGAACTCCCGCTGGACGGCCTGCTGCGCCGGGCGGCGGTCCGCGACCCCGCCGGCCTGGCGATCCGTACCGCGACGGGCACCGGCTTCACGAAGACGGTGACCTTCGCCGAACTGGACTCCCGGGCCGACCGCTTCGCCGCCTGTCTGGAGCACACCCTCGGCCGCCGCGGGGCCCGGGTCGGCGTCGCCAACGTCCTCGACCCTGTCTTCGCCGCCGCCTACTACGGGACCGTGCGCAGCGGGAACACCGCCGTCCTGGTCAACCCGCTGATCAAGGAAGCGGGCCTGGTCCACGTCCTGCGGACGGCCCGGGCCGAGGTGGCCTTCGTACCGACCGCCACCGCCGAACTGCTGGTCAAGGCTGCCGACCGGCTGCCGGACCTGGGCTGCGTCGTCGTGACCGACGCGTCCGACGGCGTGGTCCCGGGCGACGCCCTCCCGCTGGCCGAGGCCCTGGCCCGCGCGCCCGAGCGCACGGACCTGCCCGGGACCGTCGACCTGGACGCCGACGCCTGCATCCAGTTCACCTCCGGTACCACGGGCCGCCCCAAGGGCGTCCGGCTCACCCACCGCAACCTGGTGGCGAACGCCGCCCAGACCGCCGCCGCCCACGACCTGGGCAGCGACTCGGTCACCCTCAACCACCTGCCGCTCTACCACACCATGCACCTCAACTCGGGCGTGTACGCGGGCGCCTGCCAGGTGCTGTGCACCGACCCCGAGCCCCTCGCCTCGCTCGCCGCATCCGCCCGTGCCGGGGCCACCCACTACTACGGGCTCCCCGCCCGCCTGCACCGCCTCGCCCAGGACGAACGGCTCACCCACGACTTCCCGGGCGGGCGCCGCCTGACCGCCGTCCTCTCCGGCGGCACCGCCCTGTCCCCCACCGCCGCCCGCACCCTCCGCGCCCGCCTCGGCGTCCCCGTCATCCAGGGGTACGGGCTGGCCGAACTCTCCCCGCTCTCCCACTGCCAGGACCCGCGCACCCCCAAGAGCGGCTCGGTGGGACCCGCCGTGCCCGGCACCGAATGCCGCATCGTCGCCTTGGAGACGAGCACCCCGCTCGACGTCTACGCCACGGGCGAGGTCCAGGTCCGCGGGCCGCAGGTGATGGCCGGCTACCTCGACGACGACGCGCCCTCTCCGGTCGACGCCGACGGCTGGTTCTCCACCGGGGACGTCGGATACCGCAACGAGGACGGCGTGCTGTTCCTGGTGGACCGGCTCGACGACGTCTTCAAGTACGACAACGAAATCGTCTCGCCCAGCGCGGTCGAGGACGTCATCGGCGCCGACCCGCGCGTCGCCGAATGCATCGTGGCGGGCTGGCCCGATCCGGTGCACGGCGCGCTCGTGTGGACCGGCATCGTGCTGCGCGATCCCACCGCCCCCGGTCTGCTCGACGTCCTCGACTCGATCGTGGAGCGCGCCAACGCCCGCCTGAACGACTTCGAGCAGATCCGCCGCGTCGAGGTGCTCGACGCCGTGCCGCGCAGCCCCGTCGGCAAGCCCGACCGGCGCCCGCTGCGGCTGGGCCTGCGCAGCCGGGCCGCCGCCGAGGCCGCGGCCGCGGCCGTGTGACCCCGGGTCCGCGCCCGGCCCGGGCCCGCCCTTCCCGTACGTACGAACAGCAGAGGAGCAACCACGTGGCGAGCAGTACCGGCACACCGTCCGGGGCGGCCGGGTCCGCCCGGGTCCTCGTGGTGGGGGCGGGCCCGGTGGGCCTGACCGCGGCCCATGAACTGGCCCGGCGGGGGCTGCGCGTACGCCTCGTCGACGGGGCCCCGGGACCGGCCCGCGAGAGCCGCGCCGTGGCCGTCCACCCGCGCACCCTGGAGACCTTCGACCAGATGGGCCTCGTGGACGCGGTCCTCGCCCGGGGCCGCAAGAACCGGGCCTTCACGATGTACGCGCGGGGCAGCCGGCTCGTCCGCCTCGACGCGGACTACGCGACGATGCCCACCCGCTTCCCGTACAGCCTGATCATCGCCCAGACCGAGACGGAGGCCGTGCTGCGCGAGGCCGTCGCCCGGCTCGGCGTCACCGTCGAATGGGGGGTGCGGCTGACCTCGCTCGAACAGGACGGGGACGGCGTACGGGCCCGGCTGGAGCATCCGGACGGCAGCGCGGAGGAGTACGAGGTGCCCTGGCTGGTGGGGTGCGACGGCGGCCACAGCACCGTACGCAAACAGCTCGGGCTGCCGCTGCTCGGCGAGTCCAGCGAGACCTGGGCACTGGCCGACGCCCCCGTCTCCACCGACCTGCCGCCCGACACCATCTACTGGGTCCACACCGGCAGCCAGGCCCTGATGATGGTCCCGTACCAGCGGGAGGGGTACTGGCGGCTGCTCGACACCGCCCCCGGGGCCCGGCCGGGGGACGATCCGGCACGGCGCTTCTCGCGGAAGCTCAGCGCCGGGCTCGGCCGCACGGTGCGGGTCGGCGAACCCGAGTGGACCTCCGTCTTCACCTTCCAGCAGCGCATGGTGCCGCGCATGCACGACGGCCGCTGCTTCGTGGCGGGCGACGCGGCCCACGTGCACAGCCCGGCCTCCGGGCAGGGCATGAACACCGGCGTCCAGGAGGCGTACAACCTGGCGTGGAAACTGGCGATGGCCGCCCGCGGACAGGCGGGGCCCGAACTGCTGGCCACGTACGGACAGGAGCGGGTGCCGGTCGGCGAGGCGCTGATCGGATCGACCCGCAGGGCCACTTTCCTCGTCCAGTTCAAGAACGCCCTGGCCGGGGTGGCGCTGCCCGTCGTCTTCACCCTCGTACGCACCCTCGGGCCCCTGCGCCGGGCCATCCAGCGCAAGGTCCTCGGCGGCATGTCCGGGCTGCGCCTCTCGTACGGGCAGAGCCCGCTCACCACCGCCGACCCGCTGATGGGGCTGCCCGCGGGCTCGCGTGCCGCCGCGGCGGCGGCGCGGCGCGGGGACCCGGGCTCCGAGGCGCTGCGGACCGAACTGCGCGACACCCGCTGGACCCTGGTGTGGGAGGCGGGCGGTCCGGGCGCGACCCTGCGGGCCGTGGCGGAGGCGGCGGCGCGCGCGCACGGCGACTGGCTGTCGGTCCGGACGGTGGGGGACGGGGCGGCGGTCGGCGGCCCCGCCGGTTCCGCCGGTGCCGGGGCCGGTGCCGGTCCCGGTGTCGGCGGCCCCGGCGGGCCCCGGCCGCTGGCCGATCCCGGCGGGGTGCTGCGGGGGGCGCTCGGGCTGCGGCCCGGTGGCTGGCTGCTGATCCGGCCCGACGGATACGTCGCCGCGGGCGGCGCCGCCCTGACCCGCAACGCCCTCGCCCGTGCCCTGGCACCGCTGGGGCCGCGCGCCGCCCTGCCTCCGGCCGGGCCCGGCGGGGCGCCGGCCGCGGCAGCACCGGCACCCGGCCTCGATCCGGCTTCCACCGCACCTCCAGAACTCCACGACACGGTCGGAGTTCCGCCACGGGTACTGGAGGCTCAGGGATGACCACGACGACCACGACGTCCACGACGACAGCACGGCCGGCGCCGGCGGCGCCGCACCGGCCGGTCGCCCTCGTCACCGGCGGCACGAGCGGCATCGGCCTGGCGGTCGTACGGGACCTGGCAGCGCGCGGGCACCGGGTGTTCCTGTGCGCGCGGACCGCGCAGGACGTCAAGCGGACCGTCGAGGAACTGCGCGCCGAGGGCCTGGACGTGGCCGGCGCCGCCGCCGACGTCCGCTCCCGCGAGGCGGTCGCCGAGCTGGTCGCCGCCACCGTCGCGGAGTGGGACGCCCCGGTGTCCGTCCTGGTCAACAACGCCGGGCGCAGCGGCGGCGGTCCGACCGCCGGCATCAGCGACGAGCTCTGGTACGACGTCATCGACACCAACCTGAACAGCGTCTTCCTGCTGACCCGGGAGGTCCTGGTGCGGGGCGGCCTCGGCGGCGCCCCGTGGGGCCGGATCATCAACATCGCCTCCACGGCGGGCAAGCAGGGCGTCCTGCTGGGCGCCCCCTACTCGGCGTCCAAGCACGCCGTCGTCGGCTTCACCAAGGCCCTCGGCAAGGAGCTGGCCCCGGCCGGGATCACCGTCAACGCGGTGTGCCCGGGCTACGTGGAGACCCCGATGGCGCAGCGCGTGCGGGCGGGCTACGCGGCGGCCTGGGACACCACGGCCGAGGACGTGCAGGAGCAGTTCGAGGCGAAGATCCCGCTGGGCCGGTACGCGACCCCGCAGGAGGTGGCGGCCATGGTCGGCTACCTCACCACGGACCTCGCCGCGTCCGTCACCGCACAGGCGCTGAACGTCTGCGGCGGGCTGGGGAACTTCTGATGGCGGCCGAGCGGGTGCACCGCACCGTGCACGAGACCGAGGTGGCCGCCCCCGCCGGCGTGGTCTACGGACTGATCGCGGACCCCGAGCGGTGGCCGCTGTACTTCCCGCCCAACGTGTACGTGGAGCGGCTGGAGTTCGACGGCGTCAACGAGCGGCTGCGGATGTGGGCGACGGCGAACGGCCGGGTCACGTCCTGGACCTCGCGCCGGGTGCTCGACGCGGCCGCGCGCCGCATCGGGTTCCGCCAGGAGGTCCCCGCGGCCCCGCTGTCGGCGATGACCGGCACGTGGATCGTGGAGCCGCTGGGAGCCGAGCGTTCGCGGCTGGTCCTGCTGCACGACTTCTCGGTCGCGGGCGACCGGGCCGAGGACGTGGAGTGGGTCGAGCGCGCCACCGACACCAACAGCCGGGCGGAGCTGGGGAACCTGGCCCGCCTGGGTGAGCGCTGGGGCGGCCTCGACGAGCTCGTGATGTCCTTCGAGGACACGGTGCGCGTGGACGCCCCGCCGGAGCTGGTCTACGCGTTCCTGGAGCGGGCCGAGCGGTGGCCGGAGCTGTTGCCGCACGTATCGCGGCTGGATCTCACCGAGCCCGAGGAGCTGCCCGGCGTACAGGTGATGGCCATGGACACGCTGACGGCCGACGGATCGGCGCACACGACGGAGTCCGTGCGGGTGTGCTTCCCGGCGGCCGGCCGCATCGTCTACAAGCAGACCCGCACCCCCGCCCTGATGTCCGCGCACACCGGTGTGTGGACGGTCACGGGCGGCGCGTACGGCTCGACGGTCACCTCGCGGCACGGGGTGGTGCTCCGGGAGGAGGCGGTCGCCGGGGTGCTGGGCGCCTCGGCCGACCTCGCCGCGGCCCGCCGGTACGTGCGCGAGGCGCTCGGCCGCAACAGCACCGCGACGATGACGTACGCGAAGCGGTACGCGGAGTCGGCGCTCGCCCGCTGAGGCGCGGCGGCCGGGGCCGCGAGCCCGGGCGCGGCCCGGTCCGGCTCCTGCCCGGGCTCCAGGCCGTCTCGACCGGAGCTCCGGCCGGTACGCACAGACTCTGGATCAACGGTGACGGAAAGGTGTGGCGATGTCGGTCCAGCAGGTGCACCGCACGTCCTATTCCGTGGACGTCGACGCTCCCGCGGGCGTGGTCTACGGACTGATCGCGGACACGACCCAGTGGCCGCTGTACTTCCCGTCGGCCATCCACGTCGAGCGGCTCGACTTCGACGGCTCGCGCGACCGGTTCCACATGTGGGTGACCGCGAACGGGAGCGTCCGGTCCTGGCTCTCGCGCCGGACGCTGGACGCGACCCGGCTGCGGATCGACTTCCGCCAGGAGGTGCCCGCCGCCCCGGTGGTCTCGATGGGCGGCAGCTGGATCGTTGAGCCCCGGGGCACCGGGCGCTCGCGGCTGGTCCTGCTCCACGACTTCGCGGTCGCCGGGGACCGGCCCGCCGACGTCGAGTGGACGAAGGAGGCCACCGACACCAACAGCCGGGCCCAGCTGGCCACGCTGAAGGAGGCCGCGGAGAACTGGACCCGGCTCGACGGCCTGCTGCTGTCCTTCGAGGACTCCGTACGGATCACCGGGCCGGCCGATCTGGCCTACCAGTTCCTCTACGAGGCCGCCGACTGGCCCGACCGCGTCCCGCACGTCTCGCGCGTCGCCGTGACGGAGGAGGCGCCGGGCGTGCAGCTGCTGAGCATGGACACCGTGACCGCGGACGGCTCCGCGCACACGACGGAGTCGGTGCGGGTGTGCTTCCCTGCGGCCGGCCGGATCGTCTACAAGCAGACCGAGACCCCGGCGCTGATGGCGGCGCACACCGGCGAATGGTCGCTGATCCCCGACGAGAGCGGCGTGACCGCCGTCTCGCAGCACAGCGTGCTGCTGCGCGAGGAGGCGATCGAGCGGGTCCTGGGCCCGGGCGCCGGCCTGGCCGAGGCCAGGACGTACGTGCGCGAGGCACTGGGACTGAGCAGCGCGGCGACGCTGGCCCTCGCGAAACGGCACGCGGAGACGGCCATCCGGACCCTGTGAGGCCGGCTCCGCCGGGGCTCCGTCGGCATGTCAGGCACGCGTCAGCGATATGTGGGTTCCCCGCGCATACTCGACCCCTTTGAAGTCCGAGGCCGAGACGAGGGGGAGAGGATGAGCGTCGGTTCCGAGCAGGCAGGCCGGCCCGCACACCCCGGACCCGCACGTTCCGGGCCCGGACTGCCCGCGTCCGCCCGCCAGCGCGAGGTGCTGCTCGACGCCATGGCCGCCCGGCCCGGCTCCGCACCGCACGTCGAGCAGCTGCACTGGCGCTGGTACGGGCCGCTGGACACCCGGCGGTTCCTGGCCGCGTGGCAGTCCGTGTACGACCGGGAGGCGGTGCTGCGGGCCGCGTTCGCCCCGTACGGGGCCCGCGGCGGGCCCCGGGTCGTCGTGCACCGGCGGGTCGTACCGCAGCTGGTGCGCCATCCGTACGGATCCGCCGACCGGCAGACCCTGCTGGCGGGGGAGCGGCGGCGCGGCTTCGACCCCACGCGTCCGGGGTTGCTGCGGATCGCGCTGCTGGACGAGCAGCCCGGCCCGGCCGGCCCGAAACGCGTGATCCTGACGTACCACCACGCGATGCTCGACGGGCGCAGCGTACGGCTGCTGATGCGCGCGTTCGTCCGGGCCTACCTCGCCGAGGGGGCGTCCCTCGGCGGCGAACGGCGTCCCGATGTGCGGGACCACCTGCGCTGGCTGGCGGCTCAGGACTGCGGTCCGGCCCGCGCGTTCTGGTCGCGGGCCGCGCCGCCGGCGGGCTCGGCCACGCTGCCGCAGGGGGGCGGCGTGGCCGGGCTCCGTACGACGGCCCGGCTGGCCCCCCACGAGGCCTGCCTCCTGCGGGACTGGACGGCCGCGCAGGGCATCACCGAGAGCACCGCCCTCCAGGCGGCCTGGGCCCTCCAGCTGCGCCGGGCCGTGCCGGAGGGCGGCCCCGTCCCGGTTGCGTTCGAGACGGCCGTCTCCGGCCGCGGCATCCCCCTGGACGGGGCCTCCCGCCTGCCGGGCCCGCTGCGCACCACGCTGCCGATGTCGGTGGAGGTCGACCCCGAGGGGCTGTTCGCGGGGCTGCTGGCCGATCTCGCCGACCGGGCCTTCGACCTCTCGGCGTACGAATGGGTCTCTACGGGCCAGGTCCGGGCGTGGAGCGGCCGCACCCCGGCAGGGCCCGCGGCCGAGACGCTCCTGTCCTTCGACCCCCCGCCCCCCGCCGACACGGACCCCCTGGACGAGGACCTGGCTGCCCAGGGCGTACGCCTGACCGGACCCGAGACGGTGAACACGTCCGGCGGCCACGCTCTCTCGCTGACCGCGCACCACGACCTCGACGGCGGCCTGGTGCTGACCGGGGTGCAGGACCGGACCATGCGGGCGGACGCGCGCGGGGCCGTCCACCGTACGGCGGGTCTGCTCCGCCGGTTCCCCACCACCGACCGCCGGTTGACGACGGTGGCCGAGACCCTGCGCCTCCTGGGCCCCTGGCCGCCGCCCCGGCAGCCACCGCCCGGGACGGCAGCCGTGCCCGCGGGCCTCGTCGTCCTGTGGCGGGCCGCCCGGCCCGGAGCCGGGACCGTCGTGCTCGTCCCGCCGCCCGGCGGGGCCGCCGGCCGCATCGCCGCGCCGGCCCGCGTCCACGGGTGGGACGGTCAACTGGCCGCACTCGACGGCCCCTCGGACGCCGAGGGGTGCGTGGCGGCGCTGCGGCCGGTGCTGGCGGCGGGCGAGCCGCTGGTGCTGGGCTGCCACGAGCCCGGCGCCGAGCTCGCCCTCCGGATCGCCCGCCGGGTGGCGGCCTTCGGATGGCCCGAGCCCGTGGTGGCCGTGGCCGCGGACTCCGGGTCCCTCTCCCGCGCGCTGGCGGCCGCGCTGCGCTGAGCCGCGCCCGGGGGCGCCGGCCGGCGTCGGCCGACGGGGCGTACGGGACCTGCGGGTGCTACGGGCCCACGGGGTCAGGCGACGGCGTGGAGGAGGCCCGCGTCGCGCATCTCCTCCACCCAGAGGTCCAGGTCGGCGCGGGCGTTCTCGGGGACCGTGTCCCAGAGGCGGGCGAGGAGATCGGCGGCGGCCGCCGTGTCGCCGTCGTGCTGGCGCAGGGCGATCCACATCGCCGTGCCCACGGGGCCGCAGCGGTAGCTCTCCGGGCCGGCGGTCGATGCGGCCATCAGCACCAGGCGGCCGTCGCCGTCCACGGAGGCGACGCGCACCCCCGGCATCGGTCGGATGCGCACGGGCACCTCCAGGGCCGGCGGTCGAGGAACCCTCAAGCTATTACGGAAATCCGGCAGGATCCATGGGGGTTCGCGGTTTCTGGGGTTCCCCCGCGCACACCCCCTGTACGGCTGATTCACGGAGTTAGGGGGGTGGGCGGCCGGGCCCGGGGAAGGATCCGTCAAAGCGGGCTGGAGGAGTGGTCGAGCCGTCTTCCAGGGCTCTTCGAGCCGCGCCGTCGAGCGTGGCTACCGGACCCACACCCGGGCACCCCCCAGACCCGCACACCCGAGGAGCCCCCATGGTGACCTTCGTCAACAAGCTGACCGTCCACGGTGACATCGACCGGTTCCTGGCCGTGAAGGACCGGCTGACCGCCTATATGAGCAGCCGGCCCGGCTACATCGGGCACGAGGCCCTGCGCCACCTCGGCGACGAGCGGGTCTTCCTCGAACTCGCCGTGTGGGAGGACGCCCAGGCCCATGCCGACGCCGTCCGCAGCGAGGAGTTCCAGGCCCTCGTCAAGGACCTCGGCCCGCTGGCCACCCCCGAACCCGGTCTGTACGAGACCGTGGAGGCGGCGCCCGGTGTCCGATGACGCGGCCGCGCTCCTCGCCCGCCGACCCGGCCGCCGGCGCCCGCCCCGCCGTCCGCCGGCCCCGCCCCTGACCGTCCTGTTCACCGGTCACGCGGGCCGCCGCCTCGGCCTCGGCCGGGAGCTGTACTGCGCCGTCCCCGCGTTCCGGTCCGCGTACGACGCGGTACGCGAGGCACTCGACCCGTGGCTGCGGATGCCGCTGGCCGCCGTGGTCTTCGCCCCCGAAGGCGGGGTGGACTCGGGGCTGATCCGCCGGGCCGAGTTCGCCCAGCCGGCGCTGTTCGCCTTCCAGGTCGCCGTGTACCGGCTCTGGCAGAGCTGGGGGCTGTGCGCCGACGCCGTCGCCGGCCAGGGCGCCGGCGAACTCTCCGCCGCGCACGTGGCGGGGGTGCTCACGCTCGCCGACGCGGCCCGGCTCGTCGCCGCGCTCGGCCGCCTCGTCCCGCCCCGGCCCGCACCCGGCGCCGCGCGGGCCGCCGAGGCCGAGTTCCTGAAGGCGGCCCGCGAGAGCGCCACCGCGCCGCGCTCCGTCCACCTCGTCTGCACCGCGACCGGCCGGCCCATCGGCTCCGGCCGCGACGAACGCCCGCTGCGGCCCGAACGGCTGCTGCTCCAGACACACCAGGTCATCCGTACCGCGGACGCCGTCCGCACCCTCGAGGCGGCCGGGTTCACCCGCCCCCACCCCTGCGGGCCCGACCCCGAGGACACCCTGCCCGGCTGTGAACTGCGCGCCGCCCGGGCCGTGCTGCCGCACATCGAGGGGCCCGAACGAACCGAGGGGCGGGCCGCAGGCCACCACCGGTGATCCCGGTGGCCGGTCTCCGGCCGGCTCCGGCCGCCGCTGCACGAAGCCTCGAGCGGCTGTCGAGCGGATCCCCGCACGCTGAAGAGCGGCAGGACGCGCGGGACCCGCCGCACACACGGCGCCGGACCCGCGCCACCCGGGCCACCGCAGGAACCGCGCCACCCGTCACCTCGCAGGACCCGTCGTGACACCGCAGGACCCGCGCCATCCGCCATCCGCCACACCGCAGGACCCGCGCCACCGCGATACCCGCAACAGAAGACGGACCAGCCCCGCGGACTGCGCGCAGCAGGCCGGGAGTCCCGGACGAAGGAGCTGATCTCCGCCGCCATGGCCACCACCACCGAGACCCCCACGCGTACCGAGAGCGGGGCCGCGGGCCGGAGCGCCGCCCGCGCCGCCGAGGAGACCGACGCGCTGCGCCGGGCCGCGCGCCTGGAAGCCCTGCTCGGCGACCCGTACGACGGCGCCAACCCGCACGGGCTCGGCGCCCTGTTCGCCGCCGACGAGCGGCGCGAGCCGCCGGCCGCCACCGAGCGGCTGCTCGTCGGCGCGGGCCTGGGCGCGGAGTTCGTGCCCGCCGAGTTCGGCGGCCGGCTCACCCGCGCCGACCTGCTCGTCAAGGTGCTGCGCCCGGTCTTCCGCCGTGATCTCGCCCTCGGCTTCGGCTCCGGGATCACCTCCCTGTTCGCGACCTCCGCCGTCTGGGCGGCCGGCAGCACGGCCCAGCGCCGGGCCACCGCCGACGTCCTGCTCGCGGGCGGGCGCGCCTCGATCGTCCACCACGAGCTGGCCCACGCGAACGCCATCCTGCGCGACGAGTTCACCGCCGCCCCGCTGGCCGGCGGCGGCTTCTCGCTCAGCGGCCGCAAGGACGTCATCATCAACGCCGCCCGGGCGCAGGCGTACGTGGTCTACGCCCGGACCGACCGCGCCCGCAGTCCGCTCAGCCACTCCGTCCTCCTCCTCGACCCGGAGGAGCTCACCGCCGCCGGGGGCCTGGCCCGGCTGCCCCGCGTTCCCACCGCCGGCATGCGCGGATCCCTCTTCTCCGGGCTCCGGTTCACCGACTGCGAGGTCCCCGGCTCCGCGCTCGTCGGCCGCGTCGGCGAGGGCGTGGCGCTGGCGCTGCGCACGTACCAGGTCAACCGCTGCGTGATCGCCGCGACCGCCGTCGCCGCGGCCGGCACCGTCCTGCACTCCGCCGTACGGGCCGCCACCACCGGTCGCAGCCGGCCCGTCGCCCGCCGCTTCCACAAGCCGCTGGCCGGGGTCTTCGCCGATCTGCTGGCCTGCGACTCCATGGCCGGCGTCGCGCTGCGCTCCCTGAGCCTGCTGCCCGACCGCACCCATGTGCTCGCGGCGGCCGTCAAGTACGTGGTCCCCGACCTGCTGCGCGAGAGCCTGGAGGAGCTGGCGGCCGTACTCGGCTCGCGCGGCTACCAGCACGGCACGCCCGAGTACGGGGCGCTGGACAAGCTCTCGCGCGATCTGCCGGTCGCCGGGCTCGGGCACGCCGGGACCGCCGCCTGCCAGGCGGTGATCGTGCCGCAGCTGCGGGCGCTGGCCGAGCGGGCCTGGTTCAAGGAGGAGGAGCCGCCGTCCGAGCTGTTCCGCTCCGGCGCGAGCCTGCCGCACCTCGACTACCGGCTCCTGGGCATAGCCGACGGCGGGGACTTCCTCGCCGCCTCCCTCGTCGGATCGGCCGCCCGCCTCGCCGAGGTCCGGGGGGTCGGCGGTCAACTGGCCGTCCTCGCCGACCTGGCCGAGGCGTTCGTCACCGAACTGCGGGCGCTGCGCGAGCAGTGCCGGGCGATCCCGCAGGGCGCGGCAGCCCTGGCCGACCCGCTTGGTGCGTGCTCAGCGACCGCTACGCGCTGGTGCTCGCGGCCGCCGCGGTCCTGGGCACATGGGAGGGCCAGGACGGCAGCGAGCCCTTCCTCGCCTCGCCCGCCTGGGCCGTGCTCGCGCTGACCCGGATCGGCGGCCGCCTCGGCATTCCGGTGCCCGAGCTGCCGGACGACTGCCTCGGGCAGGTGCTGGAAGAGCTCGTACGCCGCTACCGGGCGGGCCGCAGCTGCGACCTCGACGCCACCGAACTGGCCCAGTGACCGCGGGGGAGACGCGATGACCGCCTGGCACAACTCGCCGCTGCTCAGCGTGCCCGTGCACGCCCCGGGGCCCGAAGCGCCCTGGTCGCAGGTGGCCGCGGACATGACCCGCCGCGGCAACGCCTGCGTCCACACCACCTGGAACGAGTGGCCGGCCGAGCCGGGTTCCCCGGCGGTGCTGCGCGGCCTGCTGGGCCGCGACTGGGCCCGCTACCGGGACACGGCCGACGCCACCGCCCGGCACCGCTTCGTCGCTTCCCGGCTGGCGATCCGGTACACGGCCGCCGCCGCGCTCGGCTGCGGGCCGGCCGAGCTGGACCTCTCGTACAAGCCGGGGGGCCGCCCGTACCTGCGCGGCTTCGACCAGATCGACCTCAGCCTGACGCACACCGACGACCTGATCGCGGTCGGCATCAGCCGCAACGGGCGCATCGGCGTCGACACCGAACCCGCCGACCGCAGGCTGTCCTTCGACCTGCTCCAGGACCAGGTCTGCACGCCGGCCGAGCGCGCCGAGCTCGCGGCGCTCGGGGAGCGCGGGCGGAGCGCCGGCATGCTGCGGCTGTGGACGCTGAAGGAGGCGTACACGAAGGCGCTCGGACTGGGGCTGCGGATGGGCTTCGCCGAGTTCGGCTTCGCGACGGCGACCGGCGGCGAGACCGGGCTGCTCACCCCCGACGGCTCGCCCGCCACCCACGGGGAGTGGGCCTTCGGGACCTACCCGGTGGCCGGGCGCTACCTGCTCAGCGTCGCCTGTCACGACGCCGGGCTGGGCACGTCCCGCGACAGCGCCGTGGCCACGATGCTCGACGAGGGTTTCGTCGGGATGGTGTCCTCGCTCCTCGGCCCGGCTTGATCGGGGCGGCTTGATCGGCCCGGCTTGATCGGCCCGGCTTGGGCGGGGCTGCTTGGGCGGGCGGCTTGATCAGTGCGGCTTGAACGGGTCGGCTGGCCTGAATCACCCCGAAAACTGGGCAAGTTCCACATGGAACTTGCCAACTTCCATGTGGAATCAGACAGTCCGATGCCTTAGGCATGTTGTTTGACCAGCTTTTACCTTAGAATTGACTGCGACTTGACTCGTCTTTATCGGAGGCGTTTCTGCGGCATGCGACGGGGGAGGGAGCGGATGGACGGCGCCATGACGGTGGTGATCGCGCCCGGCTCGCCGCTCGCGCTCGACCTGCTCGGCCCCCTCGACGCCCCGCTCCTGGCCAATGCCCTCGCCATGGCCGCCCCATGCGGCCCGACCCTGCGCCGGCACACCGCCACCCACCACACGCTCCAGCTGACCTGCCGCCCCGGTGAACGCCCCGCCGGCCGCCCCGGCCTGGCCGGCCGCCTCGCCGACCTGCTCACCGACCCGGCGGCAGCCGACGGTCACCCCGGCTGGTGGTCCGGCGTGCTCGCCGCCCTGCCGCAGCAGCCGCCCCCCGGCCGGGCGGAGCACCCGGCCGGGGCCGCCGCCGGGCTGCCCGCCTCCGCCCGCCAGCGCGAGGTGCTGCTCGACGCCATGACCGCCCCGCCCGGAGCACAGCTCCACCTCGGCCAGCTGCACCTCCGCTGGTACGGACCGCTGGACCGGACCCGGTTCGACGCGGCCTGGCAGGCGGTCTGCGACCGCGAGGCCGTGCTGCGCGCCGCGTTCGCCCCCGGTCCCGGCCGGGGCGGCAGCGGGCCCGTCGTCACCGTGGCCGAGCGGGCGGAGATCGGGGTGCGCCACGATCCGTACGAGCCGGAGGGCGCGGGCGCCGGCGCGGCCGGCGGCGCGAGCGCGGGTGCGGCCGCCTGGGCCGCCGTGCTCCGCAGCGAGCGCGAGCAGCCCTTCGACCTCGGCCGGCCCGGCCCGTTGCGGGTCCGCCGCGTCGACGGGGAGTCCGGAGCCCACGGCCCCGACGCCCGGATCGTCCTGACGTACCACCAGGCCCTGCTCGACGCCCCGAGCGCGCAGCTGCTGCTGCGGTCCTTCCTGCGGGCCTACGCGGCCGAAGGCCGTCCGGCGGGCGGCGAGCGCCGCCCGGCACTGCCCGACCACCTGCGCTGGCTGGCCGCCCGGGACCCGGCTGCGGCCCGCGAGTTCTGGAACCGGGCGGCCCCGCCGGCCGGGGCCCGTACGCTCCCCGCGGTGCCGGGGACGGGACCGCTGCCGGCTCCGGTGCCCGCCGCGGCCTCGGGCGAGGGCGACGGCGGTTACGGCCGCGCCGTGGAACGGCTCAACCCCACCGAGGCCCTGCGGCTGCGGGGGTGGGCGGCCGCGCGCGGGGTCGCGGAGAGCACTGCCCTGCACGCCGCCTGGGCCCTCCAACTGCACCGGGCGGCTTCGTCGGCCCCCGGTACCGCCGAGCCCCTCACCGTCGCCTTCGGCGTGAGCGTCTCGGGGCGGGGCATAGCCCTCGAAGGCGCCGACCGGCTGCCCGGCCCGCTCGCCAACCCGCTCCCGCTCTCCGTCGACGTGGACCCGGCGGCCCCGCTGGCCCGGCTGTTGACCGACCTCCGGGACCGGGCGCTGGGTCTGGCCGCGTACGAGTGGAACTCGGCCGGGCAGATCGGGGAGTGGACGGGCCGGAAGTGGACGGGCCGGGAGGACATGCGCCGGGAGGAGACGGGCGGCCTGGAGACGGGCCGCGCGGAGACGGGCCCGCAGCCGCCGCGGATCGAATCGCTGATCACCTTCGACCGGGTGTCCGCCCGCCCCGCGGCGGGCGGCCCCGCCGATCCGCTCGACCGGGAACTGGCCGAGGCCGATGTGCGCGTGAGCCCCCCGGAGCCCGTCGAGGCCTACACGGGCCTGCCGTTCGCCCTCACCGCACGCCACGACCGCGCGGGCGGCCTGGTCCTGACCGCCGACAGCGACCGGACCCGCCTCGCCGACGCCGAAGCGGCCCGGATCCTCGCCCAGACCGCCCTGCTGCTGCGCGAGCTCCCGGAGGCCGACCTCCACCGCGCCACCGTCGCCGACGCCCTGACACTGCTCGACGGGCTGCCGCTGCCGCGCGCGGTGGCCGGACCGTACGGGGCCGCGCCGCGGCTCGTCACCTTGCGCCCCGCCGCTTACCCCGGCGCCGGGACGGTGCTGCTCGTACCGCCCCCGGACGCTCCGCCGGACTGCTACGCCCCGGTGGCGCGGGCCCACCGGGGGTTGCAGGCGCTGGTCACCCTCGACGCCCCGGCCGACGCCGCGGCCGCCCTCGCGGCGCTGCGGCCGGTCCTCGCCGCGGGCGAACCCCTGCTGCTGGGCTGCTTCTCCGGCGGCGGAGCCGTCGCGTACGAGGTGGCCGAGCGGATCGGGGCCCACGGCTGGCGCGCCCCGCTGGTCTCGATCGGCGGCACCGCCGACGGCGGGCCGGCCTCGGTCCGGGACCTCTCCCGCGCCCTGTGGGCGGCCACCCGCCAGGATTCCTGACCGTTCCCGGGGGTTTCCGGCCGTCCCCGACCGTTGTGGACCGCCCCCGTTGTCGGCCCTTTCAGGCGAGGCTCAGCGGCACAGGGCCGTGTCCACGAGGTGCTCGAAGCGCTTCATGGCAGCCTCGTCCGCGGGCCTGGCCGTCACCGCGACGGCGGCGGCGCGGCCGGTGTCGGTGACCCCGCCCCGGGTCTCGTAGCCCGGGAAGCTGCCGCCGTGGCCCCAGAAGACGTCGCCGCACGACAGCGGCGTGCTCACGAGCCCCAGTCCGTAGCGCGCGCGGGGGTCGAAGGGGTACCCGGCGGGGACGGTGGTGCGCATCTGGGCGAGCTGGGCGCGCGGCAGCAGGCCGCCGCCCAGGAGTTCGGTGAAGAACCGGTTGAGGTCGGAGTTGGTGGAGATCATCTGGCCCGCTGCCCAGCCCCAGGAGGGATCCGTCTCGGTGACGTCGCTCAGTGGCGCGTCCGCCGAGTCGCGGTAGTAGCCACGGGGGTGGGGCTCGCGGATGGTCGCGTCACCGGGGGCGGGGAAATAGGTGTGGCGCAGCCCGATGCGCTGGATGATGCGCCGGTCCAGCTCCTCGGAGAGGGGGTGGCCGGTGACCTCCTCCACGATCAGGCCGGCCAGGACGTAGTTCGTATTGCTGTACGCCCATCGCGCGCCGGGGGCGAAGTCGGCCTCGTAGCGGAGGGCGAAGCCGACGAGCTCGCGGGGCGTGTAGTACCGGGGCACGAGGTCCGCCCGGGTGTAGTCGGGCAGTCCGCTGGTCTGCTGGAGGAGCTCGCGGACCTTGATCTTGCGGCCGTCGATGCCCTTCCCGCGCACGAGGCCCGGCAGGTAGGTGTCGACCGGGGCGTCGAGGCGGATCCTTCCCTCGCCGACCAGCTGCAGGACGGCCACCGCGGTGAAGGTCTTGGTGTTGCTGCCGACCCGCACCTGGCCGTCTCTGGGCACCTGCGAGCCGGTGGCCAGGTCGCCGACGCCCGCCGTGTACGTACGGGTGCGGCCCGCGGGGTCGGTGACGCTCGCCAGCGCGGCGGGCAGGCCGTCGTCGTGCACCAGCGCCTCCAGCCCCTGCCGCACGGGATCCGGCCGGGCGGCGGCGGACGCGACGGGTGGCGCGGCGGCGCCTGTTGCCAGGACGCAGACGGCCAGGGCGGCCGCGGCGGCTGCGGCGGCTGCGCGCCGGCGACGCGGCAGCGGACGGACGTGTGACGGTGGTTCCAGCTCGGGCACGGGCCAACTCCTGCGGAATCATCGGAAAACCGGCGTTGTCTACCGGCCCCAGCATGTCCGCGTGCGACCGGGCGCGACGATCCCGCCACCCACCCTGCTCCCCGTGGGGCCAACCCCCCGGCGCACGTGGGGGATAACCCGTTCGGGGGTACGGCGCGCGGGCGGGTGGAGGGGATCTGCCAGGGTGGTGGGTCAGGTGGACCTTCACGGTCCTGTTGTTGATTGCGAGAGGGGAACGTCATGACCGAGGCCGAACTCAAGGACCTGTTCGACGAGATCGACGCGGACGGCGACGGGCGGATCAGCATCGGCGAGCTGGCGCAGCGTTTCAAGGCGGAGGGCGGCCAGGGGCACCTGCGGGAGAACGTGAAGGAGGTCATGGACCAGGCCGACGCCAACCGCGACGGGGTCCTCGACTTCGCGGAGTTCCAGACTCTGCTGAAGTAACGCCTTCGCGCCGGACGGCCCGAACAGCCCCCGTACGGACCCGGAAGGGTCCGCCCGGGGGCTGACGTGCTGACGTGCTGGTGTGCCGATGTGCCGATGTGCCGATGTGCCGACGTACCGACGCTACGGACGGGGTCGGGGACGGGGTCGCAGCGAGAGGGCGATCAGGAGGGCGGCCGTCGCGAAGGCGGCGCCCGCGGTGAAGCCAGCGGACATCGTGTCCGAGAAGTCTTCGTACCCGGCGGACGCGGTCACCATCAGGGCGATGCACAGTGAACCGCCCACCGACTGGAGCGCGTTGAGCACGGAAGCCGCCGAGCCCAGCTCCTCGGTGCGCAGCCCCGTGGTGGCGAGCACGGTCGGCGGGATCACGCAGAACGCCATGCCCGCCCCGAGCAGGACCAGCGCGGGCAGTACACCCGTCAGGTACGCGTCGGCGGGGTCGAGGCGCGACAGCCAGAGGTTCTCGGCGATCAGGGCGGCCGTGCCGATCGCCATCATCGGCTTCGGGCCGATGGCCCGTTCCACCCGTACGCCGACACCGGCCATGGCGGCCGTCGTCACCGGCACGGGCAGCAGCCCGAACGCCGCCTCCAGCGGGGAGCAGCCGTGGTGCTGCTGGAAGAACTGGCTCAGGAAGAAGTACGCCCCGATCAGCCCGCCCGGCAGGACCAGCATGCTCGCGAAGGCCGGCGCCCGGTCCCGGTCGCGGAAGAGGGCCAGGCGGACGATCGGTTCGGCGGCGCGGCGCTGCGTACCGACGAACACCGACAGCAGCACCAGGGCGGCGAGCAGCGGACCGGCGACGAGGACGTCGGACCACGGGTGCTCGGCCGCCTGCGACAGCCCGTAGACGAGAGCCGCGGCGCCCAGCGCCGAGAGCAGCGCGCCCCGCAGGTCGAAGCGGCCGCGGATCCGCTCGGTCTCCGCGATCACGCGCGGGGCGAGCAGCACGATCGTCAGGCCCATCGGGACGTTGAGCAGCAGCACCCAGCGCCAGGAGCCGGCCGAGGTCAGCGCGCCCGCCAGCAGCAGGCCGCCGGCGGTGGAGGCCGCGCCGACCGCGGTGCAGACGGCGATGGCCCGCTTGCGGGCGGGCCCCTCGGCGAAGGTGCTGAGCATCAGGACGAACCCGTTGGCCGCGGCGCAGGCGGCGCCCGCGCCCTCCACGGCACGTACGGCGATCAGCAGTTCACCGCCGGGCACCGCGGCCCGGACCGCGGCGGCCGCCGTGAACAGCGCCACGCCCGCGACGAAGACCCGGCGCCGCCCGAGGATGTCGCCGGCCCGGCCGCCGAGCAGCAGCAGACCGCCGAAGGCCAGCAGGTAGGCGCCGATCACCCACGACGCGGCGAGCGCGGAGAGCCCCAGGTCGGCGCGGATGCCGGGGAGCGCGATGTTCATGATGGGGTCGTCGAGCTGGATCATCGCGTTGCAGCCCGCGATGACCGCGAGCGCGACGCCCTGCCGCGCACGGCGCGGGGCCCCCGCCGAAGGGGCCGAGGCGGGGCGCTCGATGACGGACGCGGACATGCGCTGCCTCCAGGTGAGGGCGGGAAGCCTTGACGACTTGACGACTTGTCGAGGCGAAGCCCTCACCGTCCCAAGCCCCACTGGAGAAGTGCTGCACTCCGGCACGAGGCCCCCACCACGGGGTGGTGGGGGCCTCTGGTGGCGGGGGCCTGTGGGGGGCGTGGGGCTACTGGAAGATCTCCTCGCCGTCGAGGATGTCGAACAGTTCTTCCGCCGTGGCGGCGCTCAGGTCGTCCTCCGGGGCCTCCGTGCCGAAGAGGAGTTCGCGCAGGTGCGTGGCCAGCTTGATCGGGGACGGGTAGTCGAAGATCAGGGTCGGAGTCAGGCGGGAGCCGGTGAGGGCGCCCAGGCGGTTGCGGAGCTCCAGGGCCGTCAGCGAGTCGAAGCCGAGGTCCAGGAAGCCGCGGTCCGCGCGGACCGCGTCCTGGCCCGCGTGGCCGAGTACGGCCGCGGCGTGCGCCCGTACCACGTCCAGCAGTTCCTGCTCGCGCTCCTTGGCGGGGAGGGCGGACAGGCGCTCCACCAGCGCCGCCGGGTCCGTGCCGCGGCCGGCGGTCCGGGTCGCGGAGCGGGTGGGCTGCGGGGCGAGGGCCCTCAGGAGCGCCGGGAGGTCCGACCTGGTGCGCAGCGTGACCGTGTCCACGCGGAGCGGGACCAGGGCCGGGCGGCCGCGGGTGTGGGAGGAGGAGAAGAGGGACAGGGCCTCCTCCACCTCCAGGGCGGGCAGACCGCGGGCCGCCATCAGGCGGACGTCCTCCTCGATGGCTTCGGTGAGGCCCGTCCGGGTGGCCCAGAGGCCGAACGCCAGGGACTGGGCGGCGAGACCCCGGCCGTGGCGGTGCGTCGCGAGGGCGTCGAGGAAGGTGTTGGCCGCCGCGTAGTTGGCCTGGCCGGCGGCCAGGGTGAGCCCGCCCGCCGAGGAGATCAGTGTGAACAGGGCCAGCGGCAGGTCGCGCGTCTGCTCGTGGAGGTACCAGGCCGCGTCGGCCTTGGGGGCGAGGACCCGGTCCAGGCGGTCGGCGTCCATCGTGGCGATCAGGCCGTTGTCGCCCGTGCCCGCCGCGTGCACCACACCGGTGAGCGGGTGCGCGGCCGGGATCGAGGCCAGGAGCGCGGTGAGGGCGGCCGGGTCACTCACGTCGCACGCCGTGACCGTGATCTCGGCGCCCAGAGCGGTGAGTTCCGCCGCGAGTTCCGCCGCGCCCTCCGCGTCCGGGCCGCGCCGGCTGGTCAGGAGGAGGTGCCGGGCGCCGTGCCCGGTGACCAGGTGGCGGGCCAGGTGGGCGCCGATGCCGCCCGTGCCGCCCGTGATCAGGACCGTGCCCTCCGGGTCGAGCGTGCCCGCCGGGTCGAGGACCGTGCCCTCCGGGGCCAGAGGGGGAGTTCCGGTGGCCGCGTCCGGCACCGGCGCCAGGCGCGGGATCAGGAGGCCCGCCTCGCGCACCGCGCTCTCCGGCTCGGCCGAGGCGATGACCGTCGACAGGCCCTCGAAGCCCGTACCGCCCGCCGCGAGGTCGGTGAGCTGGATCCGGCCCGGGTTCTCCGCCTGGGCGGCGCGTACGAGACCCCAGACCGGGGCCTGTACGACGTCGATGTCCTCCCCGGCGTCGGCGGCCACCGCACCCCGCGTCGCGACGACCAGGGTCGACTGCTCGAACCGCGGGTCGGCCAGCCACTCCTGGAGGGCGGTGAGGGTCGTGCCCACCGTCGCGCGGACCGCCTGCGGGACGGGGAGCGTGTCGTCGGTCGGCGGGACCGGGAAGACCACCGCGCCCGAGACCGGGCCGGCGGGCACCTCGTCCCACGTCCGGAACTCGGCTCCGGTGGCCGGGGCGGCAGCGGTCGCCGCACGCCAGGCGATCTCGAACAGCGTGTCCTGCCGTCCGCCGCCGAGCTGCTCCGCCGAGACCGGGCGGAACGTCAGCGAGCCGATGGAGGCCACCGGGGCGCCGCTGCGGTCCGCGAGGTCCAGCGAGAGGTTGTTCTCGCCGTGCTTGGTGATCCGCACCCGCAGCGAGGTCGCGCCGACCGCGTGCAGGGACACGTCCGACCAGGAGAAGGGAAGCTCCGTCTGCTCCTCGCCGGTGACGCCCTCGCCGACCCCGAGCGCGTGCATCGTCGCGTCGAGGAGGGCCGGGTGGATGCCGAAGAGGGCGGCCTCCTCGTGCGCGTCCTCCGGCAGCTCGATCTCCGCGTAGACCGAGTCGCCCTCGCGCCAGGCGGCCTTGAGCCCCTGGAACACCGGGCCGTAGTCGTAGCCCTGCCGGAAGAGGAGCTCGTACGCGTCGCTGACGCGCACCTCCTGCGCGCCCTCGGGCGGCCACGCGGCGAGGTCGGCGCCGGCCGCGGCGGGCGCCGTGCCGAGCAGGCCCTCGGCGTGCAGCAGCCACGGGGTGTCGGGCAGGGCGTCCTGGTGCCGCGAGTGGATGCGGATCGTACGGCGGCCCAGGTCGTCGGGGCCGACGGAGACCTGGAGCGCGACCCCGCCGCGCTCGGGCAGGACGAGGGGGGCCTGGAGGACGAGCTCCTCCAGCGCCGGATAGCCGACCTGCTGACCGGCGTGCAGGGCGAGTTCGACGAAGCCGGTGCCGGGCAGCAGCACGGTCCCCAGGACGTCGTGGTCGGCCAGCCAGCGGTGGGTGTCGACGGAGATGCGCCCGGCGAACGTCACCCCGTCCGTGTCGGGGGAGGGGATGACCGCCCCGAGCAGCGGGTGCCCGGCCGGGGTCAGGCCGAAGGCCGAGGCGTCACCGCCGAGCGGGTTCTCGATGATCCAGTACCGCTCCCGCTGGAAGGGGTACGTGGGCAGGGCCACCGGCCGGGCCGCGGTGCCCTGGTAGAACGCGGGCCAGTCGACACGCGCGCCCGCCGCGTGCAGGTGCGCGAGGGCCGTCAGCAGGGTCCGCGACTCGGGGCGGTTCTTGCGCAGCACCGGTTCGATGATCGCGTCGTCCGTGTCCAGCGTCGTGCGGGTGAGCGCGGTCAGGACCGCGTCGGGGCCCAGTTCGACGAACCGGTTGACCCCCTTCGCCGCGAGATGGCGGACGGCATCGGTGAAGCGGACCGCCTCGCGGACGTGGCGCACCCAGTAGGCGGGCGAGGCCAGGTCGGCGTCGGTGGCGAGCCGGCCGGTGACGTTCGAGACGATGGGGATCAGTGCCGGGTGATAGGTCACGCTCTGCGCGACCAGGTGGAACTCGGCCAGGGCCGGCTCGACCAGCGGGGAGTGGAAGGCGTGCGAGACGCGCAGCCGCGTCGTCTTGCGGCCGCGCCCGCCGAACTCCTCCGTGATCGCCTCGACGGCTTCCTCGGCGCCGGAGACCACGATGGAGCGGGGGCTGTTGATCGCGGCGATGCCCACGAGGTCGGAGACGTACGGGAGGACTTCCTCCTCCGTGGCTTCGATCGCGGCCATGGCTCCGCCGGCGGGCAGCGCCTGCATGAGGCGGCCGCGTGCGGTGACCAGACGGGCCGCGTCCTCCAGGGAGAGGACACCCGCCACATGGGCGGCGGTGATCTCGCCGATGGAGTGACCGGCCAGGAAGTCCGGCCGCACCCCCCACGATTCGACCAGCCGGAACAGGGCCGTCTCGATCGCGAAGAGGGCGGGCTGGGTGTAGGCGGTGCTGTTGAGCAGCGTCTCGTCCGAGCCCCAGACCACCTCGTACAGCGGGGTGTCGAGGTAGGCGTCCACCGCGGCGGCGACCTCGTCGAAGGCGCGGGCGAACACCGGGAACGCGGAGTGCAGTTCGCGGCCCATGCCCAGGCGCTGCGCACCCTGGCCCGTGAACAGGAAGGCCGTACGGCCGTCCCGGACCTGGCCCTCCACCACTCCCGCGTCGGCGGTCGCGCCCTCGGCCAGCGCCGACAGGCCGGAGAGCAGCTCCTCCCGGTCCGCGCCGACGACGACCGCGCGGTGCTCGTGCGGGGTCCGGGTGGTCGCGGTGGAGTAGCCGAGGTCGGTGAGCGTGAGCTCCCCGTCGGCGCTGACCCGGGCGTGCAGCCGGGCGGCCTGGTCGGTCAGGGCCCGCGCGGAGCGGCCCGACAGGACGACGGGGACCAGCGGCAGTTCGCGCCCGCCCCCGGTCTCGGCGGGTTCCGCCGCCGGGGCCTCCTCCAGGATGACGTGCACGTTCGTACCGCTCAGGCCGAACGAGGACACGCCCGCGCGGCGCGGCCGCTCGCCCGCCGGCCAGTCGACGGCCTCCGTCAGCAGCTTGACGTTGCCCGACTCCCAGTCCACGTGCGGGGTCGGCTCGTCCAGGTGGAGGACCTTGGGCAGCAGGCCGTGGCGCAGCGCTTGCACCATCTTGATGACGCCGCCGACGCCGGCCGCGGCCTGGGTGTGGGCCAGGTTGGACTTGAGCGAGCCCAGGTAGAGCGGCTTGTCGGAGGCGGGCCGGCGGCCGTACGTGGCCAGTACGGCCTGGGCCTCGATCGGATCGCCCAGCGTCGTGCCGGTGCCGTGCGCCTCGACCGCGTCGACGTCGGCGATGGTCAGGCCGGCGTTCTCCAGGGCGGCGCGGATGACCCGCTGCTGGGAGGGGCCGTTGGGGGCGGTCATGGAGCTGGAGGCGCCGTCCTGGTTGACGGCGGAGCCGCGGATGACGGCGAGGACCTCGTGCCCGTTGCGGCGGGCGTCCGAAAGCTTCTCCAGGACGATGACGCCCACGCCCTCGGAGCAGCCGGTGCCGTCGGCGTCGGCCGAGAAGGACTTGCAGCGGCCGTCGGCGGCCATGCCGCGCTGGTGGCTGAAGTAGAGGAACATGTCCGGCTCGGTCATCACCGTGACCCCGCCGGCCAGGGCGAGCGTGGACTCGCCCGAGCGCAGCGACTGGGCCGCCAGGTGCATGGCGACCAGCGAGGAGGAGCAGGCCGTGTCGATGGTCAGGGCCGGGCCCTCCAGGCCCAGGCTGAACGCGACGCGGCCCGTGACCAGGCTGCCGTCGCTCGTACCGGGACCGTAGTCGTGGTACATGACGCCGCCGAACACGCCCGTCTTGCTCTTGCGGAGCGTGTGCGGGGCGATGCCCGCGCTCTCGATGGCCTCCCAGGAGGCCTCCAGGAGCAGCCGCTGCTGGGGGTCGAGGGTCAGGGCCTCGCGCGGGGAGATCCCGAACAGGGCCGCGTCGAAGTCGCCGGCGTCGTAGAGGAAGCCGCCCTCGCGGGTGATCGTCCGCCCGGGCTTGCCCGGCTCGGGGTCGTACAGGGCGTCGGTGTTCCAGCCGCGGTCCTCGGGGAACGCGGACACGCCGTCCCGGCCCTCGGCCACGAGCCGCCACAGGTCCTCGGGGGAGTTGACCCCGCCGGGGTAGCGGCAGGCCATGCCCACGATCGCGATCGGCTCGCAGGCCCGGTCGGCCTCCTCGGCGAGCGCGCTGTTCTCCCGCTTGAGCCGCTCGTTGTCCAGCATGGACTGTCTGAGAGCGGTGACGAGTTGTTCCACTGATGCTTCCACGATGACCTCAGCCCTCGTTCGAATTCGGTTCGGCGGACGCAAGCGCGGCTCGCACCAGGTCGTCGATGTTCATGCTCTTGATCTCTTCGCTCCGGTCGGCGGTCTGCGGGTCGGCAGGCGTACCGGAGTCGGCCGCCGGGGCCGTCGCCCCCTGCCGCTCCACCGGACCGGCGAGCCTGAGCAGCGCGTCCAGGAGGCCCGCCTCGCGCAGTGCGGTGACGGGGATCGAGGCGAGCGCCTCGCGGACGGAGTGGTCGTCCCGGTCGGCGGCGGCCGCCGGCTCGGGCACGGCGACGTCCTCGATGGCCGGGAGGATCTCCTCCAGGAGGAACTCGGCCATCACCACGGGGCTCGGGTAGTCGAACATCATGGTCGCCGGCAGGCGCATCCCGGTCGCGGTCTGGAGCCGGTTGCGCAGGTCGATCGCGGCCAGCGAGTCGAGCCCCAGGTCCGTGAACCCCTTGTTGACGTCGATGGTGTCGGGGTCGCTGTGGCTGACGGCCGCCACCTGGGCCCGGATCAGGTCCAGGACCGCCGGCTCCCGGTCGGCGGGCCGCATCCGGGCCAGCCGCTCCTCCAGTGACAGGGAGCCCGCCGCCGCCGCGGCGGCCGCGGCCGCCACGGCCGGGGCGCGGACGTCCTGGCGCTGCCGCGGGGCCGGTTCGGCCTTCAGCACGTCCCGCAGGAGCACCGGGGCCGGACCGGGGTTCGCACCGCGGCCGGAGTTGTCGACGCGGATCGGGGCGATCATCACCTCGTCGAGGGACATCGCCTCGTCGAAGAGCTGGAGCCCCTCGGCCGTCGGCAGCGCCGGCAGGCCCAGCGACCTCATCCGGCCGAGGTCGGCATCGGTGACCCCGCCGCCCAGTCCGGTCTTCGTCTCCCACAGCCCGAACGCCAGCGAGGTGGCCGGCAGTCCGAGCGAGCGGCGGTGGGCGGAGAGCCCGTCCAGGAAGCGGTTGGCCGCCGCGTAGTTGCCCTGTCCGGCGCCGACGACGAGTCCGGCGCAGGAGGAGAAGAGGACGAAGGCCGACAGGTCCGTGCCGAGCGTCGCCTCGTGCAGGTGCCAGGCGGCGTCCGCCTTCGGCCGCAGTACGGCGTCGACCTGCTCCGCCGTCAGCTGCGCGGTCAGCGCGTTGTCCATCAGCGCCGCCGCGTGCACGACGGCCGTCAGCGGCTGCCCGGCGGGCACGCCCGCCAGCAGCGCGTCCACCGCGGAGCGGTCCGACACGTCGCAGGCGACGACCGTGACCTCGGCCCCGAGCCCGCTCAGCTCGGCGCTCAGCTCCTTGGCGCCCGGCGCGTCCGGGCCGCGGCGGCTGGTGAGCAGCAGGTGGCGCACGCCGTGCTCCGCCACCAGGTGGCGGGCGGTGATCGCGCCGAGGCCGCTCGTACCGCCGGTGATCAGTACGGTGCCCTCCGCCGACCAGGGCAGGTCGGAGGCGACCTGGCTGGAGGCGATCCGGGCCAGGCGCGGGACCTTGACCTCGCTGCCGCGCACCGCCGCCTCCGGTTCCCCGGTGGCGACGATCGCCGGCAGCACCTGGTGGGCGGCGGCCGAGCCGTCGGTGTCCACGAGCAGGAAGCGTCCCGGGTTCTCCTCCTCCGCCGAGCGCAGCAGGCCCCATACGGGCGCCTGCGCCAGGTCGACGGCGTCGGTGTCCTTCGCCCGGACCGCGCCGCGGGTGACCACGGCGAGGCGCGAGCGGCCGAAGCGGGGCTCGTCGAGCCAGCCGCGCAGGACGTCGAGGACGGCGCCGGTCACGGACCGGACCGCGTCCGGGACCTCGCCCTCACCGGCCGGTACGGGCAGCAGGACCACCTCGGGCAGCTCCGCGCCGCCGTCCAGGGCCGCCGCGAGCGCCCCGAGGTCGGGGTACGCGGCAAGGCCCTCGCCGAAGGCGTGGTCGGCGCCGCCGAGGACCGCCCAGCGGTCGGCGACCGCGGAGGCGCTGGCGCCCAGCGGCAGCTGGTTCCACACCAGGTGGAACATCGAGGAGCGCTCGCCCTGTCCGGCGGCCGCGGCGGCGTTGACGCGGGCCGCCGTGACCGGGCGGACGACGAGGGATTCGATGGTCGCGACCGGCGTGCCCCGCAGGTCGGACAGCTCGATCCGGACGGCGTCCGAACCCTGGGACTTGTGCGACTCCACCGCCGTGATCCGGCCCCGCAGCTGCGAGGAACCGGCCGCGTGCAGGGTCACTCCGGCCCAGGCGAACGGGAGCTGGGTGCCCCCGACGTCCTGCGGGCTGCGCCCGTCCATGAAGTCCGTGGCGCTCAGCGAGCCGTCGAGGATCGACGGGTGGATCCGGTACTCGTGGCCCACCGCCAGGTTGTCCTCGGGCAGCGACACCTCGACGAAGGTCTCCTTGCCGCGCGTCCAGATCCCGCGCAGGCAGCGGAACATGGGCCCGTATCCGTAGCCCTGGCCGGTGAGGTAGTCGTACACCCCGGAGATGTCGACCTCCTCGGCGCCCTCCGGCGGCCAGACCCCGGTCCCGACCCCGAAGGTCTCGGGGGTCGGCGGGTGCTGGGCCCCGGGGGCCAGGACACCGCTCGCGTGCCGCGTCCACGGCGTGTCCGCCGGTCCGTCGTCGGGACGCGAGTACACGGCGAGCGAGCGGCGGCCGGTGGCGTCTGCCGCGTCGACGGTGACCTGGATGGCCAGGCCGCCGCCGTCCTCGCGCATCGGCATCAGCGCCTCGATGGTCAGCTCGTCGATGACGTCGCAGCCCACCTCCTCACCGGCGCGGATGGCGAGTTCGACGTACCCGGTGCCGGGCAGGAGCACGGTCCCGAGGACGTCGTGGTCGGCCAGCCAGGCGTGCGTCTTCACCGACAGGCGGCCGGTCAGGACCACGCCGCCGGCCTCCGGCGAGACCACCACCGCGCTCAGCAGCGGGTGCTGGGCGGGCTGCTGGCCCAGGCTCGTGACATCGCCGGCCGGTGCCTGCGCCGGGGCGTCGAGCCAGTACGGACGACGCTCGAAGGCGTACGTCGGCAGCTCGACCAGACGCGCACCGGACCCGGCGTGGAACGCGGTCCAGTCGACGGCCGTGCCGGTGGCGTGGAGCCGGGCGAGGGCGGTCAGGAGGGTGCGCGCCTCGGGCCGGTTCTTGCGCACGGTCGGCTCGACGACCGCGTCGGTCCCGTCGAGGGTGTTCTGGGCGAGGGCGGTCAGGACCGCGTCCGGACCGAGCTCCAGGAAGGTCCTGACCCCCTTGGCGTGCAGGTGCTGGACGGTGTCGGAGAAGCGGACCGCCTCGCGCAGGTGGCGGGTCCAGTACTCCGGCGTCCCCCAGTCCTCGCTGAGCGCGCCGTGCACCCCGGCCACGACCGGGATCCTCGGCTCGTGCCGGGTCACGGACTCGGCGACGAGGTGGAACTCGGCGAGCGCCGGGTCCATCAGCGGGGAGTGGAAGGCGTGCGAGACGCGCAGCCGGGTGCTCTTGCGGCCCTGTTCGGCGAAGGCCGCGCGGATCGCCTCGACGGCCTCCTCGCTGCCGGAGACCACGATGGAGCGGGGGCTGTTGATGGCGGCGATGCCGACGGAGTCGGAGAGGTACGGGAGGACCTCGGGCTCCGTGGCTTCGATCGCGGCCATGGCTCCGCCGGCGGGCAGCGCCTGCATGAGGCGGCCGCGTGCGGTGACCAGTCGGGCGGCGTCCTCCAGGGACAGCGCCCCCGCCGCGTGCGCGGCGGTGATCTCGCCGATGGAGTGGCCGGCCAGGAAGTCCGGCCGCACCCCCCACGACTCGACCAGGCGGAACAGGGCGGTCTCGATGGCGAAGAGGGCGGGCTGGGTGTAGGCGGTGCTGTTCAGCAGCGCCTCGTCCTCGGCGGAATCGCCCCACATCACCTCGTACAGCGGCCGGTCCAGGTGCGCGTCCAGCGCCCCGACCACCTCGTCCAGCGCCCGCGCGAACACCGGGAACGAGGCATGCAGTTCACGCCCCATCCCCAGGCGCTGCGCACCCTGGCCCGTGAACAGGAACGCCGTCGCGCCGTCGACGCGGCTGCCGGTGACGGCGTCCGCGGACCCCGTCCCGGCGGCCAGCTTCGCCAGCTCCCGCAGGGCGGCCTCGCGGTCGTCGGCGAGCACCACCGCACGGTGGTCCAGCGCCGCCCGGGAGGCCGTCAGCGAGTAGGCGACGTCGGCCAGGGACTGCTCCGGGTGGTCCTCCAGGTGGGCGCGCAGCGCCTCGGCCTGCCGGGGCAGGGCCTTCGCGCTCTTCGCCGACACCGTGAGGGCGACCGGGGTGCCGGCCGAGGGCGTGAGGGCCTCCGGCTCGGGCCGCGGCGCACGCTGTGGGGCCTCTTCGAGGATGACGTGGGCGTTCGTACCGCTCAGGCCGAAGGAGGAGACACCCGCACGGCGCGGGCGCCCGCCGGCCGGCCACTCGACCGGCTCGGTCAGCAGCCTGACGTTGCCTTCGGTCCAGTCGACCTGCGGCGAGGGCTCGTCCACGTGCAGGGTCTTCGGCAGCACGCCGTGGCGCAGCGCCTCCACCATCTTGATCACACCGCTGACACCGGCCGCCGCCTGGGCGTGGCCGATGTTCGACTTGATCGAGCCGAGCCACAGCGGCTTGTCCTGCGCCCGGCCCTGGCCGTACGTGGCGAGCAGCGCCTGCGCCTCGATCGGGTCGCCCAGGCGGGTGCCCGTGCCGTGGCCCTCGACGGCGTCCACATCGGCCGTGGTGAGCCCGGCGGCGGCCAGCGCCTGCTGGATGACCCGCTGCTGGGACGGCCCGTTGGGGGCGGTGAGGCCGTTGGAGGCGCCGTCCTGGTTGATGGCGCTGCCCCGGATCACGGCGAGCACCGGGTGGCCGAGCCGCTCCGCGTCGGAGAGGCGCTCGACGAGGAGCAGGCCGATGCCCTCCGCCCAGCCGGTGCCGTCGGCGGCCCCGGCGAAGGCCTTGGAGCGGCCGTCCGCGGCGAGTCCGCGCTGCTGGCTGAAGTCGACGAACAGGTCCGGCGTCGGCATGACCGTCACACCGCCGGCCAGCGCCATGGTGATCTCACCGGAGCGCAGCGCCTGGCAGGCCATGTGCAGGCTGACGAGGGACGAGGAGCACGCGGTGTCGACGGTGACGGCCGGGCCCTCCAGGCCCAGGGTGTACGCGACGCGGCCCGAGGCGATGGAGCCCGCGCTGCCGTTGCCGAGGTAGCCCGCGAGGTCCTCGGGGACGTCGGTGAGCCGGCTGCCGTACTCGTGGTACATGATGCCCGCGTACACGCCGGTCCGGCTGCCGCGCAGGGTCTGCGGGTCGATGCCGGCCCGCTCGAAGGTCTCCCACGCGGCCTCCAGCAGCAGGCGCTGCTGCGGGTCCATGGCGAGGGCCTCGCGCGGCATGATGCCGAAGAACTCGGCGTCGAACTCGGCGGCGTCGTACAGGAAGCCGCCGTCCTTGGCGTACGTCTTGCCGGGCGTGCCGGGCTCGGGGTCGTAGATGGCGTCGGCGTCCCAGCCGCGGTCGGTCGGGAACGCCCCGACGGCGTCCCGGCCCTCCGCCACCAGGTTCCACAGGTCCTCGGCGGACCGCACGCCGCCGGGGAAGCGGCAGCTGATCGACACGATCGCGATCGGGTCCGCGTCGGAGGGGGCCGTGGCGCGCGGCGCGGCGGCTGCCGCGGCCTGGGCCGGGGCCTGGGCCGTCGTGGCCGACAGCTTCTCCACCACGTAGCCCGCGACCGCCCGGGAGTTGGGGTAGTCGAAGACCAGCGTGGCGGGCAGCCGCAGGCCGGTCGCGGCCTGGAGCAGGTTGCGCAGCTCGACGGCGGCGAGCGAGTCGAAGCCCTGCTCGCGGAAGGCCGTCTCCGGGCCGATCGCGTCCGGGGACGGGTGGCCGAGCACCGCCGCCACCTGCGTCCGTACGAGTTCCAGGACGATCCGGTCGCGCTCCTGTACGGAGGCCCCGGCGAGGCGGCGCGCCAGCTCGGAGGTCTCGGCGTCCTGCGCCTGCACGGTCCGGCGGACCGGGCCGCGCACCCTGCCGCGCAGCAGCGCCGGCAGGTCCTCGCCACGGGCGGCGAGCGCCGCCGCGTCGGTCTTCAGCGGTAGGACCACGGCGTCGAACCCGGCGACGGCCGCGTCGAAGAGGGCGAGGCCCTCCGCGACGGTCAGCGCCGGCAGGCCCAGCCGCTTCATGCGCTCCAGGTCGGCGTCGGTGAGGTCGCCGCCGAGACCGGTGCTGATCCCCCACATGCCGAACGCGGGAGCCGTGGCCGGCAGGCCCGCGGCCCGGCGGTGCGCGGCGAGACCGTCCAGGAAGGAGTTGGCCGCCGCGTAGTCCGCCTGGCCGGCGGCCAGGACGGAACCGCCCGCCGAGGAGAAGAGGACGAACGCCTTCAGGTCGGCGCCCCGCGTCAGCTCGTGCAGGTTCCACGCGCCGTCGGTCTTCGGCCGCAGTACGGATTCGACGCCCTCGGCGGTCAGTGAGCCGACGAGCCCGCCGCCCGCGACGGCGGCGGCGTGCACCACCCCGCTCAGCGGGTGGGCCGCGTCGACCCCGGACAGGGCGGCGGCGAGCGACTCCCGGTCCGTCACGTCGCAGGCCGCCACCGAGGCGTGGGCGCCCAGCTCCGCGAGTTCCGCGACGATCGCCGAGGCGTTCGGCGCGTCGAGGCCGCGGCGGCTGGTCAGCAGCAGGTGCCGTACGCCGTGCTCGGTGACCAGGTGCCGGGCCACCAGCGCGCCGAGGCCGCTGGTACCGCCGGTGATCAGCACGGTGCCGTTCGTACCCCACGGGGAGGCGGGGGCGGGGGCGGCGATCCGGTTCAGGCGCGGGATGCGCACCTCGCCGGAGCGCACGGCCGTCTCCGACTCGCCGCAGGCCACCGCGGCGGCCACGTCGGCGTCCGGATCGCGGGATCCGGCGGCCACGTCGACCAGCACGAACCGGCCGGGGTTCTCCGCCTCGGCGGCCCGGACCAGACCCCATACGGCGGCCTGCGCCGGATCGGCGTCCTCGCCGGCCAGGACGGCGACGCCGCCGCGGGTCACCACGGCGAGGCGGCCGGATCCGGACTCCGGATCGGCCAGCCACCCCTGGACCTCGGCGAGCACCTGGGGCACCACCTCGCGCACCCGGGCCGCGGCGTCCGCACCGGCCGGAACGGGGGCGAAGTACACGGCGGCCCCGGCCGCTTCGGCCGCGGCCTCGGCCGTGGCCGGAGCGGTACGCAGCCACTCGACGCGGTGCAGGGCGGCGGACGCGCCGCCGGACGCGGCGGCGAGCTGCGCCTCCGAGACCGGGCGCGAGACCAGCGACTCCACGGTCGCCACGGGGGCACCCGTCTCGTCGGCGACCATGATCGCCGAAACCTCGTCCCCGCGGACCCGGCGGATGTGCACGCGCAGCACGGACGTGCCGGCCGCGTGCAGGGTCACCCCGTTCCAGGAGAACGGCAGCAGCGTCGCCCCCTCGGCGGCGCCGTCGCCGCCGAGCAGGTCCGCGTGCATCGCGGCGTCCAGGAGCGCGGGGTGGAGCCCGAAGAGGGCCGCGTCACCGTGCGCCGTCTCGGGCAGCGCCACCTCGGCGAACACGTCGTCGCCCGCGACCCAGGCGGCCTTGAGGCCCTGGAACACCGGGCCGTACGCGTACCCGCGCTCCAGCAGCCGGTCGTACGCGCCGCTCACGTCGAGCGGGCTCGCACCGGCCGGCGGCCACTGGGACAGGTCGAACGCGGGAGCCGGGGCGCCCGGGACCACCGTGCCGTAGGCGTGGCGGGTCCACGGGGCGTCCGGGGCGGAGCCGCGCGAGTGGATGGAGATCGACCGGGCGTCCGAGGGGTCCGGGGCGCCGACCCGCACCTGGAGGGCGACGCCTCCGCGGGCGGGCACGATCAGCGGCGCTTCGAGGAGCAGTTCCTCGATGCGGTCGCAGCCGACCTGGTCGCCGGCCCGGACGGCCAGCTCCACGAAGCCGGTGCCGGGCAGCAGGATCGAGCCGAGGACGTCGTGGTCGGCCAGCCAGGGCTGGGTGTCGACCGAAAGCCGCCCCGTGAGGACGACCTCGCCGGAGTCGGCCGCCGGGAGGGCGGCGCTGAGCAGCGGGTGCCCGACCGGTTCGAGGCCGGCGGAGCCGAGCCCGGCGCCGGCGCCGGCGGCCGCCCCCTCCAGCCAGTACCGCTGGTGCTGGAAGGCGTACGTCGGCAGGTCGGACCAGCGGTCCTCGGCGCCCGCGTAGAACGCCGTCCAGTCGACGGGCGCACCGGTGGTGTGGAGCTGCGCGAGGGCGGAGAGGAGGGAGAGCACCTCGGGCCGGTTCTTGCGCAGGGCCGACTCGACGACGGCGTCGGCGTCGGTGTCGGTGTCGGCGTTGTAGGAGCCCGCGTCCGTGTCGTCGGCGTCGAGGGTCGTACGGGTGAGGGCCGTCAGGACGGCGTCGGGGCCGAGTTCGAGGAACCGGGTGACGCCCTTGGCGTGGAGGTGTTGGACGGTGTCGGAGAAGCGGACGGCTTCGCGCAGGTGGCGGGTCCAGTAGTCGGGGGTGCCCCAGTCCTCGCTGAGCTGTCCGTGGACCCCGGAGACGACGGGGATCTGCGCGGGCGCGTACGTCACGGACTCGGCGACGGCACGGAACTCGGCGAGCGCCGGATCCATCAGCGGGGAGTGGAAGGCGTGCGAGACACGGAGCCGGGTCGTCTTGCGGCCCAGTCCGGTGAAGGCTGCCTGGACCGCCTCGACGGCCTCCTCTGCGCCGGAGACCACGATGGAGCGGGGGCTGTTGATCGCGGCGATGCCCACGACGTCGGAGACGTACGGGAGGACTTCCTCCTCCGTGGCTTCGATCGCGGCCATCGCTCCGCCGGCCGGCAGCGCCTGCATGAGGCGGCCGCGTGCGGTGACCAGACGGGCCGCGTCCTCCAGGGAGAGGACGCCCGCCACATGGGCGGCGGTGATCTCGCCGATGGAGTGGCCGGCCAGGAAGTCCGGCCGCACCCCCCACGACTCGACGAGCCGGAACAGGGCGGTCTCGATCGCGAAGAGGGCGGGCTGGGTGTAGGCGGTGCTGTTCAGCAGCGCCTCGTCCTCGGCGGACTCGCCCCACATCACCTCGT
>NZ_LFML01000149.1:74751-149743 GCF_001044425.1 Streptomyces roseus
CTTGCCCTCGCGGACGGTGCCCTGCACCACACCCGCCGCCGTCTCACCGACGGCGAGGGCGGTCAGACCGGAGAGGAGCTCCTCGCGGGTCTCGCCGAGGACGACGGCCCGCTCGTTCAGCCGGGCGCGCCGGGTGGCCAGCGCCCGGCCGGTGACCGCGAGGTCCGCCTCGTCCAGGGTCTCCAGGTGCGCGATCAGACGTTCCGCCTGAGCCCGTACGGCCTGCGCCGTGCGGCCCGACACCACCCACGGGAGGAGCCCGGCGGAGGACTCGGGGGCCTCGGGGGCCTCGGGGGTCTGCGCGGCGGCCTCGGCGGGGGCCGGGGCCGGCGGCTCTTCGAGGGTGAGGTGGGCGTTCGTACCGCTGATGCCGAAGGAGGAGATGCCCGCGCGGCGCGGCCGCTCGCCCGCCGGCCACTCGACCGCGTCGGTCAGCAGCTCCACCGCGCCCGCGTCCCAGGCGACCTGAGGCGAGGGCTCTTCGGCGAACAGGGTCCGCGGCAGGACGCCGTGCTCCATCGCCTGGAGCATCTTGATGACGCCCGCGACACCGGCGGCGGCCTGCGTGTGCCCGATGTTCGACTTGATCGAGCCCAGCAGCAGCGGCCGTCCGTCCTGCGGGCGCTCCTGGCCGTACGTGTCCAGCAGCGCCTGCGCCTCGATGGGGTCGCCGAGCGTGGTGCCGGTGCCGTGGCCCTCGACGACGTCGACGTCGGCGGCGGTCAGGCCGCCGTCCTGGAGGGCACGGCGGATGACGCGCTGCTGCGAGGGACCGTTCGGGGCGGTCAGCCCGTTGGACGCGCCGTCCGAGTTGACGGCGGAGCCGCGCAGGACGCCGAGGATGCGGTGGCCGTTGCGCTCGGCGTCCGACCGGCGCTCCAGGAGGACCAGGCCGACGCCCTCGCCCCAGCCCGTGCCGTCGGCGCCGCTGCCGAAGGACTTGCACCGGCCGTCGGCGGCCAGGCCGCCCTGCCGGCTCATGTCGATGAAGGTGTCCGGGGTGGACATGACGGTCACACCGCCCGCGAGCGCCAGCCCGCAGTCGCCGCGCCGCAGCGCCTGCGCCGCCCAGTGCATGGCGACGAGGGAGGACGAGCACGCCGTGTCCACCGTGACGGCGGGGCCTTCGAGGCCGAGCGCGTACGCGACGCGGCCCGAGACCACGCTCGCGAGGCTGCCGTTGCCGTGGTAGCCCGCGAGCTGTTCGGGCAGCGGGCCCAGGCGCAGGCCCCAGTCGTGGTACATCACGCCGGCGAAGACACCGGTGTCGCTGCCGCGCAGGGCGTGCGGGTCGATGCCGGCCCGCTCGAAGGTCTCCCAGGAGACTTCCAGGAGCAGCCGCTGCTGCGGGTCCATGGCCTGCGCCTCGCGCGGGCTGATACCGAAGAACTCGGCGTCGAACTCGGCGGCGTCGTAGAGGAACCCGCCCTTGTCGCTGAGGCTCTTGCCGGGCTTGCCCGGCTCCGGGTCGTGGATGTCGGAGTCCCAGCCGCGGTCGACCGGGAACGGGCCGACGGCGTCGACCCCGCCCTGGACGAGCTGCCACAGGTCGTCGGGCGTCGAGACCCCGCCCGGGTAGCGGCAGGCCATTCCGACGATCACGATCGGGTCCTCGTCGGCCGCCGCGAGCGCGACGGGCGCCGCCGTACGGCGGGCCTCCTTGCCCGGGGTGCCCAGCTTGTCCGCGAGGTGGTCGGCGAGCGCGCTCGGCGACGGGTAGTCGAAGATCAGCGTGGCCGCGAGCGGCAGGCCGATGGCCGAGCCGAGCCGGTTGCGGAGCTCGACGGCGGCGAGCGAGTCGAAGCCCATCTCGTTGAAGGCGCGCGTCGGGTTGATCCGGTCGCCGCTCTCGTGACCGAGGACGGCCGCGACCTGCGTGCGGACGAGGTCCAGCAGGGCCTCGCCGCGCTCGGCGCGGGAGAGGCCCGAGAGCCGGCGGGCGAGGGACTGCTCGACGGGGACGGCGCCGACGCCCGCGGCGCGGCGGGCCGGGCGGACCAGTCCGCGCAGCACGGAGGGGACCTCGGCGTCCCGCGCCTGGAGGGTGCGCAGGTTGAACCGGACGGGTACGACGGCGCCTTCGCCGCCGGTGGCGGTGAGCGCGCCGTCGAGCAGCGCGAGGTTCTCGGCGGGGGAGAGCACCTGGAGGCCGAGCCGCTCGATGCGGCGCAGGGCGGCCTCGTCGAGCTGCCCGCCCATGCCGCCGACGCCCGTCCACAGGCCCCAGGCGAGGGAGGTGGCCGGGAGTCCGGCGGCGCGGCGGGTGGTGGCCAGGGCGTCGAGGAAGCCGTTCGCGGCCGCGTAGTTGGCCTGGCCCGCCCCGTCGAGCAGCGTGGCGGTGGAGGAGAAGAGGACGAAGGCGGACAGGTCCAGGTCCCGCGTCAGCTCGTGCAGGTGCCAGGCGCCGTCGGCCTTCGGCCGCAGTACGGTGTCCAGCCGCGCGGGATCGAGGGAGCCGATCAGGCCGTCGTCGATGACGCCGGCCGCGTGGACGACGGCGGTCAGCGGCCGGTCGGCGGGGATCGCGGCGAGCAGCGCGGCCAGCGCGTCCCGGTCGGACGCGTCGCAGGCCGCGACGGTCACCCGGGCGCCGAGCGCGGTCAGTTCCTCGGCGGTCTCCCGGACGCCCGGGGCGTCCCCGCCGCGGCGGCCGGTCAGCAGCAGGTGGCGTACGCCGTGCTCGGCGACCAGGTGGCGGGCGACGGCGGCGCCGACCCCGCCGGTGCCGCCGGTGATCAGTACGGTGCCCTGCGGGCCCCACGGCGCGGGCTGCGGCTCGGCGGCGGGGAGGGTGGCCAGCCGGGAGACGTACAGCTCGCCGCCGCGGACGGCGGCTTCGGGCTCGTCGAGGGCCGCGGCGATCCGCAGCAGCTCGTCGGGCTCCAGCGAGCCGTCGGAGTCCAGCAGCACGAACCGGCCCGGGTGCTCGGCCTGCGCGGAGCGCACCAGGCCCCAGACGGGCGCCTGGGCCAGGTCGACGTCCTCGCCGGGGGTGACGGAGACCGCCCCGCGGGTGAGGACGACGAGGGGGCCGGCGGCCGGGTCCTCGTCTTCGAGCCGGCGCTGGAGCGCGGCCAAGACGTCCTCGGCCACGGCACGCACCTGCGCGGGGATGTCGCCCGCGGTGCCCCGCAGGGCGTGGTGGGCGACGGCGGTCGGCGCGTCCTGCGCCGCCTGGGCGTCCTGGGCGTCCTGGGCGTCCTGGGCGTCCGCCGACAGCGGGACGGGCAGCGGCCGGGAGGTCCAGCGCAGGTGGAACAGCGCGTCGTGCGCCCGGGGGCGCAGCTGTTCGGCGGTGACCGGGCGGACCGTGAACGACTCGACGGAGGCCACGGCCAGGCCGTCGGCCCCCGCCAGGTCGAGCGCGACGGAATCGGCGCCGGTCGCGGTGATCCGTACGCGCAGCGCGGAGGTCCCGGCCGCGGCCAGGGAGACCCCCGACCAGGCGAACGGCAGTCGCGGGCCGTCGGCGACGGGCTCGGGGGAGGCGAAGTCGGTGGCCTGGAGGACGGCATCGAGCAGCGCCGGGTGCAGCCCGAACGCGGAGGCCTGCTCCTTGATGTGCGCCGGCAGCGCGACCTCGGCGTAGGCCACGCCTTCGGCGCCCCGCCAGACGGCCTTCAGACCGTGGAACGCGGGGCCGTAGCCGTACCCCTGGGCGGCCATGTCCTCGTACAGGCGCGTGGTGTCCACGGCGCGGGCGCCGCGCGGCGGCCACACGGAGGCGTCGAAGGGCTCGGCGGCAAAGGGCCCGGCGGAGGCGGCGCTCAGCACGCCCGAGGCGTTGCGGGTCCACGACGCGTCGGCGGGGGCGTCCTCGTCGCGGGAGTAGAAGGCGATCGGGCGGCGGCCGTCGCCGGCGGTGGCTTCGACCACGATCTGCAGGGCCACCCCGCCCGTCGCGGGGAGCAGCAGCGGAGCCTCCATGATCAGCTCGTCGAGCCGCTCGCAGCCGGTCTCCTCGCCCGCGCGCAGCGCGAGTTCGACGAAGGCGGTGCCCGGAAGCAGCGTGCTGCCGGCGATGACGTGGTCGGCCAGCCACTGCTGCGAGCGCGGGGAGACCCGGCCGGTCAGCACCGAGGCGCCGGTGTCGGCGAGCGAGACGACCGCGCCCAGCAGCGGGTGGTCGGCGGCGACCTGACCGAGCCCGGCGGCGTCGCCGCGCGAGATCGGGGCGGCCAGCCAGAAGCGCTCGCGCTGGAACGCGTACGTGGGCAGCTCGACGCGGCGCGCGCCGCTGCCCGCGTAGTACGCCTCCCAGTCCACCCGCGCCCCGCGGGCGTGGGCGGTGGCGAGGGCGGCCGACAGCTGCCGCGGGTCCTCGTGGCCGCGGCGCAGCGCGGAGACGAACACCGGGGAGCCGCCGGGGAGTCCGAGGCCTTCGAGGCAGTCGCGGCCCAGGCCCGACAGGACCGGGTCGGGGCCGATCTCCAGGAAGGTGGTGGCGCCGAGCTCGGCGAGCGCCCGCACCCCGTCGGCGAAGCGGACGGCCTCGCGGACGTGGCGGACCCAGTACTCCGGGGAGCACAGCTCGGCGGCGGTCGCGGCGCGCCCGGTCAGCGTCGACACCAGGGGGATGCGCGGGGCGCTGTAGTCCAGGATCTCGGCGATGCGGCGGAACTCCGCGAGCATCGGCTCCATGAGCGGCGAGTGGAAGGCATGGCTCACCCGCAGCCGCTTGGTGCGGTGGCCGTCGGCCTCCAGGCGGGCGGCGACCTCGGCGACGGCCTCGGCCTCGCCCGATACGACCACGGACGCCGGGCCGTTGACGGCGGCGATCGCCACCCGGTCGGCGAGTGTCCCGACCAGCGGGGCGACGGTCTCCTCGGAGGCCGCCACGGCCACCATGGCGCCGCCGCGCGGCAGTTCCTGCATCAGGCGGCCGCGCGCGGCCACCAGGGTCGCCGCGTCGTCCAGCGAGAGCACGCCCGCGACGTGCGCGGCGGCGAGCTCGCCGATCGAGTGGCCCGCCACGTAGTCGGGGCGCACTCCCCAGGACTCCAGCAGCCGGAACAGGGCGACCTCGACGGCGAACAGGGTCGCCTGCGCGTACACCGTCTCGTCGAGCAGGGTGCTGTCGGCGCTGCCCTCGGCGGCGAACAGGATCTCGTGCAGCGGCCGGTCCAGCTGGAGGTCGAGGTGGCCGATCGCCTCGTCCAGGGCGGCGGCGAACACCGGCTGGGTTTCGTACAGCCCGCGGCCCATGGCGGCGCGCTGGCTGCCCTGGCCGGTGAAGAGGAAGGCGAGGCGCCCGCTGTCGGCGGTGCCCGGGAAGACGTACGGGGACTCCTGGCCCTCGGCCAGGGCGCGCAGCCCCGCCCGTACGCCGTCCGCGTCCTCGGCGGCGACCACGGCGCGGTGCGCGAGGCGGGCGCGGGTGGTGGCGAGGGAGTAGCCGAGGTCGGCGGCGGCCGGGGCGTCCTCCTGCTCGGCGCGGGCGAGCAGGCGGGCGGCCTGGGCGCGCAGCGCGGCCTCGCCCGCGGCGGAGACCGGCAGCAGCACGGGGGCGGCCGGCCGGGCGGTACCGGGCGCGGCGGCGGGGGCGTCCTCGGGGTCGGCGGCGGCCTCGGCGGCCGGCGGCTCCTCGATGATGACGTGCGCGTTGGTGCCGCTGACACCGAAGGAGGAGACGCCCGCGCGGCGGGGCTCCTCGCCCTTCGGCCAGGGCCGGGACTCGGTCAGCAGGCGGACCTCGCCCGCGGACCAGTCGACGTTGGGGGTGGGTTCGTCCACGTGGAGCGTGCGGGGCAGCTCGTCGTGGCGCATCGCCATCAGCATCTTGATGACGCCGGCCGAGCCGGCCGCCGCCTGGGTGTGCCCGATGTTCGACTTGGCGGAGCCGAGCCACACCGGGTCGTCCCCGGGGCGGTCCTTGCCGTACGTGGCGAGCAGGGCCTGCGCCTCGATCGGGTCGCCGAGGGTGGTGCCGGTGCCGTGCGCCTCGACCGCGTCGACCTGCCGCGAGGTCAGGCCGGCGTTGGCGAGGGCCTGGCGGATGACCTGCTGCTGGGCCCGGCCGCTGGGCGCGGTCAGGCCGTTGGAGGCGCCGTCCTGGTTGAGGGCGGAGCCGCGGATGACGCCGACGATCGGGTGGCCGCTGCGCTGCGCGTCCGAGAGCCGCTCCAGGACGAACACGCCGACGCCCTCGGCGAAGGCGGTGCCGTCGGCGGCGGCCGCGAAGGCCTTGACGGTGCCGTCGGGGGCGAGGCCCCGCTGGCGGCTGAAGGCGGTGAAGGTGCCCGGGCTGCCCATGACGGCCACGCCGCCGGCGAGCGCGAGCGTGCACTCGCCGCGCTGGAGCGACTGGACCGCCAGGTGCATGCCGACGAGGGAGCCGGAGCAGGCGGTGTCGACGGTCAGGGCCGGGCCCGCGAGGCCGAGGACGTAGGAGACGCGGCCGGATATGACGCTGGGGGCGTTGCCGCTCAGCAGGTAGCCGTCGAGGCCGTCCGGGGCCTCGTGCAGCCGCATCGCGTATTCCTGCGGCTCGGCGGCGATGAACACGCCCGCCTCGGTGCCGCGCAGGGTCGCCGGGTCGATGCCGGCCCGCTCGACGGCCTCCCACACCGTCTCCAGCACCAGCCGCTGCTGCGGGTCCATCGCGAGGGCCTCGCGCGGGCTGATACCGAAGAAGTCCGCGTCGAACTCCGCCGCGTCCGGCAGGAAGCCGCCGTGGCGCACGTACGTGGTGCCCGGCGTCGTCGCGTCGTCGGAGAACAGCGCCTCCAGGTCCCAGCCGCGGTCGGCGGGGAACTCGTCCCGTACGTGCTCTCCGTTGCTGACCAGGCGCCACAGGTCCTCCGGGGAGGCGATCCCGCCGGGGTAGCGGCAGCCGATGCCGACGATGGCGATGGGCTCGTCGGAGACGGCCGCGGCGCGCACCGGCGCCTCGGGGCGGTCGGCCAGGCCCAGGACCTCGGTGCGCAGGTGCGCGGCGAGTTCGGCCGGCGAGGGGTGGTCGAAGGCGACGGTCGGTGGCAGCGCCAGGCCGGTGGCCGCGTTCAGCCGCACCTGGAGCTCCAGCAGCGCGACCGAGTCCAGGCCCAGGTCCTTGAAGGAGCGGTCGGCGTCGAGCGACACGGGCAGCGCGGCCCCCGCGAACGCCTCCGGGGCGTCGGCGTACTTCGCCCGCAGCACGGCGAGGGCGTGATCGTGTACGAGGTCGAGCAGGACGTGCGTCTGTTCGGTCGTCGGAAGCGCCTCGAGGTCCCGCACGAGCGCGGACTCCGTCGCCGCGTCCGCCGCGGTGTGACCGGTCGGCACACCGTCGGTGCCGGAGACAAAGTTTCCGGGCTCAGTCATCTAGCAACTCCACACACTCGTTGTCCGCAAAGGACGAAAGGACGTAAAGGCGTTCGCGTTGGTAAGGACCCGAGGACCCGAGGACGCGAGGACCTGAGGACCCGAGACCGGAGGGCTCGAGGGCCCGAGACCGGAGGGCTCCGGTGCGACGGAGCGTCGACAAGTCGTCGTCCGCCCGGAGACGGGGGGTGTCTCCGGGCGGACGGGCGGGGTCACTCGGCGGTGGCTACCGCGTGCTCGACGAGGCTCAGGGCCTGCACCGGGCAGGCCTCGATGGACTCCAGGATCTGGTCGCGCAGCGACTCGCCCGGCTCGTCCACGACGAGGATGGCCTGGCCGTCCTCGTTCTGGTCGAAGACGTCCGGACCCGAGAGCACACAGGCCCCACAGGCAACACAGACGTCCTTGTCGATAATGACCTGCAGCATCTTCGTCCTCTCCGTTACCAGGTGACCGGCAGCTCGTGCAGGCCGTCGATGAGGGCCTTCTCCTTGAAGGGCAGCTCCTCGACCGGCTTGGCCAGACGCAGCCCCGGGATGCGGCGCAGCAGCGTCGTGAAGACGACCTCCATCTGCATCCGGACCAGGACCTGGCCGGCGCAGCGGTGGTGGCCGTAGCCGAACGCGATGTTCTGCGCGGCCTCCTTGCGGTGGAAGTCGAGGGTGTTCGGGTCCGCGAAGACCCTCGGGTCGTGGTTGGCCGCGGTGAGCGAGCAGATGACGCCCTCGCCCTTGCGGATCAGCTGCCCGCCGATCTCCGCGTCCTCCTTCGCGACGCGGACGGTGCCGTGGTCGGCGACGCTGGAGAAGCGCATCAGCTCGTCGACCGCCTGGCCGGCGAGCTCCGGCTTCTCGCGCAGGAGCGCCGCCTGGTCGGGGTGGCTGAGCAGCACCAGGACGGCCATGGTCATGCCGTTCATCGTGCTCTCGTGACCGCCCGCGATCATCGTGCGGACGAGGGCGCTGATGTCGGTGGGGCCGAGGTCGCCGCCGCGCTCCCGGTTGCGCAGGATCAGGCTGCTGATCAGGTCGTCGGCGGGGTTCTCCGTACGCTCGGCGATCAGCCGGTGCAGCAGGATCTCGACCTCGGTGTTGGCGGCCGCGTGCTCCTCCGGGGTGCCCTGGGTCACCAGCGAGGTGATCCAGCGGTAGAAGAGGTCCGTCTGGTCGCGCGGTACGTCGAGCAGCTCGGTCATCGCGACGGACGGCAACGGCATCGTCAGCGCGGAGATGATGTCCACCGGGCCGCCCTGGGCGAGCATCGCGTCGATGAGCTCGTCGACGATCTCCTGGGTGCGGGGCCGCATGGCCTCGACCTTCTTGGCGGTCATCTCCGGCATCAGCATCATGCGGTGCTGCGTGTGGACGGGCGGGTCCATGTGGAAGAGGGTCCGCTGGACGATGCCCTGCTCCAGCAGCTCCAGGGGGAAACCGAACTGGAGCGGGTAGCCGGGGTCGGCGATGTCCGACTCGAAACGGGGGTCGCGCAGCATCTGCTGCATGTCCTCGTACCGGGTCAGCAGCCAGGCCTCGCGACCGTTGAACGTCAGCTTCACGCGGGAGACGGGCTCCGTCTCGCGCAGCACGGCGTAGTCCGGAGCCGGCTGCATCGGACAGCCGGTGCGCGGCAGCGGAAACGCGCGGACCGTCGTCTCCGACCGCGCAGTGGTGAGTTCCGTCATGGGTCCCTCTCTCATCCGCCCCGCACCTGGTGTGCGGTCACGGCCTGGATCGATCGCGTGGGTCGTGGTCGGGCTCGGGCTCGGGCTCAGCGGGTGGCGGTGGGAGGGCGCACGCACCGGCGCGTCACCGTCGACGGAAAGCGCCTGCGCATTCCTCCCCCGGACTGTCCCCCGGCATTGCCGGGAGGTGTCCCGTCCGGGAGGACCCCCATCCGGAGTTCACCCCATGCAGGCTGCTGTCCTTCACGCCCGCTGAAAACCCCTAAGCCGCGCCGCCCCTGATGGGAATGGCGGGGACCGGGCGAAATTAGGGGTGGTGAAGGGTGGTTGCAGGGGGCGGTGGCAATGGCGGCCGCAGCCCGCGCCCCGTTTCGATGGGGTGAGGCCTCGGGATACCGCCCGGCCTCGGGATACCCCCGGTCCCGGGATACCGCCCGGTCCCGGGACGAGGCCCGGTCACCGGCAAGGGAAGTCGAGGAGTCATGACGGAAACGCCGCAGGGCACCAGCGCATGGATCCGGCGGTTCCAGCCCTCACCGGACGCCCCCCACCGCCTCGTCTGCTTCCCGCACGCGGGCGGCGCCGCCACCTACTGGTTCCCGACGGCGCAGGCGCTCGCCCCCGGGGTGGACGTGCTCGCCGTGCAGTACCCCGGGCGCCAGGACCGGCGTACGGAGCCCTGCGTCGAGTCCGTCGAGACGCTCGCCGACCGCACCGCCGAGGAGGTCCTGGCCTGGTCGGACCGGCCCGTGACCCTGTTCGGGCACAGCATGGGGGCCATGGTCGCCTTCGAGACCGCCCGCCGCCTGGAGGAAGCGGGCCGGCCGGCGGCCGGGCTCGTCGTCTCCGGGATGCGCGCCCCGTCCCGGACCCGCGGCGTACCGGGCCGCGCCCAGGCCGCCCAGGCCGCGCAGGCCGCCGAGACCGAGGAGGAGCTCGTCGCGGGCATCCTGCGCCTCCAGGGCACCGACGCGGCCGTCCTGGAGGACCCGGAGCTCGTCCGCATGATCCTTCCCACCATCCGCAGCGACTACAAGGCCGCCGAGAGCTACCGCTGGCGCCCCGGCCCGCCGCTGCGCACGCCGATCGCCGTGCTGACCGGGACCGAGGACCCGCACGTGGACAGGGACCAGGCAGAGGCATGGCGCGAACACACCGCCGGACCGTTCAGCCTCACCGTCTTCACCGGTGGCCATTTCTTCCTGAACGAACACGCCGAGGGCGTACGGAAGGTCGTTACCGACCACATTGCCCGGTCGTTCCAATCGAACTCAGTCTGAATTCAAGCGACATCTGAAAAGAAGGATGTCCTGTCTCCCTCGGGTATTTTCCAGCCGGTTCACGGGGGGACGACCCGAGCCACAACTCAAGGCAGGAGTGGGGCGTTGGCCAGCCTCTCGTATTCGATACGCGAAGAATCCGCAGCAGCGGGAATTGCTCCCGGACCCGGACCGTCCCAAAAGGAAACCGTCCACGGGCTGCTGGACGCCGCCGCCGCGGCGGCGCCGGACGCCCCCGCCATCCGCGACGGCGCGGGTGCCTGGACCTACCGGCAGCTCGACGAGTACGGCCAGGCCTTCGCGGCCTGGCTGCACGGCCGCGGCATCGGCGTCGGCGACCCGGTCGTGCTCCAGCTGCCGACCAGCCGCGAGCTGGCCGCCATGTTCTACGGGGCCTCCCGCGCCGGAGCGGTGTTCGTACCGCTCAACCCCACCATGAAGCCCTACCACCTGCGCCAGGTCAGCGAGAACGCCGGGCCCAAGCTGGCCATCGGCGACTCCGCCACCGCGGCCGCCCTCGGCGAGGCCGTCGGCGCGGTGCACCTGCTCGCCGACGTGTGGTCCGAGGTGGAGGAACTGCGGGCCCAAGGCGCCCGCATCACCTCCGAGGTACGCCCCGACGACGTGGCGACCCTCATCTACACCTCCGGCAGCACCGCCGCCCCCAAGGGCGTCGTGTGCCCACACGCCCAGGTCGCCTTCGCCTCCCGGGGCCTGGTCGAGGCGCTCGGGTACCGGTCGGACGACATCGTCTTCTGCCGCTTCCCGATGTCCTGGGACTACGGCCTCTACAAGGTCGTCATGACCTGCATCGCCCGCTGCGAGATCGTCCTCGCCGACCAGGACTCCGACCTCACGCTGGTGCGCCGCATGCGCGAGACCGGCGCGACGGTCGTCCCGATCGTCCCCTCCTTCGCCAGCATGATCGTCACCCTGGCGAAGCGGGACACCGGGCCGCAGGCCCCGGTCCGGATGTTCACCAACACCGGCGCCGCCCTGCCGCCCGCCACCATCGACGCGCTGCGCGAGCACTTCCCCGGAGCCCGCGTGGTGCGCCAGTACGGCCAGACCGAGGCCAAGCGCATCACCGTCATGCCGCCCGAGGAGGACCGGATGCGCCCCGGCGCCGTGGGCCTGCCGCTCCCCGGCACCCGCGTGCTGATCGTCGACGCGGACGGCAACGAACTGCCCGCCGGCGAGGTCGGCGAGATCGTCGCCGTCGGCCCGCACGTCATGCCCGGCTACTGGAACAGCCCCGAGATCACCGCCAACACCTTCCGCACCGACCCCGCCAGCGGGCAGCGCAGCCTGCACACCGGGGACTACGGCCACCTCGACGCCGACGGCTACCTCTACTTCGAGGGCCGCCGCGACGACATGTTCAAGCGCAAGGGGCTGCGCATGAGCACCCTGGAGATCGAAGGCGCCGCCATGGACATCCCCGGAGTGCGCGCCGCCGCGGCCCTGGCGCCCGGCGAGAAGCACGACCTCGCCCTCTTCGTCGAAGCCGACCTGACCCCCGCCGAGGTGCTGAAGGGCGTGGCCCAGCGCCTGGAGCCCGCCAAGGTCCCGGCGATCGTCCGCGTGCTGAGCGAGTTCCCGCTCACCCAGCACGGCAAGAACTCCCGCAAAGAGCTGGCCCTGCTGCTCGAAGGAAGTGGAAAGTGAGTTTCCCGTCCATGGAGCCGACCGAGCTCGCCCGCCAGTACGGCACGCCCCTCTACGTCTACGACCTCGACCGCGCCCGCGCCGCCCGCCGGGACCTCTTCGGCTGGCTGCCCGAGGGGTTCGAGGTGTTCTACGCCTTCAAGGCCAACCCGCACGTCGACCTCGTACGGGCGCTGCGCGACGGCGAAGGCCCCGCCTGCAGGGCCGAGATCAGCTCCACCGGTGAGCTCGCCGCCGCCCTCGAAGCCGGCTACCCCGGCTCCGACATCCTCTACACCGGGCCCGGAAAGACCCCCGAGGAGCTGTCCGAGGCCATCGGGGCCGGCGTGCGCACCTTCTCCGCCGAGTCCCTCAGCGACCTGGAGCACATCGGCGGCGCCGCCCTCGAACACGACACGGTCGCCGACTGCCTGCTGCGCATCAACAGCGCCACGGCCAGCGCCACCACCAGCATCCGCATGACCGGTGCCCCCACCCAGTTCGGCATCGACAGCGAGACCGTCGCCGGCCTCGCCCAACAGCTGCGCTCGGTCCCCGGCACCCGCATCGCCGGACTCCACCTCTTCTCCCAGAGCAACGCCGCCGACGAGGAAGCCCTCATCGGCGAACTCACCCACACCATCAAGGTCGCCGCCGCGATCCAGGAGGACCTCGGCGTCCCGCTGCGCCTGCTCGACATCGGCGGCGGCTTCTCCGTCCCGTACGCGCAGCACGGCGAGCGGCACCGCTACCCCAAGCTGCGCACCGAGCTGGAGGCCTCGCTGGACCTCCACTTCCCGCAGTGGCGCGAGGGGGCGCCGCGGCTCGCCGTCGAGTCGGGCCGCTACCTGTCCGGCGACAGCGGCACCCTCGTGGCCCGCGTCAGCAACGTCAAGATCAGCCGGGGCAAGAAGTTCGTCATCCTCGACGCCGGCATCAACACCTTCGGCGGCATGTCCGGCCTCGGCCGGCTGCTGCCGGTGTCCGTGCAGGTCGAGGCGGGGGAGGAGACCGAGAAGGCGAGCCTGGTCGGCCCGCTGTGCACCCCCGGCGACGTCCTGGGCCGCGGCATCGACCTGCCCCCGCTGGAGGACGGCGACCTCGTACGCATCCCCAACGCCGGCGCGTACGGGCCCACGTCGAGCCTCCTGATGTTCCTCGGCCGCCCGGCCCCGACCGAGGTCGCCGTCTCCGGGGGCAAGGTCGTCTCCGTCTCGCGCATCGAACACGTACGCACCTACCGGAGTGTGGAGGGCGATGATGCGTGACCTGTCCGCCAGAGGCGCCAAGTCGCTCGTCGATCGGTCGAAGGGGACCGTGATCGTCACCACCCTGGCCTCCGACTCCCACACCTGGAACCTCGTCTTCCTCCAGCTGCTCATCGAGGAGTGCGGGTACGACGTGGTCAACCTCGGCCCGTGCGTCCCCGACGAACTGCTCGTCTCCGAATGCCGCGACCGCAGCCCCGAGATGATCGTCATCAGCAGCGTCAACGGCCACGGCTACCAGGACGGCATGCGCGTCATCGGACAGCTGCGCGAGGCCGCCCCGCTGGCCGCGACGCCCATCGTCATCGGCGGCAAGCTCGGCACGGACGGCGGCGAGGGCGCCAGCCGTACCCACGAGCTGATGGCCGCCGGCTTCGACGCCGTGTTCGAGGACGGCCAGGACCCGATCGCCGCGTTCCACGCCTTCCTCGCCACCCTGCCGTCGCAGCCCCGGCGGCCGGCCGTGGAGGCCGCGGACCACGCCCGGGTCTCCGCATGAGCGGACCCGCCACCGTCCGCGAAGGGCTGCCCGCCGGCCCCGCCCCCGTCGACTTCGGGGAGTTCGTCCGCAGGGAGGGCGGCAACGGCCGCCTCGTCGTGCAGCCCCGCATGGGCTTCGGGGACCCAGGCCGGATGCGTACCGGGCTCGTCGCCACCAAGGCCGCCCGCGCCGCCACGGTCGGCACCCTCACCCTCGACAGCTACACCCGCGTCGGGAACCTGGACGCCGTCGAGACCGCCCTGCGCGACGGCATCGACCTCAACGGCTACCCGGTCGTCAGCCACCCGGCGCACACCACCGCCGCCGTCCTCGACGGCGTGCGCGACCGGGACTTCCCCGTCCAGGTCCGGCACGGCTCCGCCACGCCCCTCGACATCTTCCGGGCGATGATGCGGCTGAACCTCAACGCCACCGAGGGCGGGCCGGTCTCGTACTGCCTGCCCTACGGGCGCACCCCGCTCGCCGACGCCGTACGCAACTGGGAGGAGTGCTGCGACCTGTACGTGCGGATGCAGGACGTCGGCATCGAACCCCACCTGGAGACCTTCGGCGGCTGCATGATGGGCCAGCTGTGCCCGCCCGGCCAGCTCGTCGCCATCAGCTTCCTCGAAGCGATGTTCTTCGCGCAGCGCGGGCTGCGCTCCATCTCCATGAGCTACGCCCAGCAGACCGACCCCGTCCAGGACCGCGAGGCCGTCACCGCCCTGCGCCGGCTGAGCGCCGAGATGCTGCCGGTCGCCAACTGGCACGTCGTCATCTACGCCTACATGGGCGTCTACCCCGAGACCGACCACGGCGCGTACGGGCTGCTCGCCGATGCCGCCCGGCTCGCCGTCACCACCGGCGCCGAACGCCTCATCGTCAAGACGGCCGCCGAGGCCCGCCGCATCCCCACCGTCGCCGAGAACGTCCAGGCCCTCGAATACGCCAGCGACACCGCGCTGCGCACCGGCCGCGGCCGCGACGAGACCTTCGCCGACACCCCGACCTACCAGGAGGCGCGCGCCCTGGTCGAGGCCGTCCTCAACCTCGACGACGACCTGGGGCGGGCCCTGCTGAAGGCCTTCCGGCACGGCTACCTCGACGTCCCGTACTGCGTGCACCCCGACAACGCGGGCCGGGCGCGCAGCTACATCGACGCGCGCGGCCGGCTGGCCTGGGCCGACACCGGCAAGCTGCCGATCGCCGGGATCGCCGAGCGCGGGCCCTCGCGGAAGATCGGCTCGGCCGACCTCATGAACGACCTGTTCCATGTCCGCTGCAAGTTCGACGCGGGACCCCGCGAACTCGACCCCGCCACCGCCGAGCTGATCCGCGGCCGGGCGGCGATCGGGTCACGGACGAAGGAGTACACCGCATGACCACACAGACCATCCCCGTGGAGACCGGCGCCTGGGTGCGCCGCTTCCACCCCGGCGGCCAGGATGCCCGGCACCGGCTGATCTGCTTCCCGCACGCGGGCGGTTCGGCCTCCTTCTACTTCCCCGTCTCCCGGGCGCTGACCCCGGGCGCGGACGTGCTGGCAATCCAGTACCCGGGCCGCCAGGACCGCCGGCACGAGCCCTGCCTGGACACGATCGGGGAGCTCGCGGACGCCCTCGCCGCGGAGATACGCCCGTGGTGCGACCGGCCCGTCACCTTCTTCGGGCACAGCATGGGCGCGACCCTCGCCTTCGAGGTCGCCCGGCGCCTGGAGGCCGGGGGCACCGTCCTGCACGGACTGTTCGCCTCGGGCCGGCGCGCCCCGTCCACCGTCCGCGACGAGCGGGTGCACCTGCGCGACGACGAGGGGCTGCTCGCGGACATCACGCGGCTCGCGGGTACCGACAGCGCGGTGCTGGGCGACCCGGAGATCGTCCGTATGATCCTGCCGGCGATCCGCGCCGACTACCGGGCCGCCGAGACCTACCGGTACCAGCCCGGCCCGCCGCTGACCTGCCCGCTCTTCGTCCTGACCGGCGACAGCGACCCGCACGTGACGGCCGAGGAGGCGCGGGCCTGGGAGCGCCACACCACGGGCCCGTACGCGCTGCGCACCTACCCCGGCGGTCACTTCTACCTCAACTCCCAGGCGGGCGCCGTCCTGGGGGAGATCTCCGCACACCTGGGCTGACCGGCTCCCGGCCGGCTCCCGGCCGGCCCGGGTCGGGGCCCCGGCTCCCGCCGAATCCGGCGGGAGCCTTTCCCGTATCCCGGCCCGGCTTTCCGACCGGGGTGCGGGAAAACGGCCTGGTGACGCATACCATGTCACTGGATGCGTGCGTGATACGCATGTGCTTACGCATGCGCACGCTCTCACGCAAGGCATCCATCCGGATCTCTCGAAGAGGACGAATGAAGGCGGGACGCTCCATGACCAGCAACGAGGGCAGCGGCCTGCCGGGCAGCATCGACGTGCTGTGGGAGCTGCGCAGCAAGGAACAGCGCGGAGCCCGCGCGGGCCTGAGCGCGGCACGCATCGTCACGGCGGCGATCGAGTACGCGGACGAGTTCGGGCTGGGCTCCCTGTCGATGGCCCGGGTGGCCGAGCGGCTCGACTTCGCGACGATGTCCCTGTACCGGCACGTGTCGAGCAAGGACGAACTCCACTCGCTCATGGTCGACATGGCGTACGGCAAGCCGCCGCTGCTCGAAGGCAGCGACAAGGACTGGCGCGGCGGCCTGGAGCTGTGGGCCCGCGCGTTCCTGGAGATCTTCCGGCGCCACCCGTGGATGCTCCAGGTCCCGGTCAGCGGGCCGCCGCTGGAGCCGGGCCAGATGAGCTGGCTCGAATGCGGGCTGCGCACCCTGGGCCGCACCGGGCTGTCGCCGAACGAGAAGCTCTCGGTGATGCTGCTGATGGTCGGCTACGTACGCAACAACGCGCAGGTGTCCATGCCGCTGACCAGCCAGGACCAGAGCGAGGAAGAGCTCATGGCCAACTACGGCCGGGCGATGGACAAGTTCGTCGACGCGGAAACCTTCCCCGCGGTCCGCGAACTGATCGAAGCCGGCACCTTCCAGGAGACGGATGACGACTTCACGTTCGGCCTGGAACGCGTCCTGGACGGCATCGAGGTCCTGATCCGCAAGAACACGGGCGAAAACCCCCTGGCCTGATCACGGCCTTCTCCGCGCCCGGCCCCGGAGCCTCGCGTTCGGCCGGCGCCGGGCGCCGTACGAGTACGGGTCCGGCCCGTCACCTGAAAAGGGCGACGGGACGGACCCGTACCGGTTCTTGCCCGTCTCAGGCGCCGCCGGTGGGCCGGACGACCGGCCACTCGATGTCGACGGAGGAGGTGCTGGAGACGGTGGTGGGGTGCGGGTTCGGCCATTCGATGTCGGCGGGGGAGGGGTTGGCGAGGGTGGCGACGAGGGCGGCCGTCAGGATCACCGTGGCGGCAACGAAGGATCGCATGGGGATGGACTCCTGAGAGGGATGGAGGGGGAGATGCACAAATAGGCGCGAACCGTCAGACGGACGTCACTCCGAAGCGCCACCGTCCCCGAGCTGGCGTCCCCGGGCCGGTAACATCAACTTGCCAAAAATTGCCAAGAAGGTCAACTAGTTGCGCTGGACTCCATGCAATTCCGGCAGAAGATTTGCCAGCGTGTGAACGCCCTGGGTACACTGGCGGGCACGGGGCCACGTTTGTACACCTTTTAAGTAGGGCTGACATGACAACCGAGTCGTCCTTCGGGCTCCGTCTGAAGACACTGAGGCAGCAACAGGGACTCTCCCAGGCCGAGCTGGCCGGCGGCGAGATCTCCACGGGATATCTGTCGCGGCTGGAGTCGGGTGCGAGGCAACCGACGGAGCGGGTGATCGTCTATCTTGCCAAGCGGCTCGGCGTCGACCGCTCCGCCTTCTACGCCCGGCCGAGCACGACCAACTCGCTCGCCCGGGCACTGAGCCTGGCCGCCTCCACCGACAACGACGCGGCCGTGGAGGACCTGATCGAGGTACTGGCCGCGGCCGCGGACGAGGACCCGTTGCTGCGCTGGCAGGCCCTCTGGCTGATCGCGCAGTACCGCAACGGCCGCGGGGAGCACGCCGAGCAGTTGGCCTGCCTCGAGGAACTGTCCCAGATCGCCGACGAGTTCGAGCTGCCCGCACTCCAGTGCAGGTCCCGCAGCCGGCTCGCCCGCTGCCTGCGCGCCACGGGTGACGTCGCCCGCGCGCTGGAACTCGCCGTGAGCGCCCACCAGGTGGCCAGGGAAGCCGCACTGCCGGTGTCCGACAAGGCGAACGCGCTGCTCGCGCTGGTCTCCGTGGAGGCCGAGGCGGGCCGGCTGCCCGATGCCCGGGCGCACGCCGAAGAGCTGGTGGCCCTCGTCGCCGACGGGCCGCAGACCCTCAGGGCCGAGGCGCTCTGGTCGGCCGCCACGGTCTCCTCGCGCCAGGGCGACGACGACGCCGCGCGCGCCTTCCTCCAGCAGGCCATGACCGCCCTGGACAGCCGTGTGGATCCCGTGCTGTGGGCGCGACTGCGGTTGGCCGCCGCCTCCCTCTACCTCCAGGGGAGTCCGCCCTCCCTCGGGCGCGCCCGTGCGTGCCTGAAGGAGGCGGACGCGGCGTTCGCGCTCATCGGCACCCAGGTTCAGCAGCAGGAGCTGCTGGTCCTCCAGGCTCACCTCGCCTTCACGGAAGGCCACCACGACACGGCGCGCGCCGCGCTCTCCCGGCTCGACCCCGACAATCTGGTGCTCACCTACCGGGACCGGATCCGGCTGCAGACGCTGGACGCCCGGCTCCTGATCGTGGAGGGCCACCGGGAGCAGGGCCTCACCCGCCTCAAGCAGCTGGCCGAGGAGGCGCGCGGCGCCGCCTACCTGGACCTGGCCGCCGAGATCTGGCGGGTCCTGGCGGAGGTCCTGGAGGGTGCCCCCGCCCGCTGACACCGCGCACCCCGGTCACCGCGAACGCCGTCGCCCCCGTAATGCCGGAAGCGGCCGCTCCCCTCTCGGGGGAGCGGCCGCTTCCGGCATTACGGGGGCGACGCGCTCAGATCTCGTCCAGGGCGGCGCGCAGACCGCTCGCGAGCTCCTCGAACTCCTCGTCGGTGAAGGTCAGCGCCGGCACCAGCATGATGAAGTCGGTGCCGGGCTGGACGATCAGGCCGCGCCGGCGGGCGGCGGCCGTCAGCGGGTCCGAGGGGACGGACAGCTGGATGCCGCGGAAACAGCCCAGGCCACGGGTCTCGACGACCTTCGGGTGGGCGGAGATCTCCTCCAGCAGGGCGTCCAGCTTCAGGGACAGCTTCTGCGCCAGGGCGACGGCGTCCAGGCGCTCCATCTCCGCGATGGTCGCGATGACGGCGGCGCAGCTGGTGGGGGAGCCGGCCTGGGTCTCGCCGTGGAAGAGGACCGCGTCCGTGGCCTCGAACGTCTCGCAGACGTCGTGGGAGACGACGATGGCGGACGCCGCGCAGGTGCCGTTGGTCAGACCCTTGGATGTGATCATGATGTCGGGCTTGAACGGCCAGTTCTGGGAGGCGAAGTACGCGCCGGTGCGGCCGAAGCCGGTGGCGACCTCGTCGGCGATCACCAGGAACCCGTACTGCGCGCGCAGCTCCTCGATGGAGTCCAGCAGCTCCTGGGAGACCGGGTGCGCACCGGTGCCGAGGACGGGCTCCAGTACGACGGCGGCGATCCGGTCGCCTTCCCGGGCGAGCAGCTCGGTCAGGTCGCCGGCGCCCTCGTGGCTGACGTGCCGGACCCGGCTGCGGTCGATGCGGTAGACGTCCTGGCCCAGCGGCTGGCCGGTGAGGGCGAAGCTGCCGTAGGTCAGGCCGTGCCAGCTGCCCTTGAGGCCGACGACGATGTCGCGGTTCTCCTCGCCGCGCAGCGCCTGGTAGTGGCGGACCAGCTTCATCATCACGTCGTTGGCGGCGCCGCCGGAGGTGGAGAACAGCACGCGGCCGAAGTGGTCGGGGCCGCTGACGCCGAGCAGGGCCGTGGCCGCCTGCTCGGCGAGGCGGTGCCCGCCGCGGAACAGCGGCAGGTAGGACGCGGTGTTCAGGCACTCCGTGATGGCCTCGGTGACGGCCTTGTTGCCGTAGCCGAGGTTGGCGTTCCACAGGCCGCTCATCACGTCCAGCGCAGAGGTGCCGTCGGCGAAGTGGACCCGGTTGCCCTCGCAGCCGATGCCGTGGACCTCGGGGCGCCCGTAGCGGCTGGGCAGGACGAGCGACTCCCACAGGGGGTAACGGTGCGCGGTGGTGGTGGTCATGTGAAGTCTTCCCATTCGTGTGAGGTGGAGAGAAGTCGTACGAGCCCGTCAGACGGCATGCGTCTCACGCGTTTCACGCGTCTTGCCGGTCTCGGGGGTCTCGGGGGTCTTGGCACTCGGTCGGGCCGCGTCGGTCGCGCGGGTCCCGGCCGGTTCCGCCGCGCGGATGTGCCGACTGCCGACGAGGGCGAACAGCAGCCAGCCCACGACCGAGAGCACCGCGGTGACCAGCACCGAGTTCCACAGCCCGATCCGTTCGCCCAGGAATCCCCCGACGAACGCGCCGAGCGGGAAGGGGCCGTAGGTGAGCATGCGGTAGGCGGCGGTCGCCCGGCCGATCACGGCGAGCGGGATGACCGACTGCCGGAACGCGACCACGTGCACGTTGTAGATCGTCAGGCCGAAGCCGTAGAGGCCGAACGCCAGTACCGCGAGCACATGGGCCGCCCAGCCCGGACCGCCCGTCAGGGCCAGCAGCAGCGGGGCGCAGGAGGCCACGCCCATCGCCGTGACCAGGGTGGAGCCGAAACCCAGGTGTTCACCAAGCCGCTTGGCGGCGATCGCGCCGAGCAGCGAGCCCAGGGCGCCGAGGGCGAGGACGACGCCGACCCCGCCGGCGTCCATTTCCAGCTCCTTGACGGCGTACACCAGGAACAGGGTCAGGATCGCCTGCTCGCAGAAGTTGAACCAGCCCGCCTGGAAGGTCAGCACGCGCAGGACCCGGTGCCGCCAGAGCAGGGCGAAGCTGGTGAGGATGTCGCTCAGCCGCGGTCGGTCCGCCGCCGTGTCGCCGCCGACCGCGGGCTCGCGGTGCCGGATCGACCAGAGCAGGACGAAGGCGGCCAGGTAGGAAGCGACGTTGGCGAGGATCGCGAACCAGGCACCGAGGGCCTTGGTCAGCAGGCCGCCGAGACCCGGTCCGCCGATCTGCGACACCGAGTACGAGGCCTGCAGCTTGCTGTTGGCCTCGACCAGGTCGTCCTGCTCCACCACGACCGGCAGGTACGCGATGTAGGCGACCTCGAAGACGGCCGTGCAGGCGCCGACGACGAACGCGACGGCGCACAGCGCCGCGATGGACAGGGTGTCGGTCAGGTACAGCACCGGCACCAGGGTCAGTGCGAGCGCCCGCCCGAGGTTGACCCCCAGCAGGATCCGGCGCCGGTCCCACAGGTCGATGAGCAGACCGGCCAGCGGCGTCACGCACAGGGCGGGCAGCAGCTGCACGCCGGAGACCAGGCCGACCTCCGCGGCGCCGGCCCCCGGCACGCCGAGGACCAGCAGGGGGAGCGCCAGCTGGGTGACCTGCGCCCCGATCTGGGCGACGGTCTCGCCCGACCACAGGCGCAGGAAATCGTGGTTGCGCCACAGACCCGGTCTCGGCGCGGCTTCCAGGTTCAGCACGTTCTCGTCCCTTCCACGGGTCCCGGCTACTCGGCGCCCTGGTAGATGGGCCGTCCGTCGTCCAGGACGCGCAGGGCCTCGCGGACCTCCTCGGCCGAACCGGCCAGCACCGCGTGCCCGTTGCGCCCCCCGATGCCGCGGGGGGCATCGGTGACCGCGCCCTCCGGCTCGGAGTAGGACAGTTCCCGCAGCACTCCGGCGAACGGCGCGGCGAGGGAGTTCTCCAAGGTCACCGGGTGCCGGAAGGGGGTCCTGCCGTCCCCGTTGAAGAACCGGATGGCGGCGCACTGCGCCGCGGGCGCCTCGGGCGACACCGTGCTCCCCGCCACCGCGGCGAGTTCGGCGAGGTAGAGGTTCCAGCCGGTGGCCAGCGACACCAGCCTGGGCACCTGGTCGCCCGCGGGGCGTCCGGCGACCTCCATCAGGACCGGCCCATCCGGGGTCAGCCGGAACTCCGCGTGCGAGACCCCGGCCTCCATACCGAGCGCGTCCAGCACCCGTACGACCGCCCGCTCCAGCTCCTCGCGTTCGGCGGGGGGCAGCACGGCCGGGACCACGTGGCCGACCTCGGCGAAGTACGGCGGCTTGCTGAGGTGCTTCTCGGTGACCGTGATGACCTCGGTCTTGCCCGGGGCCCAGGTGACCGATTCGACGCTGTATTCCGTGCCGGAGACGTAGCGATCGACCGCCACCTGGCCGCCCCGCGCGGCTTCCAGGGCGAAGGCGAAGGCCTCGGGCAGCTCCTCCGGCCCCCGCACGATTCGCACGCCGCCGCTGCCGCCGTAGTCGGTGGGCTTGACGACCGCCGGGTAGCGGCCGTTGATCAGGTCCGCGCACTCGGCGAGCGTGTGCGCGACCCCGAGCTGCGGGGTCGGGATGCCGAGCTCGCGCAGCCGGGCGTGCATCACGCCCTTGTGCCGGAAGTGACCCGCCGGCATGCGCGTGGCCGGAACCCCGAGCCGCTCGGCGACCTCACGTGCGAGGTCGGTGGAGAGCTCCTCCCAGCAGACAACCGCGTCCCACGTGAAGTCCGCGGACCGGGCGGCGGCCAGCATCGACTCGACGGAGAACCGGTCCCCGGCCCGCCACCAGTCCACCATGCTGACCGGGATGCGGTGCGCGAGGTCGATGACCCCGACGAAGTGCCCGGCGTCGCGCAGGGAGCGCAGCCCGAACTCCTTCTTCTCTCCGAGTCCCGCGATCAGCACCCTCATCGCCGGGCCTCCCCGAACGTCGCCAGCGCCGCGTCCAGCTGGGCGTAGGCGCTCTCCGTCTTGCAGCGCAGCAGGTTGGCGGCCGACAGCGCGGCGATCCACTCCTTGGTGGCCGCGACGTCGTCGACGGTGACGATGACCTGCATGTGGTCGCTGTCGATGAAGCACCGGTTGGTGGGCGTACGGGCGGTGACCGTCATCAGGTTGCTGCCCGTGGGCTCCGCCGGGAGCGGGTTGCCGGGCGCCTCGGTGGACGGCAGCTCGATGGCGACCGCGCGCTGCGCGACCGGCGGGAGTTCCTCGCCCAGGGCGGCCGCGACGAACACGGCGTGCGGGTCGGTCCCGGTGGCGACGGAGTCCAGGTCGGACAGGCCGCCCAGCCGGGCGTTGATCTCCAAGAGGCACAGCTCGCCGTCGACCACCGCGAAGTCGATCTGCCACGGCCCGTTCGGGGCGAGGTTGCGCTCGATGTCCTCAACCAGCCGCTCCAGGCCCGCGGCGGCCCGCTCGGGCAGCGCGAACGGCATGACCCGGGCCCGGAAGGACGGGTCCAGGCCGGTGTCGAGGCTGCCCAGCGAGGCGACCGGCCAGCGCCGCTGCGCACCGCCGGCACTGATCAGCTCGACGCCGCACTCGAAGCCCTGCTGGAAGCGCTGCACGATCACCGGCAGGCCGAGCGGGCCGGCCAGTACGCCGTCCAGGTCGGCCGCCGACGCCACGAAGAACCGGCCGTCGCCCGCCTGGGACTGCGCCTCCTTCAGCACCACCGGGAAGCCCAGCTCGGTCACGACCGCACGCACCTCGTCGGCGCTGCGGCACACGGCGCCCTCGGGCACCGGCCAGCCGCGGGCGACCGCCGTCTCGTGCAGGACCACTTTGTCGCAGGCGACCTCGGCGAACTCCGCCGAGTGCGCGAGGAAGTGGCCCTCCCACTTGGCGGCCGCCTCGCCGTAGACGAGGGGGAGCTGCTCCTGGCCGTGGGCATACGGGTTGGCGATCGCCACGTCCGCCCGCTCCCGCTCCAGGACGTCGAGCACGTCCGCGCTCGACCAGTCGAGCCCGAGGCGCTTGACCTCGACGTCGAACCCGTCGAAGTCGACCGCCGAATAGACCACCACGTCCTCGAAGCCGCGTGCCCGCAGCTCCGGAAGGATCCGGGCGAGCTTGTACTCGCCGAAGATGACCGCCTTGGACATCTGCCTGCCTCCATCTGAGGAATCGTCGTACGTTGTCACTGGTCCGGGCCGTCCGGCGGGGTGCCGTCGACCGGGGTGCCGACCACCGAGACCTTGTCCGCCAGCGCCAGCAGGTGCTCGTCCACCGCGGCCACGCTGTCCCCGGACGCGATCACGAAGCCCGCGCGGCCCAGGAACTGCTTCGGCGGCAGGTGCAGTTCGAGACCTGGGGGAGTGACCCGGCGGATCTCCTGCACCCACGGCTCGTCGGCGAGTGCGGCCGGATGGTCGAGGTCGTGGAAGACCATGCCGTGCGGGGGGTAGAGGAACCGGATGCCCATCAGCCGGCCGGGTTCGGCCACCGTCCGCGGGGCGCGTCCCGTGGCCACCGAGCCGAGCAGCTCGCCCGCGGAGAAGCCGGGCGCGCACAGTTCGGCCAGGTACGGGATGAGCTCGCCGCCCAGCCGACCGTTGACCTCGATGATCTTCGGGCCGTCGGCGGTGAGCATCAGCTCGGTGTGCGTGGCGGTGCGGTCGATGCCCAGCGCCCGGTGGGCGCGGACGACCACGTCCCGGACGGCTGCGGTGGTGGCCGCGTCGAGCACGTCCCCGACCACATGGGCGACCTCCTCGAAGAACGGCGGGAAGCCGGTGCGCTTGAGCGCGACGGCGTAGGGTTCCACCCGGCCGTCGAGCACCCAGCAGTCGACGCTGATCTCGGGGCCCCGCAGGTACTCCTCGACCAGGACCAGCCCGTCCTCGATGGCGGAGTTCTCCGAGCCGCGGGCGAACTCGAAGGCCGTGCGCAGTTCCTCGTCGGAGCCGACGAGCTGGACGGCGATGCTGGCCGCCCGGCCGCGGGGCTTGACCACCACCGGGTAGCCGATGTCCCTCGCCGCCGCGAGGGCCGCCTCCACCGTGCCGGCCAGGCGGAACCGGGCGGACGGCACGTCGTGCGCGGCGAACGCCTCCCGCTGGGCGCCCTTGTCACGGCATGCCCGGGCGGCCTCCACCGGCATGGTCGCCACGCCCAGGGCGGCGCCGACCTCGGCGGCGACCGCCACCTGCATCTCGTCCCAGGTGAGCACGCCGGCCACCCGGTGGCGGCCGGCGAGGTCCTTGGCCGCGGCCAGTACCTGCGCCTTGTCCGCGAGCTCGACCTCCCGGTGGTCGGCCACGTACGGCGCCTGCCAGGACAGCGGGGTCTGGGCGATCAGCAGCACGGAGTAGCGCTCGGCGAGACCGCGCAGGGCGTACTCGCGGAAGTGCTGGTCGCCGGATCCGATGACCAGGATGTTCTCGTTCACGTCCCGTTCCTCCCGAGCGGTCAGATCCACGAGACGGCCTCGGCGAGTTCGTCGTCGTAGAAGCCGAAAAAGAAGCCCATCGTGATCCGGTCGGAGCCGGAGACCTGCTCGATGGAGTGGTAGAAGGTCGGGTTCAGCAGGTACACGTCGCCGGCCTGCGGCTTGAACTCGTGGGCCGGGGCGCCGTCGGTGACGGCCTCGTCGTAGCCGAGGCCGCCGACGATCTTGTACTCGTTGTCCGCCTCGGTCCACCGCTTGCGGTGGATGCGCAGCTCACCGCCGGTCTCGCACTCCTGGATGCACACCACGCAGCTGAGCTGGTGGCGCAGCGAGGCCAGGGCCAGGCCGGTGCCGGCCGCGTCGCGCATGATGTTGTCGTTGTGCAGCGGTGTGCGGATGCTGTCCGCGTAGATCCGGACGTTCTGCTGCGCGTAGCTGCGGCCGTCGGGCTCCGCCTCGGTGTCGAAGCGCTTCAGGCCCAGGACCTCGGCCAGCCGCTGACGGGTGCGCTCGCCGAGGTCCACGCCGAGGGACGCGGTGAACTCGTTGGCCTTGCGGGCCTCGGTGAAGTACGTGTCCGGCTCGGCCAGGTGTTTGGCCAGGTACGGGCCGATGGTGGTCAGACTGCCATTGGTGTACTGCGTGGTCGAGGCCTGGCCGAAGACCGGCTCGAGCCGCTCCCGGTTGTTCGCGAACTCCGCCTCAGGCAGCAGGTTGCGCAGCACCACCACGGCAACCGTGCCGTCCACCAAGCCCTTGACCAGGCTTGCTCCGTCGATGTGCCCGTCGCGCTCGACGTCGTGGACGATACGGCCCCAACTCTCGGTCGCCTGCTCGGTCACCCCAGTTCCCTTCTGCCGGTACGGCGTGCCAGGCGGTGCGGCCCCCCGGCTTCGTTTCCACCACACTGCCACGTGTTGGCAACACCTGGCAAGTATTCGGAGGATGGGTTGCCAAACATTGCCAGGCGTTGGTACGTTCAAGGCCCACGAGCGAACCAGTGAACGGGGAAGTTGTGACTCTGCTGGCTGAAATGACCACCGTGACCGAACGCGAAGTCCGCTTCGGTGACGTGCGCTACGGGTTCTCCGTCGGACACGGACCGGAATCGCTGGGCGCCCTCACACGCAAGTTGGAAGGCCTGGACGCCGACCGCTTCGTGATCGTCGCCGACACCGGACTGACCCAGGACCAGATCGACGGGATCGCCCGTTGCGCCGGCGAGGTGGCACCCACCACCGTGCTGACCGCGGTGGCGGACGAGAAGGCCAAGTCCCTCGACGTGGTGACCGCCCTCGCCGAGCGGCTGATCCCCACCGGCATCACCCGCCGTTCCGTGGTCATCGCCCTCGGCGGCGGCCTGGTCGGCAACATGGCCGGCCTGCTCAGCGCCCTGGTGTTCCGCGGTATCCGCCTCGTCCACGTGCCCACCACGCTGCTGGCCATGTCCGACTCGGTCCTGTCGCTGAAGCAGGCGGTCAACACCAGCGTCGGCAAGAACCACCTGGGCACCTTCTACGCCCCGGTGTTCGTCTGGAACCACCTGGACTTCCTGCGCACGCTGCCGGCGGACGAGATCCGCTCGGCCCTCTGCGAAATGATCAAGAACGTGCTGGGCATCGTCCCGGACCGCTACGACGAGGTCGCCGCCCGGCTCCGGTCCGACGCGCAATACACCCCCGAGGACTTCGCCTGGTTCATCGACCTGTGCGTCGAGGCCAAGTGCGCCGTGATGCGGGACGACAAGACCGAGCGCGGTGACGCCCTGATCCTCGAGTACGGCCACACCATCGGCCACGCCGCCGAACTGCTCACCGGCGGCGAGCTGCGGCACGGCTACGCCATCGGCCTGGGCATGCTCGCGGTCGCCCGGATCGCCCGCGAACTGGGCCTCCTCACCGCCGAGGACGAGGCCGCACACCGCACCCTGCTCGCCCTCAACGGCGCGCCCACCGTGCTGCCCGCCGGCGTGAGCGTCGAAGCGGTCATGCGCACCATCGCCCTGGACAACAAGCGCGGTTACGTCAAGGCGACCGCCGGCACCCGCGACCTGATCCTCTTGGAGGGCCTCGGCAAGCCGCACCGCCCCGGCGGCGCCCAGATCACCCAGGTGCCCGAGGCGATCGTCCGCCTCGGTGTCCAGTCGATCGCCGGCGAGGTGGCGTGATGGCGACCGTCGTCCGCGGGCAGCGGTCCCCGTTCGGCCCGATCGTCAACGACACCAGCGGCTTGGCCGTGACCCACCGCCAGGTCGGCGGCGAGGGTGTGTGCCGCTGGAAGATGCTGATGAACGGCATGCACCTGGAAGGCGAGTGGAACTGCGTCGAGTACGTGGTCCTCACCCCCGGCGCCTCCGTCGGCGAGCACGTGCACCTGCGCACCGAGGAGATCTACTACATCGTCCGCGGCCGGGCCGTGGTCACCATGAACGACGAGGAGATCCACGCCGGCCCCGGCGACCTGGTCACCACCCCGATCGGGGCGGCCCACTCCATCGCCAACCGCACCGACGAGGAGATGCACTTCTTCGTCGTCGAGGTCTTCCCCGGAGAGGGGGAGGCGGCCGAGCCCGCCCACCTCAACGTCCCCGCCCTGCTGTCCGCCCCGGACGGCGTCCGCCGGGCCCGCGTCGACCTGCGCCCGTTCTTCACCGGCGACTGGCACGCCTTCACCCTCGTCGAGGTGCCCGACGGCGAGGCCGTCGCCGGAGCCGAGCACACCGACCGGACCCAGGTACTGCACGTGCTCGACGGCGGCGCGGAGTTCGTGGTCGCCGGAGAACGGCACGCGGGCGGCCCCGGGCTCTCGCTCGCCGTGCCGCCCCGCACCCCCTGGACCGTCCGCGCGGCCGGCCCGCTCTCCCTGATCAGCACCGAGGTGACGGTCCGATGAAGCTGGAACTCGACGGACGCCGGGTGCTCATCACCGGCGCGGCCGGTGGCATCGGCGCCGCCACGGCCCGTGCGTTCGCCGCCGAGGGCGCCCGGCTCGGCCTGGTGGACCGGGACGCCGACCGGCTGACCGAGGTCGAGAAGGAGATCCGCGACCTCGGCGCCCAGGTCACCGTGCACGTGGCCGACCTCTCCACCGCCGAGGGCGTGACGGCCGGCGTGACCGCAGTCCTCGACGACTTCGGCGGTACGGCCGACGTCCTGGTCAACAACGTCGGCCAGTGCCTGGCCCGGTCATTCCACGAGCTCACCGACGCCGACCACCTGGCCACCTTCGAGATCAACTACCTCAGCGCGGTACGGGCGCTGCGCCTGGTGCTGCCCGGCATGCGGGCCCAGGGCCACGGCAGCGTGGTGACCAACACCTCCGACCTGGCCCGCCAGCCTGAGGCCGCGCCCGTCGACTACCAGGTCTCCAAGGTGGGCCTGATCAGCCTGACCAAGAGCCTGGCCCTGTCCGAAGGCCCCGGCATCCGGGTCAACGCGGTCGCCCCCGGCCCGGTATGGACCCCGCTGTGGACCCGCCCGGGCGGCTTCGCCGACTCCCTGGGCGACCTGCACGGCCGGGACGCCGAAGCCGCTGTCCGCCATGAGCTCAGCCGCCGGCAGCTGCCCCTGGGACGGATGGGCGAACCCGACGAGGTGGCACGGGTGATCACGTTCCTGGCCTCCGACGCCGCCTCCTTCGTCACCGGAAGCGTCTGGGGCGTCGACGGCGGCACCGTCCGCGGCCTGCTCTGACCCCCGCCCCCGCACACCCCACTCCGTACCCCCGACCCGCACGAAAGGCTGTGCCATGACCCTCGCCGTGCACGGCGGAGACCCGGTGCGCACCGCGGACTGGCCGCTGTGGCCCCGGCCCGCCGAGCGGGCTGCCGAACAGCTCACCGAGGTCCTGCACTCCGGGCGCTGGTCGATCAGCGGCCCGTACCGCGGTACGGACACCAAGGAGCGGACCTTCGCCCGGATGTTCGCCCGGTACAACGGCACCGGCCACTGCGTGCCGACGGCCAGCGGCACCGCCGCCCTGATGATCGCCCTGGAGGCCTGCGGGATCGGCGCGGGCGACGAGGTCCTGGTCCCCGGCCTCTCCTGGGTCGCCTCGGCCTCCACGGTGTTGGGCGTCAACGCCGTGCCGGTCTTCGTCGACGTCGACCCCGACACGCTGTGCATGGACCCGGCCGCCGCCGAGGCGGCCATCACTCCCGCCACCCGGGCCCTCGTGGTCGTCCACCTGTACTCGTCCCTGGCCGACATGGACGCCCTGCGCGACCTGGCCCGACGCCACGATCTCGTCCTGATCGAGGACGCCGCCCAGGCCCACGGCGCGGTCTACCGCGGCGCCCGCGCCGGCACCATGGGCCGCGCCGGGGCGTTCAGCATGCACCACACCAAGGTGCTGACCTGCGGCGAGGGCGGCGCCGCGGTCACCGGCGACGCCGAGCTCGCGCTGCGCATGGCCGAGCTGCGCGCCGACGGCCGCCACCAACCCGACCGGCCGCCCGCCCTCCACGAGATGGAACTGGTCAGCACCGGCACCGTGATGGGCAGCAACCGCGCCCTGTCGGAGTTCCACGCCGCCCTGCTCATCGCCCAGTTGGAGGAGCTGGACCGGTACAACGAGCAGCGCGCCCTGCAGGCCTCCGTCCTGGAGAAGGCGCTGACCGACCTCGGATTCACCCCCCAGCGGACCTCCCCGGGAACCGAACGGCGCACCTACTTCGGGTTCGTCTTCCGGCTGCCGCGGGACCTCGACGGCGTCGACGCCCCCACGGCCGGCGCCGCCCTCACCGCGGAACTGGGGCTGCCGGTCAAGCCCGTCTACCCGGCGATCCCGGGCGCCCCCCTGTACCGGCCGCACAGCCGTCGCCGTTTCGACCTGGGCGCCGACCACCGCCGGCGGACCGATCCCGCACGCCACCGGCTGCCGGTCAGCGAGCTGGCCGCCGCCCGGCACCTGACCTTCCACCACAGCGCGCTGCTGGGGGAGCGCCGCGATGCCGACGACATCGTGGCCGCGCTCCGCAAGCTGCTCGACCACCGCGCCGACCTCGGCCGATGAGAGGAACCCCATGAACGCCACATCCGCCGCCCCGGTGGTGGTCGTCGTCGACGGCTACTCCAACTCCGGCGCCTACGTCGGCGAATTCGCCCGGCTCGGGGTCGACGCCCTGCACGTTCAGAGCACCGCCGAGTTCATGGCCAAGATGGTGCCGCCGGACCTGTCCGGATACCGCGAGACGTTCGTGTGCGCCGGTCCGGACGCGGTGGACGCCACCGTCGAACGGCTGCGCGCCCACGCCCCGGTCGCCGTGCTCGCAGGCCAGGAGCCCGGGGTCCCGCTGGCGGACCTGCTCAGCGAACGCCTCGGACTGGCCACCAACGGCACGGCGAAGTCCCCGGCCCGCCGGGACAAGTTCACCATGATCGAGACCGTCCGGGCGGCCGGACTGCACTGCGCCGAGCAGTTCCTCGCCGGCCACCCCGACGCCGCCACCGACTGGGCCCGCGCCCACGGCCGCTACCCGGTGGTGGTCAAGCCGCGCAGCTCGTCCTCCTCCGACAACGTCTACGTCTGCCGTTCCGAGGCCGAGGTCGCCGAGGCCGCGCGGGCGGTACTGGCCGGCATCACCATGTACGACCAGCGCAACACCGACGTCCTCGTCCAGTCCTACCTGGACGGCACGGAGTACATCGTGGACACGGTGAGCGCCGACGGACAGCACACGGTGTGCGGGGTGTGGCGCTACGACAAGAAGCTGCTGCCGTCCGGCCGGCCCGTCTACGACCTGGACGTGCTCCAGGACCCCGACGCCCCGCACGTCCGCGCCCTGATCGGCTACGTGCTGAAGGTGCTCGACGCACTGGGCATCGCGCACGGCCCCGGCCACGCCGAGGTCATCATGACCGAATCGGGCCCGGCCCTGGTCGAGATCGGCGCCCGGCTGAACGGGAACATGAACCCCGCCCACCACGAGGAGTTCAGCGGCACCAACCCGGCCCGGCTGGCCGCCCTCGCCTACGCCCGGCCCGCCGAGTTCACCGCCCGCCACGGCGGCACCGTGTACCCCAAGCGCAACGAGGCGGTCGTGCACAACGTCGCCACCCGCCGCTCGGGCCGGGTGAGCGAAGTGGACCAGGGGGTGCTTGACAAGATCGCCGCCCTGCCCACCGTCCGCGAGGTCGTGGTCCGGCGCCCGGCGGGCACCGACCTGGTCCCCACCGTCGACCTGATGACCAGCCCGATGCGCGTGTTCCACTCCGGCGCCTCGCACGCCGAGATCCTCGCCGACCACCAGGTCGTCGAGCAGCTGGCCGAGGACGCCTTCCGGCTGGCCTGACCGCCCGACGCACCCCCTCCAGGGAGAACGATGAACGCCACACCCAGCTCGCTGCTGTTCTGGGGCGGGAGCGCACCGATGGACCTCGGGCGCGACGTGGGCACCCGGCTGCTGCGGCAGGCCGCCGCCCGCGGGGTCACCACGCAGGCCACCCCCGAGTACCCGGACGCCCCCCACCTGTCCGAGTTCGCCGGCGCCCTGCACCGCACCGAGGTCGAGGACCCGGCCCGGGCCCTGGCCTGGGCCCGAGGGCGGCGGTTCGACCTGGTCCTCGGGGTGCGCGAGCAGGTGCAGGTCGCCCTCGCCGAGGTGGCCGAGGCACTGGGCGCCCCCGGGAACCCGCCCGCGGCCGTCCGTACCGTCCGGGAGAAGGACCGCTGCCGGCAAGCCCTGAGTGCGGCCGGGCTGCCGCAGCCGGAGTTCCGGCTGTGCGCGTCCGCCGACGAGGCCCAGGCGTTCCTCTCCGCCACGACCGGCCCCTGGATCGTCAAACCGCGCGACGGCTCGGGCAGCGTCGGCGTCAGCCGGGTCGACGGGCCCGAGGACCTGGCCGCCGCCGTCGCGGCCCTGCCCGCGCGCGCGGCCTTCGTGGTCGAACAGTTCGTCGAGGGACCCGAGTACAGCGTCGAAGGGGTGTTCCTGGGCGGCGCGCCCCGGGTGCTGGCGGTCACCGAGAAACAGCTGCTGCCGCCCCCGCACTTCGTGGAGGCCGGGCACGTCCTGCCCGCCGACCTGCCGCCCGCCCGGCGCGAGGAGTTCGAGCGGGCCGTGACGGCCGCGCTGACGGCCCTGGGCCTGCGCTACGGCGTCTTCCACGTCGAACTGTGGTCCACCGCCGCCGGCCCCGTCCTCGGCGAGGTCCACGTGCGCAATGGCGGCGACTGGATCCACCTCATGCTCGAACACGCCATCCCTGGTCTGGAGCTGTTCGGCCTGGTCATCGACGACGCGCTCGGCCGGGACACCGCCGGCCGCGACCTGACCCCCACCCGGGCGGCGGCCGTCCGCTTCCTCGCGCCGCCGCAGGGCCGGATCCGCCGGATCCTCGGCTGGGACGAGGCCCGGGCCCATCCCGCGGTGCTGCGCGCCGACCTGACCGTGCGTCCGGGTGACGTCACGGGCGAGGTCCGCGAGTCCTACGACCGGGCCGGCCACCTCGTCGTGGGCGCCGACTCCCCCCGCGAGGCGGCGGAGCTCGCCGACCGGCTGGCCGGCCTGGTCCGCTTCGAGGTGGACGCCCCCGAGGAGTCCACCGAGCCCGAGGAGGCCGCCTCGTGAACCGCAGGGCCTTCACCGGCTGGCTGGCCGCGGACCACACGGCCGGCAACCTCGGCCAGTACGTCGTCCTGCCGGTCCTCGGCGTCTTCCTGGCCGCCCAGGTCGGCGGCACCTGGATCGTCGGGACCGGACTGTTCCTCTACAGCGCGTCGGCCGGGATCTCGGCGCTGCTGGTCAACCGCTGGCTGCCGCGATTCGGCATCGTCGCCGCCATGACCGGCGGCACGGTCCTGTCCGCCCTCGGCTTCGGCCTGATGCCCTACACCCGGGCCGGGGCGGTCCAGGTCCTGCTGATCGTGCTGGCCGGGTTCGGCGGCAGCGTGCACTTCCTGCTGTCCCGGGTCCTGGTCGCCGAGGCCGTCCCCGACGACATCGGCCGTCACAGGGTGTACTCGGTGCTCCAGATCGCGGTCAACCTGGCAGCGGCACTCGGCCCGTTCCTCGCCGCGGCGCTGTACCCGGCGGCCGACCCCCGGCTGCTGTTCGGCGTGGTGGCGGGCTGCTACCTGCTCGCCGGCCTCTCCCTGCAGTTCGGCATCCCCAAGGAGCTGCGGCCCACCCCGACCTCCAGCCGCTGGCCGGTCAGCCGGGCCGTGCTGCGGCTCGTCCGCGACGACGCCGCGATCCGCCGGACCGTCGCCCTCTGCGTCCTCGGAGCCTTCGTATACGGCCAGTTGTACTCGGCGTTCGCGTTGTTCGCGGCCCGGGACATCGACTCCGCGCCGGTGCGGGCCGCACTGCTCGCCGCACCCGCCGTGGCCATCGTCCTGTGCCAGTCGGCGGTCACCGCCGCAACCGGCAGGCTGCTGGCCAAGGGCCACCGCCCGATCGCCCTGCTGGTGTACGGCGCCGCAATGTTCAGCGTCTCGATGGTGGTGCTCGGCACCGGACTGCCCGTCGTGCTCGGCGCCGCCGTGGCCGTCGTGCTGTTCTCCGGCGCCGAGATGTTGTTCACCCCCATGGTGAGCACGGCCTTCGCCGCCCTTCCCGTGAAGTCCACCCTGGAGGCCTTCAACCTGCGCCAGGTCAGCTGGACCGCCGGTGAGGCGGCCGGCTCGCTGGCCGGCGGCACCCTCTTCCTGGCCCTGGACCGTGCCGGACTCGCCCAGGGCTACTGGCTGGGCGTGGCCCTGGTCACCGGAGCCCTGTGCGGCCTCCTGGCCCACCGTGTCCGCCGGCCGGCCCCGGCGCCCGCCGATGTCGTCCGCGAGCCGGCCGGCTGAGGCCGGCCGAGAAAGGAACCGAACCACCATGTGCCGAATCATCCTCGCCTCCGGGGACTTCGCGGCGGCCGACATCGCCACCGCCGCCCTGGAGATGAGCTGCGGCCGGACCGCCGACCACGACAACCCCACCAAGGTGCACGCGCACGGCTGGGGCGCCGTCTGGCGCGAGCCCGGGCACGGCCTGCGGGCGCACGCCGACGTACGACCGCTGGTGCAGAGCCTGCACGAGTCCCCGTTGCCGCAGACCAAGACCGACTTCCTCGCGATCCACACCCGCAACGCGACCCTGGAGTCCCAGCGCGGCCCGGCCTTCACCCACCCGCTGACCCGGGACGACGGCTGGTACTTCATGCACAACGGCTACCTGCCGACCGCGTACCTGGCCCTGGGACTGGAGGCCTCCGCGTTCGACTCGCGGGAGTACTTCGACCACCTCGTCCCGTACGGCGCCGACGGCCTCGACCAGGCCGCCGCTCTGGGCAAGCTGGACGCCCTGCCTCCCGGCGGCAACTCCGGCAACGCCGTCGCCGTCCATCCCGCCGGCGCCTACCTGGTGCACTGGAGCGCGCCGGACGTGGCCACTCCGGTGTTCTTCACGATGCAGCGCCTGCGCCTTCCCGGCCTGGAGGTCATCGCCTCCGAGATCGTCCCCGCGCTCGCCCCCGCGACGCAGTGGGAGCCGCTGCCGGCCGGCACGGTCACGCACTTCCCGTTCCCCAAGGAGACGTGAGATGTCCGAGTTCGCCGACCAGTACCGCCACATCCTCCAGAAGATCGACGCGCACGGCGTCGAACTGATCCGCTTCCTGTGGGTGGACCACAACGGCATCGTCCGCGGAAAAGCGGTCACCCGCCGGTTCCTGGAATCCCGGATGGAATCCGGCATCGGCCTGGCCAAGTCACGGCAGGCGGCGAGCCTGATGGACGTCGGCCAGCCGGTGCCCGGCTTCGACGCCGTCGGCGAGGTCCGGCTGGTGCCCGACCCGGACACCTTCATCGTCCTGCCGCACGCGCCGGGCTCCGCGGCCATGCTCTGCGACCTGGTCGAGCTCGACGGCACCCCCTGGGAGGCCTGCCCGCGCACCTTCCTCAAGTCCGCGCTGGCGGCGGCCGGCGACCTGCAGGTCGTGGCCTCCTTCGAGCCCGAGTTCACCCTGTGTGACACCCGGCCGGAGTCCGGTTCCCTCAGCGTCCTCGACGACAGCCTGTGCTTCGACAACGCCGGGTTCGACGCCGCCAACGATTTCGCGGTCGGGCTGACCAGGGCCCTGCAGGGACAGGGCATCGATGTGGAGATGTACCACCCGGAGTTCGGCGCCGGCCAGCACGAGATGACCCTGCGCCACGGCCCCGCCCTCGCGGCGGCCGACCTGTCGGTGTGGCACAAGGTGATCACCCGGGGCATAGCCTCGACGATGGGCCTGTGGGCCACGTTCGCGCCCGTCCCCGCGCCCGGCTTCCGCGGCAACGGCAACCACCTCCACCTGTCGATGTGGCAGGACCGGCCCGGCGGCGCCGGCCCGGTGAACGTGTTCGCCGACGACTCCGACGCACTCGGCCTGTCGGAGCGGGCCTATCACTTCATCGGCGGAGTGCTCCACCACCTGCCCGGCCTGCTGGCGCTGACCTGCGCCGGCGTGAACAGCTACGAGCGGCTCCAGCCGGGCATGTGGTCGGGCGCGCACGCCTGCTACGGCCAGGACAACCGGGAAGCCGCCGTACGGGTGCCCAGCCGGCTGCGCGGCAGCACCGCCGCCTCCACCAACATCGAACTCAAGGCGAGCGACTCCACGGCCAACCCCTACCTGGCCCTGGGCGCCGTCGTCCACGCCGGACTCGACGGCATCGCCCGGCGCCTGGACCCCGGACCGCAGCTCGCCGAGGACCCGAACGGGCTCACCGACGCCCGGCGCGACGCCCTCGGCCTGGCCCTGCCCCGCTCTCTGGAGGAGGCCGTGCAGGCGCTGACACGCGACGAGTTCCTCATGGACGTCCTGGGTCCGCTGCGCCGCCGGCTCTACCCGGCGATCAAGGAGGCCGACATCAGGGTGATGAAGGAGCTGGGGCCGGACTTCGCCTTCCTGACCTACGCCACCCGCTACTGAGCCGGGCACGCACAGGAGGTCGCGATGCTGGAACAGCCGGCGTTCGGTCAACGGCTGCGGGCCCTCCGCCGGGAACGCGGACTGTCGCAGACACAACTGGCCACGGGCGGACTGTCCACGGGCTATCTGTCCCGGCTGGAGTCGGGCACCCGGCCCGTACCCACCCGACGCGTAGTGGAACACCTGTGCCGACGGCTGGGCGTCCCGCCGTCGGCGTTCGAGACGAGACCGTGCCAGAGCCTCGCGCAGGCCCTGGCCCTGGCCGCCTCCTGCGCCCACCCGGCCCGGGCTGCCGGGGACCTCGCCGCCCTGCTCGACAGCGGCGCCGACCGGCTCGACCCGGCGCTGCGGTGGCTGTCGCTGTGGCTTCTCGCCGGCGTACGCCACGAGGAGAGCCAGTACGAGGACGAACACGAACTGCTGGTGGAACTCACCGCGCTCAGCGAAACGATCGGCATCCCCGAGCTGATCGTGCGGGCCCTGACCCGGCTGTCGCGGTGCTCCCGCATGCTCGGGGACACCACCCGCGCCTGCGCCGAGGCGGCGGCCGCGCACCGCCTGGCCGACGGCCTGTCCGCCGCCGACCGCTCGGCGGTCCTGCACGCGCTGATCCGCGCCGAGACCGATGCCGGCCGGCTGGCCGAGGCCCGCGCGTACGTCGGGGAACTGGGCGAGATCACGGCGGAATCCGAGCTCCCGCGCCCCGCTCCCGCCGTGCGACGATCATGACAGCGACGAGAGGACCGAGACGTACATGAGCAGGATGCACGCGGACGAGGCCGAGACCGACGCCGGACTGGTCCGGCGGCTCCTGCGCGCCCAGTTCCCGCAGTGGGCCGAACTGCCGGTCACCCGGCTCTCCTCGGGCGGCACGGTCAACGCGATCTACCGGCTGGGCGAGGACCTGAGCGTCCGGCTGCCGCTGCGCCCCGGCGGCGCCGAAGCCATCGCCATGGAGGCCGAGCTCCTCCCCCGACTGGCCCCCCTGCTGCCGCTGCCGGTCCCCGAGGTCGTCGCCGTCGGCGCCCCCGACACGGAGTACCCCCTGCGCTGGGCGGTGCACCGCTGGATCGAGGGCCGCAACCCGGTCGAGGGCGAGCTCGCCGCACCTGAACTCGTCGCCCGCGACCTCGCCCGCTTCGCCCTCGCCTTCCGCAGTGTCGACCTCCCCGGCGGCCCGCCCGCGCACCGCGGCGAGCCGCTGATCGCCGAGGACGACGAGATGCGGGCCGCCATCGAGGCCCTGCGCCGCACCGACGAGCCCTTCGACGCCGACGAGATCACCGACGCCTGGGAGGAGGCGCTCGCCGCCCCCCGCCATACGGGCCCGCCCTGCTGGACCCACTCCGACCTGATGCCGAGCAACGTGCTGCTCTCCGGCGACCGCCTGGGCGCGGTCATCGACTTCGGCACCGTCGGCATGGGCGAGCCGGCCACCGACCTGATCCCGGCCTGGAACCTGTTGCCCGCCGCCGTCCGCCCGGCGTACCGCGAGGCGGTCCGGGCGGACGACGCGACCTGGGCCCGCAGCCGCGGCTGGGCGCTGTCCATGGCGGTCATCCAGCTCCCGTACTACCGCCGTACCAATCCGGTGATCTCGGCCAACGCCCGGCACGTCATCCGCGAGGTCCTGGCGTCCCGCGCCCAGTAGTCCGGAGCTCCGCCCCGCCCGGCATCGACTCGTCCGTCGAACTGACCGACCGGGCACGAGCGGCGTGCTCCGACGTCGACCTCAGCGTACGGATCCCAGGCAAGGGGCTGTCCGCCGGAATCGCCCGACACCCCGCACCCGCTGCCGGGTGACGGCCGAGGGCCATCCGCACGAGGCGCGCAGCGACTTCACCGACCAGCACGGCCTCTCCGCAGACGGGAGCGAGCGACGAGTACGGCGGGGCCCCCGTGAGAAGGCAGAAGAGCCCGGTTCCCCGGGCTCTTCTGCCTTCTCACGCCGCGTCCTCAGCCGTTGACGGCATCCCGCCAGGCGATCCACCGCCGCAGCGTCCCGAGGTCGAAGTCGGGGCCGCCGGCGCCGACGATGAACAGCGAGACCCCCAGCTCGCGCAGCTCGGGCCCCAGCTCCTCCGGGTCCCCCTCGTGCGCGGCCAGCCCGGACACGCTCGTGGCGACCTCGATCTGCGCGGGGTCCCGGCCCACGTCCGCGCAGTGCCGGTGCAGCACGGACAGCTTGTGCCGCAGCGTGGCCGGGTCCTGGAAGGCGTGCCAGATGTCCGCGTGCTCGGCGACCATCCGCAGGGTGCGCTTCTCGCCGCCGCCGCCGAGCATTACCGGCAGCCTCCCGGCCGGCGCCGGATTGAGCCGCGCCAGCCGGGACTTGATCCGCGGGAGCGCCGCGGCCAGACCCCGCAGCCGCTCCCCGTCGGTCCCGAACGGATAGCCGTACTCGGTGAAGTCCTTCTCGTACCAGCCGGAGCCGAGCCCGAGCAGGGCCCGGCCGCCGCTGATGTGGTCGACCGTACGGGCCATGTCCGCGATCAGGTCGGGGTTGCGGTACCCGACGCAGCTCACCAGCGGCCCGAGCTGCACCGTGGAGGTGGACTCGGCCAGCGCCGCGAGCACCGTCCAGCACTCGAAGTGCTTGCCGTCCGGATCGCCGGTCAGCGGGAAGAAGTGGTCCCAGACGAAGACCACGTCCGCGCCGAGCTCCTCGGCCCCGGCCGCCGCCCGGCGGATCGCCGCGTAGTCGGCGTGCTCGGGCTGCACCTGCAGCCCGATCCGCACCGGCCGCCCCGTCACGCCGACCTCACGTACTCGGAGAAGTGGCGCTCGGCGAACAGCTCCGGACGCTCCGGAGCCAGGTCCAGCTCGCGGGCCCGGCGCAGCATGTAGCGCCAGTACGGCTTGACCGGCGGCCACAGCCTGCCGACCTCACAGTACGAGGCGTCGACGAAGTACCGCGGCTTGCCCGGCACGTCGTCCGGGCGGGGCCGGCGGGCGTGGAACAGCGCCGAGTGCAGGACGACGGTGCTGCCCGGCGGCAGGGCGTCCAGCACGACCTCGCCGGGCAGCGGGCGGGTGCCCAGGTGCACCCGGGCCGCCTTGTCCGCGTGCTCGCGGTGCGACCCGGGCAGCACCACCAGCGAGGAGGTGTCCGCGTCCAGCCCGTCCAGGTAGTGCAGGGCGTGGATCATGGTCGCCGAGCGGTCGTCCTGGGCGCCGTCCTCGTAGTCGTGGTGCCAGGACTTGCCCGGTACGTCCGGGGCCTGGCGGTCGCTGTGCAGGTGGTGGAACACGTACGGCGCCCGGCCCATCAGCTGGTCGATCACCCTCAGCAGCGGGGCGTGGGTGATCAGCTCGCCGTGGGCGGGCAGTTCGAGCTCCATGATGGGCGGCACGCCGAACCGCTGCGGGTCCCGCACCGAGTCGATGGACCGCGCCCGCAGTCCGTGGTCCACCCACCGGTCGACCTCGGGCCTCATCCGCTCGACCAGGTCCGGTGGCAGGAAGCCGGGCAGGACCAGATAGCCGAGCTCCTGGAACTGCCGGAGCTGGTCGGCGCGCAGCGCGACCGCCGGAGCGGCGAGTTCGAGCAGGGCGGCGTTCGGTGTCATCGCAATTACCCCCAGAATCCCTACGAATGTGCGAACAGCTGATCGATGAAGGCGGAGCGGAACTTGCCTTCCGGGTCGTACTTGCGCGCGAGCCGGGCGAAGTCCGCGGCCCGCGGGTAGCCGGCGGCGATCCGCGCGGCCGGGGTCTCGGTGAGCTTGGCCCAGTGCGGCCGGGCTCCCAGCGGCATCAGGAGCTCCTCGACGGCCGCGATCACCGGCCGGACCGCGGGCAGGTCCTTGAGCCAGGTGAAGTGGAAGGTGACGGTGTCGCGTCCGTGGGCGGAGCTCAGCCACAGGTCGTCACCACGGACGGTGCGCACCTCGGCGATGTGCAGCACCGGGGCGATCCGGTCGGCCACCGAGCGGATCGCGGCGAATGCCTCCGCCGCCCGCTCCCGGGGCACGAAGTACTCCGACTGCAGCTCCTCACCGGCGCCCGGCGTGAGCTCCGGCCGGAAGTGCGGCAGCCGCTGGTACCAGGGACCGGGCACGCCCAGCTGCTCGGTGCTCGAACCCGGGTCCACTCCGGGTACCGGATGGACCGGTACGGTCGCCTCCCGGCCGCCGGCCCAGCCGGAGGCGGGCCGGTCGGTCCTGTGCTTGAGCCACACCGACCCCAGCCCGCTGGCCCAGTCGGTGAACAGGCTGACGCTGTACGCGGCGCCGAACACCGCGTCCACGTCCCCGGCCACCTCGTCCAGCGGCACGTCGAGCCGGACCCGCTGGGCCACCTCGTAGGCGGGCTCCACCTCCAGGGTGAGCCGGGTGACGACACCCAGCGCGCCCAGCGCCACCACCGCCCCGGCGAACTCGTCACCGTGGGTGTCGCGCCGCAGCTTGACCAGGTCGCCCTGCGGCCCGACGAACTCCAGCGCGCGCACCGCCGCCGCGAGGCAGCGCTGGTCGTCGCCCGAGCCGTGGGTGCCGGTGGCCACCGAGCCGGCCACCGAGATGTGCGGCAGCGAGGCCATGTTGCCCAGGGCGTGCCCGGCCCCGTGCAGGAGCCGGGCCAGCTCGGCGTAGCGGGTGCCCGCCGACAACGTCACGGTCCGCTCCTGCGCGTCCACCACGATGGACTGCGGCAACAGGTCCAGCCGCACCAGGTCGCCGGTGGTGTCCGCGACGGCACTGAAGGAGTGCCCGGTGCCCAGTGCCCGGATCCGGTCGGACGAGGCGACGAGCGCGCGCAGCTCGTCGAGCGTGCGCGGCCGGTGCACCCGGCGCGCCCCGTACGTCAGACTGCCGGCCCAGTTGCTCAGCGTCTGCGCCTGCGCCCGTATCTGTGTCTGCGTCATGGTGCTCACCGGCTCTGACCGGTCAGGGCGGGCGCGGCGAGCTGCTCCTCGACGGGTACGAACGTCAGCCCGCGCTCCAGCAGCCCCTCGATGGCGGGGGCCAGCGCGGCCACGGTCTGCGAGCGGTCGCCGCCGCTGTCGTGCAGCAGCACGATCGAACCGGGTCCTGCCTCCCGGACCACCCGGTCGGCGATGGTGTCCGCGCCCGGCATCTGCCAGTCGTCGGGCGCCACGTCCCACAGCACGGTGGTCATCCCCGACTCCGCGAGCTGCTCCAGCACCTCGGGGGAGCGCGATCCGTACGGCGGCCGGAACAGTGTGGGCGCCGGTCCGCCGGTGGCCTCGGCGATCGCCTCGTTGGTGCGCTCCAGCTGTTCTGCGAGCTGGGTCCGGGTCAGCTCGAAGAGCATCGGGTGCGACCAGGTGTGGTTGGCGACGCCGTGCCCCTCCTCCCGCATCCGCGCCAGGTACTCGGGGTAGGCCTTCGCGAACATCCCGGTGCAGAAGAAGGTGGCCTTGACGCCGTAGCGCGCCAGGACGTCCAGCACCTGTCCGGTGTACGGCGGCTGCGGACCGTCGTCGAAGGTCAGCGAGACCTCCGGCCGCTCCCCGCTGCCCCGGCTCACGCATGCACCGCGCGCGGCCCACGCGTCCCATGCCCGCTCACTGCTGCGGGCGAAGGCGTCGAGATCGTCCTCCCGCCCGGTCTGTGTCCCGCGGTCGCGCTGCAACCGCGTCGGCTCCGGCTGCGCGCGACGGGCCGCGGCGGCGATCTCCCCGGCGGGCACGGACCCGAAATCGGGCCTGGCGCCCAGCAGCTGGGGGTCCGCGCGGTGCACGGTCAGGCCCGCGGCCATCAGGCGCCCGTCGAGCACGCCATTGGTGCTGTCGATCACGGCGACGAGCGGATCCTCGAGGTCCCGCAGGTACGCGATCAGCTCCCGGGTGTCCCGGGGTCCGAACAGCCGTGCGTTCCGTCGGCGTTCCCCGTGCTCGTCGATGACATCCACCGTGAAGCCGTCGCCGCTCCAGCCTATTCCCGAATAGAGCATTCGCCCTCCAGGTTGGCAACTCGTTGTCAAATGCTTGTCATGAGCCGACTGGCGGTTTCTCCTGCAATTTGCCGCGGCCGACGCATGTCGCATAGTGCCCAGAGCATGGCGGGTTTGGCGCATCGATGTCAAGTTTTGGCAACTTAATTGCCTGATGGAGTGTCGTCCGGCGAGCCGCCCCGGTTCCGCTGCAATGCCGTACAAGCCCTGCTGTATCGATGTGCTCGCCGCGCATGGCCGTCTGGGCGAGGCCGCCGCCGAACCGCTGGTCGTGGACGGGGGCTGCGCGTCGCGGCCTGCTCGGCGGAGCTCTCCGGCTGCCAGGGCGGCGTACGCGGCGCGGACGAAGAGGGGGCCCGGGATCGCGAACACGGTGCGCTGATCGCTCTTCAGAACAGCCTGGTACCGGCTTCGGGAGACCGCGACCGTGCCGCGCGTGTCAGGAACAAGCGCGCCAGAGCGGATGTGAAGACGGGGATAGGAGCGTGACGATCGCCGCCGGCGGCCACGTCGCCCGGGTCGGCGGCAGGGTTCCGGGCAGTCAGGTCAGTGTCCACCCCATGCCGCGCAGCGTGGCACAGGAACCGTTCGAAGCCGGTTGCCGTGCGCCGGGAACGGGATCGGCCGCTCCCGGGAAGTCGAAGACGTCCGCCCCGGCCACCTGAAGGTGGCCGGGGCGGACGTCTTTCGGGCTCTTCGGGTCCTGTCGGTGGATCAGTGATAGGCGACCGAAGAGTGCGGTGCGGCGGCGGGGGTGGAAGCCGCACCAGCGGTGGTCGGGATGTGCTGCGGCTCCTGCGACTGGGCGGCCTCGACCGCGCCGGGCAGCGCCGCCTCGATCGGGGTCTTGCGCAGCAGCAGGGTGGTGACGACCGCGGTGAGGAGCATCAGGGCCGCGCCGGCGACCGAGGCCACCTGGAGGCCGTGCGTGAAGGCCTCCCGGCTGGCGTCGATCACCTGGGCGCCGACCTGCTGCGACTGGTGGGCGGCGACGTCTGCCGCACCGCCGATGGTGTTGCGCAGCGAGTCGAGCGCCGAGCCGGTGACGCCCTCGGGGCTGATCTTGGCCATGTCGTCGCGGTAGACGGCGGAGCCGATGGAGCCGAGCGAGGCGAAGCCGAAGGCGATGCCGAACTCGGTGAAGGTCTCGGAGGTCGCCACCGAGGAGCCGGCCTGCTCCGGCGGGGCCGAGGTGACCACGATCTCGGCGGCCAGCGTCTTCGAGGCCACCATGCCGCCGGCCAGGAGGCCGACGCCGACGAGGACGATCGCGATGCTGGAGTCGACCTCGACCATGGTCAGGACGCCGAAGCCGGCGGCCATGATGACCAGGGCGGAGCCGATGAGGACGGCCGGGCGGACCTTGCGGCCGAGCGAGGCCGACAGGGCGACGGCGATACCGATGGCCGGCATCGGGGCCAGCGACCAGAGCGAGGCGGTGAGCGGGGAGTACCCGAGCACCATCTGGAGGTACTGGTTGGTCAGGACGCTGCTGCCCATCAGGGCGAAGGCGACCATCAGGTTGACGATGACGGCGCCGCTGAAGCCGCCGCTGCGGAACAGCGAGATGTTGATCATCGGGTTGGCGGCGGTCTTCTGGCGGATCACGAAGGCGATGACGAGGACGGCGCCGACGACGGCCCAGATGACCGCGCCCTGGCTGTAACCCTCGATGACGAGCTCCTTGAACCCGTAGATCAGCGTCATGACGCCGGCCAGGGAGAGCGCGGTGCTCAGCAGGTCCAGCTTGCCGCGGTTCGGGTCACGGTACTCGGGGAGCAGGAACGGCGCCGAAAGCAGGACCAGGACCATCACCGGGGTGTTGATCAGGAAGACCGAGCCCCACCAGAAGTTGTTCAGCAGGAGGCCGCCGACGACGGGACCGATGGCGGCACCCGAGGTGAGCGTGCCACCCCAGGCCGCGATGGCCGTCTTGCGCTCCTTGGAGTCGTGGAACATGTTGCGGATCAGCGCCAGCGACGTCGGCGTCAGGGTCGACGCGGCGAGGCCGAGCAGGGCCCGCGAGGCGATGAGCATCTCGGGGCTGGTGGAGAAAGCGGCGCAGGCGGAGGCCACGCCGAACAGGGCGGCACCGATCAGCAGCAGCTTGCGGCGGCCGATGCGGTCGCCCAGCCAGCCGACGGTGACCAGGGTGCCGGCCAGGACGAAGCTGTAGATGTCCATGATCCACAGCAGCTGCGAGGCCGTGGGTGAGATGTCCTCACTCAGCGGCGCGATCGCGAATCCCAGCACGGATACATCGACAGAGACCAGCAGGGTGACCAGAACGATCACTCCGAGGCCGATCCACTCCTTCGTTCCTGCCTTGGGCTTCAGTTCCGTCATGGCAATCGTCCATATCCTCTCGGCGTACGCGGCACGCAGAGCGTATCAGGTACGCACACGCGTGTCACGTACTCGTTGGGGGGTGGAGGGTTCGGTGGGGGGCTGCGCCGCGAACGGTGGGGGCGGGAACGGGTCCTGCGAGGAGCGGCGGAAGACAGCATGAGCGCCGTGGGGTGAAGTACCCCAGGCGCTCGTCGGAATTGATATGAGTGAGATCCTGCACGGAAATCGGATCGCCGGTACGGGCTGCTAACTCCGGGTATGTGTAAGGCATGGCTGTATCCCTGAAAGCAAGCGTTTTTCCGGATGGGCGATTCGCCTGACCTGACTGTCGTCAGAGTTTCCGTACTGAACGCTAACGGAGCGAATTGCTCCACAGCCACCCCTATCCACCCCTAACCCGACCCCTGGTATGCCGTTGCCCGCGCCAAGGGGTCAAGTCGGCGGCGCGGCGCCAACTCCGGCCGCTCGTCGACGGGGAGGGGTGGGGCGGCCGTGATCCTAGGGGGCCCGGGGCCGTGCTCAGGGGTGGGCGGACCACCCCCCACCGAAGTAATTTTCGAGAGATCTCAGTCCGTGGCGAGTTTGTGGAACGTACGTGCCGGCTCGGCGCAGGGTCGGAATTCCTGCCCGGAGCGCACGGGAAAACCCAGCTCGCCTCGGCGCCGTCGAATGGCAATAGGAGGGTGTGCTCGGTGAGCAACGAGGAGAAGCTTCTCGGGTACCTACGCCGGGCTACCACCGACTTGCGTGAGGCCCGCAAAAGGCTCGCGGCGGCGGAGCGCAGGTCATCGGGTGAGCCGATCGCGGTCGTGGGCATGGCCTGCCGGTACCCGGGCGGTGTCACCTCCCCCGACGAGCTCTGGCGGCTCGTGGCCGAGGGCCGGGACGGCGTGTCCGCGTTCCCCGAGGACCGCGGCTGGAACACCGACGCCCTGTACGACCCCGAGCCGGGCAAGCCCGGGCGGACGATCACCCGCGAGGGCGGCTTCCTCTACGACGCCGGCGACTTCGACGCGGGCCTGTTCGGGATCTCCCCGCGCGAGGCCCTGGCCCTCGACCCCCAGCAGCGGCTGCTCCTGGAGACCTCGTGGGAGGCCATCGAGAACGCCGGCATCGCCCCGCACACCCTGCGCGGCACGAAGACCGGCGTCTTCGGCGGCGTGATGTACCACGACTACGCGCTCGGCACCGAGGCCGCGGCCACCACCGGAGGCAGCCTCGTCACCGGCCGCGTCGCGTTCAGCCTGGGTCTGGAGGGCCCGGCCGTCACCATCGACACGGCCTGCTCCTCCTCCCTCGTCGCCCTGCACCTGGCCGCGCAGTCCCTGAACTCCGGCGAGTCCACGCTCGCGCTGGCCGGCGGGGTCACGGTGATGACCGAGCCGGACATGTTCCTCTACTTCAGCCACCAGCGCGGCATGGCCGCCGACGGCCGCTGCAAGCCCTTCGCCTCGAACGCCGACGGCACCGGCTGCTCCGAGGGCGTCGGCGTCCTCGTCCTGGAGCGGCTCTCCGACGCCCGCCGCAACGGCCACCCCGTCCTCGCGGTCATCCGCGGCTCCGCCGTCAACCAGGACGGCGCGTCCAGTTCCATGACCGCCCCCAACGGGCCGTCCCAGCAGCGGGTCATCCGCAGCGCCCTGGAGAACGCCGGCCTGACCGTCGCCGACGTCGACGCCGTGGAGGCTCACGGCACCGGCACCCGCCTCGGCGACCCCATCGAGGCGCAGGCGCTGCTCGCCACGTACGGGCAGGGCCGCGACGAGGACCAGCCGCTGTGGCTCGGCTCCCTCAAGTCCAACCTCGCGCACACGCAGGCCGCGGCCGGCGTCGGCGGCGTCATCAAGATGATCCAGGCACTGCGCCACGGCCTGCTGCCCAAGACCCTGTACGCCGAGGACCCGACCCCGCACGTCGACTGGACGGCGGGCAACGTCAGGCTGCTGACCGAGCCGGTCGCCTGGCCGGCGGGCGAGCGCCCGCGCCGGGCCGGCATCTCCTCCTTCGGCCTCAGCGGTACGAACGCCCACGTCATCGTCGAGGAAGCCCCGGCCGCCGGCCCGGTGGAGGCCGACGCGGTGGAGCCCGACGCGGATGTCCGTACCCTCCCGCTGGTCCCCGTCGCCGTCTCGGGCCGCTCGCCGAAGGCCCTGGCGGAGCAGGCCGGGCGACTGTACGCCCACGTCACCGCGCACGCGGACCTGAGCCTTGCCGACCTCGGCTTCTCGGCGGCGACCACCCGGACCCCGCACGAGCACCGGGCCGTCGTCGTCGGCGCCGACCGCGAGGAGCTCCTGACGGGCCTCTCGGCGCTCGCGGAGGGCTCGGCGACGTCCGTCGCCGTCCAGGGCGTCGTGCGGGAGGGCCGCTCGGCGTTCCTGTTCACGGGCCAGGGTGCGCAGCGTCCGGGGATGGGGCGTGAACTGCACGCCGCGTTCCCGGTGTTCGCGCAGGCACTGGACGAGGTGGTCGGGGCGCTGGACGCGCACCTGGACCGGCCGCTGTACGAGGTGATGTGGGGCGAGTCCGCCGAGGACGAGGCGCTGCTGAACAGCACCGCCTACACCCAGCCCGCCCTCTTCGCGATCGAGACGGCCCTGTTCCGGCTCGTCGAATCGTGGGGGGTGCGGCCGGACTTCCTGGCCGGCCACTCCATCGGCGAGATCACCGCCGCCCACGCGGCGGGTGTCCTCTCCCTGGAAGACGCGGCCCGACTGGTCACCGCACGCGGCCGCCTCATGCAGGCGCTGCCCGCCGGCGGAGCGATGGCCGCGATCGAAGCCACGGAGGAGGAAGTCCTTCCGTACGTCTCCGACGTCGTGGGCATCGCGGCGATCAACAGCCCCCGCTCCATCGTGGTCTCCGGCGCAGAGGAGGCCGTCGAGGCGATCCGGTCCGCGTTCACCGGTCTGGGCCGCAAGACGACCCGGCTGCGTGTCTCGCACGCCTTCCACTCCCCGCTGATGGATCCGGCGCTCGCGGAGTTCCGTGCCGTCGCCGAGTCCGTGACGTACGCGCCCGCGCAGATCCCCGTCGTCTCCGGGGTCCACGGACAGCTCAGCGAGGACTGGGGCACCCCCGACTACTGGACCCGCCACCTGCGCGAAGCCGTCCGCTTCTCCGACACCGTCCAACACCTCCACGCCAAGGGCGTCACCCGGTTCCTCGAACTCGGCCCCGACGCCGTCCTCACCGCGCTCACCCAGAACACCCTCGACGGCGAAGACGCCGTCGTCGAACCCGCCGTACGCAAGAGCCGGCCCGAGGCGCGCACCCTTCTGACCGCCCTCGCCCGCCTGCACGCCACCGGCACGGCCGTCGACTGGACCGCCTTCTACGCCGGGACCGGCGCCCGGACGGTCGCGCTGCCGACGTACGCGTTCCAGCGCGAGCGGTACTGGATGATCACCGACCTCACGGGCGCCGGTGACGCCTCCGCGTTCGGCCTCGCCCCCGCCGACCACCCGCTGCTCGGCGCGGTCATCTCCTCCCCGGGCACGGACGGGGTGACCTTCAGCGGCCGCCTCGGCGTCGACACCCAGCCCTGGCTGGCCGACCACGACGTGCTCGGCGCCGTGCTGCTGCCCGGCACCGGCTTCGTCGAACTCGCCCTGCACGCAGGTGAGCAGATCGGCCACGGCACCCTGGAGGAGCTCATCCTCCAGGCCCCCCTCGTCCTGCCCGAGCGCGGCGGCGTCGCGCTCCAGGTTTCGGTCGCCGGACCCGACGAACTGGACCGGCGGCCCGTGCTCATCCACTCCCGGCCCCAGGACTCCCTCCCCGACACGCCGTGGGTTCTGCACGCCCAGGGTCTCCTCGCCGCCGCTCCCGCCGCCTCCGGCGCGGACCTCACCGTGTGGCCGCCCGCCGGCGCCGCCGAGGTGGCCGTGGGCGAGGCGTACGAACTGCTCCGCGAGCGCGGCTACCACTACGGGCCGGTGTTCCAGGGCCTCAAGGCCGCCTGGCGCCAGGGCGACGCGGTGTACGCCGAGGTCGAACTGCCCGAGCAGGCGCACGAGGACGCCGACCGCTTCGGCGTTCACCCCGCCCTCCTCGACGCGGCCCTGCACGGCTCCCTGCTGGACGACGGCCGAAGCGACGGCCGAAGCGACAGCCGGGGTGACGGCGAGAACGAAGGCTCCGGCGTGCTGCTGCCGTTCGCCTGGCGCGGCGTGCGCTTCCACGCCGTCGGCGCGACCCGTCTGCGCGTACGGATCGCCCCCTGCGGCCCGGACGGCATCACCATCGACGGCGCCGACACGGACGGTCTCCCCGTCTTCTCCGTCGAGTCGCTCACCTCGCGGCCCGCAGCCCCGGCCGAGTCCGCCGGACAGGCCCCGGGCGGCGCGCTGTTCACCGTCGAGCTCCAGCCGCTGCCGGCCCCCGCCGCCGCCCCCGCCCCGCTGTCCTGGGGGCCGTGGGAGGCCGACGACCGTACCGGGCCCGCCAAGGACGTACTCGTCCTCGACGGCTCGGAAGGCATCGAGGCCGCGGACACCGCCGCCCGGGTGCACGCGGCCGCGGCCCGGGCCCTGGCCCGCGTACAGGAATGGCTCGCGGACGAGCGGTACGCCGACTCCCGCCTGCTCGTCCTCACCCGGGGCGCGGTCGCCGCGCCCGGCGAGGGCGTCACGGACCTGGCCGGTGCGGCGGTCCGCGGTCTCATGCGCTCGGCCCAGGCCGAGAACCCCGGCCGGATCGTCCTGGCCGACCTCGAACCCGGCTCCGCCGGACTCCCGGTGGAGCCCGCCGTCCTGCTGGCCGCCGCCGAGCCCGAGATCGTCGTACGGGGCGGTGCTCCGTACGCCCCGCGCCTGGTCCGTGCGGCGAACGGGGCCACGGCGCCGGAGGCGGTCCCCGCGGTCCGCTTCGACGCCCCCGGCGCCGTCCTGCTCGCCGGCGGCACCGGCACGCTGGGCCGCCTGGTCGCCCGCCACCTCGTCACCGAGCACGGCGTACGGGAGCTCCTGCTGGTCGGCCGCCGCGGCCCCGAGGCCCCCGGCGCCGCCGACCTGCACGCCGAACTCACCGGCCTCGGCGCCGAGGTCACCCTCGCCGCCTGCGACCTCGCCGACCCGGACCAGGCGCGCGAGCTGCTCGCCCGCCACCGGGTGTCCGCCGTGATCCACCTCGCGGGCGTGCTCGGCGATGTCACCATCGGCTCGCTCACCCCCGAGCTGCTGGCGGGCTCGCTGCGCCCCAAGGTCGACGCCGCGTGGAACCTCCACGAGCTGACCCGCGGCCGGGAGCTGTCCGCCTTCGTGCTGTTCTCCTCGGTCGCCGGCGTCCTCGGCAACCCGGGCCAGGGCAACTACGCCGCGGGCAACGCCTTCCTCGACGCCCTCGCCGCCCACCGCCGCGCCGAGGGCCTGCCCGGCCAGTCGCTCGCCTGGGGCCTGTGGGCCACCGAGGGCGACGGCGGCTCCGTCAGCGGCGACGGCATGGCGCAGGAGCTGAACGGCACCGACCTCCAGCGCATGCGCCGCTCCGGCATCGGCGCGCTGTCCGCCGCCGACGGCCTGGCCCTGTTCGAGACCGCCACCGCCTCGGCCGACCCCGTCCTGCTACCGCTCGCACTCGACCTCGCCGCCCTGCGCGCCGCCGAGGAGCTGCCCGCGCAGTTCTCCGCGCTGGTCCGCAGGCGCGCCCGCGCCGCGGCCGGCGCCGGCCGCGCCCGTACCGCCACCCGCGGCCAGGAGCTCGCCGCGCTGCCGGAGAAGGAGCGCCGCCGCGCCCTGCTGGACCTCGTACGCGGCCAGGTGGCCTCGATCCTGGGGCACTCCACCACGGCCGAGGTCGGCCCCGAGCGCGCCTTCAACGAGCTGGGCTTCGACTCGCTCACCGCACTGGAGCTGCGCAACCAGGTCACCACCGCGACCGGCCTGCGGCTGACCCCGACGCTCGTCTTCGACCACCCGAACGCCCAGGCGGTCGCCGAGCACCTCGACACCCTCCTCGCCCCGGCCGCGGACACCGCCGCTGCGGCGACCGTCACGGGCGGCGCGGCGGCCGACGACGACGACCCGATCGTCATCGTCGGCATGGCCTGCCGCTACCCGGGCGGCGTCCGCTCGCCCGAGGACCTGTGGCGCCTCGTCGAGGACGAGGTCGACGCGATCACCGAGTTCCCCGTCAACCGCGGCTGGGACCTCGACGGACTGTACGACCCCGAGCCGGGCACCCCCGGCAAGGTGTACGTCCGCCACGGCGGCTTCCTGCACGACGCCGACGAGTTCGACCCGGCGTTCTTCGGCATGAGCCCCAACGACGCCCTGACCACGGACCCGCAGCACCGGCTGCTGCTGGAGGTCGCCTACGAGGCCCTGGAGCGCGCGGCGATCGACCAGGCCTCGCTGAAGGGCACCTCCACCGGCGTGTTCGCCGGGATCATGTACCACGACTACACGGGCAACAGCGCCGCCGGTTCGCTCGGTTCGGGCCGCGTCTCCTACACGTTCGGCCTCGAAGGCCCGTCCGTGACGGTGGACACCGCCTGCTCCTCCTCGCTGGTCGCCCTGCACCTCGCGGCGCAGGCCCTGCGGTCCGGCGAATGCCCGCTGGCCCTGGTCGGCGGCGTGACCGTGATGTCGTCCACCGAGACCTTCGTGGAGTTCTCGCGCCAGCGCGGCCTGTCCAAGGACGGCCGTTGCAAGTCCTTCTCCGACGCGGCCGACGGCGCCGCCTGGTCCGAGGGCGTCGGCGTCCTCGTCATCGAGCGGCTGTCGGACGCACGGCGCAACGGGCACCAGGTGCTCGCCGTGCTGCGCGGCAGCGCCGTCAACCAGGACGGTGCGAGCAACGGCCTGATGGCGCCGAACGGGCCCTCGCAGCAGCGGGTCATCCGCCAGGCGCTGGCCAACGCGGGCCTGTCGAGCGCGGACGTCGACCTCGTCGAGGCGCACGGTACGGGCACCACCCTCGGCGACCCGATCGAGGCCCAGGCGCTGCTCGCGACGTACGGGCAAGGCCGCGGGGACGCGGAGCCGCTGTGGCTGGGCTCCATCAAGTCGAACATCGGGCACGCGCAGGCCGCTGCCGGTGTGGCCGGGGTCATCAAGATGGTCCAGGCGCTGCGGACCGGCATCATGCCGAAGTCCCTGCACCTGGACACGGCGTCGACCAAGGTCGACTGGGAGGCGGGCGCGGTCCGCCTCCTCGACGAGGCCCGCAAGTGGCCCGAGTCGGACCGCCCGCGCCGCGCCGGCGTCTCCTCGTTCGGCATCAGCGGCACCAACGCCCACGTCATCCTGGAGGCCCCGGCCCTCCCGGAGGCCCCCGCCGGCGAAACCCCCGCCGCGCCGGCGGCGGAGGTCCCGGCGCGGGTCGTGCCGTGGCTGCTCTCCGCGCGGGACGCGGAGGGGCTCGTACGGCAGGCCGGCCGGCTGCTGGCGCACCTGGACACGCTGCCCGCCGCCGAGCCGCGTGACGTCGGGTACTCGCTGGCGACCACGCGGGCGCCCCTGGAACACCGGGTCGCGCTTCTCGCCACCGACTCCGCGCAGGCCCGCCGGGCCTTGGCCGCGCTCGCGGACGGGGCGCCAGCCGCCGTGCCCGCCGTACGGGCGGCCACCGGCCCTCTCACCGCCTTCCTCTTCTCCGGCCAGGGCGCCCAGCGCCCCGGCATGGGGCGCGAACTGCACGCCGCCTTCCCGGTGTTCGCCGAGGCCTTCGACGCCGCCCTCGCCGAACTCGACCGGCACCTGGACCGGCCGCTGCGCGAGGTCGTCTGGGGCGAGGACGCGGGCGAGCTGAGCCGTACGGTCTACACCCAGAGCGGGCTGTTCGCCTTCGAGAGCGCCCTGTTCCGGCTGCTGGAGTCCTGGGGGGTGAGCCCGGACTTCCTCGCCGGGCACTCCATCGGCGAGATCACCGCCGCCCACGTCTGCGGCGTGCTGTCCCTGGCCGACGCCGCCCGGCTGGTCGCCGCCCGCGGCCGGCTGATGCAGGCCCTGCCCTCCGGCGGAGCCATGGCGGCCGTGCAGGCCTCCGAGGAGGAGGTGCTGCCGCTGCTCACCGACGCCGTGAGCATCGGCGCGGTCAACGGACCGCAGTCCGTGGTCGTCTCCGGCGCCGAGGACGAAGTCACCGCGATCCAGGAACACTTCACCGCCCTCGGCCGCAAGACCTCCCGGCTGCGCGTCTCGCACGCCTTCCACTCGCCGCTCATGGAGCCGATGCTCGCCGAGTTCGGCGCCGTCGCGGCCGGACTCACCCCGGCCGAGCCCCGGATCCCGCTCGTGTCGAACGTGACCGGCCGGATCATGACCGCCGAGGAGATCGCCGACCCGCAGTACTGGGTCCGCCACGTCCGCGAGGCCGTCCGCTTCTGCGACGGCGTACGGGCCCTCGCCGAGGCCGGAGCCACCGCCTTCGTCGAGGTCGGCCCGGACGCCGTCCTCGCGGGGCTCGGCCCCGCCTGCCTCGCCGACGCAGAGACCGGCACGGGCCGCGAGACCGACACGGGAACCGGCACCGACGCGGGCACGGGCAGGGGCACCGCCGACGCCCCGGTGTTCGTGGCGCTCTCGCGCCGCGAACACGACGAGGAGCACACCCTCGTCGCCGCCCTCGCCCGGGCCCACACCCACGGCGTCGACGTCGACTGGCACGCCTTCTTCGCCGGCAGCGGCGCACGGCGCGTCGAGCTGCCGACGTATGCCTTCCGCCGCGACCGTTTCTGGGCGCTCGACGAGCGCCGCGGCGGGGACGCCGGCTCGCTCGGCCTCGACGCCGTGGACCACCCGCTGCTGAGCGCGGCTGTCCCCGCCCCCGGCACCGGCGGAGCCACCTTCACCGGCCGCCCCGCCCGCTCCGCCCAGCCCTGGCTGGAGGACCACGACCTGCTCGGTACGGTCGTCCTCCCCGCCACCGGCTTCGTCGAACTGGCCCTGCGCGCCGGGGCCGAGTTCGGCTGCGACCGGCTGGCCGGCCTGACCCTGCACGCCCCGCTGCCGCTGCCCGAGCAGGGCGGCGTCCCCCTCCACGTGGTGGTGGGCGCGCCGGGCGAGGACGGTCTGCGCCCGGTCGGCGTGTACTCCCGGGCCGAGGACGCCGACGGCGACGCGGACTCCGGCTGGACCCTGCACGCCGAGGGCACGCTCACCACCGGCACCACCGGCACCACCGGCACCACCGGCACCACCGGCACCACCGGCACCACCGGCACCACCGGCACCACCGCCCCCGCCGACCTGTCGGCGTGGCCGCCCCCGGGCGCCTCGCCCGTCGCGGTGGCCGACGCGTACGAGCGGCTGCTCGTCCGCGGCTACGGGTACGGCCCCGTCTTCCAGGGCCTGCACGCTGCCTGGCGGCGCGGCGGCGAACTGTTCGCCGAGATCGCGCTGCCCGCCGACGCGGGCTCCGGCGAGGCCGCGGCCGAGCGGTTCACCGTCCACCCCGCCCTGCTCGACGCGGCCCTGCACCTCGACCGCCTCGACCGCCTCGACCAGCCCGGCACCGATGCCCCGGCCCCGCTGACCACCGCCTCCTGGAGCGACCTGCGGCTGCACCGGACCGGCGCCACCGCCCTCCGCGTCCGCATCACCCGCGACGCGCAGGGCACGCTCGCCCTCGAAGCGGCCGACGCCGAGGGCCGCCCCGTCCTGTCGGCGGCCGCGGTCGACCAGCGCACCGTCTCGGCGGAGGAACTGCGCACCGGCGAACAGCCCGGCGCCCTCCACCGGCTGACCTGGATCCAGACCCCCGCCGGCGGCTCCGCGCCGCAGGAGGCGCCCGTCCTCTTCGAATGCCCCGTACCCGAGGGGGCCGCCGACGCCGACGCGGCCGCCCGCGCCCGTACGGTGGCCGCGGCCACCCTGGACCGGCTCGCGCGCTGGATCGGCGAGGAGCAGGAGTCCGCCGCGCCCCTGGCGGTGGTCACCCGCGGGGCCGTCGCCGTCCGCGAGGACGAGGGCGCCGACCTCGCCCAGGCCCCGGTCCCGGGTCTGGTACGGGCCGCCCAGAGCGAGCACCCCGGCCGCTTCGTGCTGGCCGACCTCGACGACACCGAGGCCTCCCGGCAGGCGCTGCCCGCCGCCCTCGGCGCCGGGCTCACCGAGTTCGCGATCCGGGCCGGCACCGTCCTCGTGCCCCGCCTGGCCAAGGCCCCCGCGCCCGCCGCGGACCGGCCGTCCCTGGCGGCCGGCACGGTGCTGGTCACCGGAGCCGGGTCCGCCGCAGGCGCGGCGGTAGCCCGCCGCCTGGTGACCGAGTACGGCGCCGCCCGCCTGCTGCTCGTCCGTACGCGGACCACCGCCGACCCCGGTGACCCCAGCGGCCCCGGTGACCTCAGCACCGACCTCACCGGCCTCGGCGCCGAGACCGTCGTCGCCGACTGCGATCCCGCCGACCGCGCCGCCCTCGCCGCGCTGCTGGCCGGCGTACCCGCCGGGCAGCCGCTCGTCGCGGTCGTCCACGCCGACCTCCCGGCCGGCGCCACCCGCACCGACCCGCAGGACGCCGCCGCACTCGACGCCGACCTGCGGCGCAGCGCCGACGCGGCCTGGAACCTGCACGAGCTCACCCTCGAACAGCCCCTCGCGGCCTTCCTGCTGCTGTCCTCCTCCGCCGGGCTCATGCACGGCGCCGGACAGGGCGCCCGCGCCGCCGCGGCCGGCTTCCTCAGCTCGCTCGCCCGGCACCGCCGCACCCTCGGACTCGCCGCCACCGCCCTCGCCTTCGGGCCCTGGGAGGCGGCCGCCGCGCCCGCCGGGCAGACGGAGCTGCTGGCCTCGCTCGGACTGCCCGCGCTGGGCGCCGAGCGCGGCCTGGCCCTGCTCGACGAGGCGCTGCGCACCCCCGAGGCGGACCTGACCGCCCTCGACCTGGACCGCGGCACCCTCCGCGCGGCCGCCGGCCGGGTCCCGGCCGTCCTGGCCGGCTTCGTACGGACGCCCGCCGGCCGCTCGGGCCGGGGCGGCGACGAGGCCGAAGGGCTGCGGCGCCGGCTCACCGGCCTGGACCCGGCGGAGCGGGAGCGGCTGCTCCTGGAGCTGACGCGCTCGCAGGTCGCCGGACTGCTCGGCCACGCCTCGGCCGACGCCGTCGCCGCCGACCAGTCGTTCCAGGAGCTCGGCTTCGACTCGCTGGCCGTCGTCGAACTGCGCAGCCGCCTGGGCACGGCCACCGGACTCGCCCTCCCGGCGAGCCTCGCCTTCGACTTCCCGACCTCGCGGGCCGTGGCCGGCTACCTGGCCGACGCCCTGCGGCCCGAGGACAACGACGGGACGCACGCGGTGACCGAGGTGCTGGACCAGCTGGACGCGGCCCTCGCCGCCGTCGCCCAGGGCGCCGCCGACCCCGCCCGCATCACCGCACGGCTCGAAGCGGTACTGCGCCGCTGGCAGGACACCCGCACCACCGAACCGGCCGGCCCGGAGCAGGACTTCGAGGCGGTCACCGACGACGAACTGTTCGAGGCACTGGACCGGGAGCTCGGGCTCTGACCCGCCGCGACAACGGACAACGACCCCGACCGCCGCGATCCACAGTTGGCTTCAGATTGGTTGACTTCAGATGCCTGACCAGGACAAACTCCGCGACTATCTCAAGCGTGCGACCGCCGACCTGCAGAGCGCCAAGAGGCGCCTGCGCGAGGCCGAGGCCCGCGAGCACGAGCCGATCGCGATCGTCGGGATGGCCTGCCGCTACCCCGGCGGGATCGGCTCCCCCGAGGACCTGTGGGACCTGGTGGCCTCCGGCGGCGACGGGATCACCGGCTTCCCGCTGAACCGGGGCTGGGACGTCGACGGGCTGTACGACCCGGAGCCGGGCACGCCCGGCAAGTCGTACGCCCGGGAAGGCGGGTTCCTGCACGACGCCGACCGGTTCGACGCCGACTTCTTCAAGATCAGCCCGAAGGAGGCGCGGGAGACCGACCCCCAGCAGCGCCTGCTGCTGGAGACCTCCTGGGAGGCGCTGGAGCGCGCCACCATCGACCCGCACTCGCTGCGCGGCAGCCGCACCGGCGTGTACGCGGGCGTCGTCTACCACGACTACCCCTCCGACGGCGGGATCGGCGGTCTCGGCTCGATCGCCTCCGGCCGCATCGCGTACACCCTCGGCCTGGAGGGCCCCGCGGTCACCGTGGACACGGCCTGCTCCTCCTCGCTCGTCGCCCTGCACTGGGCGGTCAAGGCCCTGCGCGCCGGCGAATGCTCCCTGGCCCTGGCCGGCGGCGTGACCGTGATGGCGACGCCGACCTCCTTCGTCGGCTTCAGCCAGGAACGCGGGCTGGCCCCCGACGGCCGCTGCAAGTCCTTCGCCGCGGCCGCCGACGGCACCGGCTGGGGCGAGGGCGCGGGCATGCTCGTCGTCGAGCGGCTCTCCGACGCCCGCAGGAACGGCCACCCGGTGCTCGCCGTCATCCGCGGCAGCGCCGTCAACCAGGACGGCGCCTCCAACGGCATCACCGCTCCCAACGGCCCGTCCCAGCAGCGGCTGATCGAGCAGACCCTGGCCGGGGCGCAGCTCACCGCCGACCAGGTCGACGCGGTCGAGGCGCACGGTACGGGCACCACCCTCGGCGACCCCATCGAGGCGCAGGCGCTGCTCGCCACGTACGGCAAGGGCCGCCCCGCCGACAAGCCGCTGTGGCTGGGCTCCATCAAGTCGAACATCGGGCACGCACAGGCCGCGGCCGGGGTCGGCGGCATCATCAAGATGGTCCAGGCGATCCGCCACGGCGTCCTGCCCAAGACCCTGCACGTCGACGAGCCGAGCCCCAAGGTGGACTGGTCGGCGGGCAACATCCGGCTGCTCACCGAGGCCGTCGACTGGCCCGAGACCGGGGAGCCGCGGCGCGCCGCCGTCTCCGCGTTCGGCCTCAGCGGCACCAACGCGCACGTCATCATCGAGGCTGCGCCGGCCGAGGAGGCCCCGGAGGGCGCCCAGGCCCCCGAAGCCCAGGCCCCCGAAGCCCTCGCCCCCGCGCTGCTGCCGCTCTCGGCGAAGACCGCCGACGCGCTGCGCGCCCAGGCCGCCAACCTGCTGGACCACCTGAGCGCCCTGGACGCCGCCGGTGACGAGGCGCCCGTACGCGACCTCGGCCACTCGCTGGCCCTCACCCGCGCCGCGCTGGAGCACCGCGCGGTCCTCCTCGCCGCGGACCGCGAGGAGCTCGTACGGGGCCTGACGGCCCTCGCCGAGGGGGACGTCCCGGGCGACGCGGCCCGCGCCGTGGCCGAGCCCGACGTCCGCACCGCCTTCCTCTTCTCCGGGCAGGGCGCCCAGCGCCTGGGCATGGGCCGTGAACTGCACGCCGCCTTCCCCGTCTTCGCCGCCGCCCTCGACGAGGCGGCCGCCGCCCTCGACGCCCACCTCGACACCCCGCTCAAGGGCGTCATGTGGGGTGACGACGAGCAGGCGCTGAACAGCACCGCCTACGCCCAGCCCGCGCTGTTCGCCGTCGAGAGCGCCCTGTTCCGGCTCGTCCGCTCCTGGGGCCTGCGCCCCGACGTCCTGGCCGGCCACTCCATCGGGGAGGTCGCCGCGGCCCACGCCGCCGGGGTCCTCGACCTCGCCGACGCGGCCCGTCTGGTCGCCGCGCGCGGCCGCCTGATGCAGGCCCTGCCCGCGGGCGGCGCGATGGCCGCGATCCAGGCCACCGAGGAGGAGGTCCGCCCCCACCTCACCGACGGCGTGGGCATCGCCGCGGTCAACGGCCCCCGCGCGGTGGTCGTCTCGGGCGAGCAGGACACCGTACGGGCCATCGCCGCCCACTTCGGGCAGGACGGCCGCAAGACCAAGGAACTGCGGGTCTCGCACGCCTTCCACTCCCCGCTGATGGACCCGATGCTGGAGGAGTTCCGCGCCGTCGCCCAGAGCGTGACCTGGAACGAGGCCCGGATCCCCGTCGTGTCGAACCTGACCGGCCGCCCGGCCGGGGACGGCGAGCTCCAGAGCGCCGACTACTGGGTCCGCCACGTCCGCGAGGCCGTCCGCTTCTCCGACGCCCTGCGCGCGATCGAGGCCGACGGGGTCCGCGTCCTGCTGGAACTCGGCCCGGACGCCGCGCTCACGCCGATGGCAGCCGACTCGCTCACCGCCGAGGCGGGCGCGGTCGTCGCCCCCGCCCTGCGCCGCGGCCGCGACGAGGAGCGCACGCTCCTGGCCGCCGTCGCCCAGGCGTACGCCCGCGGCGCCGCCCTGGACTGGCCGGCCCTCTTCGCGGCCCGCCCGGCCGCCCGCCCGGCCCGCCGCCTCGCGCTGCCGACCTACGCCTTCCAGCACCGCAGCTTCTGGGCCGACGCCGTCCCGGCCACCCCGGGCCTGCTCGCCGCCGCACGGGGCGGCGCCGGCGGCGCGGCCGACCCGGCCGACACCGCCTTCTGGGAGTCCGTCGAGCACGCCGACGTCGACGCCCTGGCCGGCCGGCTGGAGATCGCCGCCGAGCCGCTCCACGAGGTGCTGCCCGCCCTCTCGAAGTGGCGCCGCCGCCACCAGGACGCGTACACCCTCGACTCCTGGCGCTACCGCGTCGTCTGGCAGCCCGCCCCCGAGGCCCTGCCCGCCCCCGTCCTGACCGGCACCTGGCTGGTCGCGGTGAGCCCGCAGCACGCCGCCGACCCGCGGGTCGCCGCCGTCCTCGCGGCGCTGGCCGACAGCGGGGCCGCCCCCGAGACCGTCGAGGTCGACGGGGAGGACCGCGGCGCCCTCGCCGAGGCGCTGGGCGGCCGTACCGCCGCCGGAGTGCTCTCGCTGCTCTCCCTCGACGAGCGGCCGCACCCCGCACACCCCGGCCTGACCCGGGGCCTGGCCGCCACCGTCACCCTGGTACAGGCCCACGGCGACGCCGGGCTGAGCGCCCCGCTGTGGCTGGCCACCGACGGGGCGGCCGCCGTGGCCGGCTCCCACGAGGTCGCGTCCCTCGCCCAGACCCCCCTGTGGGGCCTGGCCGGAGCCCTCGCGCTGGACCTCCCGCAGACCTGGGGAGGCATCGTCGACCTGCCCGCCGCCCTCGACCCGGCCGCCGCCCGGCAGCTGTGCTCGCTGCTGACCGGTACCTCCGGCGAGGACGCCGTCGCGCTGCGCCCGCAGGGCGTCTTCGTACGCCGCCTCGTGCGCGCCCCCCTCGCCGGCCAGGAGCCCCGCCGCACCTGGCAGCCCCGCGGCACCGTCCTCATCACGGGCGGCACCGGCGGCCTCGGCGCCCACGTGGCCCGTACGTTCGCCGCCGAGGGCGCCGGACACCTGCTGCTCACCAGCCGCCGCGGCCGCGCCGCCGCCGGCATGGACGAGCTCGAAGCCGAACTGACCGCCCTGGGCGCCCGGGTGAGCATCGAGGCCTGCGACGTCACCGACCGCGCCTCGCTGGCCCGGGTCCTGGACTCCGTACCCGAGGACCAGCCGCTGACCGCCGTCGTCCACGCGGCCGGGGCGATGCAGCGCATCGCCCCGCTCCACGACCTCTCCCTGGAGGAGTTCGCCGAGGTCGGCCACGCCAAGGTCGCCGGAGCCCTCCTCCTCGACGAACTCCTCGCCGACCGCCCGCTGGACGCCTTCGTCCTCTTCTCCTCCGGCGCGGCCGTCTGGGGCAGCGCCGGCCAGAGCGCCTACGCCGCCGCCAACGCCCACCTCGACGGCCTCGCCCACCGCCGCCGCGCCCAGGGCCGTACCGTCACCTCCGTCGCCTGGTCCTCGTGGGACGGCGGCATGGTCGACGCCGAACTCGGCGCCATGATGCGCCGGATCGGCGCGCCCGCCATGCGGCCCTCCATCGCCGTCGGCGCCCTGCGCCAGGTCGTCGAGCACGACGAGAGCCACCTCGTGGTCGCCGAGTTCGACTGGGAGCGCTTCGTCCCCACCTACACCCTGGCCCGGCCCCGCCCACTGCTGAACGCCCTGCCCGAGGTACGCGCCGTCTTCGAAGGCGCCGCCGGGGGAGCGGCGGCGGGCGGCGGATCCGCCCTGGTGGCCTCGCTCGCCGGAAAGCCGGAGGCGGAGCAGACCCGCGCCCTGCTGGACCTGGTCCGCGGCAAGGTCGCGGCGCTGCTCGGCTACGACTCCCCGGCGGAGCTGGAGCCGACCCGCGCCTTCGAGGACCTCGGCTTCGACTCCGTCGCCGCCGTGGAACTGCGCGCGCGCCTCAGCGAGGCGACCGGCGCGAACCTGCCGAGCACGATGGTCTTCGACTACGCCACCCCCGCCGCGCTCGCCGCGTTCCTGCGCACCGAGCTGTTCCAGGACGGCGACGGCGGCCCCGCCGACGTGCTCACCGAGCTGGACCGCTTCGAGGAGCTCGCCGCCTCCCTCGACATCGAGCAGATCCGCTCCAGCCGGATCACCTCGCGGCTGCAAGCCCTGGTCGGCAGGCTCACCGACCTCCAGGGAACCGGCGAGATGGTCCGCGACCAGCTCGAATCCGCTTCGGCGGACGACGTCTTCGCCTTCATCGACAGAGAACTCGGCCTGGCCTGACCGAGCCCCGAGCACGTAGCCGACACATTCATCAAAAGGACTCGGTGAGACCCGACATGGCAAATGACGAGAAGATCCTCGACTACCTGAAGAAAGTCACGGCCGATCTGCACCAGACCCGGCAGCGGCTCCAGGACGTCGAGGCTCAGACGCGGGAGCCGATCGCGATCGTGGCCATGAGCTGCCGCTACCCCGGCGGGATCACGACGCCGGAAGAGCTGTGGCAGCTGGTGGCCGAGGGCCGCGACGCCGTGGCGGGCATGCCCACCGACCGCGGCTGGGACCTCGAGGCCCTGATGGACCCGAACCCCGACGCCCCCGGGTCGAGCTACGTCCACCAGGGCGGCTTCCTGGAGAACGCCGGCATGTTCGACCCCGGCTTCTTCGGGCTCAGCCCGCTGGAGGCCGAGGGCACCGACCCCCAGCAGCGCCTCATCCTGGAAGTGTCCTGGGAGGCGTTCGAGCGGGCCGGCATCGACCCCGAGACCCTGCGCGGCAGCCAGGTCGGCGTCTACATGGGCTCGGGCATCCAGGACTACGGCGACTACGAGGAAGGCGTCCCGGAAGCCGTCGAGGCGTTCATGGCGACCTCGCGCGCCTCGTCCGTCATCTCAGGCCGGGTCTCCTACACCCTGGGGCTCGAAGGCCCCGCGTTCACCGTCGACACCGCCTGCTCCTCCTCCCTGGTGGCCATCCACCTGGCCGCGCAGGCGCTGCGCCAGAACGAGTGCAAGCTGGCCCTCGCCGGCGGTGTGATGATCATGTCGACCGCGTCCCCGTTCGTCGCGTTCAGCAAGCAGAAGGGCCTCTCGCCCGACGGGCGCTGCAAGGCCTTCTCCGACACGGCGGACGGCACCGGCTGGGCCGAGGGCGCCGCCGTCATCCTCCTGGAGCGGCTCTCCGACGCCCGCCGCCACGGGCACGAGGTCCTCGCGGTGATCCAGGGCTCGGCGATCAACCAGGACGGCGCCTCCAACGGGCTCACCGCGCCCAACGGCCCCGCCCAGCAGAAGGTGATCCGCCAGGCCCTCGCCAACGCCCAGATCCCCGGCGCCCACGTCGACCTCGTCGAGGCCCACGGCACCGGCACCACCCTCGGCGACCCGATCGAGGCGCAGGCCCTGCTCGCCACGTACGGCCAGGACCACACCGCCCAGCGCCCGCTGCGGCTCGGCTCGTTCAAGTCGAACATCGGCCACGCCCAGGGCGCGGCCGGCGTCGGCGGCGTCATCAAGACCGTCATGGCGATGCGCAACGGCCTGATGCCGCGCACCCTGCACGTCTCCGAGCCCTCCAGCCACGTCGACTGGAGCGCCGGCCACGTCGAGCTGCTCACCGAAGCGCTGCCCTGGCCGAAGGCCGAGGACCACGCCCGTACCGCGGGAGTCTCCGCCTTCGGCCTGAGCGGCACCAACGCCCACGTCATCCTCCAGGAGGCGCCCGAGCCGGCCGCCGAGGAGACCGCCGGGACCCCGGAGGCTTCCGGGGCCCCCGCCGTCGCCTCCCCGGTCCTGCCGTACGTGGTCTCGGCGCGCAGCGCCCAGGCCCTGCGCGGGCAGGCCGGGAAGCTCGCCGCGTTCGTCCGCGAGCGCGCGCAGGACGAGGACCCGGGCGGCATCGGGCACGCCCTGATCACCCGCCGCACCGCCTTCGACCACCGCGCCGTCGTCCTCGGCGGCGACCGCGACGCCCTGCTGGCCGGCCTCGACACCCTCGCCGACGGCGGCAAGGCCCCGCACCTGGTCCGCGGCACCGCCTCCGGTTCCCCGCAGGTCGCGTTCGTCTTCCCCGGCCAGGGCTCGCAGTGGATCGGCATGGCCGTCGAACTGCTCGACTCCTCGCCGGTGTTCGCCGCGCGGATGGGGGAGTGCGCCGAAGCCCTCGCCCTCTTCACCGACTGGAACCTCCTCGACGTCGTACGCGGTGAGCCCGGCGCCCCCACGTACGACGAGGTCGACGTCGTCCAGCCGGTGCTGTGGGCCGTCATGGTCTCCCTCGCCGCGCTGTGGCGCTCGTTCGGCGTGGAGCCGGCCGCGGTCGTCGGCCACTCCCAGGGCGAGATCGCGGCGGCCACCGTCGCCGGCGCCCTGTCCCTGGAGGACGGCGCCCGCGTCGTCGCCCTCCGCAGCAAGATCATCCGGACCGGGCTGGCCGGGCGCGGCGGCATGATGTCCGTCCGCCTGCCCTCCGCCGAGGTCCGCGAGCTCATCGCCCGCTGGGACGGCCGCCTCCAGCTCGCCGTCGTCAACAGCCCCACCTCGGTCGTCGTCTGCGGCCACCCCGAGCACCTCGACGAGCTGTACACCCACCTGGAGGCGGAAGGGGTCCAGGCCCGCAAGATCCCCGTCGACTACGCCTCCCACTCCGTCTTCGTCGAGGAGATCCGCGACGAGGTCCGCGCCGCCCTCGCCGGCATCACCCCGCGCTCCGCCGACGTCTCCTTCTACTCCACCGTCCTCGGCGCCCCCGTCGACACCGCCACCCTCGACGCCGACTACTGGTACCGCAACCTGCGCCAGACCGTCCTCTTCGAGGAGACCACCCGCGCCCTCCTCGACGACGGCTTCACCGTCTTCGTCGAGGCGAGCCCCCACCCCGGCCTGCTCGTCGGCCTCGCCGAGACCGTCTCCGCCGTCGGCGTCAGCGCCGCTCCCGTCGGCTCGCTGCGCCGCGGTGAAGGCGGCATCGAGCGGTTCGCCACCTCGCTGGCCGAGGCCTGGGTGGCGGGCGCGCCCGTCGACTGGACCCTCTTTCACGGCTCCGCGCCCGCACGCCCCGTCGACCTGCCGACGTACGCCTTCCAGCGCGAGCACTACTGGGCCCCGGCCCCCGCCGCCGCGGGCGACGTCGAGGCCGCCGGCCTCGACCCGGCCGGCCACCCGCTGCTCGGCGCCGTCGTCACCGCCCCCGACAGCGACGGCTTCACGCTGACCGGCCGCCTCTCCACCGCCACCCACGGCTGGCTCGGCGACCACCGGGTCGGCGACCAGGTCTTCTTCCCCGGCACCGGCTTCGTCGAACTGGCCGTCCTGGCCGGCGACCGGGCCGGCTGCACCACCGTCGAGGAACTCACCCTGGAGGCCCCGCTGGTGCTCCCCGCACGCGGCGGAGTCGCCGTACGGGTCACCGTCGACGCCCCCGACCCGGCGGGCCGCCGGGCCGTGACCGTCCACTCGCGCGGCGAGGACACCGGCCTGTCGTGGATTCGGCACGCGGTCGGCACCCTCGGCCGCACCGCCGCCCCCTCCCGCGACTTCGACACCACCGCCTGGCCGCCCGCCGGAGCCGAGCCCGTCGACCTCGGCGGCTTCTACGAGAACGTCGCCGCGGAGGGCCTGAACTACGGCCCGGTGTTCCAGGGCCTGACCGCCGCCTGGCGCCTGGACGGCGACGTGTACGCCGAGGCCGCCCTGCCCGACTCCGCCGACGGCTCCGCGTACGGACTGCACCCGGCGCTCCTCGACGCGGCCCTGCACACCGTCGCCCTGACCGGCGTCACCGGCGACCGGGCGGCCCTGCCGTTCGCCTGGTCCGGGGTCACCCTCGCGGCCGAGGGCGCCGCCGCCGTCCGCGTACGGGTCAGCGCGCTCGGGGACGGCGAGGTCGCCGTCGACCTCGCCGACTCGGCCGGACAGCCCGTCGCGTCCGTGGACTCCCTCGTCCTGCGGCCGCTCACCGACGACCGGCTCGCGCAGGACCGCTCCCTCACCCGCGACGCCCTGTTCCGCATCGACTGGCAGCCCCTCCCGGCGGCCGCCGCCGAGGCCTCGCTCACCACCTGGGAGGCCTCGCGGACCGAGGACGGCGAACTCGCCGACGTGGTCCTGTGGGACGCCCCCGCCGGCACCGGCGCCGACGCCGCGCGCACCGCCGCGCACGCAGCCCTCGCCGTCGCCCGCGAATGGCTCGCCGACGAGCGCTACGCCGGCTCGGTCCTGGTCGTCCGTACGAGCGGCGCCGTCGCCGCCCGCCCCGGCGAGGACGTCACCGACCTGGCCGGCGCCACCGTATGGGGCCTGGTCAAGTCCGCCCAGTCCGAGAACCCCGGCCGCATCGTCCTGGCCGACGCGGCCACCGAAGCCGACGTCCTCACCGCGTACGCCGCCGGCGAGTCCCAGATCGCCGTACGGGACGGGGTCGCGTACGCGCCCCGCCTGGTCCGCGCCACCGCCACCGCCACGGACGGCGACGGTGACGGCGGCGAGGCGCCGCGCTTCGCCGCCGACGGCACGGTCCTGCTCACCGGCGGCACCGGCATGCTGGGCCGGCTCTTCGCCCGCCACCTCGTCACCGAGCAGGGCGTCGGCCGCCTGCTGCTGACGAGCCGCCGCGGACCCGACGCCGAAGGCGCCGCCGAACTCGCCGCCGAGCTCACCGGACTCGGCGCGCACGTGGAGATCGCAGCCTGCGACGCCGCCGACCGCGAGGCCCTCGCCGCGCTGCTGGCCGCCGTACCGGCCGAGCACCCCCTCACCGGGGTCATCCACCTCGCCGGCGTCCTCGACGACGGCATCCTCGGCTCGCTCACCCCCGAGCGCGTCGACAACGTCCTGCGCCCCAAGGTCGATGCGGCCCTCAACCTGCACGAGCTCACCGCCGACGCCGAACTCGCCGCTTTCGTCCTCTTCTCCTCCGTCGCCGGAATCTTCGGCAACCCCGGCCAGGCCAACTACGCCGCGGCCAACGCCCTCCTGGACGGCCTCGCCGCCCACCGGCAGGCCCACGGCCTGCCCGCCCAGTCCCTCGCCTGGGGCTTCTGGGGCGAGGCCAGCGGTATGACCGGCGCCCTCACCGACGCCGAGCGCTCCCGCATCTCGCAGGGCGGCGTCTACCCGATCTCCTCCGACGAGGGCGTCGCCCTCTTCGACGCCGCCCGCGCCGCGGGCGACGCCACCCTGGTCCCCGTCAAGCTGGACCTCGGCGCGATCCGCGCCCAGGGCGCCGGCGCCCGCGAGGTGTTCCGCTCCCTCGCCCCGGTCACCGTCCGCCGCAAGGCCGGCGGGAAGATCGAGGCCGGAGCCCTCCAGCAGCGTCTCGCCTCCCTGCCCGAGGCCGACCGCGAGGAGGTGCTCGTCGAGCTGGTGCTGCGCCAGGTCGCCGACGTACTGGGCTTCAGCTCCACCCAGGCCATCGAACCCGAACGGGCGTTCAAGGAGCTCGGCTTCGACTCCCTGCGCGCCGTCGAGTTCCGCAACGGGCTCGCCGAGGCCACCGGACTGCGCCTGCCCGCCACCATCGTCTTCGACTACCCCAACCCGCTCGGCCTCGCCCGCCACCTGCTCACCGAGGTGTCCGGACTGCCGGCCGCCGCGGCGCGGCCCGCCGCCGTCCGCAAGAAGGCTGCCACCGCCGACGACGAGCTCATCGCCATCGTCGGCATGGCCTGCCGCTACCCCGGTGGCATCACCTCGCCCGCGGGCCTGTGGCAGGCCGTCGCCGACGGCGTCGACGCCATCTCCGACTTCCCGCAGGACCGCGGCTGGGACCTCGCCCGCATCTACGACCCCACTGGCGCCCGCCCCGACACCAGCTACGTCGCCCAGGGCGGATTCCTCCACGACGCCGGCGACTTCGACCCCGACTTCTTCGGCATCAGCCCGAACGAGGCGCTCATCATGGACCCGCAGCAGCGCCTGCTGCTGGAGGCCTCCTGGGAGGCGTTCGAGGACGCCGGCATCGACCCGCGCACCCTCAAGGGCAGCCGCACCGGCGTCTACTCCGGGATGATGTACCACGACTACGCGCACAACGCGTCCACCGGCGGCATCGCCTCGGGCCGGGTCTCCTACGTCCTCGGCGTCGAAGGCCCCTCCATGACGGTCGACACCGCCTGCTCCTCCTCCCTCGTCTCCCTGCACCTGGCCGTCCAGGCACTGCGCTCCGGCGAGTGCACCCTGGCCCTGGCCGGCGGCGTGACCGTCATGTCCGACCCCGAGGTGTTCGTCGAGTTCAGCCGCCAGAAGGGCATGGCCAGGGACGGCCGCTGCAAGTCCTTCGCGGGCGCCGCAGACGGCGCCGCCTGGTCCGAGGGCGTCGGCGTGCTCGTCGTGGAGCGGCTCTCGGACGCCCGCGCCAACGGCCACCGGGTCCTGGCCGTCGTACGCGGCTCCGCCGTCAACCAGGACGGCGCCTCCAACGGGCTCACCGCCCCCAACGGCCCCTCCCAGCAGCGCGTCATCCGCGCCGCCCTGGAAGGCGCCGGCCTCACCACCGCCGACGTCGACGTCCTGGAGGCGCACGGCACCGGCACCACCCTCGGCGACCCGATCGAGGCCCAGGCCGTCCTCGCCACGTACGGCCAGGACCGCGACGAGGACAAGCCGCTGTGGCTCGGCTCCCTCAAGTCGAACATCGGCCACGCCCAGGCCGCCGCCGGCGTCGGCGGGGTCATCAAGATGGTCCAGGCCCTGCGCCACGGGCTGATGCCCAAGACCCTGCACATCGACGAGCCCACCCCGCACGTCGACTGGGAGGCCGGCAACGTCAAGCTGCTCCAGGAGCCGGTCCCCTGGCCCGCGCAGGCGGGGCGCCCGCGCCGGGCGGGCATCTCCTCCTTCGGCCTCAGCGGCACCAACGCCCACGTGATCGTCGAAGAGGCACCGCAGGCGACGGCCCCGGCCGGTGAACCGCGCGCACTGCCCCTCGTACCGGTCGTGCTCTCGGCCCGCAGCCCCGAGGCCCTCGCCGAGCAGGCCGCCCGCCTGCACGCGCACGTCACCGGGGACCCGGAGCTCTCGCCCACCGGCCTGACCGACCTGGCCTACTCGGCCGCCACCTCCCGCACCCCGCACGAGCACCGCGCCGCGGTGGTCGCCGCGAGCCGCGAGGAGCTGCTGGCCGGACTGTCCGCGCTGGCCGGCGGGGCGTCCGCCACCGCCCTCACCGGCGCCGGAGCGGTCCGGGGCGCGGTACGGGACGGCAAGCCGGCCTTCCTCTTCACCGGCCAGGGCGCGCAGCGCCTGGGCATGGGACGCGAACTGCACGCCGCCTTCCCGGTGTTCGCGGCCGCCCTCGACGAGGTGGTCGCCGCACTCGACGCCTACCTCGACACCCCGCTCTACGAGGTCATCTGGGGCGAGGACGAGGCGCTGCTGAACAGCACCGCCTACACGCAGCCCGCCCTCTTCGCCATCGAGACGGCGCTCTTCCGGCTCGTCGAGTCCTGGGGCGTCCGCCCGGCCTACCTGGCCGGCCACTCCATCGGCGAGATCACCGCCGCACACGCCGCCGGGGTCCTCTCCCTGGAGGACGCCGCCCGCCTCGTCGCCGCCCGCGGCCGTCTGATGCAGGCCCTGCCCGCGGGCGGCGCGATGGCCGCCGTCGAGGCCGCGGAGGAGGAGGTCCTGCCCCACCTCAGCGACACGGTCGGGATCGCCGCGATCAACAGCCCGCGCTCGATCGTGGTCTCCGGCGAGGAAGGGGCGGTCGACGCGATCACCGCCGTCTTCACCGGGCTCGGCCGCAAAACGACCCGGCTGCGCGTCTCGCACGCCTTCCACTCGCCGCTCATGGACCCGGTCCTGGCCGAGTTCCACCTGGTCGCCGAGAACGTGACCTACCACCAGCCGAAGATCCCGGTGGTCTCCGGGGTCCACGGCGAGATCAGCGAGGACTGGGGCACCCCGGACTACTGGACCCGCCACCTGCGCGAGGCCGTCCGCTTCTGCGACACCGTCCGGCACCTGCACGGCCTGGGCGTCACCCGCTTCGTCGAGCTGGGCCCCGACGCCATCCTGTCGGCCCTGACCCGTACGACCCTCGACGGCGAGTCCGCCCCCGGGCAGGACCTGGTCATCGAGCCGGTCCTGCGGGGGAACCGCGCCGAGCCCCGCACCCTGCTCACCGCCCTGGCCCACCTGCACACCTCGGGCTCGCGCATCGACTGGCAGACGTACTACTCCGGAACCGGCGCACGCCGCGTCGACCTGCCGACGTACGCCTTCCAGCGCCGGCGGTTCTGGATCCCGGACGGCCAGGGCGGCGGCGACGCCACCTCCCTCGGCCTGTCGTCTGTCGACCACCCGCTGCTCGGCGCGGTCATCTCGGCGCCCGACACGGACGGGATCGTGCTCACGGGCCGGCTCGCCGTCTCCGCCCAGCCCTGGCTGGCCGACCACAGGGTCGGCGAGAGCGTGCTCTTCCCCGGCACCGGCTTCATCGAGCTCGCCGTCCAGGCGGGCGACCGGATCGGCTGCCCGGTCGTGGACGAACTCACCCTGGAGGCACCGCTGGTGCTCCCGCAGCACGGCGGGATCGCGATACGGGTCGGCGTCGGCGCCGCCGACGAGGCCGGCCGCCGGCCGGTGACCTTCCACTCGCGCGGCGAGGACGAGGACCTGCCGTGGGTACGCAACGCGGTCGGCACGCTCGCCACGCTCGGCGCCGACGCGGCCGCCGGGTCCGTACGCCCCTTCGACGCGACGGCCTGGCCGCCCGCCGGCGCCGAACCGGTCGACCTCGACGGGTTCTACGCCGACGTGGCCGAGGCCGGCCTGGCCTACGGCCCCGTGTTCCAGGGCATGCGGGCCGCCTGGCGCTCCGGCGACGACGTCTACGCCGAGGTCGTCCTGCCCGACGGGGTCGAGCCGCAGGGCTACGGCCTGCACCCCGCGCTGCTTGACGCGGCGCTCCACCCGGTCGCGCTGTCCGGCGTGACCGGCGGCGAGGCCGCCCTGCCCTTCGCCCTCACCGGCGTCTCGCTCTCCGCCGAGGGAGCCTCCGGCCTGCGCGTACGGGTCTCGGCCCGCGGTGAGGGCTCGGTGGCGGTCGACCTCGCGGACACCTCCGGGGCCCCCGTGGCCTCGCTCGCCTCGCTGATGCTGCGCCCGCTGGCCCCCGGCCAAGGGGCGGCCGGGAGCAGCTCGACGGTCCGGGACGCGCTGTTCCGGATCGACTGGCAGCCGCAGCCGCAGCCGCAGACTTCGGGCGCAGCCGCGGGCGCCGACGGCCGGTCCGTGGTCGCCTGGCAGGCGCTCGGCGAAGGCCCGGTCGCGGACACCGTCGTCTGGGACGCGCCCGCCGGTACGGATGCCGCCGCCGTGCACACCGCCGTGGGCCAGGCCCTGGAGGTCCTGCACGAATGGCTCGCCGAGGAGCGCTTCGAGGGCTCCACGCTCGTCGTCCGGACCCGCGGTGCGGTCGCGGTGGCGGACGAGGGCGTGGGCGACCTGGCCGGCGCCGCCGTCTGGGGCCTGGTGAGGACCGCGCAGTCGGAGAACCCCGGCCGCGTCGTCCTCCTGGACACGGACGCGGACGCGGCGGACGCGGGCGGCTTCGCCGACGTCGCCCTCGCCGTGGCCTCGGGCGAGCCGCAGGCCGCCGTACGGTCCGCGGCCGTCCTCGCCCCCCGCCTCGTACGGGCGGCGGCGGAAACCGCCACGACCGAGCGCGAGGAGTTCGCCGCCGACGGCACCGTACTGATCACCGGCGGCACGGGCATGCTGGGCCGCCTCTTCGCCCGGCACCTGATCACCCGGCGCGGGGTGACCCGCCTGCTGCTGACGAGCCGCCGCGGACCGGCGGCCGAGGGCGCGGCCGAACTCGTCGCGGAACTCGCCGAACTCGGCGCCGAGGTGGAGATCGCCGCCTGCGACACCTCCGACCGCGAAGCCCTCGCCGCACTCCTGGCCGGCATCCCGGCGGCCCACCCGCTCACGGGTGTCGTCCACATGGCGGGCGTCCTCGACGACGGCGTCCTCGGCTCGCTGACGCCCGAGCGCCTGACCGCGGTCCTGCGGCCCAAGGTCGACGCCGCCCTGCACCTGCACGAGCTGACCGCGGGCCTGGACCTGGCCGCGTTCATCCTCTTCTCCTCGGTCGCCGGCGTCCTCGGCAACCCGGGCCAGGCCAACTACGCGGCCGCCAACGCCTTCCTCGACGCCCTCGCCACGTACCGTCACGCGCAGGGCCTGCCCGCCCAGTCCCTCGCCTGGGGACCGTGGACGGCCGAGGAGGCCGGCGGCGGCATGGCCGGCGAGCTGGCCGCCGCCGACAGCGGCCGCATGAGCCGGATCGGCATCGAGTCGCTGACGGCCGGCGCGGGCACCGAGGTGTTCGACGCGGCCCACGCCCTCGGCGCACCCGCGCTCGTGACGATCCTGCTGAACACGAAGGCGATGCGCGGCGCCACCGACCTCCCGGACCTGTTCCGCAGCCTGGTCCCCGCCCGCTCCCGCCGCCGCGCGGACTCCGGCTCCACGGTCGACGTGACGGCCTTCCGCCGCCGCATGGCCGGGCTGTCGGAGGCCGCTCGCACCGACGAGCTGGTCGACCTCGTACGGGCCCACGCGGCCGCGATCCTCGGCCACGCGGGGGCGGCCTCCATCGGCAAGAGCCGCGAGTTCAAGGAGCTCGGATTCGATTCGCTGTCCGCCGTCGAGTTCCGCAACAGCCTCGCCGAGGCCACCGGACTGCGACTGCCGGCCACGCTCGTCTTCGACTACCCCAACTCCCAGGCCCTCGCCGAGCACTTCGCCGAGGAGCTCCGGCCGAGGGAAGGAAACGACGGGGCGGGCCCCGGCCCCGACCCCGACTCCGACGAGGGCAGGATCCGCCGCCTGCTCCAGACCGTCCCGATGGCCCGCCTGCGCGAACTGGGCCTGGTGGACACGCTCCTCGAACTCGCCGACGGACGAACGCACACCACGGAGTCCAAGGCGGTCGCCGCGGAGGAAGAGGCGATCGACGACATGGACGCCGAGAGTCTGATCAACATGGCGCTCGACGGTCTCGGGCTGGACGACGCGATACAGGGAATGTGAGAAGCCGATGTCCGATTCTGACCAGAAGCTGCTCGACGCGCTCCGGGCGTCCATGAAGGAGACCGCCCGGCTGCGGACGCAGAACCGCAACCTGTCGGCCGCCGCGCGCGAGCCGATCGCCATCGTCGCCATGAGCTGCCGTTTCCCGGGCGGGGTCGATTCCCCCGAAAGCCTGTGGCAGCTCGTCGACGAGGGACGCGACGGAGTCTCGGAGTTCCCCGTCAACCGGGGCTGGGACGTCGAGGGCCTGTACGACCCCGAGGGCGAGCGCCCCAACACCACGTACGTCAACAAGGGCGGGTTCCTGCACGACGCGGACCGCTTCGACCCCGCCCTCTTCTCGATCAGCCCCAACGAGGCGCTGATCATGGACCCGCAGCAGCGCCTGCTGCTGGAGGCGTCCTGGGAGGTCTTCGAGCGGGCCGGCATCGACCCGGACACCCTCAAGGGCAGCAAGACCGGCGTCTACTCCGGGATGATGTACCACGACTACGCGTACAACAGCGCGACCGGCTCCATCGCCTCCGGCCGCGTCTCGTACGCCTTCGGCTTCGAGGGCCCGTCCGTGACCCTCGACACCGCCTGCTCCTCCTCGCTCGTCGCCATGCACCTCGCGGCACAGGCCCTGCGGGCGGGGGAGTGCACCCTCGCCCTGGCCGGCGGCGTCGCCGTCATGTCCACCCCCGAGGTCTTCGTCGAGTTCAGCCGCCAACGCGGCCTCGCCAAGGACGGCCGCTGCAAGTCCTTCGCCGCCGCCACCGACGGCACCGGCTGGTCGGAGGGCGTCGGCGTGCTCCTGCTGGAGCGCCTCTCCGACGCCCGCCGCAACGGCCACCAGGTCCTGGCCGTCCTGCGCGGCTCCGCCGTCAACCAGGACGGCGCCAGCAACGGACTCACCGCCCCCAACGGCCCGTCCCAGCGCCGCGTGATCCGCAGCGCCCTGGAGAACGCCGGCCTGACCACGGCCGACGTGGACGTGGTCGAGGCCCACGGCACGGGCACCACCCTCGGCGACCCCATCGAGGCCCAGGCGCTGCTCGCCACGTACGGGCAGGACCGGGACGCCGACAAGCCGCTGTGGCTCGGTTCCCTCAAGTCCAACCTCGGCCACACCCAGGCCGCGGCCGGTGTCGCCGGCGTCATCAAGATGGTGCAGGCGATCCACCACGGCGTCCTGCCCAGGACCCTGCACGTCGACGAGCCCACCCCGCACGTCGACTGGACGGCGGGCAACGTCAGGCTGCTGACCGAGCCGGTCGCATGGCCGGCGGGCGAACGCCCGCGCCGGGCCGGCATCTCCTCCTTCGGCCTCAGCGGTACGAACGCCCACGTCATCGTCGAGGAGGCGCCCGCGCCCGCCGAGCCCGAGACCGGTGCCGACGCGGGCACCGAACCGCAGGACGCGGCCCCCGCGTTCGTGCCGGGGCTGGTGCCGTGGACGCTGACCGGCCGGACGACCGCGGCGGTGCGCGCTCAGGCGGAACGCCTGATCGCGCACCTGGAGACCCTGGACGAGGCGGACCTCGCGGTCACCGGCCGGGCGCTGGCCACCCGGCGCGCCCGGCTGAACGAGCGGGCCGTCGTCCTCGGCGAGACCCGCGAGGAGCTCCTTTCCGGTCTGACCGCCCTGGCCGAGGGCGGCACGTCCGCCGCGGTGGTGCAGGGCACCGTCCGGGAAGGCAAGTCGGCGTTCCTGTTCACGGGTCAGGGTGCGCAGCGTCTGGGGATGGGGCGTGAACTGCATGCCGCGTTCCCGGTGTTCGCGCAGGCGCTCGATGCCGTGGTCGCGGCCGTGGACGAGTACCTGGACACCCCGCTGTACGAGGTCATGTGGGGATCGGACGAGGCGCTGCTGAACAGCACCGCCTACACCCAGCCCGCTCTTTTCGCGATCGAGACCGCGTTGTTCCGGCTGGTCGAGTCGTGGGGGGTGCGGCCGGACTTCCTGGCCGGCCACTCCATCGGCGAGATCACCGCCGCGCACGTCGCCGGGGCGCTGTCCCTGGAGGACGCGGCCCGACTGGTCACCGCGCGCGGCCGCCTCATGCAGGCGTTGCCGGCCGGTGGAGCCATGGCCGCGATCGAAGCCACGGAGGAGGAAGTCCTTCCGTACGTCTCCGACGTCGTGGGCATCGCGGCGATCAACAGCCCGCGGTCGATCGTGGTGTCGGGGGCCGAGGAGGCCGTCGAGGCGGTCCAGGCAGCCTTCACCGGACTGGGCCGCAAGACGACCCGGCTGCGTGTCTCGCACGCCTTCCACTCCCCGCTGATGGATCCGGCGCTCGCGGAGTTCCGTGCCGTCGCCGAGTCCGTGACGTACCACCCCGCCGCCATCCCGGTGGTCTCGGGCGTGCACGGCGAGCTCAGCGAGGACTGGGGTACCCCGGAGTACTGGACCCGCCACCTGCGCGAAGCCGTCCGCTTCTCCGACACCGTCCAGTACCTCCAGGGCCGCGGCGTCGAGACGTACGTGGAGCTCGGCCCGGACGCCATCCTGACCGCCCTGGCGAGCGCCACCGTCGGCGACGTCGAGGGCACCGCCTTCATCTCCTCCTGCCGCCGACAGCGGCCCGAGGCCCGCGAACTGCTCGCGGCCGTCGGCCGTACCCACAACCAGGGCGTCCCCGTCGACTGGGCCGCGTACTTCGGCGCCACCGAGGACCGCTGGGCCGATCTGCCGACGTACGCGTTCCAGCAGCAGCGGTACTGGCTGGAAGCCACGGGCGGCGAGGGCGCCGGGCTCGGCGCCGCGGGCCTGGAGAGCGTCGGACACCCGCTGCTGAGCGCCGCGATCGCCTCCGCGGACTCCGGCGAGGTCGTCCTGACCGGGCGGCTCTCCGTCGACAGCCAGCCCTGGCTGGCCGACCACGACGTCCTCGGCAGCATCCTCTTCCCCGGCACCGGCTTCGTCGAACTCGCGATCCGCGCGGGCGACCAGGTCGGATGCGACGCGGTCGAGGAACTCACCCTGCACGCCCCGCTGATCCTGCCCGAGCGCGGCGGGGCCGCCGTACAGGTCTGGCTCGGCGCGGACGACGGATCCGGGCGCCGTACGGTGACCATCCACTCCCGCGACGAGAACGCCACCGAGCCCGTATGGACGCGGCACGCGGAAGGCACCCTGGTCAGCGGCTCGGGCCTGCCCGCCGCCGCTCTGACGGAGTGGCCGCCGCCGGGCGCCACCCCGACGACGGTGGACGGGGCGTACGAGCTCCTCCTGGAGCGCGGCTACCACTACGGACCCGTCTTCCAGGGCCTCAAGGCCGCCTGGACCTCAGGCGAATCGCTGTACGCGGAGGTCTCCCTCCCCGAGCAGGCGCACGCCGACGCGGCGCGGTACGGCCTGCACCCCGCCCTCCTCGATGCCGCCATGCACGTGGCGCTGATCGACGACGGATCGAGCACCGACGAGTCGACGGTCCTGCCGTTCTCGTGGAACGACGTGGCCCTGCACGCGGGCGGCGCCCCGGCGCTGCGCGTGTGCATCGCCCCCTCCGGCCCCAACACGGTGACCGTGACGGTGGCCGACGCGGAGGGGCAGCCGGTCCTGACGGTGGGCTCGCTGGTGTCGCGTCCGGTGTCGCAGGAGCAGTTGAGTGCGGGTCGGCCGGAGTCGTTGTTCGAGATCGCGTGGCGTCCGCTGGCGGCTCAGGCTCAGG
>NZ_LFML01000149.1:149753-168742 GCF_001044425.1 Streptomyces roseus
CTCCGGTGGATGGGGTGGCCGGGCCGCATGTGTGGGGTGAGCTGCCGGAGGGTGAGCTGACGGGCGCGGTGGTCTTCCACGTCCCGGACACCGAGGGTCTGTTGCCGGATGCGGTGCGTTCGGCGACCGGTCGGACGCTGGCGGTGGTGCAGGAGTGGCTGGCTGGGGAGCGGTTCGCGGAGACCACGCTGGTGGTGGCGACGCGTGGTGCGGTGGTCGTGGACGCGGCTTCCGAGCGTGTCGATCTCGCTCAGGCGCCGGTGTGGGGTCTGGTGCGTGCCGCGCAGGCGGAGAACCCGGGCCGGATCCAGCTGACCGACCTCACGGCGGTCACCGACGGTCTTGACGCCGTCATCGCTTCCGGTGAGCCGGAGAGCGCGGTTCGTGCCGACGGCGTCCGCATCCCGCGCCTCGTCCCGGTCACCGCGACCGCCGAGGCTCCCCTGGTCCTGGATCCGGAGGGTACGGTCCTGATCACGGGTGGCACCGGTGGTATCGGTGCGCACCTGGCCCGGCACCTGGTGACCGAGCACGGTGTCCGCCACCTGGTCCTGACCAGCCGTCGCGGCCCCGATGCCGAAGGCGCTGCCGAACTGGCCGCCGAACTGTCCGAGTCCGGTGCGGTGGTCACGGTCACCGCGTGCGATGTGGCCGAACCGGCCAACATCACCACCCTCCTGGCCTCGATCCCGGCCGAGCACCCGCTGACCGGCATCGTCCACGCCGCCGGTACGGGCGACAACGGGCTCATCGCCACCATGGACGGTGAACGCCTGGACTGGGTCCTGGCCCCCAAGGCCGACGCCGCCTGGCACCTGCACGAGCAGACCGAGCACCTGAACCTGCCGCTGTTCGCCCTCATCTCCTCCGCCGGTGGTCTGACCCTCGCCGCAGGGCAGGCGAACTACGCCGCCGCCAACACCTTCCTCGACGCCTTGGCCACCCATCGCCACGCCCGGGGCCTCGCCGCCCAGTCCCTGGCCTACGGCCTGTGGGCGAGCACGGGCATGGGCCAGTACATCACCGACACCGATGTGAAGCGCATGGAGCGCCAAGGCCTTCCGCCGCTCCGGCCCGAGGAGGCCCTCGCCCTCTTCGACGCCGCCTGCGCCTCCGGCCGGCCCGCCACCGTCCCGCTCCACGTCGACCGCGCCGCGCTGGCCGCCCGTACCGACGAACTGCCCGCGCTCCTGCGCTCCGCCACCCCCGCCCCGCAGCGCCGCAGCGTCCGCGCGAGCGCCGCCGGCGGGGGAGCGGGCGCCGCACACGAGCTCGCGGCGCGCCTCGCCGGGAAGACGGAGGAGGAGCGCGACCAGGCCCTCCTGGAACTGGCGCGGACGCACGTGGCAGCCGTACTGGGCCACGAGTCGGCCGACGCCATCGCCCCCGACCGGGCCTTCCAGGAGCTCGGTTTCGACTCCCTCAGCGCCGTCGAACTGCGCAACCAGCTCAAGGCGGCCACCGGGCTCCGGCTCCCCGCCACCCTCGTCTTCGACTACCCGAACGCCCGCGCCGTCGCCCAGTACATCGGCGAGTCCATCGGCGGAGCGGCTCAGGGCGCGGCCGCCCGTCCGGCCCCCGCGGTCGCCCGTACGCGGGCGGACGCCGACGACGACCGGATAGCGATCGTCGCGATGAGCTGCCGCCTCCCCGGCGGGGTCACCTCGCCCGAGGAGCTGTGGCAGCTCGTCGTGGAGGGCCGGGACGCCGTCTCCGGCTTCCCGCTCGACCGCGGCTGGGACGTGGAGAACGTGTACGACCCGGAGCCGGGCGTGCCGGGGAAGACGTACGCCAACGAGGGCGGCTTCCTCTACCGGGCCGGCGACTTCGACCCGCACTTCTTCGGGATCAGCCCCAACGAGGCACTGATCATGGACCCGCAGCAGCGGCAGCTGCTGGAGGTCTCGTGGGAGGCCATCGAGCGGGCCGGCATCAACCCGCACACCCTCAAGGGCAGCAGGACCGGCGTCTTCGCGGGCGTCATGTACCACGACTACGGGCAGGGCACCGAGGCCGCGGCCACCACCGGCGGCAGCCTGATCTCGGGCCGCGTCTCGTACACCCTCGGCCTCGAAGGGCCGTCCATGACCGTGGACACGGCCTGCTCCTCGTCCCTCGTCTCGCTGCACCTGGCCACCCAGTCGCTGCGTTCCGGCGAGTGCTCGATGGCGCTCGTCGGCGGTGTCGCGGTGATGGCGAGCCCCGACATGTTCGTCGAGTTCAGCCGCCAGCGCGGGCTCGCCGCCGACGGCCGCTGCAAGTCCTTCGCGGGCGCCGCGGACGGCGCCGCCTGGTCGGAGGGCGTCGGCGTCCTCGTCATCGAGCGGCTCTCCGACGCCCGCCGCAACGGCCACCCCGTGCTCGCGGTCATCCGCAGCTCGGCCGTCAACCAGGACGGCGCGTCGAACGGCATGACCGCCCCCAACGGTCCCTCGCAGCAGCGCGTCATCCAGAGCGCACTGGAGAAGGCCGGACTGACCACGGCCGACGTGGACGTGGTCGAGGCGCACGGAACGGGCACCAAGCTGGGGGACCCGATCGAGGCGCAGGCCGTACTCGCCACGTACGGGCAGGGCCGCGACGAGGACAAGCCGCTGTGGCTCGGCTCGCTGAAGTCGAACATCGCGCACACGCAGGCCGCGGCAGGTGTCGCCGCCGTCATCAAGATGGTCCAGGCGCTGCGCCACGAGTTGATTCCCAAGACCCTGCACGTCGACGAGCCCACCCCGCACGTCGACTGGACGGAGGGCAACGTCAAGCTGCTCACCGACGCCGTCGCATGGCCGGCGGGCGAACGGCCGCGCCGCGCGGGCATCTCCTCCTTCGGGCTCAGCGGCACGAACGCGCACGTGATCCTGGAGGAGGCTCCGGCCGCTCCGGAGGCCGCCGCGCAGGAGGCTGCGCGCGCGCTGCCCGCCGTACCGGTGGTGCTGTCGGCCCGGTCCCCCGAGGCCCTGGCCGGCCAGGCGCAGCGCCTCGGCGCGCACCTCGCCGACCACGAGGAGCTCTCGCCGACGGACCTCGCGTTCTCCACGGCGACCTCGCGTACCGCGCACGAGTACCGGGCCGCGGTGATCGCCGAGAACCGCGAGGAACTGCTCGCCGGGCTGGCGGCGCTCGCCGAGGGCTCGGAGACGGGCGTGGTCCGGGGCCTGGTACGGGAGGGCCGCTCGGCGTTCCTGTTCACGGGCCAGGGTGCGCAGCGTCCGGGGATGGGGCGTGAACTGCACGCCGCGTTCCCGGTGTTCGCGCAGGCACTGGACGAGGTGGTCGGGGCGCTGGACGCGCACCTGGACCGGCCGCTGTACGAGGTGATGTGGGGTGACGACGAGCAGGCGCTGAACAGCACCGCGTTCACTCAGCCTGCCCTGTTCGCGATCGAGACGGCCCTGTTCCGGCTCGTCGAGTCGTGGGGGGTGCGGCCGGAGTTCCTGGCCGGTCACTCCATCGGCGAGATCACCGCCGCGCACGCGGCGGGGGTGCTGTCGCTGGAGGACGCGGCCCGACTCGTCGCCGCACGCGGCCGCCTCATGCAGGCGCTGCCGGCCGGCGGAGCGATGGCCGCGATCGAAGCCACGGAGGAGGAAGTCCTTCCGTACGTCTCCGACGTCGTGGGCATCGCCGCCATCAACAGCCCCCGCTCCATCGTGGTCTCCGGCAGCGAGGAGGCCGTCGAGGCGATCCGGGCGGCCTTCGCCGGACAGGGCCGCAAGAGCACCCGGCTGCGTGTCTCGCACGCCTTCCACTCCCCGCTGATGGATCCGGCGCTCGCGGAGTTCCGTGCCGTCGCCGAGTCCGTGACGTACGCGCCCGCGCAGATCCCCGTCGTCTCCGGGGTCCACGGACAGCTCAGCGAGGACTGGGGCACCCCCGACTACTGGACCCGCCACCTGCGCGAAGCCGTCCGCTTCTCCGACACCGTCCAACACCTCCACGCCAAGGGCGTCACCCGGTTCCTCGAACTGGGCCCCGACGCCGTCCTGACCGCGCTCACCCAGGTCTCCCTGGACAGCGGGGGCGTGCTCGTCGAGCCCGCGTTGCGCCGCGGCCGCCCCGAGGTCCGCAGCCTCCTGACCGCGCTGGCCCACCTGCACAGCGCGGGCTCGCGCGTCGACTGGGCCGCTTTCTACGCCGGCACCGGCGCACGGCGCGTCGACCTGCCGACGTACGCCTTCCAGCACGAGCGGTACTGGCTGGAGGCCACCCCGGCCACCGACGTCGCCCACCACGGCCAGACCTCGGTCGGCCACCCGCTGCTCAGCGCGGCCATCACCCTGGCCGGATCCGACGAGGCGGTGCTGACCGGCCGCCTCGCCCCGAGCACGCACGCCTGGGTCGCCGACCACGACGTCCTGGGCAGCGTGCTGTTGCCGGGCACCGGCTTCGTCGAGCTGGCGCTCCGGGCGGGCGACCAGGTCGGCTGCCCGGTCCTGGACGAACTCACCCTTCAGGCACCGCTCGTACTGCCCCGGAACGGTGGCGTGGCCCTCCAGGTGTCGGTCGGTGCCCCGGACGAGACGGGCCGCCGGCCCGTACGGATCCACTCGCGCCACGAGGACGCCCCGGCCGACACCCCCTGGCTGCTGCACGCGGACGGCCTGCTCGGGACCCGGCCGGTCGCCGCCGGCGAGGAGCTCACCGTCTGGCCGCCCGCCGGAGCGACCGCGGTGGACGTGAGCGACACGTACGAGGTGCTCCAGGGCCGCGGCTACCACTACGGACCGGTGTTCCAGGGCCTCACGGCCGCCTGGACCTCCGGCGAGGACATCTACGCCGAGATCGAACTGCCCGAGCAGGCCCACGCGGACGCCGAGGGCTTCGGGGTCCACCCGGCCCTCCTCGACGCCACCATGCACGCGCTGGGCATCGGCGGTCCGGGTTCCGGCGGCCAGGACTCCGAGGGGGGCGCGCAGCCGCTGCTGCCGTTCTTCTGGGAGGACGTGTCGCTCTACGCGGTCGGCGCCACGGCGCTGCGCGTCCGGATCTCGTGGACGTCCGAGAACACCATGTCCCTGGACGCCGCCGATGCGGCCGGCGCCCCGGTGCTGTCGGTGAAGAGCCTGACGTTCCGTCCGGTGTCGCAGGAGCAGCTGAGTGCGGGTCGGCCGGAGTCGTTGTTCGAGATCGCGTGGCGTCCGCTGGCGGCTCAGGCTCAGGCTCAGGCTCCGGTGGATGGGGTGGCCGGGCCGCATGTGTGGGGTGAGCTGCCGGAGGGTGAGCTGACGGGCGCGGTGGTCTTCCACGTCCCGGACACCGAGGGTCTGTTGCCGGATGCGGTGCGTTCGGCGACCGGTCGGACGCTGGCGGTGGTGCAGGAGTGGCTGGCTGGGGAGCGGTTCGCGGAGACCACGCTGGTGGTGGCGACGCGTGGTGCGGTGGTCGTGGACGCGGCTTCCGAGCGTGTCGATCTCGCTCAGGCGCCGGTGTGGGGTCTGGTGCGTGCCGCGCAGGCGGAGAACCCGGGCCGGATCCAGCTGACCGACCTCACGGCGGTCACCGACGGTCTTGACGCCGTCATCGCTTCCGGTGAGCCGGAGAGCGCGGTTCGTGCCGACGGCGTCCGCATCCCGCGCCTCGTCCCGGTCACCGCGACCGCCGAGGCTCCCCTGGTCCTGGATCCGGAGGGTACGGTCCTGATCACGGGTGGCACCGGTGGTATCGGTGCGCACCTGGCCCGGCACCTGGTGACCGAGCACGGTGTCCGCCACCTGGTCCTCACCAGCCGCCGCGGCCCCGACGCCGAGGGCGCGATCGAACTGGCCGAGGAACTCTCCGAGCTGGGCGCCGAGACCACCCTCACCGCCAGCGATGTGGCCGACCCGGCCAACATCACCACCCTCCTGGCCTCGATCCCGGCGGAGCACCCGCTGACCGGCATCGTCCACGCCGCGGGTACGGGCGACAACGGGCTCATCGCCACGATGGACCCCACGCGCCTCGACCACGTCCTCGCCCCCAAGGCGGACGCCGCCTGGCACCTGCACGAGCAGACAGAGCACCTCAACCTGCCGCTGTTCGCCCTCATCTCCTCCGCCGGCGGCCTCACCATGGCGGCCGGACAGGCCAACTACGCCGCCGCCAACACCTTCCTCGACGCCCTGGCCACCCGTCGCCACGCCCAGGGCCTGGCCGCCCAGTCCCTCGCGTACGGGCTCTGGGCGGGCACCGGCCTCGGCCAGTACGTCTCCGAGACCGACGTCAAGCGCATGGAGCGCCAGGGCCTACCGCCGCTCCGGCCCGAGGAGGCCCTCGCCCTCTTCGACGCGGCCTGCGCCTCGGGCCGGCCCGCCACCGTCCCGCTGCACATCGACCGCACCGCCCTCCAGGCGCGCGCCGACCGGCTGCCCGCGCTGCTGCGGCCCGCCACCACCCCCACCCAGCGCCGGACCGCCGGGGCCAAGGCCACCGAGACGGAGCTCATCTGGCTCCGCATCGGCCAGGCGTCGCAGGACGAGCAGGAAGCGGCCCTGCGCGAGCTCGTGCAGGGCCGGGCCGCCCACCTCCTCGGTCACGCGAGCCCCACCGCCATCGACGTCGAGCGGGGCTTCCTGGAGTCCGGCTTCGACTCGCTCAGCGCGATGGAGCTGCGCAACGCCCTCATGAAGGACACCGGGCTCCGGCTGTCCCCGATGGTGGTGTTCGACAGCCACAGCCCGGCCCAGCTGGCGAAGGTGCTGCTGGCCGAGTACGCCGAGCAGGGCCCCCGTACGACGGCCGCCGAGGCCACCACCCCGACCGCCACCGCCACCCCCACCGCCGCCCCCCGGCCGGCCCGGGGCGCGGGGGAGACCCTGCGCGACCTCTTCCACGGCGCCGTGGTCGCCGGCCACGCCGACAAGGGCTTCGACCTGCTGCGCGCGGCGGCGGCCGTCCGGCCGTCCTTCGAGACGGCGGCCGAGCTGGAGCGCGTACCGGCCGCGGCGCGGCTCGCGGACGGCGACGGTGCGCAGGGCCCGCACCTGATCTTCGTCAACACGCCGATGGCGACGGGCGGGGCGTACCAGCACGCGCGGCTCGTCTCCCACCTCCGGGGCGGGCGGAAGGTCTCCGCCCTGCCCATCCTCGGCTTCGACCCGAGCGAGAGCCTCCCGGCCACCGCGCAGGCGGCGGTCGAGGGCCTGGCCCGCACCGTCCTGGAGGCGGTGGGCGACGAGCCGTTCGTCCTCATCGGCTACTCCTCCGGCGGCACCCTCGCCTACGCCACCGCCGGGCACCTGGAGCGCGCCCACGGCATCCGCCCGCACGGCGTGGTCCTGCTCGACACGTACAACGTCCACGACGGCGAGAGCGAGGGCGTCCCGATGGACGACCTGGCGCTCGGCATGTTCGACAAGGAAGCGGCCTTCGGGGAGTTCGACACCACCCGGCTCTCGGCCATGGGCCGCTGGGTGGAACTCGTACCGAACCTGCCCCTCGACTCCGTCGCGGCCCCCGTCCTGTTCGTCCAGTGCACCCAGTCCTTCGTACCGGACGGCGACGACCCCTCGCCGGAGCTCACCCGGGGCAAGGCCGAGCCCTGGGAGAGCGCCCACACGCTGCGCCCCGTCGCGGCGAACCACTTCACGATCGTCGAGGAGCGCGCGCAGGACACCGCCCGCGTACTGGAGGACTGGCTCCTCTCGGACGCCCTCGGCGTCGCACAGACCGCCCGCCCGACCACCACCCAGAAAGCGATGTGAGACGACGGTGGCACTCAAACCCAAAGGCACCGTGCCCTTCGGCCCGTACGAGACCTGGTACCAGGTCACCGGTGACCTCCAGTCGGAGCGGCCCGCGCTCGTCGTCGTCCACGGCGGCCCCGGCAGCACCCACGACTACCTGAAGAACCTGAAGGAGCTGGCGGCGCACACCGGACCGGTCGTCCTGTACGACCAGCTCGGCAACGGCGGCTCCACCCACCTGCCCGACAAGGGCGCCGACTTCTGGACCCCGGAGCTGTTCGCCGACGAGCTGGAGAACCTGGTCACGCGCCTGGGCATCGCCGGCAACTACGTCCTGTTCGGGCAGTCCTGGGGCGGCCTCCTCGTCACCAAGTACGCGGCCGCCCGCCCGGCCGGCCTCCGCGGCCTGGTCATCGCCAACGCCCCGGCCTCGTACCCGCTGTGGCTCCAGGAGGCGGAGCGTCTGCGCGCCGACCTGCCGCCCGGCGTCAACGAGACGCTGCTGCGCCACGAGGCCGCGGGCACCACGGACAGCGACGAGTACCACAACGCGATGCGCCCCTTCTACGAGAAGCACGTCTGCCGGCTCAAGCCGTGGCCGCGCGACTACCTGGCCTCGTTCTACGAGGTCTACAACGACCCGACGGTGTACTACGCGATGAACGGCCCGAGCGAGTTCCACGTCAACGGCACCCTCAAGGACTGGTCGGTCGTCGACTACTGCCCGCAAGTGGACGTCCCGACGCTGCTGATCTCCGGCCGGTACGACGAGGCGACCCCGGCGACGGTGCAGCCGTTCCAGGACCTGATCCCCGACGTCCGGTGGGTGATCTTCGAGGAGTCCAGCCACCTCCCGCACCTGGAGGAGCCGGAGCTCTTCCAGCAGGTGATGAAGGAGTTCCTCAGCTCGCTGGCGGACACCGGGCAGAAGGAGGCGGCGGGTCATGGAGCCCTCTGACCGTACGCGCAGCGCCCTGGTCTTCCCCGGCATGGGCCCCGTCCCGTTCGCCGAGGTCGCCAAGTTCATGCTGGTCAACCCGTTCGCCCGCAAGCTCTTCGCCGAGGCGGACGAGGTCCTGGGCTACTCGCTCTTCGAACGGTTCAAGACGGCCGAGGGCGACTACTCCGAGGCCGCCCAGGTGGCGTTCCTCGTGAACTGCCTCGCCCTCGCCCAGTGGGTGGAGCACGAGTTCGACGAGCGGCCCGCCTTCTGCACCGGACTGAGCTTCGGCGAGAAGGCCGCCGCCGTGCACTCCGGGGCGCTGTCGTTCGCCGACGGCGTCCGCTTCACGGCACGCTTCGCCCACACCCTCGACGCCTACTTCGCCGAGGAGCACCCGGAGGAGGTCGCCACCCAGTCCTTCGCCCGGACCCCGCGCGCCCGGCTGGACGAGGTGCGGGCCGAGCTGACCGAGCAGGGCGAGTGGCACGACGTCACCTGCGTCGTGGACGAGGACTTCGCGATGCTCACCCTGCGCAAGTCCCGGCTGGAGTGGCTCCAGCAGCGGCTGCGGGCGCTCGGCGGCATGCCGCTGTACGTCATGGAGCCGCCGCTGCACTCACCCGCGTTCGGCGGGCTGCGCCGGCGGGTCGAGGACGAGGTACTGGCGGGGCTGACGCTGCGCGACCCGCACCTGCCGGTCGTCGCCGACCAGGACGGGGCGGTGCTCACCACGGGTGAGGAGGTACGGAACCTGCTGCTGGACGGCTGCGTCCGGCCGGTCGACTGGCCGGGCGTGCTCGGCTCGCTGCGCGACAAGGGCGTCGGAACCCTCTACGTGGCCGGGCAGGACGCCCTGTTCGGCCGGGTGGGGGCGGCGACCCGCAACTTCAAGGTCGTACCGGTCAACCCCCGGCTCGCCATGCGGCCGCGCCGCCGGACCGCGACCGCCGCCTGAGGGCGGCGGCCGCGGCCGCGGCGGCGCGGTCTCCGCCGTGGTCAGCGGCTGGCCGCCTCGGACATCTTGCCGATCTGCTCCCACAGCACCGCGGGGGTGGCGAAGGTGTCCAGGGACAGCGCCTCGTCCACGAAGCGGACGTCGTACGCCTGCTCCAGGGAGCCCAGGAGCTCGACGACCCCGAGGGAGTCCAGCCCCACGGCCCGCAGATCGGTGTCGTCCTCGAGCGGCTCGTCCGCACTGAGGAACGGCAGGTACTCCCGCAGGAGTTCCTCGAAGTTGTTGTCCCAGTCCTTGTCCCAGCCCATGGTGACCCCAGTCTTTTCCGCTGTGTCGGTCGTCGGTTCGACCCTTCCCAAGCACATGACGCTAGGACGGCCGAACGGAGCCCAGGAACCCCGGCCTGACCCCTAATCCACCCAACCGCCCATCCCCCCACGCACCATCCGCGCATCCACCCATCCGCTCATCCACCGGCCCGCCAAGAAATCGCACCTCTCTCGGATCCTTCGGAGTGATCATGTCTGACACCAAGCGCCAGGCCTTGTACGAGCGCTTCCGCCGCGGGCTGGCCCTGTCCCCCGACCGCCCCGCGCTGCGGATCGGCGCCGAGTCCTACACGTACCGGGAACTGCACGAGCGGGCCCTCACCTGGGCCGGCTCCCTCGGCTCCGCGAAGGTCGTCGGCGTCCTCGCCGGCAAGAGCGTGACCGCGTACGCCGGCATCCTCGGCGGGCTCTACGCGGGCGCCACCGTCGTCCCCCTGCACCCCGACTTCCCGGCGGCCCGCACCGCCCGCATGCTCGAACTCTCCGCCGCGGCGGCCCTGATCGTCGACGCCCAGGGCCGGGCCGCCCTGGGGGACGTCGACATCCCCCTGGTGGAGCCGGATCCGGCGCTCGCCCTCCCCGAGCCCCGCGAGGTCGGTCCGGCGGACACGGCCTACATGCTGTTCACGTCGGGCTCCACGGGCCGCCCGAAGGGCGTGCCGATCAGCCACGGCAGCACGCACCACTACTTCGAGCTCCTCGACGCCCGCTACGGCTTCACCCCCGAGGACGTCTTCACGCAGACCTTCGACCTGAACTTCGACTGCGGCATGTTCGACCTGTTCTGCGCCTGGGGCGCGGGCGGCGTCGTCGACGTCGTACCGCCGAGCGCCTACCTCGACATGCCGACCCACCTCGAAAGGCGCGGCATCACCGTCTGGTTCTCCACCCCCAGCGCCATCGGCCTGATCCGCCGCATGGGCGGCCTGAACCCGGGCGCCCTCCCCACCCTCCGCTGGAGCTTCTTCGCGGGGGAGGCCCTGCGCTGCCAGGACGCCGCCGACTGGCAGGCCGCCGCGCCCGGCTCCACCCTGGAGAACATCTACGGGCCGACCGAACTCACCGTCACCATCACCGGCTACCGCTGGGACCCGCAGACCTCGCCCGGCCAGGCGGTCAACGGCCTCGTCCCGATCGGCGCCGTCCACCCGGGCCACGACCACGTCCTCCTGGACGAGGACGGCTCCGAGACGGACACCGAGGGCGAACTGCTCATCACGGGACCGCAGATGGCCACCGGCTACCTCGACCCGCAGGACGACGCAGGCCGGTTCGTTGAACGCGCCGGCCGCGTCTGGTACCGCACGGGCGACCGGGTCCGCCGGCTGGCCGGCGGCGACCTGATCTACCTCGGCCGCCTGGACTCCCAGGTCCAGGTACAGGGCTGGCGGGTCGAGCTCGCCGAGGTGGACCACGCCCTGCGCGCCGTGGAGGGCGTGGAGGACGTGGTCACGGTGGCCCGCCCGGTGGACGGCAGCACGGAACTCGTCGTCTTCTACACCGGCGAGCCCCGCCCGGCGGCCGAACTCGCCCGGAGCCTGCGCGAGGTCCTCCCGCACGGCATGCTCCCCCGCCGCTTCGAACACGTCCCGGAGTTCCCCCTGAACTCCAACCGCAAGGTGGACCGCCCGGTCCTCACGGCCCGAGCCGAAGCCCTCCTCACCCCCCGCCGCCGCGCCGCCTGACACCTCCGAACCCTGCCGCACGGCCCCACCGCCCCCGCCCGGTGGGGCCGTGCGCCCGCCGGCGACGTCCACGCCGTTAGGGTGGCAGGGCACGTGCCCGGCCCGGAGGAGCAGAGCAGAGGATGATCACCCAGATTCGGATCGACGGCTTCAAGTCCTTCCGCGACTTCAACCTTGACGTGCCGCCGAAGCTCCTCCTGCTGGGCCCGAACGGCGCCGGGAAGTCGAACCTCTTCGACGCGCTGCGCCTGGTGGCCGGCACGGCCGACCGCGGATTCGAGGCAACGGTCCGCGAGGACTCCCGGCTGTCTCCCGCGGGGCTCTTCCACAAGGGCGCCGAAGAACCGGCCCACACCCTCACCATCACGGTCGGAACGCTGGTCGCCTCCCAGGACGGACCGCTCCCCGTCCGTATCCGTCTTCGCGTGGGTCGTGCGCCCAACGGGCAGGTCGGAGTGGTCAGGAGGAGCGCCATCTGGGTCAGCAGCCTCGACAGACCCGACTGGATGACGAACGTGGGGCTGGACGAGGCCGCGCGCGCCGCCGTCACGGAGGCGCGCTCGGCATTCCTCACGCGTACGCACGGCGTGGACTACGTGCCCTTCCAGGGACACATCGGCCCCGCCTGGGAGCCGCCGCAGGCGCCGGCGGAGTCCGGGGACGACACCGAGGACGGTGAGGAGGACGGGGAGAGGTACGCCGAGGACTTCAGGCCGGCGCCGGGCGCCGAGCTGCTGGCCCTGGCCGCCCGCGAGTGCGCCTCCTGGCACCCCTTCGTCCTCGATCCGGTGGCGTTGCGCGCGCCCACGGCCGCCCTCGCCACCGGTAGGACCAGCCCGGACGGAGGCAACCTGGCAGCGGTTCTGCACCGCATCAAGGACGAGTCGCCGGGAAACTGGAGGCGGTTCGTCGGCGACCTGGCCGCACTCGTCGACGGGGTGCAGGACATCCGGCCGCTCTACGACCGGCGCCGGGACGAATACGACTTCGAGGTCGAATTCGGCAACACCGGCTGGATCAGCCCGCCCGCCCTCTCCGACGGCACCCTGCGGATGGTGGCCCTGCTCGCCGCCGCCGCGGACCCGGCCTGGCCCGGCGGGATGTACGTGGAAGAGATCGAGAACGGCATGCACCCCGAGCACGTCGCCGACCTCGTACGCAGGCTCGGGCGCGGCGCCGGGGTGCCACCGCACGGCTCCGCCCTCACGCCCGCCGTACCGTACCGGCAGCTCATCGCCACCACGCACTCCCCGGCCCTGCTGGCAGCACTCCGCGCCGACCTGTCCGGGAGCCTCGTCTTCATGGAGCAGGCCGACCGGGTCGATCCGCAGAAGCAGAGCGCCGTCCGCACGACCGTCGCCCGTCCGCTGCGGAGCTTCGACCCGGAGCGGGATCCCGGAGAGACGGTCTCACCCGAACACGTGGAGAGGTTGCTGCGAAACCTGGGCCGGGGGCTGTCGTGACGTACAAGTACAGGCCCCTGACACCAGGCCTTCTCGTCGAAGGCAGCGACGGACCCTATCTGGCGAGCCTGGTCAAACGCCAGTTGGACCGGCTGATCCGGGAACGCAGCTCGCAGACCGTGGAGGTCCTGGGATGCGCGGTGTCCCCCGTACGCACGAACGACAAGCCGGAACGGGTGCTGCGCGCCGCCGAGGAACTCGCCCGGGACTGCGACGTGGTCTTCGTCCATGGTGACGAGGACGCCCGCGACGAGCGCCTCAAGCTGGTCGCCGAGCTGGAGCAGCGCCGGGGACTGGCCCCGCGGGCCGGGGTGTCGGTTCCCCTCGTCCCGGTGCTCATGACCGAGTCGTGGATGCTCGCCGACCGGAAGGCGCTGGAACGTGTCATCGGCGCCGAACCCCTGAAGGCGTACCCGTACACCGCGCCCTCCGCGCTGGAGGGCCACGTCACGATGAAGGGCAGCAAGGACAAGCGCAACCCCAAGCAGGTCTGGAAGGCCCTCCTCGGTGCGGACGGTCGCGAGGTGCTGAGCGACCGCGCGGAGCTGCTCGTGCGGTGGACGGACCTCGACGTGCTCGGGCAGCTCCCCTCGTACCGGAAGTGGTGCGAGGACACCGCACGGGCGCTGCGGACGTTGAACTTCCTGTAGGGCGAACGGACGGTGTGAACCATGCCGGCCGCCTGGGCGGGGTCAGACCCGGGTCGGGGCGGGGAGCGGTTCCAGGCCCATCGGGAGGTCGCCCCGCGAGGTGATCTGGAGTTTGCGGTAGACGCGGGTCAGGTGCTGCTCGACGGTGCTGACCGTCAGGTAGAGCTTCGCCGAGATCTCACGGTTGGTCAGGCCCTGCGCCGCCAGCGTCGCCACCCGCTGCTCCGAGCTGCTGAGCTTCGGCCCCGCGGCCGTCGCCGGGGTCTCCGCCGGGGCGCGGTCCCGGGCGGGGGCGGCCGCCAGGGGGGCGTCCGGGAGGATCTCCCGGCACAGGGCCGTGGCCTCCGCCTCCTTCGCCAGGTTCCACGCCGAGCGGACCATCGCACTGCCCTTCGCCGCCGAACCCTCCGCCTGGAGCGCCCGCCCCAGCTCCGCCATGGCCCGCGCCGTCTCCACCCGGTCCCCGCAGCGGTGCAGCGCCTCGACCGCCTGCCCCAGGACGGCGCTGCGCCGCTTGGGATCGCCGGTCAGCGCCTTGATGCGGAGCGAGACGCCCCGTACGTACGGCCGCTGCGCATCCGCCATCGCCAGCTGCCGGAGCGCCAGCTGCTCGGCCCGCGCCCCCTCGCCCAGCCTCAACAGCGCCTCCGCCGCGTCCGTGCGCCACGGCAGGAACGCCGGGCGGTCCACCCGGCCGTCCTCCATGATCCGGCCGGCCTCCAGGAAGTCCGCGAGTGCCGCGTGCGGCTGATTGACCGCCAGCCGGTACAGGCCGCGGGCCCGCAGGAAGACCGGCCCGTGCAGGCCGGCCAAGACCCCCTTCGGCACCTGCCGGTCCGCGAACCGGGAAGCCTCCGTGAAACGGCCCATCACCGTGCACGCCCGGATCAGCACCGCCGCCGGCCCGCACGGGAAGCTCCCGCCGCGCTCCGGCAGCGCCTCCAGCGCCGCCGTCGCGTGCGCGTACGCACCCCGCGGATCGCCCATCCGCAGCAGCGCCTCGGCGTGCAGCGCGGCGAACACCGCGCTCCAGCCCGGCGCCTGGCAGCGCCGCGCCTCCTCCAGCAGGTTCCGGCTCCACGGCACGGCCCGCTCGGGATGCTCCGAGCAGAGCAGCGACCGCACGGCCTGGGCGAGCGGCGCAACCGTCGCATCGGTCAGCCGGGCCGAGTGCAACAGCCGCTCGCTCACCGCCGCCGGAGTGTCGACCAGGGTGTCCAGCGGGGAGGCGGCGGGCTCGCCGACGGCGTCCGGCAGCAGCGCCGCCGCCTCGGTGACCTGCCCCTGCGCGAGCAGCAGCCCGGCCAGCGGCTGCACCTGCTCGGCGTCCAGCAGCCCGGCCCGCGCCGCCTCCAGCAGCTCACCCAGCCGGCGCTCCGCGGCCGCCGGATCGAAACGGGCGGTGACCTGCGCGAGCCGCACCAGGACCCCGCGCCGCACGTGCTCGTCGTCCCGCCCCTGCGCGGCGAGTTCCAGCAGCCGCGCCGCCTCGCGCGCGTCGCCCCGTACGAGGAGCTCCTCGGCCGCGTCCCGCAGCACGGCGACCTCCGCCGGACCGCAGTCCGGGGCCCCGCCCTCGGCGCGGGCGGCCAGCAGGTGCCCGGCCACGGCGAGCACCGGCCCCCGGTCCTCGCCCAGCACCCGGGCCGCGTCGCGGTGGAGCGCGGTCCGCAGCTGCGGACCGCACTCCTCCAGGGCCGCCGCGCGCGCCGCGGGGTGGCGGAAGCGCAGGCCCTGCGCCGGGCGGTCCGAGACGCCCTCCGACCGGCCGTCCGCCGAACCTTCCAGCAGACCCGAGGCCTCCAGCGCCGCCAGCCCGCGCCGGGCCGCCGCCGCGCCGAGGCCGGTCAGCCGGGTCACGCGGGCGGCGGTCGCCTGCTCGCCGAGCAGCGCCGCCGCGCGGGCCAGCGCGAGCCCGTCCGGCCCGCTGCGGCGCAGGCAGGTGGCGACGGCCTGGGCGAACGGCCCGCCGGGCTCGGGAGAGGGGAGCGAGGATGCCGCCGAAGCCGACCCCTCCCGCCCGGCCACCTCCTCCACGAGCGCGCGCAGCAGCAGCGGATTGCCCGCGCTGATCCCGTACAGCTCCGCCGCGTCCGCGGACTCCTCGGGCAGGCCCCGTACGCGCGCCACCTCGGCCGCGGTCAGCCGCTCCAGCCGCATCCGCCGGAAGTGCGGCTGGCGCATCAGCTCGGTGGTGAACGCCGGGTCCTGCGCCGGGGCGTGCACCGCGCCGGCCACGACCACGAGGACCGGGGCGGAGCGCGCGTGCCGGGCCAGGTACCGCACGTACTGCAACGACTCGCGGTCGGCGTACTGGACGTCGTCGACGCAGAGCACGACCGGGCAGTCCAGGCTCAGTTCGCGCAGCTCCGCGCAGAACGCCTGCATCGCCTCGACCCGCGAAGGCGCCCCCGGACCCTCGGAGGGCCTCGGCAGGGCGAAGACCTGCTCGCTGTTGACGAGCTGGCGCAGCACGCCGAGCGGCACCTGCTGCTCCTCGGGCTCCCCGACCGCGTACAGCACCAGCGCGCCGGAGGCCGCGGCCCGTTCGGCGACGAGGTCGACGAGCGCGCTCTTGCCGCAGCCCGTGCCCGCTTCGATCAGGACGATCCGGGACTGTCCCGCGAAGCAGTCCGCGAGTGCCGTCTCCAGGAGTTCGATTCCGGCTTCCCTGCCCGTCAATGTCACAGTCGCCCCCGCGATCTCGTCGGTCCCCCACCGGTCCGGCCACCGGTCCGGCCGCTGGTCCGCCCACCGGTCCGTCCACCCGCCCTGACCCAGGACAGGATGGAGCCCGCCTGCTACAGAGCAGGTCGAGGTGGAGCGGAGATCGGGACGGAAATCGGCCAAGGCGGGGCCCGGGGGCGCGTCAGGGAGCAGGCTGTACGCAGAGCAGTCCGGCGTCGCGCATTTCCTCGACCCAGATGTCGAGATCGGCCCGCGCGTTTTCCGGTGCGGTGTTCCACAATTCGGCGAGCATGCCGGCGGCGATTTCCGCATCGCCGTCGTGGCGGCGCAACAGGATCCACATGGCGGTGCCCACCGGGCCGCACCGGAAACGGCCCGAACCGGCGGGGGAACCACCGACGGAGCCGGAGCTGGGGCCGGGGCCGGAGCCGCAGTCCGGGACCGGGCCGTCACCCGCACCCGCACCGGTCGCGTACGCGGCGTGCAGCTCCAGACAGCCGTCCGCGTCCACGGAAGCGGCGACCACACCAGGCGTCGGTCGGACGCGCACGGCCACCTCCACTGCCGGATCCGAGACGTGTCGGCAGCAGCCGATCGAGGACACCTCAAGCTATGGGCGATCGGCCGCCGGATCCATGGCGGGCGCAGCACTCTGGGGTGGCGGCTTCGGCCGACCCCCTACGGAGGGGTCGGGGCGGCCCCCCGGAGATAGGGGGAGCGAAGCGCCGCGCCACCGGCCGGTCCGGCGGAATACCGACCCCATTCCGGCGGGAATGGCCGTACGCGCGCGGCGCCATCGGGGCGATCAGCTGGGCCCCGTCCGAATGCACCGGATCAAACCGATTCGCCTCCGCTTGGCCGAATACCGTGCGGGCTGCCGGTCGAAAGGCGGGGCGAAATACCGGGTGCCCCGATTGTGCTCCCGCGCCCGCCCCGGCCTGACCGGTTCCGCACCCGTTCCGCACCCGTTCCGTACCCGCTGTGCACCCGTTCTCCACCGGTCCTCAAGCCGTCCTGGACGCGATCGCGAGCGCGCCCGCCCCGGGCACCGAGAGCCGGTGCGGCCGCTCAACGGGCGGTCGAGTCTGACGCGATCGCGGTTCGCGAGGCTGACCCCTGCCCTGCTCATCCTCGGAGGTACCAGGTGAATCCGCCCACGCCCGTCATCACCGACGCCGTCCCCAGCCAGAGCGGGACAGGGTCCAAGGAAGGGCCCAAGGAAGTACGCCGCCTCGACCGGGTGATCATCCGTTTCGCCGGTGACTCGGGCGACGGCATGCAGCTCACCGGTGACCGCTTCACATCGGAGACGGCCTCCTTCGGGAACGACCTCTCCACCCTGCCGAACTTCCCGGCCGAGATCCGCGCCCCCGCCGGCACCCTGCCGGGCGTGTCGTCGTTCCAGCTGCATTTCGCCGATCACGACATCCTGACGCCGGGCGACGCCCCGAACGTCCTGGTCGCGATGAATCCGGCGGCGCTGAAGGCGAACATCGCGGACGTCCCGCGCGGCGCCGAGATCATCATCAACACCGACGAGTTCACCGACCGCAGCATGACCCGGGTCGGCTACGCGGCCTCCCCGCTGGAGGACGGTTCCCTCGACGCGTACCAGCTGCACCCGGTGCCGCTGACGTCCCTGACGATCGAGGCGCTGAAGGACTTCGGGCTCTCCCGCATGGAGGCCGGCCGCAGCAAGAACATGTTCGCGCTGGGGCTGCTGAGCTGGATGTACCACCGCCCCACGGAGGGTACGGAGGCGTTCCTGCGGCAGAAGTTCGCGAAGAAGCCGAACATCGCCGAGGCGAACGTGGCGGCGTTCCGGGCCGGCTGGAACTTCGGCGAGACGACCGAGGACTTCGCGGTCTCGTACGAGGTCGCCCCGGCGACCCGCGCCTTCCCGGCCGGCACCTACCGCAACATCTCCGGGAACCTGGCCCTCTCGTACGGCCTGCTCGCGGCCGGCCGGCAGGCGGGCCTGCCGCTGTACCTCGGCGCGTATCCGATCACCCCGGCCTCGGACATCCTGCACGAGCTCAGCAAGCACAAGAACTTCGGCGTACGGACCTTCCAGGCCGAGGACGAGATCGCCGGCATCGGCGCGGCGCTCGGCGCGGCCTTCGGCGGCGCCCTCGGCGTGACCACCACCTCCGGCCCCGGCGTGGCCCTGAAGTCCGAGACGATCGGCCTGGCGGTCTCCCTGGAGCTGCCGCTGCTGATCGTGGACATCCAGCGGGGCGGCCCGTCGACGGGGCTGCCGACCAAGACGGAGCAGGCGGACCTGCTCCAGGCCATGTACGGGCGCAACGGCGAGGCCCCGGTCCCGATCGTTGCCCCGCGGACGCCGGCCGACTGCTTCGACGCCGCCATCGACGCCGCGCGGATCGCGCTGACGTACCGGACCCCGGTGTTCCTCCTCTCCGACGGGTACCTCGCCAACGGCTCCGAGCCCTGGGGGATCCCGGACCTCGAGGAACTGCCGGACCTGCGCGTCCCCTTCCAGACGACCACCAACCACGTCCTGGCCGACGGCACCGAGGTGTTCTGGCCGTTCAAGCGGGACCCGCAGACCCTGGCCCGCCCGTGGGCCGTCCCGGGCACGCCCGGGCTCGAAC
>NZ_LFML01000149.1:169203-209487 GCF_001044425.1 Streptomyces roseus
GAACTCCGCACGGTCGGGGAAGCCGTCGCGCAGGCCCACCTGCGCCACCTCAACCCCTTCCCGAAGAACCTGGGCGAGGTCCTCGGGCGCTACGAGCGCGTGCTCGTCCCGGAGATGAACATGGGACAGCTCGCCCGGCTCCTGCGCGCCGACTTCCTCGTCGACGTCATCTCCTTCACCCAGATCAACGGCATGCCGTTCAAGGCCGGACAGCTGGCCGACGCCATTCAGGAGGCGAACCGTGGCCAGTGAGCTCCTCAACCTCGTGCCGAAGGCCGAGGCCAAGCAGTCGATGAAGGACTTCCGCTCCGACCAGGAGATCCGCTGGTGCCCGGGCTGCGGGGACTACTCCGTGCTCGCGGCCGTGCAGGGCTTCATGCCGGAGCTCGGGCTGGCGAAGGAGAACATCGTCTTCATCTCGGGGATCGGCTGCTCCTCGCGTTTCCCGTACTACATGAACACGTACGGGATGCACTCGATCCACGGCCGTGCCCCGGCCATCGCCACGGGCCTGGCCACCTCCCGCCGCGACCTGTCGGTGTGGGTGGTCACCGGCGACGGCGACGCGCTCTCCATCGGCGGGAACCACCTGATCCACGCACTGCGCCGCAACGTCAACCTGAAGATCCTGCTGTTCAACAACCGGATCTACGGGCTGACCAAGGGCCAGTACTCGCCGACCAGCGAGGTCGGCAAGATCACCAAATCCACCCCCATGGGCTCGCTCGACGCGCCCTTCAACCCCGTCTCACTGGCGCTCGGCGCCGAGGCCACCTTCGTCGCCCGGACCGTCGACTCCGACCGCAAGCACCTCACCGAGGTCCTGCGCGCCGCCGCCGACCACCAGGGCACTGCCCTGGTGGAGATCTACCAGAACTGCAGCATCTTCAACGACGGCGCCTTCGAGGTGCTGAAGGACAAGCAGACCGCCCAGGAGGCGGTGATCCGGCTGGAGCACGGGCAGCCGATCCGGTTCGGCGCCGACGGCCACAAGGGCGTCGTACGGAACCCGGCCACCGGCGACCTGGACGTGGTGGACGTGACGCCGGAGAACGAATCGGCGATCCTCGTCCACGACGCCCACGCCAAGTCCCCGACCACCGCCTTCGCGCTCTCCCGCCTGGCCGACGCGGACACCCTCCACCGCACGCCCATGGGAGTCTTCCGCGACGTCGAACGCCCCGTCTACGACACCCTGATGGCGGAGCAGCTCCAGGCGGCCGTCGACAGCAAGGGCGAGGGCGACCTGGCGGGCGTCATGGCCGGCAACGACACGTGGACGGTCGTGGCCTGAGCGGCGGAGCCGGCCCCCGGGCGGCCCACCGACACAAGAGCGTGGCTCGGCTCGTACCGGCCCCCGACCGGAACGGTCGGGGGCCGGTACCGGGTCAGACCGCCGTCCGGCTGACGGGCGTCAGGTCCATCGGCAGATCGCCGCGCGAGCTGATCCGGAGCTTGCGGTAGACGCGGGTGAGGTGCTGTTCGACGGTGCTCACCGTCAGGAAGAGCTTCGCGGAGATCTCCCGGTTGGTGAGCCCCTGGGCCGCCAGCGTCGCCACCCGCTGTTCCGAACCGCTCAGCTTGGCCCCGCCGTCCGCCGTGTGACCGCCCGGCTGCGTCCGGTCGCGTACGGGCGGGGTCAGGGGCGCGTCCGGGAGGATCTCCCGGCACAGGGCGACGGCCTCGCTGTCCTTCGCGAGGTTCCAGGCGTTGCGGATCATCGTGTTGCCCTTGGGGGAGCCCTCGTACTGGAGGGCGCGGCCGAGATCGGCCATCGCACGGGCTGTCTCGACGCGGTCGCCCGAGCGGTGCAGTTCCTCGACGGCCTGGCCCAGCAGGGCGCTCCTGCGCCGGGGTTCGCCGGTGAGGGCGCGCAGGCGCAGGGAGAGCCCGCGTACCCAGGGCCGCCGCGCGTCGGGGTGGGCGAGTTGGTCGAGTACGAGCTGCTCGGCCTGCCCGGCCTCGCCGAGGAGCAGGAGGGCCCCGGCGGCGTCGGTGCGCCAGGGGAGGTGGGCGGGGCGGTCGATGCCCCAGTCCGCCAGGAGGCGTCCGGCCTCCAGGAAGTCGGCGAGCGCGGCGTGCGGCTGGTTGACGGCGAGGCGGTGCAGGCCGCGGGCGCGCAGGTACGCCGGCCCGTGCAGGCCGGCCGGCAGCCGCGGCGGCAGCTGGCGGTCGGCGAGCCGGGAGGCCTCGGTGAACCGGCCCATGGCGCTGCACGCCCGGATCAGAACGGACGTCGGCGCGCAGTGGAACGCGCTGCCGGCCCGGTCGGGGAGGGCCTGGAGGGCGGCGGTGGCGTGGGCGTGGGCCCCGGCGAGGTCGCCGAGCCGCTGCAGGGCCTCGGCGTGGAGCGTGCCGAAGAGGGAGACCCAGCCGGGCGCGTCGGCTGCCCCCGCCTCGGCCAGCAGCTTTCGGCTCCACCGGACGGCGCGGTCGGGCTGGTCGGAGGCGGTCAGCGACCGCACGGCCTGCGCGAGCGGTGCGGCGGTGGCCTCGGCCAGCCGGCTTCCCTGCAAGAGCCGTTCGCTGACGGCCCAGGGCGTATCGAGCTCGGTGTCGAACGCCGCGGCCGGGCCTCCGGCTCCGCCGGGGGCGAGCTCCGCGGCCTCCCCGATCCGCCCCTGCGCGTACAGCAGCCCGGCGAGCAGCCGGGTGTGCTCGGTGTTCTGGGCGGCGGAGCGGTGTGCTTCGAGCAGGGCGGTGAGCCGGCGTTCGGCCGCCGCCGGGTCGAAGCGGGACGCGACCTGGGCCAGGCGTAGCCGGATCCCGTGGCGGGTCTCGGCGTCGGCGGCCGCCCGGAGGGCGAGTTCTAGGAGCCGCGTGGCGACGCGGGCGTCCCCCCGGGCCGCCAGTTCCTCGGCGGCTTCGAGCAGCACCTCGACGTCGGCGGGGTCGGAGGCGGGGTCGGGATCCGGATCGGGATCGGGATCGGCCTGGGGATCGGCGCCGAAGCCGGCGTCGAGGCCGGCGCCGAGGCCGGCTTCGGGATCGGCGGAGGCGGTCGACAGGTGCTCGGCGACGGTGGTGGCGGGTGCGCCGTCCTCCCGCAGCAGCCGGGCGGCCCGGCGGTGCAGGTCGGCGCGGACGCCGGGGGCGGTGTCCTCCAGTACGGCGGCCCGCGCGGCGGCATGCCGGAACCGGACGCCCTCCGGCCGCCCGGCGGCGGCTTCCACGAGGCCCGCGGCCTCCAGGGCGGCCAGGGCCCGCCGGGCGCCCGTCGCGGATCCGCCGAGGAGGCGTACGACCCGGTCGGGGGTGGCCTGTTCCCCGAGTACGGCCGCGGTGCGGGCGGCGGCGAGCGCGGTGGGCCCGGTGCGGTGCAGGCAGGTCGCGACGGCCTGGGCGTACGGGCCGCCCGCCTCGGGCGCGGGAGGCTGCCCGGCCCCGGTCCCGGCCACGGTCTCCTCGACGAGGGCGCGCAGCAGCAGGGGGTTGCCCCCGCTGATCCGGTGCAGATCGCCGGCGGACGGGAACCCGCCGACGGGCGCGAGCACGTCTGTCGGGGTGGCCCCGCCGCTGGAGGCGAGCCCCTCGTGCGCTAAGGACGCTCCGGTCCGCGCGGGCTCCCCGGCCGGTACGTCGGTGCCGGGAGGCCGCGGGCCATCGGCCGGGCGCAGGGCGGCGAGGGCCGCGGCCACCTCGGTGGGGGTGAGGCGGTCGAGGCGGAGTCGGGTGAAGTGCGGTTGGCGCATCAGCTCGGTGGTGAAGACCGGATCGAGGTCCTCGGCGTGCGGGGTGCCGGTCAGCACGGTCAGGACGGCGGCCGTACGGGCGTGCCGGGCCAGGTACCGGAGGTACTGGAGGGAGGCTCCGTCGGCGTGCTGGACGTCGTCGACGACGAGCACGACGGGCCGCTCGGCGCTCAGCTCCCGCAGCCGTGCGCAGAAGGCCTGCATGGCCTCCACCCGCGCCGGCGGCGAGCCCGCCCCGTCGGCCTCCGGCCCGGGCGCGGCCCCGTTGGTGAGCCCCGGCCGCGGCGCCGACACGGGCATCGGCCCCGGCGTCGGCGCGGGCAGGGCGAAGCCCGCCTCGCCGTGGGCCAGTTGCCGCAGCACACCCAGGGCGACGTGGCGCTCCTCGGGGGAGGCGACCGCGGTCAGGACCAACGCACCGGCCGCGCGGGCCCGTTCGGCGGCCGCGTCCACCAGCGCGCTCTTGCCGCAGCCCGTGGCGCCTTCGGCCAGAACGATCCGCGCGCCCCCCTCGGCGCACTCCGCGAGCGCCGTGTCCAGCGCCCCGAGCGCCGCGTCCCTGCCGACCAGCGTCATCCGTGCCCCCGTCATCGAAACCCCACCCCTCACCCCGGCCAGGGTCGAAGCCGCGCCTACAGGGGTGGTCGAGCGGGGACGGAGCAAAAAGACCCCGGGCCGCCCGGGGTGGCCACCGGCCCCCTATGCCTGCCTCCCGGCTCGGAACGCGCGACGGCACCCCGTACGGCGCCGGCGTAGGGGCCGGTCATGCGTGCGGGCCGACCCCTGCCCCGCCGGGGCGGCGGCCGAGGGGTTCCCGGTGGCGGGGGCCGGCCCCGGCGACCCGGTACCGATCGTTCCGCTGGGCAGCCTGTGGTGCTCCTCGAGCGGACTTCGAGGATTCCTCGACCCGCGGCGCCGAGCGTGACAGCGCCACGCCACCGCCGCCGCCAGCGGAAACACCTGCCACGAGAGGGCGATGCCGATGCCGACGCCGATGGAAGAACCCCGGTGCGACGCCGCGCAGCACGGGCGCATCACGGCGCCCGTCCACGTCACCGGCCCCGCCGGGCCCTGGGAAGCCGTACGGGAGGGCATGGCCCGGCGCGGCAACGCCTCCGTCCACACCACCTGGGGCGAGTGGCTGACCGCCGCCCTCGCGGAGCCCGCCCTGAGGCCGCTGCTCGGCCGGGACTGGCAGCGCTACCGCCACACCACCGATCCGGCCATCCGCTTCCGCTTCGTCGCCTCCCGGCTCGCGGTCCGGTACACGGCCGCCGCCGCCCTCGGGACCGACCCCGCCAAGCTGGACCTCTCGTACAAGCCCGGCGGGCGCCCGTACCTGCGCGGCCTGGACCAGATCGACCTGAGCCTCACCCACACCGACGAACTGATCGCGGTCGGCATCAGCCGCAACGGCCGCATCGGCATCGACACCGAACCCGCCGACCGCAGGCTGGCGTTCTCCCTGCTCCAGAACCAGGTGTGCACCGAGGCCGAGCGCGCCGAGCTCGCGGCCCTCCCCGAGGCGGAGCAGTCCGCCGGCATGCTGCGCCTGTGGACGCTGAAGGAGGCGTACACGAAGGCCCTCGGCCAGGGCCTGCGGATGGGTTTCTCCGAGTTCGGCTTCGCCACGGGCGGCGCAGGCGCCACGCCCGCCACGCCCGCCACGCCCGCCACGCCCGCCACGGGCGGCAGTCGCAGCGGCAGTGGCACCGCCAGGAGCACCGGCCACGCCGCCGACACCGGGCTGCTCGCCCCCGACGGCACCCCCGCCGCCCACGGCGAATGGGCCTTCGGCACCTACCCCGTCCTCGGCCGGTACCTCGTCAGCATCGCCTGCCACGACGCCGGGCTCGACCCGTCCCGCGACACCGCCGTGTCCACCATGCTCGACGAGGGTTTCGTCGCGATGGTCTCCGGCCTGCTGGACCCCGTGTGACCGGCAACGCCGCACGCCCCGGCCCGGAGCTCGACCCGCTCCCGGGCCGGAATCAAGCCAAGCTGTAGCGCCCACGGTGAAGCTGGGCGACGCGACACCGGCCGGACCCGGTGCCTCTGTGTCGAAAGGGCCCGTATGAGCATCGTCGAGGAAAGACCACTGGAGACCGTACTCGCGCCGGACTCCCGACCCGCGGCTCCGGTCTCCCCGCGCCGCGAGGAGACCCGCTTCGCCTCCCTGCGCGAGCGCACCGCGGAACTGCACGCGGTACGGGCGCTGGCCGAGGCCGGCCCGAGCGAGCGCGCCACCGCCGCCCAGCACGCGAAGGGCAAGCTGACCGCCCGCGAGCGCATCGAACTGCTCTTTGACGAGGGAACGTTCAACGAAGTCGAGCAGCTCCGCAAGCACCGTGCCACCGGCTTCGGCCTGGAGGACAAGAAGCCGCACACGGACGGCGTCGTCACCGGCTGGGGCAAGGTCCACGGCCGCACCGTCTTCGCGTACGCCCACGACTTCCGCATCTTCGGCGGCGCGCTGGGCGAGGCGCACGCGGAGAAGATCCACAAGCTGATGGACCTGGCCGAGGCGGCCGGCGCCCCGATCGTCGGCCTGTGCGACGGCGCGGGCGCCCGTATCCAGGAGGGCGTCACCGCGCTCGCCGGCTACGGCGGCATCTTCCAGCGCAACGTCCGCAACTCCGGCGTGATCCCGCAGATCTCCGTGATCCTGGGCCCCTGCGCCGGCGGCGCCGCGTACTCGCCCGCCCTCACGGACTTCGTGTTCATGGTGCGCGGCACCTCGCAGATGTTCATCACCGGCCCGGACGTGGTCCAGGCCGTGACCGGCGAGGCCGTCACGATGGAACACCTCGGCGGGGCCGACAGCCACGCCGGAGCCTCGGGTGTGGCGGCGTTCGCGTACGACGACGAGCAGAGCTGCCTGGAGGACGTACGCCACCTCCTGTCGCTGCTCCCCTCCAACAACCGCGAACTCTCCCCCGCCGGCGACCTGGAGGACCCGGTCGACCGGCGGTGCGAGAGCCTGCTGGACCTGGTCCCGGCCAAGCCCACCCAGGGCTACGACATCCGCGACCTCATCGAGGAGGTCGCCGACCACGGGGACTACTTCGAGGTCCACGCCCAGTGGGCGCAGAACGTCGTCTGCGCGCTGACCCGCCTCGGCGGCCACGTCGTCGGCATCGTCGCCAACCAGCCGGCGCACCTGGCGGGCGTCCTGGACATCCAGGCCTCCGAGAAGGCGGCCCGCTTCGTCCAGTTCTGCGACTCGTTCAGCATCCCGCTGGTCACACTGATCGACGTGCCCGGCTTCCTGCCGGGCGTCGACCAGGAGCACAACGGGATCATCCGGCATGGCGCGAAGCTGCTGTACGCGTACTGCAACGCGACCGTCCCGCGGATCTCGCTGATCCTGCGCAAGGCGTACGGCGGCGCGTACATCGTCATGGACTCCCGCTCCATCGGCGCGGACGTGGCGCTGGCCTGGCCGTCGAACGAGATCGCGGTGATGGGCGCGGAGGGCGCGGCGAACGTCATCTTCCGGCGCGAGATCAACGCCTCGGACGATCCCGACGCCACGCGCGCGCAGAAGATCAAGGAGTACCAGACCGAGCTGATGCATCCGTACTACGCGGCCGAACGCGGCCTCGTGGACGACGTCATCGACCCGGCCGAGACGCGCGCGCGGCTCATCTCCACCCTCGACATGCTGCGTACGAAGCACACGCAGCAGCCGAGCCGCAAGCACGGGAACGTGCCCCTGTGACCGCCCCCACGCCCGAGCCGACCCCGGGCCCCACCCCGGACGCGACCGCGGGCCCCACGCCGGGCGCGACCCCGGGCCCCACCCCGGACGCAGCCGGCGACATGTCGGCCCTCACCCTCGCGGCCTCCCTCCGCATCACCAAGGGCAACCCGACCGCGGAGGAGGTCGCGGCCCTGGCCGTGCTCCTCACCGCCCGTCTCCGGCTCCAGAGCGAGGCGCAGTCCTCACAGACGGAGGCGCGGGTGCACAAGCTGCCCCTGCGCCCCCGACCGTCCTTCATCGCGCCGGGCGCCTGGGCCTCGTAGGCCCTCACCCACCGCCCGCCCCCCACACGAAGGACGATCCCGCACGCCGCCCGGCCACCCCCCCAGGCCGGGCGGTCAGCGGCATGCCCGGGCCGCCCCCTCCCGGCCCGGGCGGCCGTCGGCACGCCCGGGGCCCCGCCCTCCCCCCGGCCCCGGGCGTGCTGCACACCCCGATCAGCTCCGCTCGATCAGCGCGGCCACGCCGTCCAGGATCCGCTCCAGCCCGAAGTCGAGCGGATCGCCCGGGCGGGAGGCGAAGGCCCCACCCGCGATGGCGGCGGTCAGCGCGGGGAACCGGTCGCCGTGGCGCGCCCACACGTCCGCCGTGAGCCGGTTCCACTCCTGCCGTCGCTCCTCGTCGTCGTCGACGAGCTGCTGCGCCAAGCCGCGTACGTGCCCCACGAGCAGCAGGAAGGCGGCGTGCTGCTGCGCGTACGGGAGACCCGTCCCCGCCATCGCGGCGAACGCCGAGTCGAGCCAGGCCAGTTGGCGGGGACCCATCAGCTGCCGGCGCATCCCCGTGGCGGCCACCATCCACGGCCGGCGCCGGTACTCCTGCCAGCACGCCCGGGCCCACACCTCCAGCCGCGGCCGCCAGCCCCCCGCAACGGCGGCGACGTCGGGCGCCGGCCCGAAGGCGGCGTCGACCATCAGGTCGAGCAGCTCCGCCTTGCCCAGGACGTAGCGGTACAGCGCTCCGCGGTACTCCTCGCCGCACCGGTCACCGGCCTGCTCGGCCACCGCGCCCTGCGGCGCGCCGGCGGCGCCCGGCAGCTGCGCATCGACAGCCCGAACGGCATCGACGAGCAGCGCTTCGTCCGGATCGGCGGCATCGAGCAGTGGATCTCGATCCGCGGCGAGGAAACGGCCAACCCGGTGATGGTCGAGATCCACGGCGGACCCGGCGCCTCCCACTCGATCTTCGCCACCCGCACCCGGTCCTGGGAGGCGCACTTCACGCTCGTGCGCTGGGACATGCGCGGCGCGGGCAAGACCTTCGGCCGCTCCGGCCCACAGGGGCAGGGCGAGATGAGCTTCGACCGGCTCTGCGAGGACGCCCTCGACGTCACCCGGTACGCCCGCGAGCGGCTCGGCGCCGACCGGGTCGTCCTCGTGGCGAGCTCGCTCGGCAGCGTCTTCGGCCTGCGCCTGGCCCGCAGCCACCCCGAGCTGTACTGCGCGTACGTCGGCACCGACCAGAACATCCTGGACGCCGGCCGCGACACCTCGGTCCACGAGGCGCTGCCGGCCCGGCTGCGCGCAGCCGGCAAGCACAAGGAGGCCGCCGCGGTGGAGGAGATGGGCCGCGCCCCGCACCCGCTCACCGCCGATCAGCGGGCCGCCTACGACAAACTGACCGTTGCCTCCGACCCGTTGACCCTGGACACCCTCAAACGGGTCGTGCTGCGCTCGCTCTGGTTCTCCCCGCTGCACTCGCTGCGCGACATCGGCCGCTACTTCGCGGGCATGAAGTTCTCCGCGCGGCTGACCCCCGCCCTCGCCGCGTTCGACGACCGCGCGGACGGCACCCGCTTCGAGCTGCCGTTCTACGTCTTCCAGGGCGACCGGGACGTGATCACCCCGCCCGAGCGCGCCCGCTCGTTCTTCGACGAGGTGGCGGCCCCGGTCAAGGAGTTCGCCCTGATCGAGGATGCCAGCCACTTCGCCGCGTTCCGCCACCCGGACCGCTTCCTGCACCTGCTGCTGACCCGCGTCCGCCCGGTGGTGAGCGGCGCGGCCGGCGGCAGCCGCGCGGCCTGACCGGTGGCCGCCGCCGGCAACCAGCGACCGGCGACCGGCGCCCCGCGACGCGCGCAGACGCCTCAGCGGCTGTGGTGGTCGGCGATCGCCTCGGCCGCCGCCCGGTGGGCGACGCGGGCCAGGACGGGGTTGCTCACGCGGTAGTGGTGCTCCGCCGTGAGTCCGAAGCGCAGCGCCCAACCGCGCCCCCGGGCCCACGTCGCGTCGTCCACGCCCGCCGCCTCCCGGAACACCTCGCGGGTGCCGGCGGACAGCAGGGTCCACGCCGCCATCACGTCGCACGCCGGATCGCCGACGCCCACGCAGCCGAAGTCGATGACCGCGCTGAGGCGGCCGCGGTGGCCGAGGACGTTCCCCGGCAGGAGATCGCCGTGCAGCCAGACGGGCGCGCCCTCCCACTGCGGGACGCGGACGGCGGCCTCCCACGCGGCGGTCGCCGCCTCCGCGTCCAGCGTGCCGTCGGCGCCCAGGTCCCTGATCGCGGCCCGGACTCCGGCATCCTCCGCACCCACCGGGCCGCCCCGGAACGACCGCGGTGCGCCGGTGGTGTCGACGCGCCGCAGCGCCGCGACGAACCGTCCCAGCCCGGCCGCGGCGTCGTGCAGCCCGCTGAGCGGCTCGTCGAAGAGGTTCTCACCGTCGAGCCAGCGGTACACCGACCACGCGAACGGGTACCCCTCGCCCGCGACCCCCTGCCCCAGCGGGACGGGTACGTCCAACGGCAGGTGCGGCGCGAGGTGCGGCAGCCAGCGCTGCTCCTTGGCGACCTGGCCTTCGGCACCGGGTATGCGGGGGAGCCGTACGCTCATGTCCTCGCCCAGCCGGTACATGGCGTTGTCCGTGCCGGCCGAGCGCACCTTCCGTACGGGCATCCCGGCCCACCGCGGGAACTGCGCCGCGACCAGCCGCCCGACGAGGGCCTCGTCGGTGTCGACCTCGTCCGGGTGCATCTTCGTGCTCGTGCCGTACATGCCGGGGAACGTACCCGCCGGACGGGTGGCCCTGCCAAGGGATTTCTCCGGCCCGCGGCGATGATGGACCCGACCCCGACCCCGACCCCGGCCCCGGCCGCCCGAGCCGGTGGGTCTCGGGCGGCGGGGTGCGGTGGAGGCTACCAGCGGTACGAGGAGACGTAGCCCGGGGCCGGCGACCCGACGCCCGTCACCACGTCGTAGCCGCGGACGGCGGCCAGCGAGCTGTCCTTGCCGAGGCTGCGGACCGAGGTCAGCAGCCCGTCCGCGGCATCGACGGCGTTCGCGAAGTCCACGCGGGCGACGGCGAGGTCGCGGTCCTTGCCCAGCGGGTGGTCGGTGACGTCATGGTAGAGCGGGGTCCCGAAGCGGAAGTAGATCGCGGGGTTCGCGAAGCCGATCGGCAGGTGGCGGGCCTGCTGCGCCAGCGCCTGCACCCCGGCGATGACCGGGGCCGCGAGCGAGGTGCCGCCGATGCGGTACTCGTCGTACGAGACCGAGCCGTCGGGCCAGCTCTGCGTCTGTCCGACGAGGAACCCGGTGTTGGGGTCCGCGACGGCCGCGATGTCCGGGACGGTGCGCATGCGCGCCGTGCCGTTTGCCTTGGCGAGGGAGTCGGGTACGACGCCCCGCTGGTAGGCGGGCTGGGCGACCGTCGCACTCGTGCCGCCGCCCGCGCCGCCCGTGTAGGTGCCCGGGAAGCCCGTCCAGCTGGTGCCGTCGGCACTCAGCGGCGCCTTGAGCGTGCCCCAGCCCGTCTCGAACTGGTAGGCGTTGCCCTTGCCCACGGCCAGTGAGGTACCGCCCACGGCGGTCACCCACGCCGAGTTGGCCGGGGTGTCGACCTGCTTCTTCCCGGTGTTGGCGACCTCGTCCCCGTTGTCGCCGGAGGAGAAGTAGAAGCCGATGCCCTCGACGGCACCCAGCTTGAACGTCCGGTCGTAGGCCGCCGCGATGTCCGGGGTCTCGTTGGCCTCGATGTCGCCCCACGAGTTCGAGACGATGTCGGCCAGCCTGCTGTCGACGACCTTGTTCAGGGCGTCGAGAAGGTCCGGGTCGTTGCACGAGGCACCCGCGACGTAGACGATGCCCGCGTCCGGTGCGACGGCGTGCACGGCCTCGACGTCGAGGGTCTCCTCCCCGTACCAGCCGGACGCGTCGCACTCCTGGGTCGCCGTGTAGTCGGCGGGCACGACCTGGCGGAGCTGGTCGGCCTTGTACGCCTTGTCGCCGTTGCGCTGCGCGTACTGGCGCGCGTCCTGGGCGATGGTCGGCGAGGCGTACGCGTCCGTGATGGCGACGGTCACCCCCTGACCGGTGTACCCGTTCGCGCCGTAGGCCGCGCGCAACTGCTGCCCCGTGTACCCCTTGACCGCGTAGGGGATCTTGGTGCCGTTGGCGTCGGGGAGGGTCTTCGCCACGTTCGACCCGAAGTAGGTGGAGAAGGGTCCGGCGTTGCGGAACCCGGCGCCCGGGCCCGGCAGCGTGTCCTGGTGCGCGGACCGGTGCGGGGCGTCGTCCAGACCGGTGACGGTGAGCACGGCGCCGGCCAGGTCCGCGGGGGCGGACGCCGCCCTGGCGGGGGCCCGGTAGACCTTGTCGCCCTTGCGGTAGCCGTGCAGCTGGGTGGCGAACGCCTTCTCCGCCGCCGCCGCGTCCCCGGAGACGGATATGTAGTGCTGGTCGGAACCGGTCACCGTGAGACCCGCCTGCCGGAGCCAGCCGGTGACGGCCCCGATCTGCTCGGCGGTCGGCCCGAACCGCAGGCTCGCCTCCGCGGGGCTCAGGTACTTCCCGTAAGCGGAGGACCGCGGGTCCGAGACGGACTCGGCGTAGGCGGTGAGCCCCTTCGCGTCCCGCCCGGCCAGGTACACCCGGGCGTTCACCTTCGCGGACGGGGCGACCGTGCCCTGGTCGGCGGAGGCGGTGGCCCAGGAGGGCTGGGTCCCCTCCAGGGCGGCCCGCCCTCCGGGGACGGGCCCGGCGGCCTGCGCGGGCGGTATCGCCAGGGCGAACGCGCCGGTGAGCAATGGGAGTGTCGCTGCCATGACACCTAGGGTGCGGCGCCCTGTGCGGGTGCTTCTCATCTCATCCCCTGCAGTGAAGTGGAGTCCGTCGAGAGCTGGTTGCGCGGACCGCCGCGAGGTGCGCGGCGTACCGCCGCAACTCTTGTCAGGAACCGTTCACGTCAGGGGCACGGAGCGATCAAGAAACCCAAAAGAGCTTGCCAGGAAAGGGAATTGACGAACCCGCAGCCGCGGCGGACCGAGGCGGTGGCCGTGCCGGGGGCCGGGGCGGTGGTGGGGCGGTGGCGGTGGCGGGGGAGGGGAGAGGAGAGGGAGCCGGGCAGGCCACTGGTGGTGGATTGGCCTGTGACCCGCAGCCGCGCACCTGAGAGGCTGGCGTCTTGAACGCCATTCCCGGGAGGTCGGCATGCAGGTAGCGGTGGTCACGTTCGACGGGTTCAACGAACTCGACAGCTTCATCGCGTCGGCCCTGATCAACCGGTGCCGCAAGGACGGCCTGGAAGCCTTCATCACCACGCCGACGCCCGTGGTCACGTCGATGAACGGCGTCGAGGTCACCGGCCAGCGCCCGATGGAGTTCATCCCGGACGCCGACGTCGTACTGATCGGCAGCGGGGTCAAGACGCGCGACGTGGTCGCCGACGACCGGCTGCTCGCCCAGCTGCCCCTGGACCCCGCGCGGCAGCTGATCGGCTCGCAGTGCTCCGGCGCGCTGGTCCTCGCCCGGCTCGGGCTGCTCGGCGGGATGCCGGCCTGCGCGGACCTGACGAGCCGCCCGTACGTCGAGGCCTGCGGCGTCACCGTGCTGGACGCGCCCTTCCACTCCGAGGGCAACATCGCCACGGCGGGCGGCTGCCTGGCCTCGCAGTACCTCGCCGCGTGGACGATCACCCGTACGCTCGGCGAGGAGGCCGCGCGGGCCGCCATCGCCTACGCCGCCCCGGTGGGCGAGCAGCGGGAGACGGTGGAGCGCACCCTGCGCGCCATCCGCACGCCCGAGTCGGTACGTCGCTGACCGAGGCGATCCGACGCCCCCCGCGCCCCCTCCGCCTACGGGCCGCCGGGAAGCCGGACCGTGACGAGGAGGCCCCCGCCGGGCCGGGGGAGAACGTCGAGGGTGCCGTCGTGGGCGCGGACGACGCTCTGCACGATGGCGAGGCCCAGGCCGGCTCCGGCGTGCTCGTCGGTGCGTACGCGGTCCGATCCGCGCCGGAAGGGTTCGGTGAGGGTCGCCACCAGGTCCGGCGGCAGCGGGGGGCCGGTGTTCTCGACCCGCAGCACGCTCGTGCCCCCGTACGCCCCGGTGTGGACCGTCACGGTGCCCCCGGCGGGGAGGTTGTGGACGATCGCGTTCTGGACGAGGTTCGTCACCATCCGCAGCAGGAGCTCCGCGGAGCCGCCGGCCGGGGCCGCTCCGCCGGTGACGTCGAGCGTGATCCGGCGCCGCTCGGCGAGGGGGAGCAGCGTTTCGGCGGCCTCTTCGGCGAGGAGGGAGAGGTCGACGCTCTCACGGGTGAAGTCCCCGCGGTCACCGCGGGCGAGCAGCAGCAGGGCCTCGGTGAGGTCGATCGCCCGCGTGTTGACCACGGACAGCCGCTCGATGAGCTCGCCCCGGTCCCGCCCGGGGTCCTTGCGGGCGACGTCGAGGAGCGTGCGCGAGATGGCCAGCGGGGTGCGCAGTTCGTGGGAGGCGTTGGCGGCGAACCGCTGCTGCTCGGCGACGTGGGATTCGAGTTGCCCGAGCATGGAGTCGAACGCGTCGGAGAGCTCGCGGAACTCGTCCTGGCGGCCCTTCATCCGGATCCGGTGGGACAGCGATCCGGTCCCGGCCGTCCGCGCCGCGTCCCTGATCTGCGTGAGCGGTGCGAGCATGCGACCGGCCAGGATCCATCCCCCGACCAGGCCGAACACGAGCAGGAAGGCCATCGCCACCGCCGCCGCGGGGGCGAAGGTGTGCACGAGGAGGTAGCGGTTGGGTGAGACCCCGAGCAGGCCCTGGCTGTTGTCGGGTACGTAGCGCAGCAGGAACCCCCACACCACGGCCAGCAGGAGGGCGCCGGCGACGGCGAGGAACCCGGCGTAGCTGAGGGTGAGTTTCAGCCGGGCGCTGATCCCGGGGCGCCTATCCATGCGTACGGCCGGGACCGGGGGCGTTCGGACCGGTCGGACCGCCAGGGGCCGGGTACGTACCGGCACCGCCGTCGGGACCGGTCTCGATGCGGTAGCCGACACCCGGCACGGTGGCGATGACCCACGGTTCCCCGAGCCGTTTGCGCAGGGCGGAGACGGTGATGCGCACGGCGTTGGTGAGGGGGTCGGCGTTCTCGTCCCAGGCCCGTTCCAGCAGCTCCTCGGCGCTGACGACCCCGCCCCCGGCGCCGACGAGTACCTCCAGCACGGCGAACTGCTTGCGGGTGAGCGCGACGTAGCGCCCGTCGCGGAAGACCTCCCGGCGGAAGGGGTCGAGCCGCAGGCCCGCGATCTCGCGCACCGGCGGCCGGGCGTACGCGCGCCTGCGGTCGAGGGCCCTCAGCCGCAGGACGAGCTCCCTCAGCTCGAAGGGCTTGGTGAGGTAGTCGTCGGCGCCGAGCCCGAACCCGGAGGCCTTGTCGTCGATCCGGTCGGCGGCGGTGAGCATGAGGATCGGGATGCCGCTGCCGGAGGCGACGATGCGCCGGGCGACCTCGTCGCCGGAGGGGCCGGGGATGTCGCGGTCGAGGACCGCGAGGTCGTAGGAGTGGATGCTGAGCAGTTCCAGGGCTGAGTCGCCGTCCCCGGCGATGTCGGCGGCGATCGCCTCCAGCCGCAGACCGTCCCGGACGGCCTCGGCCAGGTAGGGCTCGTCCTCCACGATCAGTACGCGCATGCCCCGAAGCCTAAGCAGCCGCGGAGGTCGCCGGTGCATGCGCGGACGTGCGCGAGGGCGTGCGCCACCAGCGGCGTGAAGCCAGGCCGGCCAGTACGGCGCCCGCCGCGTTGACCAGTACGTCGTCCACGGAGGACACCCGGTCCAGCCACAGGACGTACTGCGCGCTCTCGACGAGGGCCGAGCAGCCCGCCCCGAGCGCCAGGATCCGGGGCAGGGAGGCCAGGGCCGGGAAGCGGATCGGGGCGAAGAACCCCAGCGGGGCGAAGACCAGCAGGTTGCCGACGATCCCGAGCGGCCCCATCGTGACCAGGTCCCGCAGCGGTACCAGGCTCACCCGGGCGGGGGCGCTGCCGGGCGCGGCGCCGGGCATCATGGTCAGCCACAGGAACGGCACCGTCCCGTGGACCATGCCCACCTCGGCCAGCGAGAGCCGCCACGCGGAGGAGCCGCCGGTGCCGGTGCTGGTGCCGCCGCCGGCCGTCCGTACGCGTGCAGGCCGTACGCGCGCAGTGCGTACGCGCGCCAGGACCCACGCGGCCGCCACGGCCAGGGGCAGCGTGACCAGCGTCATGAGCACGACTCCGTTGAAGGTGTCGTAGCAGCCGTGCCAGCGCCCGGCCATGCACCGCGGAGCGGACATCATGAGCGGCCCGCGCAGGAGGAACAGCGCGCCGGCCACACCGAGCACCGCGAGGCCGGGGAGCACGGCCCGGCGCGCGCGCCGGGCCGGCGCCGAGGGGGATGCGTCGTGGTTCATGCCCCCATGGGAGACGAAGGTCCGTTGCGCCGACGTATGCGGTTTTCGATATGCCCGCGATATACGGCGCAAGCCCCCGCAGGTCAGGCGAAGGGGCCTTCCGTCAGGAAGCGGCGCAGGTCGTGGGCGAAGCGTTCGGCCTCGCCCGGCGGCCACGAGGCGAGGCTCGCCGTGATGTGCGCGGCCAGCCGGGCGCGCAACTGCGCCACCGCGGCCCGGCCCTGCTCGGTGAGGACGAGCAGGTGCGCGCGCCCGTCGGCGGGGTCCGGTTCGCGGCGCAGGAGCCCGGCGGCCTCCAGCCGGGAGGCCCGGCGGGTGACGCCGGAGCGGTCGACCCCGATGTCGGGCGCCAGGTCGGCGGCGCTGCGCGGGCCCGTCCGGGCCAGGGTGCTGAGGACGGGGTACGTCAGCTCGTCCACCCCCTCACCCATGCCCTCGGTGATCCGCCGGTGCAGCTGCGTGCGCGTGCTGCGCCGGAGCAGCATGCCCAGCGCGTCCGCGATCTCGTGACCTGCTTGGTTCTCCACGGGAAAAGAATAGCGTGCGCGGCGCACGCTGTTGGTGTTACAGTCGGGGAGAAGCGTGCGAAGCGCACGCACTTCTCCTCCTTCATTCCATCTCTCCGTAGGGAACTCCCATGAACCGCACCGGTATCGAAGCCGCTCTCAACGACCTGATCTTCAACCGCGACCTCACCGTCGAGGAAGCCGCGGACCGCCACTTCACCCCGGAGTACCGCCAGCGCACGGACGGGGAGTGGGCCGACCGCGCCGAGTTCATCGAGCACATCGCCCACGTGCGCGCAGTGGTGGCCGGCGGCCACGTCGTGGTGCACGAGGAGCTGTACGACGACGGCAAGTACGCCGACCGGCACACGGCCCACATCGTCAAGAAGGACGGTTCGACCGTGCGCATGGAGGTCTACGTGTTCGCGGACCTCGCCCCCGACGGCCGTTTCCAGCGCATCGAGGAGACCACCCTGATGCTGGAGGGCTCCGCCGCCGACCGCACCATCGGCAGCGCCCGCTAGACACCCGGGCACGGGCCCTCGGGCATGGCCTCTCAGGCGCGGGCCCCCAGGCGCGGGCCCTCAGGCGCGAGCCCTCAGGCGCGGGCCCTCGGGGCGGGCCCTCAGGCGCGGGCCCTCGGGGCGGGCCCTCAGGCGCGGGCCGCCGCCGCGGAGCGGGTCAGGGCGCGGATGGCGGTCTCCTGGGAGTAGGCGAGCATCCCGATCGTCATCGCGCTCATGACCACCGCGAACAGCACGTGGCCCAGGGTCGAGGTCACGGCCAGGCCCACGGCGTTCAGGGCGAAGTGGCTGCCGACCCGCAGGGCGATGAGCGCGAAGGCGATCTTGCGGGTGTCCTTGCCGCGCCACAGCGCCTTCGCCAGCCTGATCCGGCTGCGCATCATCGTCAGCGAGACGGTGATGTTCACGGCCAGCAGGACCAGCAGGACGGCCCAGGCCGAGGGAAAGGCCTTCAGGATGTCGAAGGCGGCCGCGAGCACGCCCTCGAAACCGAAGAACCAGAGCGGCAGCCGGTAGTCGGCCGGTGCCGTCGTGCTGGTGTCGATCGCCTCGGCCGGTGCCTTCTCGGTCTTCGTCTTCAGGATGTTCATGTCGTTCCCCCGCGGTCGGTGTGATGATCACAGTCTGGCCGGGGCGGGGGGCTCGGGGCAGAGCCCCGGGTCACACGTGCCGTATGACAGCTGTCATGTGCCGGGCGACGGCGCCCGCCTGACGGTGTGATGGGATACGCCGTATGGGTCGCACCGGACAAGAGGACCAGCCGCCGTCGGGGATGCCCGTACCGCCCATCGACCCCGAACTGGCCGTCGCCCTCGACGCCTTGGACGAGGAGTCACGGGCGCCGATCACCCCGGAGAACCTCGCCGCCCGGCAGGAGCGGGACGCCGCCTCCCGGCCCCGCCCGACGGCCGAGGACCTCCGCGCCGGCGGCCGTTTCGAGGTCACCGAGCTCCGCGTCCCGGGGCCCCTGGGCGCCCCCGACGTCACGCTCGTCAGCGCACGCCCCTGCGGGCTCGCGGGGCGGCCCCTGCCCCTCCTGTACTACATGCACGGCGGCGGCATGGTCATGGGCAACGCCTGGTCCGTGCTCCCGCGCATCCTCCGCGAATGGGCCCTCCCGCTGGAGCTGGCCGTCCTCTCCGTCGAGTACCGCCTCGCGCCGCGGGCGCGCTACCCCGAACCCCTGGAGGACTGCTACGCCGGCCTCCTCTGGGCGGCCGGCCACGCGGCCGAGCTCGGCATCGACCCCGACCGCATCGTCATCGGCGGCAAGAGCGCCGGCGGCGGCCTCGCCGCGGCCCTCGCCCTCCTCACCCGCGACCGCGGCGGCCCCGTCCCCCTGGGCCAACTGCTGCTCTGCCCCATGCTCGACGACCGCGGCACCACCTTCTCCGGCCGCCAGATGACCGGCCTCGGCGTCTGGGACCTCACCTCCGACACCACCGCCTGGCAGGCCCTGCTGGGCGAGCGCCACGGCGCCGCGGACCTGCCGCCCTATGCGGCCCCCGCCCGCGCCACGGACCTCTCCGGACTCCCGCCGGCCTTCATCGAGGTCGGCTCGGCCGAGATCCACCGCGACGAGGACGTGGCGTACGCGAACGCCCTCTGGCAGGCCGGCGGCCAGGCCGAACTCCACGTCTGGCCCGGCGCGTACCACGGCTTCGACGGCCTGGCCCCCGAGGCGGCCCTCACCCGCGCCGCCCGCGAAACCCGCACCCGCTGGCTCACCCGCCTCCTGACCCGACCGCCGGCCCCGGCACCCGGGCCGTAGGGCCGCCGCACCCGGCTGCGCCGGACGGGGGTTCCGCGGCCGGTTTCGCGCGTCCGCCCTCGTGACTAGGCTGCCCCACATGACGATTCGCGCTGTGGTGTTCGATGTCGGCGAATGCCTCGTGGACGAGACCCGGGAGTACGGGACGTGGGCCGACTGGCTCGGAGTGCCCCGCCACACGTTCGCGGCCGTCTTCGGCGCGGTCGTGGCGCAGGGTCGCGACTACCGCGAGGTCTTCCAGGAGTTCCGCCCCGGCTTCGACCTGACCGAGCAGCGTGATGCCCGTGCGGCCGCCGGCCAGCCGGAGCACTTCGACGAGAGCGACCTCTACCCGGATGTCCGCCCGGCCCTGGCCAGACTGCGCGCCGACGGTCTGTGGCTGGGCATCGCCGGGAACCAGACGGTTCGCGCGGGTGGCATCCTGCGGAAGCTCTTCCGTGACGACGTCGACCTGATCGGCACGTCAGACGACTGGGGCGCGAGCAAGCCCGACCCGAAGTTCTTCGAACGGGTCGCCGACGTCGTACCGTTCGCCAACGACGAGATCCTCTACGTCGGTGACCGCGTGGACAATGACCTCCGGCCCGGCGCGAAGGCGGGGATGCACACCGCGCTCCTTCGCAGGGGCCCGTGGGCCTTGATCCAGTGGGACACTCCCGAGGCCCGCGAGCTGCCGACGTTTCGCATCGAGAGCCTCGCCGACCTGTCGCCCAGGATCGCGGAGTTCAACAGGCAAGGGCGCTGACCACGGCACCCCAGCCGTAGAGCCGGTCATCGAGGTCGCGTACGTACTGCTCGTGCTCCCACGGGCCGAGCGCACGCCGCACTACCCTGACACGCTCCAGGCCAGTGGCGTACCAGTGCGTTTCCAGCAGCTCCAGTGCGCGAACGGCGTACTGGGCCGCGTCCTGCGGGCGTCCGGCGGCGGCTTCCACCGCGCCGAGGTCTCCGAGGATTACCGTGCGCTGTTTGTCGGCATCGTGGGGGAGTCCATCGAGCACGTGGAGGAGCGTTTCGCGGGCCTGCGGCAGGTGCCCGGCAGTCAGTTGCACGTTGCCTTTGAAGGCGGCAAGTCGGATGGGACTGAACCAGTCCATCCACTCGGGCATGGGTCGGCCGTCGGTTTCCTCGACGACGCTCTCCGCGTGGGCGATCAGGTCGAGGGCCGCTCGCGTGTCTCCGCTGCGGGTGGCGCACTCCGCCTCGACCGCGTCCAGCCATGCCACGAAGTGGCCACCGGCTTGTCCGCGTCGGCCGTAGGTGCGGGCCGCGACCATGCGCTCTGTAGCAGCGGGTCGCTGCCCGGTCCATCCGGGGATGAATGCCATGTGGGCGAGGACCGCGGAGCCGAGCAGAGCGTCGTCCGCCTGCCCGGCGGCTTGAAGAGCGCGCACCCACGTGTCTCCGGCGCGATCGGGTTCGCGGAGGTCGAAGAACTCGATGCGACCCGCGAGCATCCAACTCTCCGCGAGGGCAGCGGCAAGTGTCTGGCGGGTGCGACCTGTGGTCGCGTCGAGGAGTTGGCCGCCGAGGGTCGCGTGCGCCGCGACGGCGGGGTGCAGTATCGCGGGTGTGACGGTCGAGTAGAGCCGGCGGTGCGCGCGGGTGACGGCGCAGAAATCGGTTCCGGCGGTGGCCGGCTGCGGCGCACTGGTGGTTCGTACGGGGCCGCGGTTGGCGGGCGCGATAAGGCTCGCCGCTGCCTGCGGCCCGGTGCCGGGCGGCACGTTGAACCCGAGCTCGTCCAGGGGGCGCCCGAGGACGTCGACGAGGGCCTGCCTCACCTCGGGCTGGGGCAGGGGCGGGTTCTCGGCCTCGTAGCGGCGGGCCTGGCGCAGGCCGATGTGGGTTCCGCGTGCAGCGAGGGCATCGACGAGTTCCTGCTGAGTGCGGTACCCGGCGGCTTGGCGGGCCGCCTTGAACCGTGCATTTCCGACGGGTCGGGCACATCGCGTCCGGGATGGAAGGCGAGCTGATGGCCGTCCAGCATGAAGACGTCTCGGGCAGTCCGGCGTACGAGCGATGGGTCGACGTGGCGTACGTGCGGGGGCCGTCCGGCCGTGAAATCTCGACGGCTGTCGGCAACATCGAGGCCGTGTGATGGAGACGGAGAGCAAGTTTCCGCGCTGGCCCGTCCCGCCGGATTCGTGCAAGGAGTGTGCCGAGCACGTCGCTGCGCGCTTCGAGGCTCAGGTGGTGCGTGACCGCTCCCGTGTCAGCGACATGAACGTGCTGATCATGAGGCATCACCCCGAGCTGCGGGCCCACGGGTGACCAAGCGCCTTCCTGAGTGTTCCAGAACGAGACTGTCCTCCAGACCGGGCTTTCCCGGTGTGGTCCGGCGGCGTCGGTCGTTCGTGGCAGCTCTCGTCGCCGCCGTAGGTCGGCTACCGGCGCATTCGCCGGGGTCCGGGACTCGGGACACTTCGCGCGGGTGGTTTACCCGGCACAGCCGCCGGGCGATGACATGGCCTCGCCTACCTTCGTTCCGTAGTCGAATGACTACCGTGCGTGAACGGAGATGCGGATGCGTTTGAGGTCCATCGGCCGACTGGCAGCCCTCGCCCTGCCGGCCCGTCCCGGGGGAGCCCCGCGGCACCCCGTTTCCTCCCGGCTGCGGACGGGGGCCCTGGCCGTCGGGCTCACGTTGGCGGTGTCCGCGCTCGTGCCCTCGGGCTCCGCCGGTGCGGCCGATCAGTACCAGTGGGCCGCGCTGGGTGACTCGTACACCGCCGGCGGGTTCGTCGGAGTCCCGCAACCCCCGCTCGGTGATGCCTCGCGCGACGGCTGCGACCGCACCACCAACGCCTACCCCGACGTCGTCGACCGGGAGCTCGACGAGTTCCCGCCCGGCAAGCCCGTCCACCTGACCAACGTCAGCTGCGGCAACGCCACCATCGCCGACATCGCCAACACCGGGCAGACACCGATCAGCCCGGTCCAGCCCCCCACCGGAGGATGGCGCGCAGTGGACCCGCAGATCAAGCGGGCCAAGCTCAACGACGGGACCGACGTCGTCACCATCGGCGTCGGCGGCAACAGCCTGCCGTTCGGCGGCATGCTCCTCAAGTGCCTCGAACTGGGTGTGACGCCAGGCAAGTCCTGCCGCGACCACTACACCAGTCCTCCCGAGGGGGAGGAGAGCATCCAGGACAAGCTCGCCAGGGTCCAGGACGAGTACGTCGAAATGCTGGCCAAGGTGCACGAGGCCGCCCCCAACGCGAAGGTGATCACCGTCGGCTATCCGGCCGTCCTGCCGCAGGAGGGCAGTGACTGCAACCGCCTCTCCCTCACCGAGCTGGGCGGAATCAAGCACACCGACATCGACTGGCTCCGTGACGACGTCCTCAAGTCGCTGAACAGCACGATCCAGCGGGTCGCGTCGTTCTTCGGCGACCGTTACGTGGACGTCTACTCCTCCAGCGTGGGCCACGACGCCTGCCAGCCCGCCGGCACCAAGTGGGTCGAGGGAATCTGCGGCGACGCCGAGGACTACTGGCCCGCCAAGCTCCCCGGCACCCTGCTGAACTGCGCTCCCATCAACAAGCGCCTCACCCTCGTCCACCCCAACGCCCAAGGCCACGCCAACACCGCCGCCCACGTCGAGCGGGCCATCCGCATCGCCCTCCTCGACCGCTGACCCTGGCCTGACAGTCGCGGCCCCGGTCGGCGGACAGCGGCCGGGTCCGCGGCCGCGGCGGACCCGCATCGGCGGGACCGCATCCGGCAAGGCGGCGGAAGCCGGGTGACGTGCGGGGGCGCGGCGGGCGTGACACGCTGATCGCAGGCCTCGGGAGATGACAGCCGCGACGAACGGAGCGCGCTGTGGGACAACCGATACGCGCCGCCGCGCTGCGGCGCCGGGCGGCCGCCGCCTGCGCCGCACTCCTGCTCGTGGGACTCGCCTCGGGTACGGGCGCCCGCGCGGCCCCCGCCCCCGCCCCGGAACCGACCCCCTCGCCCTCCCAGGCGGCGCTCGACCCGCGCATCACCGAGATCATGCGCAAGCCCGCGTACCGGCACGCCCAGTGGGGGCTCCTGGAGACCGAACCCGCCGACGGGCGCGTGCTGCACAGCCTCTTCCCCGGGCAGTTCTTCATCCCCGGCTCCACCGCGAAGCTCTTTGCCGTCTCCGGCACCTGGCGCACCCTCGGCACCGACCACCGCTTCGTCACCCCCGTCTACGCCGTGGGGCAGCGCACCGGCGCCACGCTGACCGGCGACCTCGACCTCGTCGCCCAGGGCGACCTCACCCTCGGCGGCCGCACCCGCCCCGACGGCACCGTCGCCTACACCGACCTCGACCACACCTACGCCAACGACTTCCCCGGCGCGACCCTCACCCCCGAGAACCCCCTCGCCGGCATCGACCAGCTCGCCCGCCAGGTCCGCGACTCCGGCATCACCCGCGTCGACGGCGACGTCATCGTCGACAGCCGCCTCTTCGCCCCCGACCCGGGCCTCGACCCCACCCCCACCCCCCTGATCGTCAACGACAACCTCATCGACCTCCTCACCACCCCCGGGGACCGCGCGGGCGCCGACGCCCGCCTGGACTGGCGGCCGAAGGTCGCCCCGTACGCCGTCACCTCCGCGGTCAAGACCGTCGCCGCCGGAAAGCCCACGAACATCACCGTGACCACCACCGACGGCGGCACCCGGATCCGGCTCTCCGGCACCATCGCCGCCGACGCCAAGCCGCTGCTGCGCACCGCGCCCGTCACGGACCCGGCCGCGTTCGGCCGTACCGCGCTGATCGAGGCCCTCGCCCGGGTCGGCGTACGGGTCTCTGCGGATCCGGTCGGCCCCAACCCCGCCGCCCGGCTGCCGCGCGACTACGACGGCCGGCCGCGCGTGGCCGCGTACACCTCGCCCCCGTACGAGCAGTACGCCAAACTCATCCTCAAGGTCAGCCACAACCTCGGCGCCAACCTCGGCATCTGCCTGATGGCCGTCAGCGCCGGCGGCAAGCAGTGCGAGGGTGGCTTCCCGGTGCTCGGCGCCTTCCTGGACCGGGCCGGGGTCGACCGCAAACAGGTGGAGCTCTTGGACGGCCGGGGCGGCAACCCCAACGACCGGTCCACGCCCCAGGCGATGGTCCAGATGCTGGCGTACTGGCAGCGCACCCGGGACGCGCGGCTCTTCCGGGAGGCCCTGCCCGTCCTCGGCGTCGACGGCCTGCTGGCCGCGAACTGCCGCAGCTGCCCGGCGCGCGGCAAGGTGTTCGCGAAGACGGGCGCGGTCGTCGGCGGGGACGCCCTCAACAACCGGCTCGCCGTCGGGGGCATCACCATCGCCGGCTACCTCGACAAGGGCGGCGGCCGCTTCGACACCTTCTACGCGGGCGTCACCGGCGCCGCCACCCCGACCGCCGACGTGGCCGACATCCTCGCCGTCTCCAACGACCTCGCCCAGGTCGCCGCCTACCTCCAGGAGTCCCCCTGACGCGGTGAGGGCGGCGAGGCCGGGGCGGGGCTTTCGTCGAGGAATCCGCCCGACTGGTGCTGCCACAGCTTCGCGTACGTGCCCTCGCGGGCCAGGAGCTCGTGGTGCGTGCCCTGTTCGACGATGCGGCCGCGGTCGAGCACGACGAGCCGGTCCATGTGGGCCACCGTGCTGAGCCGGTGCGCGACGACGAGGGCCGTCCGCCCCTCCATGAGCCGCCACAGCGCCTCCTGTACGAGGACCTCGCTCTCGGAGTCCAGGGCGCTGGTCGCCTCGTCCAGCAGCAGGATCGGCGCGTCGCGCAGGATCGCCCGAGCCAGCGCCACGCGCTGGCGCTGCCCGCCGGAGAGCTTGACCCCGCGCTCGCCGACCATCGTGTCGAGGCCGTCGGGCAGCGCGTCGGCGAACTCCGTGACGTGGGCGGCCCGCGCCGCGCGCCGGATCTCGGCCTCGCTCGCGCCGGGCCGGGCGAACGCGATGTTCTCCCGCAGGGTGCGGTGGAACATCGCCGGGTCCTGCGGCACGTACGCCATCAGGCCGCGCAGCTCGCGCTGGCGCAGCCTGCTGATGTCCCGGCCGCCGATCGTGATCCGGCCCCCGTCGATGTCCGTCATCCGCAGCAGCAGCCGGGTGAGCGTGGTCTTGCCGCCGCCGGAGCGGCCCACGAGCCCGATCTTCGCCCCGCCGGGCACGTCCAGATCCAGCCCCTCGAAGAGCGGCTCCGCGCCCGCGTGGGCGAAGTCCACCTTCTCGAAGCAGACCTCGCCGGCCCGCGCGGGCTCGGGCACCGGCTCCGGGGACGGCGGGTCGAGTACGGTCGGCGGCGTCAGCAGCAGCTGCGTGAACTGCGCCGCCTCCGTCATCGAGCTCTCCAGCCGGCGGTAGATCTGGTTGAACTCGAACATGATCCGGGTGGCGTTGGAGAAGTACGTGAACGCCACCACGACCGCCTCCACCCCGTGCCCACCCCCGCCGCCGCCACCCCCGGCGACCGTGACGGCGATCAGCAGGCCCAGCGCGTTGGTCACCACCGACATCGGCGCGACGACGGTGTCGATGCGCAGGTTGCCGTAGTCCCAGGACCGCAGCGTGAGCGCGCGCGAGTGGGCGACCCGGGACCGGTGTTCGGCCGCCTCGCGCTCCTCCGCGGCGAACGCGCGGACCGTGTCCATGTTCGTCAGGCTGTCGGAGACGTGCCCCGACACCCGCGCGATCGCCTCCTCGCGCCGGTCGACGAGCGCCTGGCGGCGCCGCACGAGCGGGAACACGCAGAGCCCCGTCACCGCGATCATGACCAGGAGCGCCACGACGAGCAGCGGTTCGTAGCGCCACAGCACCACCGACCCGAACAGCAGCGGTACGAACCGTCCCACGACCGAGAAGGTCAGCGCGTCGACGAACTCCTCGAAGCGGGAGGCGAAGCTCAGCACCCGCTTGGTCAGCGACCCGGCGAAGTTGTCGTGGAAGAACGCGGCGTCCTTCGCGAACAGTTCGTCCATGCCGGTGACGTACAGCCGCTCGATGCCGAGGGCGTCGACGCGGTTCAGACAGTGCAGGCCCAGGCGCCAGGCGCCCTCGGAGAGCAGCAGGACGGCCGCGAACCCGAGGACGTACGGGAGCGTGGCGCCGAGGCCGGTGCCCGCGCCGGCCGCGTCGTCGGCGATGCGGCCCACCAGCTTGGCGACGACCAGCGGGGCGATGTAGCTGATGCCGATGTTGCCGACGGCCGGCAGCAGCATGGCGGGAACGGTCAGCCGGCGCTGCCGTGCCAACTCCCGCCCGTAGTAGCGGAGTGCGAGGACCACCGGCCCTCTTCCGGGCGGACCTCCTCGTGATGCGGACTTTTCCATGGCCACCCAACGTGATCGCTCGGTTACGGAAACGGCAGTCTCCCGTGACGGCCTGTGCGCCGTCCAAGCGTTTTCCGTGTGGGTGACAACCGTCCGGACCGAGCGGACCGCTACCCGCCGCCCGGCGTGAACGTCACCGGCAGTGCCAGCGGCCCGCGCAGGCCGCCGGGACGCCAGGGGATCCGTGTCGGCGGGACCGCGAGGGCGAGGCCGGGCAGGCGCCGCAGGGCGGTGCCGATGGCGATCTGTCCCTCCAGGCGGGCCAGCGGAGCCCCCAGGCAGTAGTGGATCCCGTGCCCGAACGCCAGGTGGGCGCTGTCCGCCCGGGTGATGTCCAGGCGGTCGGGGTCCGGGAACCGGTCCGGGTCCCGGTCGGCGACGGCCGAGCCGATCAGCACCGTCGCCCCGCGCGGGATGCGTACGCCCGCGATCTCCAGGTCCTCCCGGGCGAAGCGGGCGATACCGGGGCTGACCGGGCCGTCGTAGCGCAGGAACTCCTCGATCGCGCCCGGCAGCAGGGCGGGGTCGGAGCGCAGCAGGTCCAGCTGGCCGGGGTGGGCCAGCAGCATGGCGATGCCGCCGCCGATCAGGTTGACGGTGGTGACGTAGCCGGCGGCCAGCAGCAGGAACACCATCGCGACGAGCTCGTCCTCGGAGAGCCGCTGCTCCTCGTCCCGGGCGGTGACCAGGGCGCTGAGCAGGTCCTCGCCGGGATCCGCCCGCTTGGCGCCGATGAGCCCGGCGACGTACGCGCGCATGTGCCGCCAGGCCTCGTCCACCACGGCGGGGTCCGGCGGCTGCGCACCCCGCATGAGCATGCGGTCGGTCCAGCGCTGGAACTCGTGCCGCTCGTCCACCGGTACGCCGAGCAGTTCGCTGATAACCGTAACGGGCAGGGGCAGCGCGAGGTCCGCGACGAGGTCGGCGCTCCCTGCCGCCACGACCGCGTCCAGCAGCCGGTCCGTGACCGCCTGGATGCGCGGCCGCATCTCGGCCACCCGGCGGGCGGTGAACGCCTTGGAGACCAGCCGGCGCAGCCGCGTGTGGTCGGGGGGATCGCTGCGCAGCATGTTGCCGAGCATCGACTCGCGCTCCGTGCCCGGCAGCTGCTCCAGGAGCCGGGTGTCCGCGGCGTCCCGTACGTCGCTGCTGAGGCGGGCGTCGGACAGGGCCGCGAGTCCCTCCTCGTAGCGGGTGACCAGCCAGGCCTCCAAGGCGCCCGCGATGACGACCCGGCGCACCGGGCCGTCCTCGCGCAGCCGCCGGTACAGCGGGAACGGGTCCGCGAGGAAGGCCGGATCGCCGTACGGGAGAGGGGTCGGCGCCTCGCTCACGACACCTCCCGCACCGCGGCGGCGCCGCGCAGCGACTCCGCCGGCGGCCGCTCGCGCAGCGCCCCGTACCCGATGAAGTAGGCCGGGACCCGGTTCAGCCACCGCGAGTCGGTGACGAGCTCGGTCAGCCGCTTCGTCCGCCGGGGATGGCCGAACGGGGCCTCGCCGGCCATCAGCGGCCCGATCACCTGGGCGTGTGCCAGGCGTTGCATGCCCTGGGTGGCCACCGTCGTGGGCATGCGGCGGAGCTGGACGCGGCGTACGTCGTGCAGCCCCACCGTCCCCTCGCGCAGCGGGCGCACCAGGTGGCGGGCGGCGGCCACCGCGTCCTGCACGGCCAGGTTGATGCCGATGCCGAAGACCGGCGACATGGCGTGGGCGGCGTCGCCGATGCACAGCAGCCCCGGCCGGTGCCAGCGGCGCAGCCGGTCCAGCCGGACGTCGAGCAGTTTGACCTCGTCCCAGGAGGTGACGGAGTGCGCCCGGTCGGCCAGCCACGGGACGGCGTCCGTGAACTGGGCCATGAACCGGTCCAGGCCCTCCGCGCGGCGCTCGGCGTCGGTCCCCTTGGGGATGAGTCCCGCGCACTGCCAGTAGTCCCCGCGGTCGATGAGCGCGCTGAAGAACCGTTCGCCCAGGCCCCCCACGAGCCCGCTCGGGTCGCTCTCGTGGCGCGGCAGCCGGAACCACCAGGCGTCCATCGGGCACGGGAACTCCTGCAGCCCCAGCTCGGGCAGCACCCGGGCGAGGGAGCCGCGGCCGTCGCAGGCGACGGTCAGGGCGGCCCTGAGCTCACCGGTGGCGCCGTCCGCGGTGCGGTACTTCACGCCCGCGACCCGGCCGCGTTCCATCAGGAAGGAGGTGGCCTCGGTGTTCATGCGCAGGCGGAAGGAGGGCTCCTTGGCCGCCTCGTCGGCGAGCAGGTCGAGCAGGTCCCACTGCGGCACCATCGCGATGTAGTTGTACTTGCCGTGCAGCGCCGCGATGTTCCCGACCGTGATGAGCGAACGGTCGGGCCCGATGGGCAGCTGCACCGAGGTCACCCGCCGCTGCGGCAGTCGGGCGAACCGCTCGGCGAGGCCGATGTCGTCCAGCAGCGACAGGGTCGAGGGGTGCACGGTGTCGCCGCGGAAATCGCGCAGGAAGTCACCGTGCTTCTCCAGCACGGTGACCTCCACCCCGGCCCGGGCCAGCAGCAGGGCCAGCACCATTCCGGCGGGCCCGCCTCCCACCACACAGCAGGCCGTACGCTCCACGGCCACCACTCCCTTCGCGGGCTACGGATGAGCCCCTCAGGACGTATACCGCACCCGCGGCGCCCGGGACGTCAACGGCTAAGACGCGCCGCGCGGGAGGACCGCGGTACTACCGGCCGGGCGTCCGGCGCAGGACGAGGGTGACGAAACCCCAGGTCTCCCGGTACGTGCGCAGCCACTCGGAGCGGCGCGTGCCCGCCGTGGCGAGCACCTGGGAACTGTCCGGATCGTCGGGGTGGTCCAGGGCCCACGACGCCAGCGACCCCCAGTTGGACCACTCGTACGCGTCCAGTTCGGCGCGCGAGCTGACGTGCCCCTCGACGGGGGTCCAGCCGTCGGCGGCGATCCGGTCCACGGTGGTCGCCAGGTCGGCGAACTCGCCGAGCATGTCGACGGCTTCCGGGGACGGCGTGCGCTCCCAGAACCCGTCGCCGATGATCACGCGGCCGCCCGGGGCCAGGTGTGCGCGGGCCGCCGCCAGGGTGGGGAGCAGCCCGCCGAAGGCGTGCGTGGACCCGACGCTGAGGACCAGGTCGAAGGGGTGCGGGGAGGTGAAGGCCGCGGCCTCGGTCCGGTGCAGGGTCAGGCGCTCTTCGACGCCGCGCTCGCGCGCCGCCTTCCCGGCCAGTGCCAGGCCCTCCGGGGAGATGTCCACGCCCTCGGCGCGTACGAGCGGCTCGGCGGCCAGTGCCCTCAGCAGCCACTCTCCGCTGCCGCACCCGAGGTCGAGGACGCGCTCGTCGCCGCGCGGGAGCGCGCGGTCCAGCAGGCGGCGTACGGACTCGTCGTCGAGCGGAGCCTTGATCGGGTGGTTGCTGTGGGCGATTTCGGAAATCTGTTCACGGTTCATTGGGGGGCAGCCTCTCAACGAAACGTTCGGCGCGCACTTCGATTTCAAGGGGCCTTCGCCGCAGCCGTCAGGGGGAGGCGGGCGCCCGCCACGAGGCCATCTGCTCCCGGAAGGTCGGGCAGCCGACGATGTCCGTCCTGCTGCACCGGAGGGCGTGGGTCAGCAGCTGGTGGGCGTGGTCGAGGTCGATCAGGCGCTGCTCGATCTCGGCGACCTTCGTACGGATCATCGCCTGCCGGCGCGGCAGGTCCTGTTGCAGCTCGCGGATCTCGGCGAGGGTCAGGCCCGCCTGCTGGCACTTGCGCAGCAGCGCGATCCGCTCCGCGGCGCCCGCGGGATAGCGCCGCTGCCCGCTCTGCCGCTCGGGCTGCGGGAGCAGCCCGTGGCGCTCCCAGTACCGGATGGCCGAAGCGGGAACCCCGGTGGCCCCGGCGAGTTGCCCGATGGTCATGCGCACGGTCGGCCGCCTCCTTCATTCCTCGCCGACGTTTGACTTGAACCTTAGTTCAAGTTGAAGAGTGGGCCGCGTACGGGACGAAGGCCCATCAGGGGCCGCCGACCACGGCATCGGGAGACGGGACAACCATGACCACAGACGTACGACGTGAGGTGCGGGACGAGGCCCACCAGCTGGTGGAGGCCTCCCGGCGCCTCTTCGAGGCCGGGGTGATGTCGCACTCCGGCCACGCCAACCTCAGCGTCCGGCTCGATGCCGAGCGCTTCATGCTGACCCCGGGCTTCGTCCGCGGTCTGCGCCCCGAGGACCTGGCGACGGTGAGTCTCGACGGGCAGGTCCTCGAAGGGGAACTGCGCTCCGTCAGCATGGAGATCATCGCCATGCACGGCGCCGTCTACCGCGCCCGCCCGCGGGTCGGCTCGGTCATCCACACCCACTCGCCGTCCGCGACGGCCTTCGCCGTGGCCCACCGGCCCCTGCCCTGCCGTACCGAGCCCATGCTGCGCTTCGGCCAGGCCGAGGACGTGCCGGTGGTGCCGTGGGGGCCGCGCGGTTCGGACGTATCGGTACGGGGAGTCGTCGACGCCCTGACGCACAGCCCCACGACCGCCGCGGTGCTGCTGGCCAACCACGGCCTGCTGGTGTTCGGCTCGGACCCGGCGGACACCGCCCACCTCGTGGTGGCCATCGAGGAGGGCGCCGAGGCGGAGCTGGCCGCCGCCGCGATCGGCGGGGCCGTGGACTTCCCCGCGGGCGCGCTGGAGAGCGTACGGGCGTCGATCGCGCGGGTGGCGTCGTGACGAGCACGGGGCAGGACCCCGCCCGGCGCGCCGAGGCCGTACGCGACCGGCACCGCGCCACGCTCGGGTCCGTCCCGCCGGGCGTGGAGGCCCGCCTGGGCCTGGCCCTGGCCCACGGCCGGCTGCACACGGAGGAGGCGCTCGCCGAGCTGAGGCACGTCGTACTGACGGACAACGCGCTCGGCGGGCGCGTACAGCAACTCGTCCACTTCGGGCAGCTCCTGGCCCTCGGCCGGGCCGACCCGGCGCGGATCCACGCCCGGGGAGCGCTGCACGCGGGAGCAGGCATCGCCGACCTCATCGGCGTGGCCGAGACCGCGCTCATCACGGCGGGGGTCCCGGCGTACGCCCTCGGCATCGAGACGATCGTCGAACTGGTGGAGGCCGAGGCCGAAGCCGAAGCCGAAGCCGAAGCCGAAGCCGAAGCCGAAGCAAAGGCAGAGGCAGCAGCCGGCAAGCGGCGTTGAGGGCCAACTCCCGCGCCTGGTAAGGGGCGAGATCGAGCCGGGATTCCGGCCGGGGCATCCTGGAAGCGTCCGGCGCTGGGCCGGACGCCCTACCCGCCCCGAGCCCCACGGAGAGCACGATGTACCCGACCATTCGCACGATCACCTTCGACTGCACCGGCGACCCCTACGACCTGGGCCTGTTCTGGAGCGGCCTGCTGGGCCGCCCCCTGGCCGACGACGACAAGCCGGGTGACCCGGAGGCGGTCATCGAAGACCCGCAGGGCGGTCCCACCCTGCTGTTCGTACGGGTCCCCGAGGGCAAGGAGGCCAAGAACCGCATCCACCTCGACCTCAAGCCGCACGGCCGCACCCGCGAGGACGAAGTGGCCCGCCTGCAGGCCCTCGGCGCCCGCCTGATCGCCGATCGGACCCGCCCCGACGGCAGCGGCTGGGTCGTCCTCGCCGACCCCGAGGGCAACGAGTTCTGCGTGGAGCGCGGAGAGCTCGGCTGATGGGGAACGCCACTCCGGCGGGGGGCGGCGCCGCGGGGGGACCGCGGTGGCTCAAGCGCCTCACCGTCCCCGGGACCCCGGCCCCGCAGGCCGCCCGCGCCCGCATCGTCTGCCTGCCGCACGCGGGCGGCGCCGCGAACGCCTACCAGAGCTGGGCCCGCCACCTCCCGCCCGCGATCGAACTGCTCGCCGTCCAGTACCCCGGCCGCCAGGACCGGCTGTCCGAGCCGTGCAGCGAGACGATGGAGGAGAGCGCCGGCGCCGCCGCCGCTGCCCTCGCCGAACTGCCCGTGCTGCCCACGGTCGTCTTCGGGCACAGCATGGGCGCGCTCGTCGCGTACGAGACCACCCTGCGGCTCGCCCGGCATGCTCCGCACGCCGCCCCCGTGCACCTGTTCGTCTCGGCTGCCCCGGCCCCGCACCGCGACCGCGAGGACCTGCCCGCACTGGACGACGAGTCGCTGATCGCCTACAGCCGTCGGCAGGGCGGCGCCCAGCCCGAGGTGTACGACATCCCCGAGCTGCGGGAGCTGCTGCTGCCCTCGCTGCGCGCCGACTTCCGCCTGCTGACCCGCTACCAGGGGGTCCGCGAGCCCGCACGCACGGACGTCCCGGTCACCGCGTTCGGCGGAGACCGGGACGCCGGCTGCCCGCCCGGGGAGCTGGCCGGCTGGGGCGATCTGACCACGGCGGAGTTCAGCACGCGGGTGTTCCCCGGGGGCCACTTCTACCTGCAGGGGCGCGAGGAGCAGCTGACGGCCCTGGTGGCCGGTGCCCTGGGAACGGGGGCCGCCACGCCGACTCCGTGACGTGACCGGACCCGCCCTGCGGGGCGTACGGGGCCCGCCTGTTGGCCTCCGCGGGCGGGCCCCGGTACCGCTGCGCCCGGAACGGGCGGGCCGCCGGCGACGGCCGGTCGTCGCCGCCACCGGCGTGGACGACGCGGACGATCGTGCCGCCCGGCCATAGCGTTCACTCGCCATCCAATGCAACGAACGTTATAGCTGACGTTGCGTTAAAGCCATTACCGTTGCAACGATATTCGGGTCTTGACCTGCATCTATGTTAATTGTTCGCAACGAAGTCGTTGCGTGATCTGTGAACGCTACGTAGCTTTTCCTTCATCGGAAACAGCAGGCGCAAGCAACAGGAGCCCATCATGCAGAAGTTCGACACCACCGCCCCCATCGCCGCCGTCCTGGACATCGCCGCGGGACGCGTGCAGCTGATCGCCGCCGACCGGGCCGACACCGTGGTCGAGGTCCGGCCCGCGGACGCTTCGAAGAGCCGCGACGTCAAGGCGGCCGAGGAGGTCGAGGTCGCCTACGCAGACGGCGTCCTGCGGATCGAGACCCCGGCCGGCGAGCACCGGATGTTCGGCCCCTCCGGATCGGTCGAGGTGACCGTCCAACTGCCCGCCGGTTCCCGGGTCGAGGCGAAGACGGCCGCGGTCGAGTTCCGCGGGGTCGGGCGGCTCGGCGAGATCGCCTTCGAAGGCGCACAGGGCGTCGTCAAGATCGACGAGGCCGCCGGTGCCCGCATCGTCCTCCAGGCCGGCGACGTGGCCATCGGCCGCCTTGGCGGCCCCGCCGACATCAGCACCCAGAAGGGCGACCTGCGCATCAAGGAGGCCGTGCGCGGCGCGGTCGTACTGCTCACCCGGTCGGGCGACATCGAGGTCGGCGCCGCCCGCGGCGTGTCCGCCTCCCTGGACGCCGGCACCTCGTACGGCCGGATCCACAACTCGCTCGGCAACGCGGACGGCGCCACCGCCGCCCTGAACATCCGGGCCACCACCGCCTACGGCGACATCACCGCCCGCACCCTCTGACCCCGACACCACCCCGCCATACCTCCGAAGGAGCACCCGTCATGGCGAAGAGCAGCACCCCGGCATGGACCGGCATGGTGCCGGTCGACGACACCGCCCTGGCCGCCACCGACACCGGCGGTCCCGGCATCCCCGTGCTCTACCTCAACGGCCAGTTCGCCACCCAGGGGTACTGGCGGCGGGTCATCTGCGAACTGGGCCCGGACTGGCGGCACATCACGTACGACGAGCGCGCTCGCGGCAAGAAGTCCGGACGCTCCGCCGACTACTCCTTCGAGGCCGCCGTCCGCGACGTCGACGCCGTCCTCGCGGCCAGGGGCGTGGACCGGGCCCTGGTGGTGGGCTGGTCCTACGGGGCGGTCGTCGCCGCCCACTGGGCCGGCCGCAACCCGGAGCGCGCCATGGGTGCGGTGCTGGTCGACGGCGCGGCCCCGTACGACTGGCTCGACGAGGCGATGGAGCAGCGGATCCGGAAGCTGTTCCGGCGGATCGGCTGGTTCGCCCCGCTGCTGCGCCCGACCGGCCTGACCCCGCGGATGACCGCGCGGGAACAGGCGGACAGCAACATCGAGCTCGGCCGGCTCTCCCGCGAGCGCGAACTGGGCCCCGTCCTGGACGGCATCACCGTCCCGGTGCGGTACGTGCTCGCCTCGGGCACCTCGTTCGGGAGCAAGGGCGAGGAGCAGGAGAAGATCCGCGCGGGTCTCGACCCGGTCTTCGAGCGCAACCCGAACATCCGGCTCGGCGCGAAGGTCGCGAGCAACCACGGAGCCATCCTGAAGAAGGACTTCCGGGCCGTCGCGGAATCCGTGCGCGAGGTCGCCGCCCTCGAACGCGGTGGCCGCTGAAGCCTTCGCGCAGGTCCCCCGACCGCGTCGGCACCTGCGCTCAGGCCTTGTCCTCCGCGGGCGCCGCGGGCTTCGTGTGCAGGATCTCGCGGGCATGGTCCGCGGCGCGCATGATGCTCTCGGAGATGAAGTCGACGAAACGGGCGATGTTCTCCAGGCGGGCGGCGGCCGGGGAGTCGGGGCCCAGGACGGTGACGCCCTGCCGGGCGATGTCCCCGAGGTGGGCGGTGGCGCGGGCGCTGGCCATTGTCGACTGGTACAGGACGTCGTCGTCCACGACGTAGCGCTCGCGGCGGCGTTCGTCGCGCTCGCGGCGGATGAGGCCCTGGCTCTCCAGGAACGCGATCGCCTTGGAGATGGACGCCGGGCTGACCTGGAGGTTGGCGGCGAGCTCGGAGGCCGTGAGGCTGCCGGCGTCGGTGGTGTAGAGGCCGGCCAGGACCCGCGCCGTCATCCTCGGCAGTCCCGATTGCATGAAGACGGTGGCGAACACCTCCTCGTACTCGCGCACCGCCTCGGCGTCGCGGCCCGGGGTATGCCCGGACGTCCCCGGCCCCTGGGGGGCGGCCTTGCGGCGCCGGTGGGTGCGGCGTTCGGTGGCGCGGTGGGCCAGGTCGGCGCGGTAGGCGGTGGGGCCGCCGTTGCGCATCACCTCGCGCGTGACCGTCGAGGTGGGGCGTTCGAGACGTCTGGCGATCTCCGCATAGGCGAGCCCGTCGGCCACCCCCAGGGCGATCTGCTGGCGTTCCTGCTGGGTGAGCCTGCCTCCGGGCATCACGATCTCCTTCTTCGCCACGGTTCCTCGGTGGCTCCAGCGTAGCGTTCACCGCCCATGCAATGCAACGAACGCGAGACCTGACGTTGCGTTGGAGATGCAACTCTTGCACTCGTGTGTGGGGTTTGAACTGGGAATACATCATCCATGCGCAACGAAGTGGTTGTGTATTCCGTAAACGCTACGTAGCTTTTCCTTGATCGGAAACGGTGGGCGGGACCATCGGGGGCGCACCGGCGTCCGGCGCCGGTTTCCGCGCCGGCATGGACGTCGGGGTGGCGCGGCGGGATGCTCGTCTCGGCGCCGGGTGGATATAAGCCCGCCGTAAAGGGCGGTCGGCCGGCCTGCGATGATCGAGGACGCAACAACGGGTCAGAGGAGAAGAAGCAAGTGACCAGTCGCTGGATCGCCCGTGCCGTACCCGTGCTCGTGCTGGCCGGGCTGCTGCTGAGCCCGCAAGCCGCGGCCCAAGCTCAGACCCGGACCCACACCCAGGCCCAGGCCCAGACCGCTTCGGCAGCCGCGGTGCGGCTCGCGCCCCAGGGTGCGCCGGCCCAAGCGCCCTCCGCCGGGCTCCGGCACTCGGCCGCCGACTCCGCCACCCTCGTCGACAGCGACAAGAAGAAGGACAAGGGCAAGGACAAGAAGAGCAAGAAGAGCAAGAAGAAGAGCTTCTTCAAGAAGTTGGGCGCCGCCGCCCTCATCGGAACCGTACTCGTCGTCCTGCTCGTCATTGCTGTCATCGTGGCGATCGTGTTCGCCGTCCGCCGCCGCCGCAGGGAGGCGTGAGCGCCCCTTCACGCGGGCGAGAGGCACAGCGATTGCTCCCTGTCGGGTGCACACGGGGAGAGGTGACCGGCGTGTTCGCCGTGGACGTGAGGGACGGGCCGAAGCCCGTCGGTGCGCAGGCCGGGGCGCCGGCCGGACGGGTCATGTCCCCGCACGGGTTGGTGGACCTGCGGGGGCTGCGCGGGGCACCGGTCCTGATTTCGTACCCGGCGGGCGCCGTCGTGGTGGTGTCCGGCCTGCCCGGCAGCGGCAAGAGCACCCTGCTCCGCCGCTGGTCGGTCGCCGCGCCCGTCGTCGACCCCCGGGCCTCCCACGTCGCCTGCGAGGCGGTGATGCCCGCGTGGCTGCCGTACGCGGTGTACCGCCCGTGGGCGCGGCTCCGCCACTTCCTGCGGCTGTACGCCCAAGTCCGCTCCGGGGGCCCGCTGCTGGTCCACGACTGCGGCAGCCGGACCTGGATGCGGCGGTGGCTCTCCCGGACGGCGGGGCGCCGCGGCCGTGAACTGCACCTCGTCCTGCTGGACGTCGGTGCCGCCGAGGCCCTGGCCGGCCAGCGGGCCCGGGCCCGCTGGGCCTCGCGCCGCGCGTTCGCGCGCCACCGGCAGGGCCTGGCCCGACTCCTCGAACGCCTCCGCCGAGACGGCCCGGCCGCCGTACACGAGGCGGCCTCGGTGGTCCTGCTCGACCACGTCTCCCGCGAACGGCTGTCGGCCGTCGCATTCGCCCCGCCCCCGGCGCCCCGCCCCGCCACCGGGCCCCCGCTCGGCCCCGCGCCGGAGCGAGCAGAAGCGGAGCGGCGCCCACCGGCCGAGAGGGAGCGATCGCCCCTCCCCCTGTAGGGAGTTGGATGATCGAAAAGAGGGGGCACCTGCGGGGGGGCGGAGGCGGCGTACCAGAATCGGGATCGCGCTCACGTCCTCCCACCCACTGCCCCGAGGTGCCATGCCCACGCTCACGCCACCTTCCCCACGGTCCCCGGAGACCCTCCCGGATGCCTCGGCCGCCACCTTGCGCGCCCCCCTGGCCCCGGCGGCCCGGTCGTGACCGCGCCCCGCCGCCGCGTACAGGTGGCCGTCGTCGGCGCCGGACCGGCCGGACTGGTCCTGGCCAACGTGCTGCACCGGGCCGGCGTCCCGGTCGAGGTGCGGGAGCGCTCCAGCCGGTCCGAGGTCGAGCAGCAGGCCCGGGCGGGCCTGATCGAACACCGGGTCGTCGAGTACCTGCGCGAACAGGGGCTCGCCGACCGGCTGCTGGCCGAGGGCGGCCGGCACGACTGGTGCGAGTTCGTCTGCCTCGGGGAGCGGATACGCGTCCCCTACGGGGACCTCTCCGGCGGCGCCGGGCACTGGGTGTACCCGCAGCAGTTCCTGGTGCGCGACCTGATCGCCTCGTACGAACGCAGCGGCGGCGCGATCCGGTTCGACTGCCCCGTCCTCGAAGTGGACACCTCGGGACCGCGCCCGCTCGTCCGCTGCCCGGACGAGGTCCTGGAGGCCGAGTACGTCGTCGGCTGCGACGGCCCGCGCAGTACGGTCGCGCAGGCGTTCCCCGCCGACGCCGCCGGATCCGTCGAGCGGCGCTACCCGTACGACTGGCTGACCGTACTCGCCGAGGTGGACCGTCCCGTGGACGGCATCCGGTACGCGCTCCACGAGGCGGGTTTCGCGGGCATGATGCCGCGCACGCCCCGGCTGGCCCGCTTCTACCTCCAGGTGCCGCCGGAGGCGGACCTCGCCGACTGGACCGAGGCGCGCATCCGCGAGCAGCTGTCACTGCGCCTGCAGTTGGGGGCGGGAGACCCCGAGCCGGGCGCGGTGACCGAGGTCGGCATGCTGCGGCTGCGCGGCCGGGTCCGCGAGCACGTGCGGGCCGGCCGGCTGCTGCTGGCCGGGGACGCGGCGCACGTCCTGACGCCTTCGGGGGCGAAGGGGCTCAACCTGGCGGTGGCCGATGTCGCCGACCTCGCGGACACCCTGCTGCGCCGCTACCGCTACCGCGATGGTGAGGGCGGTGGCGGTGGCGGTGGCGGCGGTGGCGGCGGTTGCGGCGGCGGTGACGGCGAGGATGCCCTGGCCGGATACGACCGGCGCCGCCACCAGGCCGCCTGGACGGCGCAGGAGTTCTCCGACCGGCTGCTGGACCTGCTGCACCTGCCGCCGGGGGACGCGGCGCAGTCCGCCTTCGGCCTGCGGCTGCGCCGCGAACGGGTCGCCCGCCTGGCGGCCGCGGGCCCGGAGGGCGAGTCCTTCGCCCGCGCCTACGGTGGAGCGGGCCACCTGCGCCCCACCCAGGTGCCGGCCCCGTAGGAGAGGCGGCGTGGTCGATCGCCGCCGTCCCCGCCGAGGGCGGTCAGTACGCGCCGATGGACCAGAACAGCCCGACCTCGTCCGCGGAGACGGCGATCACGCCCAGCTCGTCGAACAGGTCCAGGCCCCGGAAGTAAACGCCGCTCAGGAACGACTGGTCGGCCGCGTGCCCGGCGAGCCCCGCCGCGACAAAGTCCGGCGCCGGGTCCGAGGCGGCGACCGCGGCGTTCGTCCAGAACCGTGCGTCGGGGCCGTAGCGGGCGAGCAGGGTCCGGGCGTCCGCCGTCAGCGCGTCGAGGTCCGGCCGGTCGCGGACGGGCCGCGGCTCGCTCATCCACTCCTCGGCCATGACGGTGAGCGCGGCGACCGCCGCGTCCGGCTCCAGCCGGTGGACCCGGTGTACGACCTCTGCCGCGGGAGGCGGGGCGAAGGGGTAGGCCGACGGGACGAGGCCGGCGTCGTGGCGGAGCCGGTCCGCGTCGATCCGCAGCCATCCCCGCGGATCGGGGACCTGTCGGTGCATCAGGGCGAACACGTCCCGGCCCCAGTCCTCGTGACGGCGCGGACCGGTCGCCATGAAGACGTACGGATCCTCGAACAGCCGCAGCGCCGCCGCGTTCCAGAGCACCTCCGGGTGCGCGTCGAGGAGGTCGGGAGTGCTGCTGTCGTCGTCCATGGCCGCACCCTACGGAGGTGACGGCGTTCAGCGCTCAGGCGGGGAAGGGGAACCGCGTCGACGCGGAGCGGTCGGAGTATGACCGGACTGTCACAGGATCGGGTTCCGGGAACGGACGGGGAACCTCGTACATCTAGCCGGTCAGCGGGGCTTCTGCGGAGGCCCCGCTTGACGGAATCGGCAAGAACCGGCCGGGTCGGCCGGGGGTGAGTGCAAGGCGGGGCAGGAATGAAGGCGGTAGCGGTGGCGGGCGGTTCTCCGGACACTCCGAAGTCTGCGGAGACGGAGGGGACCGAGCTCCCGGGAACGCAGAGCACGCCTCCCGAAGCCGGCGGCTCGAACACCCCGGAACACCCGGAACACCCGGTGCCCGAAACCCCGGCCGAGCCGGCGGCGGGGGAGGAGCCGGAGCCCGACGCGGAGCCCGACACGGCCTCTGCGGCGGACGGCACCGGGGAGACCGTGCCCGAGGAGGACGTGCCGGCAGAGCCGGAGGACACCGGGGCCGAACCCGCGGCGGAGGCCGAGCCCGAGGCGGCGGCCGACGACGCCGTGGAAGGCGGCTCCGACGAGGGCGCCCCCGCCGAACCGGAACCGGACGCGGAACCGGCGGCGAAGACGGAGGCCGGGCACGCACCGGAGGCAGTGGAGGCCGAGGAGGACTCCGAGGACGACTCCGAAGCTCACGAGAGCGCGCGCGAGGCCGAAGCACGGCAGGACGCGGAAGCCCCGGGCGCAGCCGCAACCGAACCTGACGCAGCGGTGACCGGCGGGGCCGCACCCGAACCCGAGACCGCGGCCACGCGTGGGGACGCACCCGCATCCGGCGCCGATACCGACGCCGACGGCCGGGACGCAGTCGCGCCCGAGCAGGATGCCGAGGCGACCGACGCGGCCGAGGAGGACGGCGAGGCGGCCGAAGAGATTGCCGAGGCGCCCGAGGAGAACGCCGACGCGGCCGACAAGTCCCCCGAGGGCGGTTCCGACGACGACGCGGGCCCGGAGGACCGGCCGGTGCCGTCCTGGGCCCGGGACGACGAGGCCGACGAGGCCGACGAGGCCGACGCGGAGCGCACCAGCCAGTTCGTGGCCCTGAAGGACCCGGACGCCCCGGCCTGATCACGAGCGCCGACTTCACGCTCGACATCGTCATCGACTGGGGCGACGGGAAGACCGACACGGCAACCGCCCGGGGCAACCAC
>NZ_LFML01000150.1:0-70326 GCF_001044425.1 Streptomyces roseus
CCCCCGCCCCGCCCGCCTCGTCCGACCCGCCCGCGCCGGGTGCGGCGGCCTCCTCGCAGGCCGCGACGGCCCGCGGCTGGGCGCGCATCGCCCGGCGCGTCGCCGACCGCCCATGGCGCCACCTGCTGGCCGGCCTGGCCTTCTTCGTCCTGCCGGCGCTCGCCGCGGCCCAGCTGTCCTTCGGGCAGCTCGACGGCGGCGACAAGTCCCCGGGCACGGCCGGGCGTACCGCCTACGACCGGCTCGCGTCCGCGTTCGGCCCGGGCGTCAACGGACCGCTCCAGGTGACCGACACGCTGGCGGAGCCCGCGTCCGGACCGGTGGATCCGGCCCTCACGGCCGTGGGCAGGGCGCTGGAGGACACCAGAGGCGTCGCCGCGGTCGGACCCGCCCAGCTGAGCCGCGACGGCCGGACCGCGCGCTGGCAGGTCACCCCCACCACCGCGCCCGGAGATCCGGGCACCGCCGCCCTGGTGGACCGGCTGCGCGCCGACACCCTCCCGGCCGTCACCAGGGACACCGGCCAGAAGGCCCACGTGGGCGGCGTCCCCGCGATCCAGCTGGACCTCAACGACCGGCTCGCGCAGCGCCTTCCCGCCGTCATCGGGGTGGTCCTCGCCATCGCGGGGTTGCTCCTGCTGCTGGCCTTCCGTTCCCCGCTGGTCGCCGTGAAGGCGGCCGTGCTCAACCTCCTGTCGGTGGCCGCCGCGTACGGTGTGCTCACCGCGCTGTTCCAGTGGGGCTGGGGAGCGGCGCCGCTCGGCCTCGGCGGCCAGGTGCCGATCCCCGGATACGTTCCGCTGCTCATGTTCGCCGTCCTGTTCGGGCTCTCCATGGACTACGAGGTCTTCCTGCTGAGCGCCGTCCGCGAGGCATGGCTGGCGAGCGGCGACAACCGGGACGCGGTGGTCACCGGCCTGGCGAGGACCGGCAGGATCATCACCTCCGCCGCACTGATCATGGTGTGCGTCTTCCTCGGCTACCTCCTGTGGGACGACCCCGTCGTGAAGATGTTCGGGATCGGCCTCGCCACCGCGGTCGCGCTCGACGCCACGGTCGTCCGTGGCCTCCTGGTCCCCACCACGATGGTCCTGCTCGGCAAGGCCAACTGGTGGCTTCCGCAGTGGCTCGACCGGCTGCTGCCGCAGATCCACGTCGAAGGCGGCGAGCAGCACCCCGTCCGTACCTCCTCCGTCCCCGAACCCGTGAGGAACGCATGAACCACCGCACCGCCCAGGCCGGCGCCCGCGCGAAGACCGCCGTACGGGGGAGCGCCCCGCGCGGCACGGCCGCGCCCAGCCCGCCCAGCCCGCGCCGCATCCGGCGGTGGGTGTCGGCGGGAGCGTGCGCCCTGCTCGCAGGGCTCGTACTCGCCGACCGCGTGGCGGCCGGCGTCGCCGAGGACCGCATGGCCGACCGGATCGCCGCGCGGCAGAGCGCCCTGGTGGGGGCGCCGGACGTCTCCGTCGAGGGCTTCCCGTTCCTGTGGCACGCGGCGGCGGGCAGCTACCCGGAGGTGGAGGTCGACGGCCGGGCGCGCACACAGGACGGACTGCCCGTCACCGCCTCTCTGGACCTGCGGGACGTGTCCGGGACGGCGGGCGGCTACTCGGCGGCGAAGGCGCGGGGGGAGTTCAGGGTCCCGCTCGACGCGCTGGCCGCCAAGCGCGGTCCCGGTGTCCGGCTGACCGGGCGCGACGGGCGGCTGGAGATCGCCCGCTCCTTCATGGGAGTACCCCTGGTCGTGACCGCCGCCCTCAAGCTGACCGGTGACACCGTCACGCTCGCACCGGCGGCGGCCTCCTTGGCCGGGCGCCCCCTCGACCCGGCCAATCCGCGGATCGCGGCCGCGCTCAAGGCGGCGGAGCGCAAAATACCGGAGCTGCCGCTCGGCCTCGTCCCGTCCGGCATCTCGGTCGACGACAGCGCGGTGACGGTGCACGGCGAGGCGAGGAACGTCAGCCTGGCGGGCGGGTCCTGAGCGAAGGGCGGGGCCGTGCCGGGCGCCCGCCGGTCAGCGGCCCTTCCTCTGGGCTTCGACGATGTCCCGCCGAACCGGCTTGACGGGCGCGGGGGTTGGACCGCGTTCCGCTCACCGGGACGGGGGTGCGGTGGTGGCGCGCAGGCCCCCGAGCAGGGTGGCCAGGTAGCGGTGGGCGGTGTCGATCCGGCCGTCGGGAGCGCCGCCGTGGACGTCCACGGCGTAGGCGAGGCCGCACATGAGCGGGACCAGATCGCCGGGGGCCAGGTCGGCGCGGACGGCCCCGGCCTCGCGAGCCCGGTCGAGCAGTACCCGGCCGGCCGACCACAGCGCCGTCTTGAGCTCCGTGGTGCGCGGCAGCGCGTCCTCGGCCGCGGCGGTGACCGGGGCCAGGGAGGCGTCGGTGACCTGCGCTTCGACGGTGCGGGTCAGGAACACCTCCAGCGCATGCCACGGGTCGGGGTCGGTCAGCGCCCGCTCAGCGTGCGCGGTCAGGTCCTCCAGGCAGGGGGTGGCGACGCTCTCCAGCAGCGCCTCGGGCGTGGCGAAGTGGCGGTACACGGTGCCCACGCCGAGTCCGGCGCGGCGGGCGACGTCGTTGAGCTGAAGGGCAGTTCCCTGATCGACCAGGTCGCGGGCCACGGCGATGATCCGCTCCCAGTTGCGGGCCGCGTCCTTGCGCAGGGGCGTCGTCGTCATGGGGACATGCTAACTGGATGGCTCATCCGCATGGTCGGGTGCGGTGCCAGGCGCCCCGGGCCCGCCATCGACGGTCGGCTGCCGCCCGGGGATGCCCGCGCCGGTGGTGCGGCGCGCCGGGCTCGCGGCTACCCGGGGTCCGAGGGGTCCGACGGTGCCGCGGACGGCGGGGTGTCCGTGGTGTCCGTGACGGGGGGAAGCCCCTGCATCTGCCGGTACTGGTCCATGATCGCCGTGATGGCCAGGAGGTGCTCCTTCTTCATGCCGGCCGCACGCATCGCAACGGAGCGCACCCCCGCCTGACGCAGGGCCTCCAAGGCGGCGGCCTCGTCGAGCACCGACTCGGCCACCTCGTCGTCGAAGAAGTAGGCGACGGACACCCCGAAGAAACGGGCGAGGGCGGCCAGCAGGTCCGGCGAGGGGTTGGAGCGCTTGCCCGTCCGCAGCTGCGACAGGTACACGCCGCCCGCCTTGATGTCGGGATTGGCCCGCTTCAGCTCTTCGGCCACTTCGGCGTTGGTCCAGTTCCTGCCCTGGGGGCGGACCGTCTTGAAAAGGTCGTCGAGACGCACTGCCAGTACGGGCCGGTCGTCAGTACGGGACACTGCGCACCGTCTCCCCTCACCCCTGGGATCACCTTGGGGAATAGCTCACAGCTATTTTGTATTTTTGCAGATTAGCGGCCAGTTGACAATCCGGCCCAAGTCGGCCACGGTGGACCCGTCGATAGCTGGCAGCTAACTCTGCTTCACGGGGGTAGCCGAGTGGGTCGCCAGTCGTATCGAGCCGGTCCGGGCCGGCCCCCGGGGGATGGGGGCCGGCCCCGACCGCTGCCCGCCCCCGGTCTCAGGCCGTGTCTTCGCGGCCCGGCGTCCCCTCCAGGGGAACGACCAGTCCTATGCTCTCGGCCGCCACGGCGATCGCGAAGTCGAAGTAGACCGACTCGTCCCGGACGCTGTCGTGGGTGCGGCTGAAGACCTGGAACACCAGCAGCCCGATCAGATTGCTCCACAGCACCATGCCGCGTTCCACAAGGTCCGCGAACGGGGCATCGGGCGTGCCGCCGAAGAGCTGTACGGCCTCCGGCCGCAGCAGCGGCGGGCCCGGCACCGTACGCCGCGGCGGGGCGAGTTCGCCGGCCGCCAAGGCGGAACGCACGATGCCCGCCAGCACCGCGGGGGTGTGCGTGGCGGCCGGGACGGTGTCCTGCGGGGCGTGGTAGCCGGGGACGGGAGAGCCGTAGATCAGCGTGAATGCGGCCGAGTTGTCGAACGACCACGCTCGGAGGGCGCGCGTCACCGCGAGGAGCCGCGCCCCGGCCGAGGCGCCCGCGGCGCAGGCGTTCCGGTCGGCCTCCTCCATCGCGGCGCCGGATTCCTCGTACGCGTCGATCACGAGCGCGGTCAACAGGTCGTCCCGGTGCGGGAAGACGCCCTCCACCTCGGCGACGTCGAGAGCGCCGGCCAGGGCAACGGCCTCCAGGGACAGCCCTGCGGCGCCCGTTTCCAGGAGCAGTTGGCGCGCGGTGGCCTTGAGGGCGGCGTGCCGCGCGGTTTTCTCATCGCTGGCAAAGGGAGTGACATCCATGTCCCGAACCGTACCCGCCGGTACCCGCCGATTGACCGGGTCCCTTGTCGGTTCCGGACGGCGGGTTCGAAGGGTCGGTGGCTCACGCGGACGGGCGGCCGCCGAGAGCCGCCACCGCGGCGACCATCCGGTCCCAGAACGCACCGGATTCCAGGGTGAGCGCCACCTGCGCGTTCACGGGTCTGCCCGTGTACCGGTGCAGATCCACGACGGTGGCGCCGCGCGTGTACCGGCCCTGTAGCTCCACGACCACGTTCGCGTCCACGCAGCGGACGATGTCCGGATCGAGCACCCGGGCGACCGCGACCGGATCGTGCAGCGGCGGGTCCTGGAACCCCCACAGGGTGCGGTAGGTGGACCCGAAGAAGGTCAGCAGCTCCGCGCAGACCTGCCCCAGTTCGGTGCCCATGCGCTCGAAGCGGGCGACGACCGCCGGCGTGGCGAGGGCCTGGTGCGTGACGTTGAGCCCGCACATCGTGAGCGGTACGCCGCTGCGGAAGACGATGTCCGCGGCCTCGGGGTCGGTCCGGATGTTGAACTCGGCGGCGGGGGTGCGGTTGCCCCGCTCCGTCGAGCCGCCCATGAGGACGATCTCCCGGATGTGGCGGGTGGCATCGGGATGGCGGGTCAACAGCAGGGCGATGTTCGTCAGCGGCGCGGTCGGGACGAGGGTGACCGGCTCCGGATGCCGGGTCAGGATCCGGTACATGAGGTCCACGGCGTGCTCGGCGACCGCGTCCACGGTGGGTTCGGGGAACCGCGGCCCGTCCAGGCCGGATGCGCCGTGCACGTCGTCCGCCACTTCCAGCGGCTGGACCAGCGGCCGGGCGCAGCCGGCCGCGATGGGCACACCCGTGATGCCCGCGACCGTGCAGACCCGGCGCGCGTTCAGGGTGGTCTTCGCGAGCGTCTGGTTGCCCGCGACCGTGGTGATGGCCAGCAGGTCGACCGCGGGATCGCCCGCCGCGAGCATGATCGCGAGGGCGTCGTCGTGTCCGGGGTCGCAGTCGATGATGATCGGTACGGGCACACGCGCTCCTGCCGGACGGTGCTGACCCGGCCCATTGTGCCGCTCCGTCACCACGGTGGCCAGACGGGCCGAATGCGCGGCGCGGCGCCGGTGGTGCATGATCGGGGGATGTCTGATCGCATCATTGCCGCCTGCGACGGCGCGGCCAAGGGCAACCCCGGACCGGCCGGTTGGGCGTGGGTCGTCGCCGACGCACAGGGCCGCCCCGAGCGCTGGGAGGCCGGCCCCCTGGGACGTGCCACCAACAACGTCGGTGAGCTCACCGCCCTCCAGCGGCTGCTGGAGACCCTGGCCCCGGGGACGGCCGTCGAGGTCCGCATGGACTCCCAGTACGCCATGAAGGCGGTGACCCAGTGGCTTCCGGCCTGGAAGCGCAACGGCTGGAAGACCGCGGCCGGCAAGCCCGTGGCCAATCGCGAGCTCGTCGAGCGGATCGACGCGCTGCTGGCCGAGCGCGACGTGGAATTCCGCTACGTTCCGGCCCACCGCGAGGACGGCGACCACTTGAACGCGATCGCCGACCAGGCCGCCAGTGACGCGGCCGTCACCCAGCAGGCGGCCGGTACGGCGCTGGGCTCCGCGGAGATGCCCGTGCCCGCTCCCGCCCGTGCTTCCGCGTCGCGCGCGAAGTCCGGAGCCGGGTCGGCGGCCACCGGCGCAGCCACGGCCACGGCCAAGAAGTCCGCCCGCGGCCGGGCCTCGATCAAGGCGAAGTTCCCCGGCAGCTGCCCGTGCGGGACCTCGTACGCCGCGGGCGACATGATCGCCAAGCTCGGCAACCGCTGGGGGCACCCGGGCTGCGGCGGCGCCGCGCAAGCGTAAAGGATTGCCCAAAACGCGCTGCCGCATGTGCTAAGCGGACGGCCGCCGGGTGCCTGTACTGCAGGAATGCAAACGTGAAAGGGCGAGCCCTCGAGGCCGTCGGCACATCCATCGGTGGTGGTTTTATCGCCCACGAATGGAAAAAACGCCCATATCGATGTCCGTGACGGAAGTCATCGTCATTGCTTGCCGTGCGCGAGTTTGCACATAGTTGCCGATGTGAAACGTACCTGGCATGACACTCCCGCGCGCCCCTCCGGCCTCTCGACCGCCGCCGTCCGCGGCCCGGGGCGCCGCAGATGAAGACCGCGCCCGAGCGGCTGCGCGCCGGCCTGGCCGCCGGTGCGGCCGCCGTCACCCTGCTGTGGGCCGTACAGGTGCATCCGTCCGCCCGTCCCGACGAGCTCATCGGGGCGGCCGCACACCTCACCGGTCTCCTCGCGGGCTACGGGATCCTCGCCATGCTCTTCCTGATGGCGCGCGTGCCCGCGGTCGAGCACGGAGTGGGGGCCGACCGCCTGGCCCGCTGGCACGCCTTCGGCGGCCGGTGGGTCCTGGTCCTGTGCGGTGCCCACGCGCTGTTCGCCCTCGTCGTGTACGCCCTGCGCGCCGGGACCGACCTGCTCGACGCCACGGGCGCGCTCCTGCGGTACCCGGCGGTCGCCGCCGCGTTCGCCGGAGCCGCCGTGCTGGCGGGCGTGGGCCTGTGTTCCGCCCGGGCCGTCCGCCGCCGCGTCTCCCAGGAGGCCTGGCGCGGCATCCACCTCTTCACCTACCTCGCCGCCGCGCTCGGCTTCGTCCACCAGCTCGCCGGTCCCGACGTCGCCGTCACCGCCTTCACCGCCTGGTTCTGGGCCCTGCTGCACACCGTGGTCGGCGTACTGCTCGTCTGGTACCGCGGGATCGTCCCGGCCCGCCAGGCCCTGCGGCACGGGCTGCGTGTCGCCACCGTCGAACCCGAAGGCCCCGGCGTGGTCTCCGTCACCATCCAGGGCGGCCGCCTGCGCGAACTCCGCGCCGAGCCGGGGCAGTTCTTCCGCTGGCGATTCCTGACCCGCGGCCTGTGGCACACCGCCCTGCCGTTCTCGCTCTCGGCGCCCGCCCGCGACGACCACCTCCGCATCACCGTGAAGGCGCTCGGCAGGCATTCGCGGCGCGTGCGCGGACTGCGGCCCGGCACCCGGGTCCTCGCCACCGGCCCGTTCGGTGCCCTCACCGAACGGCGGCGCACCCGGTCCAAGGTGTTGCTGATCGCCGGTGGCATCGGGATCACCCCCATGCGCGCGCTCTTCGAGTCGCTGCCCGCGGGCCCCGGCGACCTGACCCTGCTCTACCGGGCGGGTGACGCCGGCCAGCTGGTCCTGCGCGACGAGCTGGAGGCCATCGCGGCAGAGCGCCAGGCGGCCCTGCACTACCTGGTGGGGCGCTCCGACGCCGCGTACGACCCGCTCGCGCCCCAGGCGCTGCGCGCCCTCGTGCCCGACCTGTCCGACCGCGACGTCTACCTCTGCGGACCGCCCGGCATGGCCGACGCCACCACGGCGGCTCTGCTCAGGGCGGGCGTCCCCGCGGAGAGCATCCATACGGAGTGCTTCACCTACTGAGCCGACCGCACCCGCCGGACCCACTGCCCGACCGGACCGACTGCCCGACCGGACCCGCCGACCGGCCGGACCCATTGGACCCCCGAGGAACCCGACCCGCCATGAACCGGTACCCCGTAACCCAGGAGCCCGTCCGCCAGGGCGAGGCCGCCCCGTCCCCGCGGCCCCGCCGGGCCGCCCGGCACCGCAAGGGCCCGCGTTCGCGATGGCTCGTCGCCGGGCTCGCCCTGGCCAGCGTGCTGTCCGCCACGGTCATCACGGCCACCGTCGACCCGTCCGCGCCCGCCGCGGTCCAGAAGCCGGACCCGCGGCCCGCGCGCTGACCGGTTGCCCGGCACACGGCAACGCCCGCCGCCGCGCCCAGCTGCTTCCGCCCTACGCCACCACGATCGAGGCGGGCGCGAGCCCACCCGTACCTCCCCGAGATGGGGGCGGACCGCACTGGTTTGCATAGCCATGCGTTTAGATGCATACTCTTCCCATGTCCAAGGTTCTCACCTCCCTGCCCGCCGGCGAGCGCGTCGGCATCGCCTTCTCCGGCGGCCTCGACACCTCCGTGGCCGTCGCCTGGATGCGCGACAAGGGTGCCGTCCCCTGCACCTACACCGCCGACATCGGCCAGTACGACGAGCCCGACATCGCGTCGGTGCCCGGCCGTGCCAAGACCTACGGTGCCGAGATCGCGCGCCTGGTCGACTGCCGGGCGGCGCTGGTCGAGGAGGGCCTGGCCGCACTCGCCTGCGGCGCGTTCCACATCCGCTCGGGCGGCCGCGCGTACTTCAACACCACCCCACTCGGCCGCGCCGTGACCGGCACCCTGCTGGTCCGGGCGATGCTGGAGGACGACGTCCAGATCTGGGGCGACGGCTCGACCTTCAAGGGCAACGACATCGAGCGGTTCTACCGCTACGGCCTGCTCGCCAACCCCCACCTGCGCATCTACAAGCCGTGGCTCGACGCCGACTTCGTCCACGAGCTCGGCGGCCGCAAGGAGATGTCGGAGTGGTTGGTGGCCCACGGTCTGCCGTACCGCGACAGCACCGAGAAGGCGTACTCCACCGACGCCAACATCTGGGGCGCCACCCACGAGGCCAAGACCCTGGAGCACCTGGACACCGGCGTGGAGACCGTGCAGCCGATCATGGGCGTGCGGTTCTGGGACCCGGCGGTCGAGATCGCCGCCGAGGACGTGACCATCGGCTTCGACCAGGGCCGCCCGGTGACGATCAACGGCAAGGAGTTCCACTCGCCGGTCGACCTCGTGATGGAGGCCAACGCCATCGGCGGCCGTCACGGCATGGGCATGTCGGACCAGATCGAGAACCGGATCATCGAGGCCAAGAGCCGCGGGATCTACGAGGCGCCCGGCATGGCGCTCCTGCACGCCGCGTACGAGCGTCTCGTCAACGCCATCCACAACGAGGACACCCTCGCGCACTACCACAACGAGGGCCGGCGCCTCGGCCGGCTGATGTACGAGGGCCGCTGGCTGGACCCGCAGGCCCTGATGGTCCGCGAGTCGCTCCAGCGCTGGGTCGGCTCGGCCGTCACCGGCGAGGTCACGCTGCGGTTGCGGCGCGGCGAGGACTACTCGATCCTCGACACCACCGGCCCGGCCTTCAGCTACCACCCGGACAAGCTCTCGATGGAGCGCACCGAGGACTCGGCGTTCGGCCCGGTGGACCGCATCGGCCAGCTGACCATGCGCAACCTCGACATCGCCGACTCCCGTGCCCGGCTGGAGCAGTACGCCGGCCTCGGCATCGTCGGCACCGCCCACCCCGAGCTGATCGGCTCGGCCCAGGCGGCGGCGACCGGCCTGATCGGCGTCATGCCGGAGGGCGGCGCGGAGGCCATCGCCTCCCGCGGCGCGGTCTCGCAGGACGACGAGCTGCTCGACCGCGCGGCGATGGAGTTCGGCACCGACTGACCGATGGGCGGCCCCGGCCCCGGGCGGTTCGGCACGTTGACGACGTGCCGAACCGCCCGGCGCCGTGTCCGCGTCCCGCGCCGATCCGAACGTGTGCGCCGTTACGCTGGGCCTGCTCGATACGCGAGTTGACGAACGGCGAGGGACGGGGCGTGTGGTGACGGCGGGGGAGGCGAACGGCGGGGAGCTGGTCGGCAGGGTGCTCGGCGGCCGGTACCGGGTCACCGCGATGATCGGACGCGGCGGGATGGGCGTGGTCGCCCGCGCCGTGGACGAACTGCTGGGCAGGGAAGTCGCCGTGAAGGTCATGCGGGCCTACACGGACGCCTCCGCACCCGAACTGGCCGACCTGCGCGCCCGGATGCGGCGGGAAGCCCAAGCCGCCGCCCGCATCCGGCACGCCGGCGTGGTCACCGTGCACGACGTGACCGAGGAGGAGGGGCTCCCGGTCATCGTGATGGAACTCGTCGACGGGCCCTCGCTCGACGAGGTGCTGGAAAGACGCGGCCCGCTGGAACCGCACGAGGCCGCGGCGATCGGCGCCAAGCTGATGGACGCCCTCGACGCCGCGCACCGGGCCGGGGTCCTGCACCGCGACGTCAAGCCGGCCAACGTGCTGCTGGAGCCCGACGGCCGGGTCGTCCTCACCGACTTCGGCATAGCCGCCGTGCAGGACGCGGCCGACGAGGACATGGCGAAGCTGACCCGCAGCGGCAGCATCGTCGGCTCCCTCGACTACCTCCCGCCGGAGCGCGCGCAGGGCCGCGAACCCGGCCCGGCCTCGGACATCTGGTCGCTCGGCATGACGCTGTACGCGGCCGTCGAGGGCGTGTACCCCTTCCGCCGTACGTCGGCCTGGTCGACCCTGTCGGCGATCGTCACGGAGCCGCTGCCGGAGCCGCGCCGCGCCGGAGCGCTCACGCCCGTACTGCGCGCCCTCATGGCGAAGGAGCCGCAGAGCCGGCCCAGCGCGGGCCGGGCGCGCGAGATGCTCCGGGCGGTGGCCGAGGGCAGGGACCCGCACGCAGCGGGCCCCGCGGCCTTCCCGCCCGCCGCCGCTCCGCGCCCCGGCACCGCACCCTCCCTCGTCCCGCCCCCCGCCGCGGCGCCGATGGCCGGGCCGCCCCCGGGGGCCGTGCCCCACGGGGCACCGACACCGCCGCCCGGCTACGGCCCCGCCCCGGTCCCGTACCCGCGGCAGTCCCCGCAACCGCCGTACCCCGGTCAAGCGATGGCCGCCCCGCGCCACACGATGCCCGCCCCCGGCCCGTCGGGCCCGATCCCGTACACGGGCGCGGGCACGGGCGCGCCGACCGGGCCCCACGCCCCCACCCCCGCGAGGGCGACCCGCGGACGCATCGTCACCGGGGCGGCCGTCGCCGTCGTCCTGGCCGGGGGCGGCATCACGTACGCCGCGGTGGGCGGCCACGGGGGCGGCGGCGCGCAGGCCCACGCCGCGCCGCCCGAGACCACCCGCAGCCCCTCGACGGCGCACTCCTCCCGTTCCCCGAAGCCCTCCAAGGACTCCGGCAAGCCCGGCAAGTCGCCGACCCCCGCACCGAGCGGCAAGAGCGCCGGCGCGTCCCCGAAGCCCTCGTCCTCGGCGCACTCCGAGCCCACCCCCGTGTCGACAGCGTGTACCGGCTGGGGCCACCAGGACCGGAGCCCGGGAACCTACGGCTTCATGTCGGGCACCTACCACATCACCACCGGGCCCTATCAGGAGTGCCCCGCCGTCGCGGTGGCCAAGTCCGGTACGAAACTCACGTACCAGTGCTACGTCGTCAACGCGCACGGCAACAAATGGACCTACGTCCACGCCGCCGACACGAACGCCTCGGGCTGGATGTCCGACGACAACCTGACCCGCCAGAAGGGCCCGTCGAACCGCTGCTGACCGCCGAGGGCGTCGCGGGACGGGCGGGACCCCGCGGCCACCCCCTAGCATGTGGCCCATGCCGGATGCCTCCCCCCGCCCCGAGCCGTTCACCCCGCGCACCGACCCCGGGGCGCTCGAAGACCTCCGGGCGCGGCTGCGCGGGACGCGGTGGCCGGACGCGCCCGAGGACGCCGGGTGGTCGTTCGGGACCGACCTCGGCTACCTGCGCGAGCTCATCGCCTACTGGGCCGACGGCTTCGACTGGCCGGCCCGGGAGGCGGAACTCGCCCGGCTGCCCCACTTCCGGGTGCCGGTCGGCGGCCTCGGCATCCACGTCGTCCACGCCCGCGCCGTCGCCCCCGCCGGTGCGCCCGTCCTCCCGCTGGTCCTCACCCACGGCTGGCCCGACTCGTTCTGGCGGTACGCGAAGGTCGTCCCCCTCCTCACCGACCCCGGCGCGCACGGCGCCGATCCCGCCGACGCCTTCGACGTGGTCGTCCCCGACCTGCCGGGCTTCGGGTACTCCGAACGGCCCACCCGGGCGCCCCTCGACAGCGTCGCCGTCGCCGGCCTCTGGGCCGAGCTCATGCGGGTGCTCGGGTACGAGCGGTTCGGCGCGGCGGGCGGCGACCTCGGCAGCCACGTGAGCCGCTACCTCGCGCTCGACCACCCCGACCGGGTGGTCGCCGTGCACCGCACGGACGCCGGCCTGCCCCTCCCCACCACGGACCCGGCGCAGCTCACCCCCGAGGAGCGCGCCTGGACGGAGGCCGCCGCGGCCTGGGGGGCGACCGAGGGCGCATACGCGGCCATGCAGCGCACGAAGCCCCAGACCGCCGCCTTCGGGCTCACCGACTCGCCGGCCGGGCTCGCCGCGTGGATCGTCGAGAAGCTCCGGGCGTGGAGCGACTGCGGCGGTGACGTCGAACGGAGCTTCACGAAGGACGAGATCCTCACGAACGTCACGCTCTACTGGCTCACGGGAACCATCGGCTCCTCCATGCGCATGTACCGGGCGAACGCCGCCGTCCCGCCCGCGCAGCACGCCCGCCGGGTCGAGGTGCCGTCCGGGTTCTCGATCTTCCGGGGCGACGTGGTCCGACCGCCGCGGGCCTGGCTGGAGCGTACGGCGAACGTCGTGTACGCGACCGAGCCCCCGCGCGGCGGCCACTTCGCCCCGTTCGAGGAACCCGAGCTGTACGCCCGGGAGCTCCGCGCGTTCTTCCGCCCCTACCGCGCGGCGGCGGCGCGGAACGTGCGCCGGTAGGCCTCGGGCGGGACGCCGACCGTACGGTTGAAATGGCGGCGCAGCGTGGCGTCGGTGCCCATGCCGGTGGCCGCGGCGATCGCGGTGACCGTGTCGTCGGTGGTCTCCAGCAGCTCCTGGGCCCGCTGGATGCGCTGGGTCAGCATCCAGCGCAGGGGAGTGGTGCCGGTCAGGTCGGTGAAGACCCGCGCGAGATGGCGCGAGCTCATGTTCGCCCGGCGGGCCAGGTCCTCCACCGTCAGTGGCCGGTCGAGCCGCTCCAACGTCCAGACCAGCAGCGCCCCCAGGGGGTGGTCGCGCGGCTCGGGCACGGGCGTGGTGACGAACTGGGCCTGGCCCCCGGCCCGGTGCGGCGGGACGACGAGGCGGCGCGCGACCTGGTTGGCGACGGCCGAGCCGTGGTCGAGGCGGACCAGATGCAGGCACAGGTCCATCGCGGCGGCCTTGCCGGCCGAGGTGAGCACGGCGCCGTCGTCCACGTACAGCACGTCCGGATCGACCCGCACCCGCGGATACCTGGCGGCGAGCGCGGCGGCGTGCAGCCAGTGCGTGGTGGCCCGGCGACCGTCCAGCAGTCCCGCCGCCGCGAGGACGAACGCGCCCGTGCACAGGGAGGCCACCCGGGCGCCCGCCTCGTGGGCCGCGCGCACGGCGTCGACGAGTTCGGCGGGCGGATCCGCGTCGAGGTCGGCGCAGGCCGGGACGATCACCGTGTCCGCTTCCACCAACCGGTCCAGTCCCGCGTCGGGTTCGACCCGGAAGCGGCCGCCGACGGGCACGGAGTCCGGGCCGCACAGGGCGAACTCGTACCAGGGATCCGCCAGGTCCGAGCGGTCGACGCCGAACACGTCGCAGGCGGCGGCGAGTTCGAAGTGCGGCACCCCCGGCGTGACGGCCAGCGCGACAAGGCTCATGTCCGAAAGTGTACGGGGCATGGCATTACCGCTACTGCCGGCGCGGTGCCGTCGCGGGCACGATGGCACCAGTGATCGACCGACGGGGGACCCTCATGGAAACGGATCGAGCGGTGGCGGCGAAAGTGACGGTGTTCGGCGCGTACGGGCACACCGGACGCTTCGTCGTCGCCGAGCTGCTGGAGCGGGGGCTGACCCCGATCCTGTCCGGCCGCGACGCCGGCAAGCTGCGCGCACTGGCCGCCGAGTTCCCCGGACTCGATGTCCGGCCGGCCTCGGCCGGCGATCCGGAGGCGCTTGACCGCGCGCTGGCCGGCGCGGCCGCCGTGATCAACTGCGCCGGCCCCTTCGCCGAGACCGCCGCACCGGTCGTCGAGGCGGCGCTGCGCGCACGCGTCGCCTACCTGGACGTCGCGGGGGAGGTCGAGGCCGCCGCCGACACCTTCGCCGACTTCGCGGGCCGGGCCCGCGAGGCCGGGATCCTGGTCATGCCCGCCATGGCCTTCTACGGAGGCCTCGGCGACCTGCTCGCCACCGCCGCACTGGGCGGGGCCCCGGCCGCCGGCGGCATCCGGATCGACATCGCCTTCGCCCTCAGCAGCTGGCGGCCCACCGCCGGAACCCGCGGGTCCGGCCAGGTCTCACGGCGCCGGCGCGAGGGCCGCCGCCTCGTCTACGCGAACGGCCGACTGGAGCTGCGCACCGATGCGGCACCCACCGGGCAGTGGTCCTTCCCCGCCCCGGTCGGGGACCAGGCCGTGATCGGCGAGTTCACCACCACGGACAGCGTCACCATCGCCCACCACCTGTCCGCTCTGGACATCCGGACCTTCATGACGAGGCGGGCGGTCGAGGACGTACTGGCCGCGGACGCCGCGGCGCCGGAGCCGGTCGACGAGCGGGGCCGCTCGGCGCAGACCTTCCTGGTCGACGTCACGGTCCGCGCGGGCTCCACCCGGCGCCGTGCGGTGGCCCGCGGGCAGGACATCTACGCCGTCACGGCGCCCTTGGTCGTCGAAGCGGTCAGCCGCGTCCTCGCGGGCGAGACGAAGGCGGTCGGGACCCTCGCACCGGGCGAGGTCTTCGACGCCCACGCCTTCCTGACCGCGCTGGCCCCGCACCACCTCTCGTACGAGCTCGGCGCCGCCGAGCCGCTCGGCTCGGCCGCGCGGCCGCACGGCTGACCGGGCGGCCTCAGGCGGAGGCCCGGCCCGCCGACCGGCCGTTGGTGGGCGGGTACCCCGGCTTCGCCGGCGTCGACGCCGTGGGCCGTACGGGCGGCGGCACCGGCAGCGGCGGCAGGGAGGGCTCGTACAGCCAGGCCGAGAACACCTCGTCGACCGGCTCGTGCGCGTACCGGGCCACGTGCGTGGTGAAGGCGGCGGTGCTCACCACCCCGTGGCGGTGCACCGTGGCCCAGTCGCGCAGCATCCGGAAGAACGCCCCGTCGCCCAGCGCGCAGCGGATCGCGTGCACCGCGAGCCCCCCGCGCTGGTACAGGCGGTCGTCGAACATCAGCTTGCGGCCCGGGTCGACCAGCCGCAGGTCCTGCGGCAGCGTGGCCAGCACCCGGTGCGCGGCGGCCGCGTGCTCGTGCGCGCGGCGGCCGCCGGAGCGTTCCGACCACAGCCACTCGGCGTACTTCGCGAATCCCTCGTTGAGCCAGATGTGCCGCCAGTCGGCGATGGTCACGCTGTTGCCGAACCACTGGTGCGCGAGCTCGTGGGCGACGAGCCGCTCCGATCCGCGGGCGCCGTCGACGTGGTTGGCGCCGAACAGGGAGAGGCCCTGGGCCTCCACCGGCACGTCCAGTTCCTCGTCGGCCACGAGGACCGTGTACTCCCCGAAGGGATAGGGCCCGAACAGGTCCTCGAACAGCTGCATCATGGCGGGCTGCCGGGCGAAGTCGCGGGAGAACTGCGGCAGCAGGTGCGCCGGTACGTGGGCGGTCATCGGCACCCCGCCGAGCCCGGGGTCGCCGAGCAGCACCGTCTGGTAGACGCCGATGGACAGGCCCACCAGATAGCTGGACGTCGGAGCGGGCTGCTCGTACACCCAGGTCGTCGTGGACGCCTTGGTCGTCCGGGTGAGCAGCCGCCCGCCCGCCACCACCGTGTACGGGGAGGGCGTGTTGACCGAGATCTGGTACGAGGCCTTGTCGGCGGGCCGGTCGTTGCACGGGTACCAGGACGGCGCGCCGACCGGCTGGCTGGCCACCAGCGCCCCGTCGGTCAGCTCCTCCCAGCCGAGCCCGCCCCAGGGGCTGCGCACCGGCTTGGGATTGCCCGCCCAGTGCACCTCCACGGTGAAGGCGGCGCCCGCCGGCAGCGGCTTGGCCGGACGGATCCGGAGCTTGCCGCCCCGGTGGGTGTAGTGCGGGGCCCGGCCGTTCACCATGACCCGGCCTATTTTGAACTCGGCCAGGTTCAGGTGGAACTCGGTGAGCGGGGCCCGCCCGGCGATCGCGCTGATCCGGGCGGTACCGGCCAGCCGGTTGGGGCCGGGCCGGTACTCCAGAGCGAGTTCGTACCGGTGCGCGCGGTAACGGGAGTCTCCGTTGTCGGGGAAGTACGGGTCCGATGCCGCAGTTCTCTGGCCGTTCATTGCCGCTTCCGCTCCCTGCGCTGTGCCCGGGCCCTGTCAGGCCCGCCATGCCTCGATCGGGTTGCCCAGCCAACGGGTGTCGGCGGGGACGGACTCCCCGGCCATCACGAGAGAGGCGGGACCCAGTGTGCTGTGGGCCCCGACCGAACTTCCGGGCAGGACGATGCCGCCCGGGCCCAGCGTGGCGCCCTCGCGGAGGACCACAGTATCCGTCCTCAAGATCCGGTCGTGGAAGAGGTGAGTCTGCAACACGCACCCGCGGTTCACGGTGACCCCGTCACCCAGCTCCACCAGGTCGGACTCGGGCAGCCAGTAGCTCTCGCACCACACGCCCCGGCCGATCCGGGCCCCCAGCCCGCGCAGCCACAGGTTCAGCAGCGGGGTACCGGGCACCGAACCGGCCAGCCACGGCACCGCCAGTACCTCGACGAAGGTGTCGGCCAGCTCGTTGCGCCACACGAAGCCGCTCCACAGCGGGTGCTCACCCGTCCGGTGCCGGCCCACCAGCAGCCACTTCGCGACCACCGAGACGGCGCCCGCGGCCACCCCGGCGGCGAGCAGGACCACCCCGGACAGCAGCGCGGTACCCCAGACGCCCGGGCCGCCGCCCGCCGTGGCCAGGGCGCACAGCGCCGCCACCATCAGCACGGCCAGCGCGGCCGAGCAGAACACCGGCAGGAGGCGGCACAGCTCCACCAGGCCGCGCGCCCACAGCAGGTGCGCGGGCGGATCGTAGGTCCGGCTCTGGTCGGAGGACTCGGCGGAGCGGGGCAGCTTCACCGGCGGCAGGCCCAGGTAGGAGCTGCCCTTCTTGGCCTTCTTCGGGGTCGCGGACAGGACGCCCACCAGCCCCCCGTCCGGCACGCTGCGGCCGGGAGCGGTCATCCCCGAGTTGCCGAGGAACGCCCGGCGGCCGATCTCGGAGTGCCCGATGCGCATCCAGCCGCCGCCGAGCTCGTACGGGGCGGTCAGCGTGTCGTCGGCCAGGAACGCGCCCTCGCCGACGGTGGTCAGGCTCGGCAGCGCGAGCACGGTGGAGACCTCCGCGCCCCGGCCGATCTTCATGCCGAGCAACCGCAGCCACACCGGGGTGATCAGACCGGCGTACAGCGGGAAGAGGGTATCGCGGGCCAGGTCCATCAGCTGGGTGACGGTCCAGGCCTGCCAGCCGACCCGGCTGTGCGTCGGATGCGTTCCGGTGCGCAGGCCCAGGCTGAGCAGGCGTACGGAGACCAGCAGCAGGGCCGCGTACGTGAACCCGTACGCGAGCGCGCCGGGCACCACGGCGATCAGGGCCCCGCGCAGGGCTTCGGCCAGACCGGCGCCTGCGGGGACGAACCGGCTCACCACGAGCAGGGCCGGCACGGTGGAGAGCACCGGCAGCGCGGTGAGGCCGACGCCGGCCGCACCGTAGGCGGCCCGCCAGAAGGGCCCGCGCGGCGGACGCTGCTTGGGCCAGTTGTGCTTGGCCTTGCCCAGCTTGACGGCCGGGGCGCCGGCCCAGCGCTGCCCGGTGGGAACCGTGCCGGCCACGGCCGAGCCGGGGGCCACCTCGGCCCGCTTGCCGACGCGGGCGCCGGGGAAGAGGAGGCTGCGGGTGCCGACCACGGCGCCCGCGCCGACCTTGACCGGGCCGATGACCAGGCGGTCGCCGTCCAGCCAGTGCCCGCAGAGGTCCACCTCGGACTCGACGGCGCAGCCGCGGCCCAGTTTCAGCATGCCCGTCACCGGCGGCAGCGAGTGCAGGTCCACCTCGGGGCCGACCTTCGCGCCGAGGGCCCGTGCGTACCGCTCCAGCCAGGAACCGGTGAGCGAGGTCGCGCCCACGTACTCGGCCAGCCTCTCGGCCGTCCACAGCCGCAGGTGCACGCTTCCGCCGCGCGGGTGGCGTCCCGCCTTCACCCCGCGCAGCAGCAGGCGCGCGCCGCCGGCCGCGATCGCGAGGCGGCCCGGAGGGCTGAAGAGCAGTGCGGCCGCGGGCACGACGGCCCACCAGGAGGCGGTCGGCGCCCACGGGTAGGCCCCGAACCAGTGCAGTGCGTTGCCCAGCGCCAGCAGGGCCACGCTCCAGCGCAGTCCGACCAAGGTGAACAGCGGGAGCAGCAGGAGCGACTGCACGATCTTGGCCCGCAGCGGCACGGGGACCACGATCCGGGACGCCTCGTCGTCCTGTACGGACTTCTCCAGCCGCCGGGCCAGCTTGCGCAGTACGGGCTGCTGGTAGATGTCGAGGACGGCCGCGCGCGGGTAGCGGGTGCGCAGTCGGGTGGTCAGCTGGGCGGCGGCGAGACTGTTGCCGCCTATGGCGAAGAAGTCGTCGGCGGCGCCGCTGACGCCCACGCCGAGGGTCTCGGCCCACTGCTCGGCGAGCCAGGCCTCGGTGCCGTACAGCTGTTCGGCGGAGCCGGTCGTCTCCAGCTCGGGCAGCGGCCAGGGCAGGGCGGCCCGGTCGACCTTGCCGGAGGTGCGGGTCGGCAGCTCGTCGACCCGGGCCAGGAGCGGTACGAGGGCCGCCGGCAGCTCGGCGCGCAGCCGCTCCACGGCCGCCGCGTGGTCCCAGCCCTCCTGGGCGACCAGGTAGCCGACCAGCAGCTGGTTGCCGCTGCGGGCCGTACGGACGGCCGCGGCCGCGCCGGCGACGCCGGGCAGCGCCTGGAGCGCCGCGTCCACCTCGCCCAGCTCGATCCGGCGGCCGCCCAGCTTGATCTGCTCGTCGGCGCGGCCGAGGAAGATCAGCCCCTCCGGTTCCGCGCGGACGAGGTCGCCGCTGCGGTAGGCGCGCTCCCAGCCGAGGGACTCCAGCGGGGCGTACTTCTCGGCGTCCTTCTCGGGGTCGAGGTAGCGGGCGAGGCCGACGCCGCCGATCACCAGCTGGCCGCTGCCGCCCATCGGCACCGGCTCGCCGGACTCGTCGACGACGGCCAGCTCCCAGCCGTTCAGCGGGAGGCCGATCCGGATCGGCTCCTCGCCGGTCAGGAGGGCGGCGCAGGCGACGACGGTGGCCTCGGTGGGCCCGTACGTGTTCCAGACCTCCCGGCCCTCGGTGACCAGGCGCTGGGTCAGCTCGGGCGGGCAGGCCTCGCCGCCGAAGATCAGCAGCCGGACCTCGTCGAGGGTTTCGGGCTCCCACAGCGCGGCCAGGGTCGGCACGGTGGAGACCACGCTGATCTCCTGCTCCACGAGCCAGGGGCCGAGGTCGGCGCCGCTGCGCACCTGGGAGCGGGGGACCGGCACGAGGCAGGCGCCGTAGCGCCAGGCGAGCCACATCTCCTCGCAGGAGGCGTCGAAGGCGACGGACAGGCCGGCCATGACCCGGTCGCCGGGGCCGATGGGCTCCTCGGTGAGGAACAGCGCGGCCTCGGCGTCCACGAACGCGGCGGCGCTGCGGTGGCTGACGGCGACGCCCTTGGGCTTGCCGGTGGAGCCGGAGGTGAAGATGATCCACGCGTCGTGCTCGGGGCCGGGGCGCGCGGCGGAGCCGGGGACGCCGGGCAGGCCGGTGACGTCGATGCGCTGTCCGCCGCCCAGCACGGCCCGTACGCCGGCCTCGCCGAAGACCAGCTCGGCACGCTCCTCGGGGTCCTCGGCGTCGACCGGGACATAGGCGGCGCCTGCGGCGAGTACGGCGAGAATGGCCACATACAGTTCGTTGGTGCCGGAGGGCACGCGGACGCCGACCCGGTCTCCGAGGCCCACGCCGGCGGCCGCGAGCGCGCGCCGGCGGCGTTCCACCTCGACGGCCAGTGCCCGGTAGGTCAGCTGGGCGGTGCCGTCGTCGAGGGCGAGCTCGTCGGGGTAGGCCCGTACGGTCGTCTCGAAGAGGTCGACGAGGGTGCGCGCGGAGGCGGCGGGCCCGGCGGAGAACCGGGCGAACTTGCCGGACTCCTCGCGCGCGTCGTTGTCGTCGAGCAGGGTCGGATCACCGTGCTCAGATGTGGCTGCCATCGGCCCTCGCGTCTCGCTCCCCGGGGGAACATCCGGGTCGCCGGCGGAGCCCAGGTCTGCCCGGGTTGTTCCGGTCCGGCGTCGAACAACCGGCCATTCTACTGCGGCATCAAGAGTTTTCTCGCTGAAGGCTCGGCCCGTGGCGCAGAAGAGCCGGTCCGGCCGGGACCATCGGCAGGACGCCGGACGGGTGGTCGTGGTGACGGTGCGGCGCAGGTGGCGCGGCCCGCCCGCCGCCTCGGGGTCAGCCGCGTTCGAAGCCGTGGGTGCGGCCGATGACGGAGAAGCCGCGGCGCTCGTACCAGTGGCGTGGCCAGTCCGCCGCGTCGGCGGTCAGGAACCGGGTGCCGCAGTCCTGGCCGGCGGCCAGGCGCAGGGCGGTGGACAGGACGGCGTCGGCGTGACCCCGCCCGAGGTGGGCCTCGGAGGTGATCAGGTCCTCTATCTGGGCCAGGCCGGCCGCCCGGTCCAGATAGAGGTCGGCCCAGGAGGCGACCTCTCCCTCCGCCGTACGGGCGCCGACGAAGTGGACGACGTCGGCCGCGCTGCGGCGGGCCTCGCGCCGGTCGACGAGGTGGCGCACCACCGCGTCGCCGGCGTCCGGAAGCAGGTCCCGCCATCGCCGGGTGAGGGGGATGCGCAGGGCGTCGAGGTCCACCACCTCAGCCGACCCGCCGGCCGGGACCGGGCCTTCGTGCAGCATGACCAGATAGGTGGAGTGCGTGTATCCGGCCCTGACCAGCGGCTCTGCGCACGCCGCGCCGACTTCGTCGTCGAGGACGGAGATCAGCCGGTAGGGAAGATGTCCCAGCGCCTCCTCCGCGACGGCGGGCAGCGCCTCGGGGGCGGCGGCCCCGTCGACGATGAGTTGGTTGTTCGCGTGGGAATGGACGAAGGCGTCGTCATATACGGCGAACCCGCCGGGGAGGTCGACGACGCGCGCGGCCTGGCGGCGGGCGAAGGCCGACAGGAAGGAGGTGATTCGGGGTAGGGCCGAATGGGGCATGGGGGGAGCTTAGACAGGCGTGGATGATGGCCGCCATCGCATTGTGTGGAGGTACCGCCCGACCCTGCCCGGGCGGGTGACCACGCCCTTCGGGCCCTCAAGACGGGCGGTTCAGGCGGTTCAGGCGGCTCAGGTGGCACGGGTATAGCGGACGTTTCCGCTCCAGATGCGTTCGAGTCGTACTCGGGTGCCCGGCCGCGGGGCGTGCCAGATCTTGTCATGACCGGCGTAGATTCCCACATGTCCTATGGCCGAGCCCGCGGGAAAGAAGACCAGATCGCCCGGTATGCGCTCAACACGGCCGATGTGGCGTGTGTGTTCGTACTGTTGGTCGGCCGTGCGGGGGAGTACCCGGCCGGCCTGCCGGAAGGCGTAGAGCGTGAGGCCCGAACAGTCGAATTCCCGCGGCCCCGTCGCGCCGTAGACGTAGGGCGCGCCCCGCTTGGATGCGGCGATTTCGACGGCCTTGGCGCCGTACGGGGAGGCCGCCTCGGCCTCGGCTGCGGGGCCGGTGAAGCTGGCGAGGGAGATTATGACGCAGAACGTGAGGACGGTGGTGACACGGCGGGTCGTGCGGTGGTCGGGGCGAGGTTTTCGTTTGTCCGTACTGGTGCAACTCAATCGTGATACCTCCGCATTGTGTTGCTGAAACAGTCCCGGTGAGGTTCTGCGTCGGTGACATTGCGTACTGGCTCTCGATGGCGGACCAGTTTTGTCCGATCGGCGCGAAGTTCCGGCCATCGGACACGGCTTCAAATATCTCGGTTCAGTAAAATCGTCCGGGCTTGTGCGTATGGATTACTTTTCGAATGCCCAGGATGCGATGTCGCGGTAGTGGATCGGGCCGGGGCCTCGGCCTATGTTGCTGCCGACCAGGTGGAGGCGTTCGGCCCGCCATGCGCGGCCGGCGAACTCCGTGAGTGTGGCAGCGACTTCCAGGGTGCTGGACTGGTCGCTGCGGCGGGAGCGGGCCAGCGTGAGGTGGGGGCGCAGCGGCCGGTCCATGAAGGGGATCCCGCATTCCCTGATGACGGTACGGACCTGCGAAGTCAGCTGGTGCAGCCCGTCGATCTCCCCTTCGATCCCGCTCCACAGGACCCGCCGGTCGAAGTGCCCGCTGCCGCGCAGCGCAAGCTCCAGGGGCCGGTGTGCCGCCGCGAGGGCGGCGAGCGGGGGCCGCAGGAGCGGTACGGCGGAGACCGGGAGTTCACCGAGGAAGGCCAAAGTGATGTGCCAGTCCTCGATGCGGTTCCACCGCAGGTCCGGATGGGTGCGGTACGAGGGCCGCAGCTCCCGGGCCAGTTCCTCCTTGGCGTCGTCGGGCGGGGCGAGGGCGATGAACACGCGGGTGGTCGCGGCGGCGGAGGGGGACCGGCTCTGATCGTTCACGGGGGACTTCGTACCGCACCCCGGCGCTCCCGTCATCTTCCGCCCCGCGCCGCGCCGGTGGGGCGGGCCTTTCGGTGACCGGGGACGTGCGCTGACGGGCCGTCAGTTATGTGTGCGGGTCGGAGATTTGATCCCGTGGTGGCGGCCGGGGCTCAGGCGCGTGCGGTCAGGCGCTTCGTGAGCAGGGTGCCCACCACGATCAGCGCCGCGCCCAGCCACCACATGTTGTCGAAGATCAGGACGGCGATGCCGGCCGGCACCAGCAGCCCGGCCAGGGGTGCCAACATCCCGGCGAGGTGCGGCGGCTCGGGGCCGGGCTGACCCGCCTCCCGCAGGGCCCGGGCGCGAGCGACGTCGGGGTACCACTCGGTGAAGCGCACGGCCCCGACGATGGCCAGGATCTGGATGATCCATCCGGTCCAGATGTTGTTCGGATTGTGCAGCACCAGGTCGCCGTACGCGCCCGCCGCCGCGGCCACCAGGAACGCCAGCCCCCACGCGCCGGTGATGAGGTAGTTCGTCCTCAGGAACGTGGGTTTGTTCCAGTACTCGGGATCGACCCGCTCCCGCGCGTACTGGAGGGTGAACGGCATCCGGATCGCCATGGACCCGAAGGCGATCAGGACGAGGGCGATGTTGGAGACCTCGCCCGCGTACGTCTCCAGCCATGTGCGCGTGCCCGCGCTCGCGAGGAGGCCGATGACGGCGAGGATCGCGAAGAAGACCAGGTCGGCGATTTCCAGCAGCTTCCACGAGCTGCCCTTGTTGATCATCCGACCCGCCGTGACCAGCACGATCGTCGTCGCGAGAGCCAAGGCAACCGAGATCTCGAACCGGCCCGGCCCGACCAGGAGCGAAAAGATGATCCACGGCGCCATGCCGATGACGGGATTCTCCAGGAATCCCGCGATCGCACCGCGGGACGCGGGGGACCCATCGCGCTTCACCCTTCCAGAGTGCGCCGGTGTGTCCCAGGGGGCCATTCGGTGGGTGGAGGCGCGGGGGAGGCGAGTGTCTGCCCGCGGTTCGGAGCGCGGTGGGCAGAGTGGGGGCATGCATGCCGACGACAGCAGCCCCCTGGCCCGTGCGCACGTCGCGACCCGTCTTCCGGCTCAGGACCTGGACCGGGCGCGGCGCTTCTACGCCGAGAAGCTCGGCATGGAGCCCGCCGACGAGCGGCCCGGCGGGCTGCTGTACCGGTGCGGGACGACGGAGTTCGTGCTGTTCAAGTCGACGGGGGCCGCATCCGGCACCTTCACCCAGATGGCGTTGACGGTCGACGACATCGAGGCGGTCGTGGCGGAACTGAGGAGGCGCGGAGTGAGCTTCGAGGAGGTGGACGCGCCCGGGTTCCGGACGCAGGACGGGATCGCCGAGATCGAGGGGAACTATCCGAGCAAGGGAGCGCGGGGAGAGCGCGCCGCCTGGTTCCGGGACAGCGAGGGCAACCTGCTGGGCATCGGCGAACCGGTCCGCTGACAAGCCGCGGGCGCGGGTCGCGGGCCGGTGCCGTCGCCGGCCGAGACGGCGGTGGCGGGGCGCACGGGGGTCAGCGGTCGCTCTCCACCGTCACCTCGTGGGGCCAGACGCCGTGGTCCACGAAGTACGCCACCGCCCGGCACGCGAGCGTGAAGGGCACGGTGTCCCTGTCGCGGCGCCTGTCGGTCTGCCCGTCGCGCATCGCGTAGCCGCCGGAGTCGCCCGTGCCGTTCGGATCGACGAGGCGCTCGACGGGACCACCCGCGTCGTCCCGGAGGGAAACTGCCGCGCGATCGCCGTTCGTGACCACGGACAGCGACCGGCCCCGGCCGTCCTCGAACCAGGTCTCGTTGCTCGCCCAGTCCAGCCTGCGCACCAGCAGCTCGCGGGCCTCCTGGCCGCAGTAGCCGCCGTCGGGGGCGGAGCCCCGCAGGCTCCAGCGCCGTGGAACGGCCATGGGATCCTCCGATCCGACGAGGGTCATGCGTAGTGGCTGAGGATCACCAGCAGCGCCGTGCACTCCGCGAGGAGCTGGGCGGCCAGCGCCGCCTGCCGCACCCGCAGTGCGGGCGCGGCCAGGGCGACCACCAACGCCACGACGGCGACGCCGGCACCCCAGACGAACAGCCACCCGGGCAGCCCCCGCGCGCACTCCACCCCGTAGGTCACACAGCCCGACACCCGTACGGAGGACAGGAGCAGTATGACGGCGGCCAGGACTGCCGGGACGAACAGGGCGGCGGACAGGCCCGACCAGAACCGGGTGCGGTCCTTCCGTACGGTCTGCACCAGGGGCGTCGCAGGGCGAGCGGTTGCGTTCATGCCTCGATCCCACACGTTCGGCGGGCACGGCACAGCCGTCCCGGTACTCACCTCACGGTGTGCGACGTACTCAGTCCCCGGCCTGCGAACGCCGGGCCGGCGGGCCGCCCTGGCGTTCGCCCCGCTCACGCACCAGTTCCTCGACGGCGCTCGGCAGGGTCGTCTCGAAGTCGATCATCTTCGCCCAGGTCGGGGCGACGACGATCCGGACCATGCCGTCGTAGAGGGACCGGACCTCCGCCTCCCACTTGAGGCGCTGCTCGGGCGTCATCGTGTACGCCCCGTTCGACTGCAGGAACTCTTCCGGGATGCCCTCCACGACGTCGAGTTCGGCCCGCCCGCGGACGAGCAGGATCTTCGGCGGGTGCACCTCGGTGTCGATCGTCAGGGCGACCGCCGGGGCGTCGCGCAGGGCCGCGACCTTCGGCGCGTTCTTCGCCGTGCACATCACGACCTCGGAGCCGTTCCAGAAGAAGCCGATCGGGACGACACGGGGCGTGCCGTCCTTCGCGGTGTAGGCGAGGCGGGTCAGGTCGCGGGCCAGCAGCTCCTGACTGACGGGATGGTTCAGGACCTCGGTGATCTCGCTCGGCCGCACGGCCGCACCCGCCTTCCACGTCTGATCGCCGGTACCACCTCAGCTTAGGAGAGACCGGGACGTCACGCGGTGCTCGTCATGCGGGCGAAGACGACCACGTTGCTGTCGTAGTAGTGCTTCTTCGGGTCGAAGTCGCCGCCGCAGGTGACCAGGCGCAGGCCCGCGTAGTCGAGGTTCTTGTAGACGTCGAGGGTGGGGAAATCGGCCTTCGGGTACTCGGCCACCCGCTCCACCGTGAACGTGGCCGTCTTGGCGTCCCGCCGGGTGACGTCGATGGTGTCACCGGCCTTCATCGTCTTCAGCTTCTCGAACACGGCCGCCGCGCCGTTCCAGGTGACATGGCCGGCGATGACGGCCGGCCCCTGGGAGCCGGGGGTCGGGCCCGGCTCGTACCAGCCGGCGAGGGCGGGGTTCTTCGGCGTCTCCATGCTGCCGTCCGTGTTCTGGCGCAGCGTCTCCAGGGTGCTGGAGAGGCCCAGGGACGGGATGGCGATCTTCTGCGGTTCAGACCGGGCCAGGGCAGGCGCTGCCTGCGCCGCGGCCTTCGGCGGCGGCGTGGGGTGTCCGCCCGCGGAGGCCCCCGCGCCGGGAGCGGATCCGGTGGCGCCGCCCGCCGGGGCGGGGGACCCCGCCGCGGAGTACGCCCCGGGGCCCTTGCCCCCGCACGCGGTCAGCAGCAGCGTGGCCAGGGCGGCCGCGCCGAGTGCGCGGCGCACGGTACGGGGGGAGGTGCGGCCGCCCTTCACGCGGCGGCGCCCTTGGCTTCCGTACGCTCCGGGGCCGGCGAACTCCGCCGCCGTACGAGGAACACCGCCCCGGCCGCCGCCGCGGAGAGGGCGAGTGCCACGCCGGCCGGCACCGCCGCGCCCTGCGGCGCGCTCTGCGCGGTTGTGTCGCCTGCCTCGACGCCTCCGCCCGTCTCGATGCCGCCGACCGGGATCGAGCCCACCGACGCGCCCATCACCATGCCGCAGTTGGTCGGAGCGGTCGCCTCCTGGGGCAGCTTCGGGTCGAGCTCGCTCTTGCCGGCCCCCTGGACGTCGTACATGCCGTTGCCGTTGCGGTCGATGCCGTGCTGCACGATGTGCAGGTCCTTGATGTGGTCGACCACGTCCTGCGCGACCGTGATCGTCCGCTTGTAGGAGAGCTTGCCCTGCTTGTCGGCGACGGGCATCCGGTCCACCGCGAGCCCGCTGGCCGCCTTGGTGTCCCCGGAGGTGGTGAGCGAGATGTTGATGTCGCCGTAGTCGACGGTGGCTTCGGTGTTGCTGAGGACCCCGTCGCGGTTGGTGTCGTCAGTGGCGTCCGGGCACTTGAAGTCGTGCCCCTTGGTCGAGCCGTGCAGGTGCTGTGCGGAGGGCTGCCCGGGCACCATGCCCTCCGACTCGATCTGCACGGTCAGCTGGTTGCCCTTGATGCTCAGCATGGCCGTGCCCCGGGAACCGGAGTCGTTGAGCTGCGTGAGGTCGATCTGGTACGCCTTCCCGCCCTCGGCGGCGAGGGCCGGGCAGGACAGCCCGAGGGCGAGACAGACGGCGGCGGGCCCGGCGGTGAGTACCACGAGACGACCAGTGCGCTTGGCTATCACATTCGCTCCTGTTCCGCGGCCCCTCCCGGAGGGGGCCGGCAGATCGTACGGGGGTGAAGTGAGCCTCCCGGAGGGGGTCACGCCGCTACTTCGGAGCGTCGGCGCCGCCGGATGGGTGCCTCTTCGAAGAATTTCGCGCAAGTGCGAGGGCCGCCGCGAAGGCGGGCCGGGAGTCGGCCGAGGCGTACACCGTCACCGCGTCCACCACCCCGGCCGGCCCCAGGTCGAGGCGGACCGGCGGGTCCAAGTGCAGGGCGATGTCCAGTGAGCCGGCCACCGAACAGGCCACCGCACCCGCCTCACCCGGCACGGGCCGCGGACCACGACCGGGGACGGTCCGGACGGCCGGCGCCACGCAACGCACCGAAGCGCGCGGCAGCGTGACGTCCCCCAGGAACCCGGTCCGCAGGACGACCCGCCGCGCGTCCACGGTGTGCGGATGCCGGACCACCGCCGCCACCAGCCCCAACCCGGCCAGCACCAGGAGCAGTTCCAGCACCGCGTGCACCGCACGCACGCCGGGCGGCAGCATGGTGGAGAACAGGACGGCCGTGATGACCTCGGTCGCCGCGAGGGCGAGCACCAACTGCCGCGTCTCGGCCGAGTGCCGCAGCCCCGGCTCGGCCCGCCGCCGTACCAGTACCGCCGCCAGCGACCCGGCCCACACCCGCGCGATCCCCACTCTCGTGGGCCGGGCCGTCACGACCCCTCGCACCCCCTCCACCGCCGTCACGAGCACGTCCCCCTCACCCTCGTTCCAATTCCCTCCCGGCCCAGCGTCGAGCCGGGCAGACACCGATGAAAGTGATGAATGTCAGCGAAACGCGCGGTACTTGTCACCGGGGGCGTAGTTTTGCGCCAACCCCCTTTAACTACACCGGAGTTGTGGGCGCGCTGATCTATGTTCTGCGGGGTATGCACCAGTTCACCCCGGGAGGTCAGATTGCAGCACAGGCGACGCTTCCTCGCCTTTCCCCGCGCCTTACGCCGCTCCCACCTGCTCATCGCCCTCGGGCTCGGATCGCTGCTGATCGGGCTGGCGCCCTGGATCGCCGTCACCGGACCCGCCGCGGCCGGCCGTGCGCCCTCGCCGCGGCCCGCACCCGTTCCGTTCGACCAGCAGACCGCGCGCCAGTCACCCCACCACGGCATCGCGCCCGCCAACGCCATGGAGCCGACGGCTCCCGTCCTCGACCGGACCGGCTGGACGGCGGCGGCCGGTGACGAGGAGACCGCCGGCGAGAACGGCCGCGCCGCCAACGTGCTCGACGGCAACACCGCCACCATCTGGCACAGCAAGTGGACCGGCACGCCCATCCCGCCGCCCCACACCCTCACCATCGACATGCACCGCACCGCCGTCGTCTCCGCGCTCGTCTACCTCCCCCGCGCCGACGGACCCAACGGCCGCATCGGCGAGTACGCCATCAGCGTCAGTACGGACGGACAGGACTGGGCAGCGGCGAACCCCGTCGCCACCGGCACGCTCGCGGACGACGGCAGCGCCAAGACGCTCGGCTTCGCCCCGCAGGGCGCCCGCTTCGTACGGCTGACCGCGCTCACCGAGGCCGGCGGGCGCGGGCCCTGGACCTCCGCCGCCGAGATCAACCTGCTCGGCGACCCCGGCACCCCCGCCGCCACCGTCGACCTGCCCCGGACGGGCTGGACGGCCACGGCGAGCGACGAGGAGACGGCCGGCGAGAACGGCCGCGCGGCCAACGTGCTCGACGGCGACGCCAACACCCTCTGGCACAGCAGGTGGTCGGGGACTCCCGCCCCGCTGCCGCACAGCATCACCATCGACATGCATCGCACCACGGCCGTCTCCGCCCTCGTCTACCACCCCCGCCTGGGCGGGGGCAACGGCCGGGCCGGGGCGTACACGATCGCCACCAGCACCGACGGCACGGCCTTCGCGGCCCCCGTCGCCGCGGGCACCTGGCGCGACGACGACACCGTGAAGACCGCCACCTTCCTGCGCACCGAGACCGCGCGCTACGTACGGCTGACCGTGACCAGCGAGGCCGGGGGCCGCGGGCCCTGGACCTCCGCCGGCGAGATACGCCTGAGCGGACCCGCCAGCCCGGCCGTCCACGGCTCCTGGGACCGGATCACCGGCTTCCCCCTGGTACCCGTCGCCACCGCCGCCCTGCCCGGCGACAAGCTGCTCGCCTGGTCCGCGTACGCCGTCGACCGCTTCGGCGGCAGCAACGGCTACACCCAGACCGCGATCCTCGACCTGAAGACCGGCAAGGTCACCCAACGGCGCATCGACAACACCGGCCACGACATGTTCTGCCCCGGCATCGCCATGCTGGCCGACGGCCGCGTGCTCGTCACCGGCGGGAGCAACGCCGAGAAGGCGAGCATCTACGACCCGGCCGCCGACCGATGGTCCGCCACCACCGGCATGAACACCGCCCGCGGCTACCAGGCGATGACCCTGCTCTCCACCGGCGAGGCCTTCGTCCTCGGCGGATCCTGGAGCGGGGCCGCCGACACCGACAAGGCCGGCGAGGCCTGGTCGCCGGACACCCGCACCTGGCGCACGCTCCCCGGGGTCCCGGCCGCCCCCGCGCTGACCGCGGACCCGGCCGGACCCTACCGGGCCGACAACCACATGTGGCTGTACGCCACTTCGGGTGGCAACGTACTCCAGCTGGGTCCGAGCAAACAGATGAACTGGATCTCCACCAGCGGCCGGGGCGGCATCACCCCCGCCGGAACCCGCGCCGACAGCCAGGACGCCATGACCGGCAACGCCGTCGCCTACGACATCGGCAAACTGCTCACCCTGGGCGGCTCGCCCGCCTACGAGAAGACCCCGGCCACCCGGCGCGCCTACACCGTGACCGTCCCGGGCGCGGGCCGGCCGGTACGGGCGGACCGCACCGGGGACATGGAGCACGCCCGCGCCTTCAGCAACAGCGTCGTCCTCCCCGACGGCAAGGTGGCCGTCTTCGGCGGACAGGCCTACCCCGTGCCCTTCAGCGACGCCACCTCCGTGCTGGCCCCCGAGCTGTGGGACCCGTCGACCGGCACCTTCAGCCCGCTCGCCACCATGGCCATACCGCGCAACTACCACAGCGTGGCCAACCTGCTGCCGGACGGCCGGATCTTCTCCGGCGGCGGGGGCCTGTGCGGTGACTGCGCCACCAACCACGCCGACGGGGCCGTCTTCACCCCGCCCTACCTGCTGAACGCCGACGGATCGCCGAAGCCGCGTCCCGCCATCACCGGGGGCGTACCCGCCAAGGCGGCCCCGGGCGCCTCGCTCACGGTGACCACCCAGGCCCCGGTGGCCTCGTTCGTCCTGATGCGGGCCGCGGCCGCCACCCACTCCACCGACAACGACCAGCGGCGGGTCCCGCTGGCCTCCACGGCCACGGGGGGCGGCGCGTACACGGTGTCCGTACCGGCGGACACCGGCGTGGTCCTGCCGGGGAGCTACATGCTCTTCGCCCTCGACGCCCAGGGCGTTCCGAGCATCGCGAAGTTCATCACCGTCTCCTGAATCCCGCGCGGTGTCCGGTCGTCCCAGCGGCCGCCGGGGCGACCGGACACCGCTGCCGGGCTTGCCCGTCCGCTAAGTTGATCCACCGGACGGTCCGTTCGCCGCGGGCCGTGCAGGGGTCCTGGGGGACGGGGGAGTTCAGTGGAGTCTTTGCGGCCCGGCGACCTGCCGGAGATCGGCGGCTACCGACTGCTGGCGCGGCTCGGCGAGGGCGGAATGGGCGAGGTGTTCCTGGCCCGGACCCCTTCCGGCCGGCCGCTGGCCCTCAAGACGGTGCACCGCGAGCTGAGCCTGGAGCCGGACTTCGCCGACCGGTTCGCCCGCGAGATACGCACCAACGACCGCGTGCGCAGCCCGTGGACGGTCTCGGTCGTGGACTTCAGCGCGCCGGGGGTGCTCCCGCAGTGGCTGGCGACGGAGTACGTCGCCGCACCCTCGCTCGGCGACTGGGTGCGGCAGTACGGGCCGCTGCCGGAACCGGCCCTGTCGTGCCTGGCCCGGGAACTCTCGGCCGCGCTCGTCGCCGTACGGGCGGTGGGAGTCGTACACCGCGACATCAAGCCGGCGAACGTGCTGCTCGGCCCCGAGCGGCCCTTCCTCATCGACTTCGGCATCGCCCGTGCCGTCCGCGACCCCCGCCACACGCAGACGGGCGCCGTCCTCGGCACGCCGGGGTTCCTCGCGCCGGAGCAGGCGGTCGGCGCCGTGGCGGAGGCCCCGGCCGACGTGTTCGCACTGGCCGCCGTCCTCGTGTACGCCGCGACCGGCCGCGGCCCCTTCCTGACGGGCGGCGAGGAGCTCTCGCTGCCGGCCCTGCTGTACCGGATCGTGCACGACGAGCCCGTACTGGACGGGGTGCCGGAGCCGTTCCTGGCACTGGTACGGGAATGCCTGGCCAAGGATCCGGCCCGGCGGCCGACGGCCGAGGAGGTACGGGCGCGCCTCGGCGCGGCGCGGGAGGGGGACTGGAGCGCGGCGGCTCCGCCGGCCCTGGTCGCCGAGGCCGGCCGCCGGCAGGCCGAGCTCCGGGCGCTCCTGACCGGGTCACAGCCGCCGGCCGGCGCGCCCGCGGGGACGGGCACCGCGCCGGTCTCCCCGCCGCCGCCCGCGTACGCTCCGGCATCCCCGGCGGGCGGGCCGGGGGTCGGGACCAGGCCCGGGGCGGGGAACGCGGCGAGGAACGGGCGCGGCTTCCGGCGGCGGCCGGTGATCGGCGCGGCCGCGGGTATCGCCGTTCTCGCGAGCGCCGTCACGCTCGCGATCGTGTTGTCGAAGGGTGATGACGACCGCGGATCCGCCGCCGCCCCGCCGCCGTCGTCCTCCCCGTCGTCCTCCCCGGTGTCCGCCGCCGGCTCCCTGCCGCAGACGTGGGCCGGCACGTGGTCCGGCGTGGGGCCCGGGACGCCGGACGCGGACGGGATCACGCGGGCGCGGACCGGCGATTTCTCCGTCACGGTCACGCTGAACGCCGGGGCCCCGGGCGAGATCGTGGGCAAGCAGGTCAGCAACGTCAAGGAGGCTTCCTCAGGGCGGGACCTGGGCTGCACCGAGGCGCTCAAACTCCAGCAGATCAAGGGGAGCACGGCGGTCTTCGCGGCGGTGACCAGCCATCCGACCGACCGCGCGGCCTCGTTCGACTGCCCTCAGGGCAACCTCTACGTGCTGACGATGGAGTCCGCGGACCGCCTCAGGCTCGAATCCGAAGGCGCCCAGTCGGCAGGAGCCCCCGCGGCGCTGACCCGTGGCCGCTGAAGCCGGTCGGTCGCCGGCCACAGCGGTTCAGGAGGCCAGGAAAGCGACCAGGGCCGCGGCCACCGCCGCCGGGTCCTCCAACTGGGGGTAGTGCCCGACGGCCGGCGGCCCCGACAGCTCCACGATCTGCGCGTCCGGCATGCGGACCCGGATCCGGGCCAGTACGTGGGCCCCGCTGATCGGGTCGGCCGGGCCCCACACGAACAGGGTGGGCCCGGCGAAGTCCTCCAGCGCCGAGACCCACCGGTCCCGGTGCACACGGCGCTCGTCGATGTAGCGCAGCAGGCGCGGGGCGAGGCGATGGCCGTCGGCGCGGGAGGCGGAGACCCACAGATCGTGCAGGTCCCCGTCGTGGGGAGGCCGGCCCAGCACGGTGCGTAGGGTCGCCGCGAAACGGCGCTCCGTGGTGAACGGTGCCAGGAGCGGGCCGAGGGGGCCGTGCAGCAGGCGCTGGATCGGCACGGGGCGGTGGAGATCGGGGTAGAGGCCGCCGTTCAGCCAGGCCATGCGGGTGATCCGGGCCGGGTCGCGGGCCAGCAGCTCCTGACCGACGCTCACTCCGTAGTCGTGCGTGACCAGGGCCGTGGAGCCGATCGAGTACCGCCTCCAGACCTCCTCGACGAGCGAGGCCTGGTCGAGCACCGCATAGCGGTGGCGCCGGGGCTTGTCGCTCTCGCCGAAACCGAGCAGGTCGAGCGTCGTGACCCGCATTCCGGCCGCGGCGAGCACCGGTACCACGGCCGCCCAGTCGTGCGAGGAGGTCGGGAACCCGTGGACGAGGGTGACGGGCGGGCCGAGCGGCGGCCCGTCCTGGCGTACGAAGACGCGGTGCCCCCCGATCAGCGGGGTACTGCCGCCTTCGGTCCAGGTGCGCAGCGGTGGCAGGGCGCGCTCACCGCCGGCGTTTTCGCTGCCGACAGGGTCGCCGCCGGCCTTCTCGCTGCTGACGTGTTCGCGGCTCATGCGCGGGCCTCCTCGGCGTGCAGGTGCTCCAGCCCGTACAGCAGGGTTCGCAGGCCGAACGCGAACTCCGCTTCGGAATCGAGGGAGTTGAGCAGCTCCGCGTGGCGGTGGACGGACGGGTGGGTGAGCGGCGACAGCGATCCGAACAACTCGGCCATCGCCGCGCGCTGTCCGGCGGTCCGGGCGGCGCCGCCGGAGTCGAGCACGGCGGCGCCGATCACGAAGTGGGTGACCGTCAGGTAGACGTGGACGGCCGACCGCGGAGCCCACCCGTGGGCGAGGAGCTGCCCGAGGGCGTGCTCACGGGCCCGCAGGGCGTTGGGGCCGAGCAATTGCCCGGAGGTCAGCAGCGGCACGACCGCCGGGTGCGCCGCGAGGACCCGGCGGAACTCCAGCGCCCCCCGCTCCAGCCCGGCCCGCCAGTCCCCGCGCAGTTCGGGCAGCCGGATCTCGCCCAGCATGTGGTCGACGGTCTCGATCAGGAGCTCCTCCCGGCTCGCGACGTGCCGGTACAGGGAGGTGTGGCGCACTTCGAGGCGCTCGCCGAGTCGGCGCATGGTCAGCGCCTCCAGGCCTTCCTGGTCGGCCAGTTCGAGCGCGCCCGCCGTGATCCGGTCGAGCGTCAGACCGCCCTGGCGCGGTCTGCGCCGCTCGCGTTCGGCGTACCGGGCCTGCCACCAGGCGGGTGATCCGGCGTGCGCGGGGGCGGCCTCGGCCTCGTGCTGGAGCGTCATGGGTGGCGGAGCCTACTCGAAGAGGTCGGGTTCCGTGCGGACGATCTCGTCCCACAGGGGCTGGAAGGAGAACCATCCCGCGAGCGGGAACCCCGTCTGGTCCCTGGTGTACCGGGCGGACTCGGGGTCGATCAAGTGCGGGGTGCCAGCCGCCTCGGCCAGCAGCTGCGCCTGGGCGCTGCGCTCCATGGAGATGAACCACCAGGCCGCCTCGTCGACCGACTCGCCGACCGTGAAGATGCCGTGGTTCTGATGGATGACGGCCTTGTGCGGCCCCAGCCCCGCCGCGAGCTGCCGGCCCGCCTCCTCCTCGACCACGACGGCGCCGGCGCCGTCCCGGTGCACGGTGTGCTGTTCGTACACGGCGCACGCGTCCTGGGTGATCGGGTCCAGCGGGCGCCCGAGGCTGGAGAAGGCCTTGCCGTGGACGGCGTGGGCGTGACAGGCGGCGATCACGTCGGGACGGGCCGCGTGGATCGCGGAGTGGATCACGAACCCCGCCTGGTTGACGGGCCGCCTGCCGTGGCGGACCTGCCCTTCGTGGTCGACGAGGATCAGGTCGCTGACGCGGACGTGCCGGAAGGACATGCCGAAGGGATTGACCCAGAACATGTCGGTGTACTCCGGGTCCCGCACGGTGATGTGTCCCGCGACCCCTTCGGAGAAGCCGAGGCGGCCGAAGACGCGGCAGGCTCCGGCGAGCCGCTGCTTGCGGTGCTCGCGCTCCTGGTCGGGGTCGGTGAACGTGGGGGGCAGGGGCAGTTCGAGGTTCTCCTGACGGGGGACGAAGGCGCTGCCGCGCCATACGCTCCCGCCGTCCTCCGGGCCGGTGTCCGGGTCCGTCTCCTGATGTCCGTGGGTGTCCGCCGTACGGCTCATGCCCGCCTCCCTCGATTGTGCGTCCACTGGACGCATATCTTGCGTCCAGTGGACGCCCCACGCAAGACCCGGACCCCGACCACCGGCCTCCGGTGCCCAACCGGCCCCACCGGGGCCCCGTTCATCGCCGCTGAACGCGGCGGTGAGGGAGTCCGATGAGCGCGCCGAACAGGACAGTTGAGGTCTTGGTCCCGCTGCGTGTCATTGCCTCTCACCACTTCATAACTTGAAGTCTCGAGGCCGTACCAATCGTGCTGAAAAGGCAGGCTAATCGCCTGATTACGCCGATGCGGAGCGTGATGGCAACGTTGCCATCTCGTTAATAGTTCACTTCTTGACGGGGGTGCCGGTGCCGAGTTGACTGCCTCTACCTCGGCCGAAAGGAAACGGCCTGCTCAGGGAGGTTTACGTCGTGAACTCGCATCTCGCCCGCGTCGTCGTGGCGGTCGCCGCTGCCGCGGCATCCGTCTCGCTGACCGCCTGCGGCAGTACGGAGGGCGCCGGCGCGGGATCCGGCGGCACGGCGAAGAACGAGGCCATCAAGGTCGGCCTCCTGCTCCCGGAAGACCAGACGGCGCGCTACGAGAAGTTCGACAAGCCGCTGATCGAGAAGGAGATCGCCAAGTTCACCCGTAATAAAGGCCAAGTGGTCTATGCCAATGCCAAGCAGGATGCGGCAGCCCAGAACGCCCAGGTCGACGACATGATCGCCCGCAAGGTGAATGTGATCATCATTGACGCGGTGGACGCGAAAGCCATTGCCGGCGCGGTCAAGAAAGCCAAGGACGCCGGTATTCCGGTCATCGCGTACGACCGTCTCGCCGAAGGCCCGATCGACGCTTACACCTCCTTCGACAACGAAGACGTGGGCAAGGTCCAGGCCAAGGCCCTGCTGGAGGCGCTCGGCGACAAGGCCAAGGACGGCCAGATCGTCATGATGAACGGCTCGGTCACCGACCCGAACGCCAAGGGCTTCAAGTCCGGGGCGCACTCCGTCCTCGACGGCAAGGTGACGATCGGCAAGGAGTACGACACCCTCGGCTGGAAGCCGGAGAACGCCAACGCCAACATGACGGCCGCGCTCTCGGCACTCGGCAAGGGCAAGATCGTCGGCGTCTACTCCGCCAACGACGGCATGGCGGCCGGCATCATCAGTGCCCTCAAGGCCGCCGGCGTCTCCTCGCTGCCCCCGGTCACCGGCCAGGACGCGGAACTCGCCGGAGTGCAGCGGATCGTCGCGGGCGAGCAGTACATGACCGTCTACAAGAGCTACGCCCCCGAGGCCGCGGCCGCCGCGGAGATGGCCGTCTCGCTCGCCCAGGGCGAGAAGATCGACGGACTCATCAACCAGGTCGTAGACAGCCCGACCGTCAAGGCCGTCCCGTCCGTCCTCGTCCCGGGCATCGCGGTGACGAAGAACAACATCAGGTCGACGGTGGTCTACGACGGCGTCTACACGATCGCCGAGATCTGCACCGACCGGTACAAGTCCGCCTGTGATGAGATAGGCCTGAAGTAAGCACGAGCGCAGAACAGCGGATCGGTCCGGACCGGCCGGAACGCCCCCGCCCCGACCACCCCCGTCGCTCTGACGCGGGCCCGGGGCGGTGCCCTGCGCGGGCCCGCCCCGGGATCAGCCGACGCGCTCGCCCCGTCAGGGGCGGGCTGTCGGGTCAGCCGTTGCGGTGGTGGCGGCGGCCGTCCCAGGAGTCCGAGTCGAGGACGTTGCCGCGGTTGTCGCGCAGGGTCGCGCTGTCGCGCTCGTCCCAGATCTGGTGGTGGCGGTCCTGGTAGACGTCGTGGCGGGTGTCGCGGCCCTGACCGGTGTGGACCTTGACGCTGGAGCGGCCGTCCAGACGGAAGTCCTTGAACTGGTAGCGGTTGCCCTGCCGGTCGGTGAGGGTGAAGCCGCGCAGGTTGACGCTGCTTCGGCCGGTGTTCTTCACCTCGACCCACTCCCCGTTCAGGGCGCGGGCGGAGCGGTCGTTGCGACCGGGGCTGTCGTACTGGACGTCGCCGATGACGATCGCGGACTTCACGCCCCGGTGGTCGCGCCCGTGGTGGTCGCGCCCGTGGTTGTCGGCGGCGGCCGCCGGCAGGGCGGCGGCGCCGACCAGGGCGCCCGCGGCCAGCATCGCGGAGAGGGCCCGGCGGGTGGCGAGGGAAGCAGACATGGAGATGACCCCTTCAACAGACAGCGGCCCTCCCCGGCCGTGACGGCGCGAGGGGGCTCCGAACAGTTCCCGGCGTGCTGCCGAGGAGCCACACTCTGGCCCCCATCCACCAATGAAAGCCACCAACACGGGGCGTGTTACCCAATGCAGACATACCTATGACTCTCGCTTGTAGCGGACATCCGTCAAGGCGGTGCTGACGCGAACGCCGCAAGCCTGCGGAGCGACCCGTGGGAGGACTGGAGACCGCCTGTTCCGCGCGCGGGCGTGCGCCGGTCGCGCCGCTCCTCGCCCTCTGAGCCGTATGGGTTCCCGCTTTGTAACGGGTGTTCGGCGGGGCGTCGGAGCGGGGGCCGGGTTGACGGCCCGGCGCCCGCGCGAGCGCTACACGGGCTCCCACAGCTCGATGCGGTTGCCCTCGGGATCCGTGACCCAGCCGAAGCGGCCGACCCCGTCCATGTCCTGCGTCTCCTCGGCCACGTCCGCGCCCTTCGCGCGCAATTGCGCGAGCATCGCGTCCAGGTCGCGGACCCGGAAATTGAGCATGGTCCGCTGGTCCGGGGAACCGAAGTAGTCGGTCCCGGATTCGAACGCCGCGAACACCGTCGGCCCGGCCCCCTGCTGCCAGAGCCCGTGCTCATCGGCATCCAGGCCCAGACAGTCGCGATACCAGGCGCCCAGGGCTGTCGGATCGGCCGCCCGCATGAAGTACCCGCCGATTCCCGTCACACGTTCCATGCCGTCATCTTCGCAGGACGGTCACCCGGGCGGGCGGCCCCCGCACCCGTCAGGGGAGCAGTACGCAGTGGTTCTCGATCACCCTGCCACCGCGGTCCAGCCCTCCGCAGACGGCCAGCCGCGGGTACGCCCTGAACTCGCGGTTGATGACGAACCTGGCCTGCGACACGTTGGTCTTGCGGTTGTTGTAGTCCCCGACGAAGGCCCGCAGCGTCCCCGGGAGTCCGTCCCTCGTCGTGACGGTGATGTCCTGGATGAAGTCACGCCCCTGGTGGGCCGTCGCCACGCAGATGTACTGGCCGCAGGTGGCCTTGACCTCGGCGCTCGCAGGCGCCGCGGTCACGAGCGCCATGGCGCAGGCCGCGGCGAAGACCGCCGCGACCGTGGCCGGCCGCCGCCCCGCGGGCTTCACCGATCGCATCGTCTTCCGGCGTACGAAGTCCATGGGATCCCCTCCAGGGGCACTGTCGATTGCATGACGTGTTCACCGTGTCACGTTCGGTTGCACCCTCGTATGGGGCAACGGTGAACATGCGGTGAGGAGGCTGAGGATCCGCGGATGAGGTATCCGCCTGTCCCGTCCGGCCGGGTGCCGAGCCGGGCCGAACCACCCCTTTTGTACGCTCGGTACGCTCGCCGCCATGAGTGATCACACCGGGCCCGTACTGCTCCTGAACCCGCCCCGCACCAGCACGGCGGAACTTCTCGCGCAAGCCGCGGCGTGGCGCGGCCACGACGCCGTCGCGCACCCCGCGCAGGCCGCGGGCCGCGAGACCCACTGGTACGGAGGTCCGCTCGCCGCCGACGTCCTCGGCGGCCGGCTCGGCCTCGGGCTCCTCGAACCCGCCGACGACTGGCTCGCGCGGGTTCCGTATCCCCTCCTCGGGCGCTCCGTACGGCTCATGACACTCGCCGAGGCCCGAAACCGGCGGGAACCCGCCTTCGTGAAACCGCCCTCGGCCAAGATCGACCTGCTCCCGGCCGCGGTGTACCAGGACGCGAGCGCGCTGCCGGCTGCCCTGGACGACCGCACCCCCGTCCTGGTCAGCGGGGTGGTGGAGTTCGCGGCCGAGTACAGGCTGTTCGTACTCGACGGGGAGGCCGTCGCCGGCAGCCGCTACGCCGTGTACGGGCGCCCCGATCCCGCACCGCTCGACGCGCCGGCCCGGGCGTTCGCCCGCGAGGTGCTCGAAGCCACGGCCGCCGGCCTCCCCAGCGCCGTGTGCGTCGACATCGGCCGGCTCACCGACGGCGGCTGGGCGATCGTCGAGGCCAACATGCCGTGGTTCGCGCACTGCTACGCGGCCGAGCCGGACCGCGTCCTCGACGTCGTGCTCCGCGCGGCGGGTCCGCTGAGCCGCGTGTCCGGCCGGGACCTGCCCTTCGTACGCGCCTCCCGCACCCGGCCGAAGGAGCCGGCGGCGCGCTCCGCGCCGTGACCTCGCGGCGGCGATCAGCCGAGGACGACGAGCCGGCGGGTGGCCCGGGTCATGGCGACATAGCGGTCGACCGCCCCTTCGACGCCCTCCCCGAACGCCTCGGGGCGGACGAGCACGACCAGGTCGAACTCCAGGCCCTTCGACAGCTCCGGAGTCAGGGAGCGGACGCGCGGCGTCGCGTCGAAGGACGGATCGCCGATGACGCAGGCCGTCCCCTCGGCGTGCGCCGCGAGCCAGCCGTCGAGGACCGCGTCCAGGTCCGTCACCGATCCGTACGAGACGGGGACGCCGCTGCTGCGGATGGACGTCGGCACGTTGGCGTCCGGGAGGGCTGCCCGGATGACCGGCTCCGCCTGTGCCATAACCTCTTCCGGCGTGCGGTAGTTGACGCTCAGCGAGGCCACGTCGATCCGGTCGAACCCGACCCGCTCCAGCCGCTCCCGCCACGACTCCGTGAACCCGTGCCTGGCCTGCGCCCGGTCGCCGACGATCGTGAAGCTCCGGGACGGGCAGCGCAGCAGCAGCATCTGCCACTCGGCGTCGGTCAGTTCCTGGGCCTCGTCCACGACGATGTGCGCGAACGGGCCGGCGAGCCGGTCCGGGTCCGCGCTCGGCAGGGCCGTCTCGTCGATCAGGCTGTCCTGGAGGTCCCTTCCGCGCAGCATCCGCACCGCGCCCTCGCTGTCGTCGCCGGCCGAGTTGAAATCGGCCGCGGCCAGGATGTCGTCGATCACCCCGGCCATGCGCTCGCGTTCGGCCGCCACGGCCGCGTCGCGCCGCTGCTTGCGCCGGGCCGCCTCCGGGTCGCCGAGCCGCAGCCGCGCCGCGTCGAGGAGCGGCAGGTCGGACACGGTCCAGGCCTGGGCCCGCGCACGCTGCAGCAGCCGGACCTCCTCGCGGGCGAGCCACGGAGCGCACAGTCGCAGGTAGGCCGGTACCGACCAGAGGTCTGCGACGAGGTCGGCCGCTTCGAGCAGCGGCCAGGCGCGGTGGACGGCCGTGACCAGCTCCTCGTCGTGCAGCAGCGCCCCGCGCAGCTGCTCGGGCGACACCCCCTCGCGGCCGTGGCCGTCCTCCTCGTCGAGCTTGTCCATCAGGATCGTGAGCAGTCCGTCCCAGATCTGCTCGCGCGCCTCGTTGTGCGGTACGCCGGCCGCCTCTTCGAACGCCTCGGTCCAGTCGGCGGGGCTCAGCCACAGGTCGGCCCAGGGGGTGGAGACCGTCATGCCCTCGGCGGGCGGCTCTTCGTAGATCCCGACGGCCTTCTCGATCGCCCTCACCATGTCCGCGGACGACTTCAGGCGGGCCACGGCGGGGTCGGCCTCGACCGGCGCTCCGGCGCCCTCGGGGACGAGGTCGCGCACCGTGCAGGTCTGCACGCCCTCCTCGCCGAGGCTGGGGAGGACGTCGGCCACGTAGTCGAGGTACGGCTGGTGAGGACCGACGAACAGCACGCCGCCCCGCCGGCGGCCCAGGCGCGGGTCGCCGTAGAGGAGGTGGGCGGTGCGGTGCAGGGCGACGACCGTCTTGCCCGTACCCGGGCCGCCGTCGACGACGAGCGCGCCGCGCGATCCCGCTCGGATGACGGCGTCCTGGTCGGCCTGGATGGTGCCGAGCACGTCGCGCATCCGCGGCGAGCGCGTACCGCCCAGGCTGGCGATGAAGGCGGACTGGTCGTCGAGCGCGGCATGCCCTTCGAACCCGTCGGCCGTGAACACCTCGTCCCAGTAGTCGCCGATCCGCCCGCGGGTCCAGCGGTACCGGCGGCGGCTCGCCAGGCCCATCGGGTCGGCGTGCGTCGCGGCGAAGAACGGTTCGGCTGCAGGGGAGCGCCAGTCGATCAGCAGCCGGTGGCCGGCGCCGTCGGTGAGGCCGAGCCGTCCGATGTACACGGGCTCGCCGTCGTCCGCGCCGACGATGCGCCCCAGGCACAAGTCCAGTCCGAAGCGGCGCAGGGCGCGCAGCCGGGAGGTGAGCCGGTGGATCTCGCTGTCGCGCTCCATCGCCTCCCGGCCCACGCCGCCGGGCGCCTTGCGGAGCTCGTCGAGACGGCCGGACAGTTCGGTGACCGCCTGGTCGAGGCTGCGGGCGAGGACCGCGAAGTGCTGCTCGTCGCGGGCGATCAGGGCCGGGTCGGCCTTGGGGGAGAGGTGGTCGGGGAGGTCGAACGCGCTGGTGGTCTTCGTTGTCAACACAGGCACCCCGTGCATCTCCTCTTTCCGCTGTTCGTGGCTACGAGCTGCGATTTTGCGGGATGACCGGGGCCTTGCCGCAAGCCCCCCTGTGCGCTATAAGTTGAGAGTGGCAAGGGGTGGGTTCTCCCCCTTCCGCCCTCCCCCCTCTCCCGAAGCGGCCCCGAAAAATCTGCCGCGCGCTTGTCACACTTCCGTGCCGGGATCCGTCAGCCCGATGAAGGCAACGCCGATGACGGCGATGCGGAAGACCTGAGGGAGACGGCGATGCAGACTCGTACGATCACGGCGGACGTACCGGTGGGACCGCGGATGGCGCAGGACCCCATGGAGCTCGTCCCCGAACTGGCGGAAGTGTCGGCCGCGCTGTTCAAGGCCGCCGGCAACCGCTCCGTACCGCGTACGACGATCAGCCTGTTGCAGCTGCGGGCCGGGCAGATCGTCGGCAACACCTACCTGACCGTCCTGCACACGGGCATGCTCCGCAAGGCGGGGGAGTCCGAGGAGCGCATCACTGCGGTGGCGTCCTGGCAGGACGCCCCGTACTTCAGCGGCGCCGAGCGTGCCGCGCTGGCACTGGTGGAAGCGGTGCTCCGGCCGTCCGCCGGCGGGGAGCGGGTCTCCGACGAGCTGTACGCCGAGGTGGCCGGCCACTACGACGCGAAGGCGCTCGCGACGTTGATGATCGCGATAGGGCAGGTCAACTTCTTCGTCCCGATCGCGCTCATCGCCAAGCCGCTGCCGGGGCGTTCGTTCACCGACCCGTGGAACTGAGCGCGGCAGGGGAGTCATCCGTGGCCGGCCAGAGCGCTGTCGGCCGACGCGAGGCGCCAGAGGTGGTCGCGGATCGCCCCGACGCCGTACGGAGCCTGCGCTTCCCTCCGGGTCAGGCGGCAGCGCAGCACCGGGGGTGAACAAGCGGGCCGCCGGCATGCCGTTTCACGCGGCGTGCTCGACGCGGGTCGCGCCGGTCGTGGTGCGCAGCACGCCGACGACGAACCGCGCCACGTCCGCGGCGCCCGTGATGGGGCGACGGGCGGCGACCACCTTCCCGCCGCCGGAGACCTGGACGACGTCCGGCGCCAACAGGTCCATCAAGGTGTGGACTTCGCCGTACGCCGACGCCGTCAGGAAGCGCCGGACGATCTCCCGGGTGGAGTCGGAGTCCGGTTCGAAGCGGCGGCGGCGGGCGCGGACGCGGCGTCGCGCGCGGTGGGCGATCTGCCGGATCGCCGTCTCGTTCTTGCCGATCGAGGCGGCGATCTCGGCGTGGGTGAAGCCGAACACGTCGTGCAGGACGAAGACCGCGCGCTCGGTGGGGTTCAGCGTCTCCAGGACGAGCAGCACGGCCATCGACACCGACTCGGCGAGGATCACGTCCTCGCTCAGCTCGGGCGCGGTGCGGATCGGCTCGGGCAGCCACGTGCCGACGTACTCCTCGCGCCGCGCCCTGACCGCCCGCAGGTGGTTGAGCGCTTGCCGGGTCACGGTGCGCACGAGGTAGGCGCGCGGATGCTCGACCGTGTCCCGGTCGACCGCGATCCACCGCAGGTGGCTCTCCTGCACCACGTCCTCGGCGCCGGCCGCGCTGCCCAGCATCCCGTAGGCGATGGTGAACAACAGCGGACGGTGCTCGCCGAATTCATCGTCGTCACCCACACCCGACCCCTTCCCCGCACGGCCCTCCCGGGCATCACGTCGGGCTCCTCCCCCGACACCCCGTGGAGACACCCCGCCCCGCCCGAACGTGACAGCCGCCGCTGTGATTCAGCTCACGGCCGGCTTGAGGGTCTCCTCGCACCACTGGCGGAACGTGGTCGGCGTCGTCGACTCGGGGGTGCGCGGGGCGGCGTTGTCGAGGCCCCTGTTCTTGGCGTCGAACATGTCGACCATGCCCTGCGCCATCGCCTCGCTCATACCGGACCCGGTCATGCGTTCCTTCAGCGCCGCGCCCGGAATCCGCCGGTAGTCGATCCCGGTGCCCAGGACCTCCGAGACGATCTGCGCCATCTCGCGGGGGGAGAGGTCCTCGGGGCCGAGGCAGGCGACTTCGCCCGGGCCCCGCCAGGTGTCGTCGAGCAGGAGCCGCGCCGCGGTGGCGGCGATGTCGGCTGTCGCGACGAACGGGCTCTTCAGGTCCGGGTCGATCGTCATGAAGAACGCGTGCTGTTCCCTGAGCGCGCCGGTCTGGCGGAGCAGGTTGTGCATGAAGGACGGGCAGACCACGGCCCGGTAGGCCACGCCGGACGCGGCGATCAGGTCGTCCATCGCGAGCGAGGCGGTGACCGGGCCGGCGTGCGCGGCCATCGGTGTCCCGCGGCCCAGCGCGGAGATCCCGACGACGCGGCGGACGCCGTGCCGCACGAAGGCCTCGCAGGCGGGACGGGTGAAGTCGACGAACGCGGCTTCGGCGCTCCGCGCCGCCGGGTCGGCCGGCGCGAGCCAGAAGACGGCCTCGGCGCCGTCACACGCGCGGTCGATCACGGCGGCATCGCCGTGCGAGCCCGCGACGACCTCGGCGCGCTCGCGTACGTGCGGTGCGAGGCGCCCGGGGTCGCGGACGACGAGGCGCAGCGGTGCGCCGCGGTCGAGCAGGTCGTCGACGAGGAGACGGCCGATGGTGCTGGTGGGTGCGGTGATGACGATCATCCGGGTTCCTCTGCGTGTGGGTGTCAGGACGGGCGGGGGATGTAGGCGAGGCCGTGGGCGCCGGGCTCGCCGCGCCTGGGTATGTCCAGCCGGTTCAGGACCCGCAGCGCGTCCAGGTCGACGATGTCGACGGTGGAGGAGGCGACGCAGGCCACGTACGCGAGCCGGCCGTCGGGGGAGGAGGTGATGGTCAGCGGGCAGACCCCCACCTCCACCTCGCCCAGCTCCTTGCGCGCCTCGGCGTCGAACACCCGCAGCCGGCCCGGCGCGTGGCGCCGGACCCGCGACACCGGCTCGGGCTCCCCGCCCAGTTCGCCCGCGAGGAGCAGCCCGGCCGACGTCAGGTGCACGGGCATCGCGACGTCCGCGGTGGGCAGCACGTCGACGACGCGGGCCGTCCGGGTGTCGATGACGCGGATGCCGGCGGCCGGCCGGTCCTCGGCCACGGCGGAGAAGGGGCGGGCGTACGGCCCGGCGACGAAGACGTGGGCGCCGTCGGCGGAGACGGCGAGGCCCTCGCTCCCCGGTACCTCGATCTTCGCGGCGAGGGTGCGCCGTTCGAGGTCGACGACCGAGACGAACGGCGCCTCCTTGTTGGTGGCGTAGCCCGTCCGCCCGGCCGGATCGATGGCGAACCAGTGCGGTACGGGCGCGTCCGTGGGGATCCTGCCCAGGGGCGTACGGGCCTCCGCGTCGATCACCACGATCCCGCCGGGCCGGTCCCGCGAGGCTTCCACGGTGACGTACAGGCGGCCGCGGGCCGGGTCCAGCGCCAGCCCGTGCGGTCCGTGCTCCGGGGCCAGGTCGACGACCTCGACGATGCGGCGGGCGTCGGGGGCTATGACGGTCAGCTCGGTACGACGGCCGCTGTTGGCCCCGTAGTGGCCCGAGCTGTACGTGGTGGCGCACCACAGCACTCGCCGGATCGGGTCGAAGAGCAGTTCGTGCGGCTCGGCCGGGACTTCGAGCGTGCCGAGGCGGCGGTCGGTGACCGCGTCGAAGAACGAGACCGACGATCCGCTCTGGCTGATCACGGCCAGGACGTCGCCGTCCCGGCCGGCGCGTGGGGACAGTTGCACAGCGGGCTCCTTGAGCGGGGCGAGGGAGGTGCCACGCGTTTTCGCGGGCATCCCCACTCTCGGCCGCCGCAAGGTCCGCAGCAATGCAAGGATCGGCATCCAATCCTTGACGCAGCCAGCAAAAACGCAGGTCAGCGGAGTGTCGGCTTATGGCCGGGATACACGTGACCGGGGGTCACGATGGAGGTGACCGCCTGGCCGAAGAGCGTGCTGGGCTCCTGGTTCCCGTACTGGTCATCGGTGTTGAGGAGGATGACCATGGTCGCCCGGGCCTGCGGCAGGTAGACCGGCAGGACCTCGTACCCGGGGATCGAGCCGTTGTGGCCGATCCAGCCCTGGACGTCGAAGATGCCCAGCCCGTATCCGTCACCGGGAAGGTTCATCGGGGTCGTCTTCAGGCGTTCGGCCTGGGTCGCCGGCGTCAGCAGCCTGCCGGTGGCGAGCGTGTGCGCCCAGTTGCGCAGGTCCTGGAGGTCGGAGATCATCGCCCCGGCGGCCCAGGCCCAGGAGGGGTTCCAGTGGGTGGAGTCCTCGATCCTGCCGGAGGCCGTCTGGTCGGTGTAGCCGTGCGCGTACGGATCCGGCATGGCGGCGCTCGTCGGGAAGACCGTGTGCCGCAGCCCCGCCGGTGCCAGGACGTCCTGCGTGATGACCTCGTGGAGCGGGCGGCCGGTCACCTTCTCGACGACCAGGCCGAGCAGGATCAGGTTCGTGTTGGAGTAGTCGAACCGCGCGCCCGGCGGGAACTGCACGGGGTGTTTGAAGGAGAAGTCGAGCAACTGCTGAGGCGTCATGCCCCGTTCCGGGGCGGCCTGGAGCTTCTTGACGAAGCCCTCGTCCAGGCTGTAGTTGAACAGCCCGCTGCGCATGCCGGCCAGTTGGCGCAGGGTGATGCGGTCCCCGTTCGGAACGCCCTTGACGTACGTGCCGATCGGATCGTCCAGAGCGATCTTCTTCTGGTCGACCAGCTGGAGGAGGGCGGTCACCGTGAACGTCTTGGTCTCACTGCCGATGCGTACGTGGAGGTCGGTCGCCATCGGCGCGCCCGTCGCCTTGTCGGCCACGCCGAAGGTCTTCACGTAACTCCCCTTGCCGGGGGCCCACAGCCCCACGGTCACGCCCGGCACCCGCGTCTCGCGCATGACCTTGCGCACGGCCGCGTCCAGGCGGGCCGCGACGGCCGGTGTGAGCTGCGCGAACTCCGCGTCGGTGTCGGGGGAGGGGGCCGAGGGGGACGCCGACCGCGTGGTCGTTGCCCCGTGAGCGGTCGCCGACCCCAGGGGGGTCGACGTTCCACGGGCGTCGGAACGGGCGGTCGCCGGGCCGAGGAGCAGACCTGCGGCGGCGGCCGCCACGCAGGCCCGGCGCAGCCGGATGTGGGTTGGCTTCACGGCGCGTTCTCCTGCCGTCATGGTCCTACGGATCCGCCGAGGTCCTCGGCGTCGGTGTCGGGGAGGACCTCGGCGGATCCCGGGAGGGCGTCGGCGGCTCCCGCCGGGCACCCGGAACGCAACCCGGAACAGCTTTCGCGTCAGCGGATGGTGACGGTCGTGGACGGTGAGGTCCAGTTGCCGGCCATCACGCGCAGCTCTTCCTTGCCCTTGGTCTTGAAGGTGTTGTCGAAGGAGAAGCTGGAGCCCTGCTTGATGAGGGTGTTCGCGTGCAGGGTGGTCCACTTGGAGCCGTTCTTGTGCTGGAGGACCACCTTCGTGCCGATCGGCACGCCCTTGGAGCGGCCGGTGAACGTGACCTTCTCGCCGGCCTTCACATCGGTCGGCGCGGCCTTGAGGGTGATCTCCCCGGCCGGTGAAGGAGCCGGCGTCGCCGCGGCGGGCGTGGCCGCGGTCGCGGTCGATGCCGTGAGCCCGCCGGCGGTCAGGAGAACCGCGGACAGGGCGCCGGAGGCGAGGAAGCGGGCGATACGGCGTGGTGTGGCCATGAGGTCGGACTCCCGTCTGGAACGGATTCCCCCACGCGGCTCGACCGCTCCGATGCTAGCGGCGCGTCCTCCGGACGGGCGACTCGATCAAGAAAAGTCCCTGGTCAGAGGAGTGCGCGCCGGCCAATCACCCCCTGGTCCCATATTGCGCGCGCCCTTTGTGATGTCGCTGTGAAAGTGTAGTCGTTGCACTTTCATATCCGGTGTGCTCTTCTGGGGGCATGAGCACCTCCACCCAGCCCCGCATCGCGATCATCGGCGCCGGCCCCGGCGGCCTGGTCTGTGCCCGCATCCTCCAGCGCCACGGCATCTCCGCCACGGTCTACGACCGGGACGCCTCCCGCTCCGCCCGCGACCAGGGCGGCACCCTCGACATGCACCCCGGTGCCGGCCAGAAGGCCCTGCGGGAGGCCGGACTGCTCGACGGGTTCACGGCGTCGGCCCGTCCGGAGGGCCGGCAGATGCGGCTGGTCGGCCGCGACGGAAGGGTCCTGTTCGACATGGCCCCGCCCGAGGGCGTCGACGAGGCCGGCGGCGGGGCGGACGGCGAGGCAGGGGCCGCCGTCGGCAACCCCGAGATCGACCGGGGCCGGCTGCGGGACCTCCTGCTGGACTCGCTCCACCCCGGCACCGTGCGCTGGGGCCACAAGCTCGCGCACGTCGAGCCCCTCACCGTGGGTGTCCACCGCCTGCACTTCGCCGACGGCGCCACCATCGACGCCGACCTCGTCATCGGCGCCGACGGCGCCTGGTCGACGGTCCGTCGGCGCCTCTCGGACGCGACCCCCGTCTACACCGGCGTCACGTTCGTCGAGACCGGCCTCGACGACGCCGACACCCGTCACGCCGCACTGGCCGCGCTCACCGGAGACGGCACCATGATGGCGCTCGACGACAACCGGGGCTTCGTCGCCCAGCGCAACAGCCACCGGCACGTCCGGGTCTACGTCGGCATGCGCACCGGAGAGAACTGGCACCGGGACGCCGGCCTCGACCTGAGCGACGAGGTCGCCGTACGCGATGCACTGCTCAAGGAGTTCACCGGCTGGAGCCCCGACCTGCTCCGCTTCATCACGGACACCGACACCGGCTACACCAACCGGCCCCTGTACGCCCTGCCCGCCCCCCACGCCTGGCCGCACACCCCCGGCCTCACCCTCCTCGGCGACGCCGCCCACCTCATGTCACCGTTCTCCGGGATGGGCGCCAATCTCGCCATGCTCGACGGCGCCGACCTCGCCCGCGCCCTCATCGACGCGCCCACCGCCATCGACGAAGCCGTCCGCGCGTACGAGGACCTCCTGCTGCCCCGCTCCGCGGCGGCAGCCGAGGGCGCCGCCGAGGGAATCGCCGGCGCGTTCGCACCCGACAGCGCCGCCCAGACCCTCGCCCACATGACCCGGCGCCACTGATCCGGCGCGCTCGACCCGGCGCGCTCGACCCGGACCCGGCGGGGGCCCGCGCCGGTGATCCGCGTACCGTGTGCCGCAGTGATCCGCGAGGGATCTCCCTGCGGACAAGGGGAGTTGACGGAAATGAAGGTCGGGGTCTACCTGGCGCACCCGCGTCCGGGGAGTTTCAACCACGCGCTGTTCGAAGCGGTGACGCAGACCCTGGCGGCCGAGGGGTGCGAGGTGGCCGCCCACGACCTGACCGCGCAGGGGTTCCCCCCGGTGCTGACCGCCGAGGAGACCGGGACCGTCGACGCCGCGGGGGCGGCGACGGACCCGCTGGTGGCGCTCCACCGCGCCGAGGTGGCGACGCTCGACGCGCTCGTCCTCATCCATCCGAACTGGTGGGGCCTGCCGCCCGCCGTGCTGACCGGATGGGTGCAGCGGGTGCTGGTGCCCGGGGTGGCCTACAAGCTGGGGCAGGCGGACGGCGAGCCGGCCGGCCTGTTGCGGGCCGGCCGGGCGCTGGTGCTGAACACCTCCGACACCCCGGCGGAGCGCGAGGCGGCCGAGTTCGGCGATCCGCTGGAGCGCGTATGGGCCGCCTGTGTCCTGCCGTACGTGGGGGTGACCGACGTACGCCGCACGGTGTTCCGTACCGTCACCGACTCCACGGCGGACCAGCGCGCCGCCTGGCTGGCCGAGGCCCGCCGCGGGGCACGCGCGCTGCTCGCGGGTCGCTGAAGGCCGGCGCCTGCTTTCCGAAGGGACAGGGCGTGTCCTGTGGTAGATTCGGGGGATTCGTGTACCTACAGATGAGGGATGAAAGGGAGGTGGGGTTGATGACCGCGCACAAGGCCACTGCACAGCGCAGCGCCCGGACCGCCCTCACGTCCCGGGCGACGGTCTGACCCGTTCCACCCCGCCCCGTTGAGAGCGTGAGCTCGCGAGGCCGTCACCGCACGCGCCCACCATGAAACGGATCTCCATCCCTCATGCGTACCCACGGCAACTGGATCACCCGCGCCGAGACCCGAGCGGACATCCCGGTCGTCCGCTCCATCCACCTCGCCGCGTTCGAGACCCCGCTCGAAGCCGACCTCGTCGACGCCCTGCGCGCCGACTCCGCCTGGATCGACGGGCTGTCGATCGTCTCCGCCGACGGGGACGGCCGACCCATCGGCCACGCGCTGCTCACCCGCTGCCACATCGGCGACACCGAGGCCCTGTGCCTGGCCCCCGTCGCCGTACTGCCCGAGTACCAGCAGACCGGCGCCGGATCCGCCGCCATCCGCGCGGCTCTGCGGGCCGCCGAGGAGAAGGGCGAGCGCTACGTCACCGTCCTCGGACACCCGGCGTACTACCCGCGGTTCGGCTTCACCCGGGCTTCGACCCACGGCATCGGCCTGAGCATCGAGGTCCCGGACGAGGCGATGATGGCCCTCGCGCTCGACGAGGCCCATCCGCTGCCGAGCGGCACCGTCCGCTACGCGGCCCCGTTCGGGATCTGACCACCCGCCCCACCCGGGTGAGGCCATCGCGCCCACCCGGGTCCGGGGTACGGGCACGGCCACGGGCACGCCCCCCAGAGGGTGACCGCGCAGATCAGTCGACGCCCAGGTCGGTGCGCATCACGCCGCGGAGCGCCTGCCCGCGGTTCCACAGCTCCTGCAGCTCGTCGTGTATCTCCTGGAACGAGCCGCCCGGCACCGGGCGGCCCTCCTCCAGCCGCTTCGTCCGGCCGTACACCTCGGACAGTGCCGTGGTCATGGCGTCCAGTTCGTCCATCACCGCGGTCGAGGCGATCATCTGCGCCTCGGCGAAGGCCGCGTGGTGCGCGTGCCGGGCGGCTTCCACCGCCTGCCGCCCTTCCGGGGCGACCTCCCCCTTCTCTACCAGCCACAGGTAGTTCATCAGCTCGATCCGGTAGCGGCGGTACGCGGCGTTGGCCGCGACGTAGCAGTCGCGCCGCCGGTCCTCGTCGGCGAGCTGCTGCTGGTGGACCCGCTGGGCGTGGTCCGTCCGCTGCTGGCGCTCGAACTGCTCCGCCTGCGTACGGGCCGTCAGGCGCTGGGACAGGACGGGCGCGAGCAGCGTGCCGATCACGCCGACACTGGCGGCGGCCAGCGCGATCAGGGCTGTGCCCACCATGCCTCCAGGTGATTCGGGACGGTCCTGCGCCGCGGCCGGCGACCGGCCGCGACCAATGTAACCGCCCCGGCTAGAAGGCCGAGTGGGTGAACCAGAGGGTGAGCAGGTCCTGGTCGCCGCGCAGGTCGAAGGAGTCGCCCCGGTGGTCCAGGCGGCCGTAGAGGAGCAGGAGCAGGTCCTCGGCCGTTCCCCGTACGGTGGCGTCCGCCGCGCGGCGTCCGGCACCGCCCGTGTCGCCCGCATCGTGGGCGTCTTGGGCGTCTTGGGCGATCAGCGCGAAGCCGTCCGGGCGCAGGCCGACCAGCCAGTCGCCGTCGCCGTCCGTGCAGCTGAAGCGGATGGTCCGGTCGGGGGCGCGCAGCTGGGCGGTGAGCGGCGCGAAGGGGGACGCGAACGGCAGGTTGGTCAGGAACTCGTCGATGCCGTCGACCGCCAGCGGGCGGTCGATGTGCGGGGTGATCCCGAGGGCGAGTTCCGCGTCGGCCCGGTGGACGAGGGTCTCGAAGAGCATGCGCCGGACCCAGAACCGGGCGTGCTGGTCGACTCCCCAGGCCCACATCGGTGCGTCCGTATCGGTGGCGGCGATCACCTCGGCGGCCTCCGCGGCGCTCGCGGCCAGCCAGTCGGGGAGGCCGTCGCGCTCCTGCGGCAGGCGCAGGTCCACGTCACGGCTGGTCGGCGGCTGCTGGATCCGTTGGCGCAGCAGCTCGGTGAACCAGCGGTGGACGCTGCCGACGTGCCGGGTGAGGTCCGCGAGGGTCCAGCCGGGGCAGGTCGGCACGGGGGCGGAGAGGTCCGCCGCCTTGACGGTGGCGACGAATCCGGCCGCCTCGGCGGCTACGGCCGCAGTGTGCTGGGCGGGGTTCATGGGTGAGCCCTTCATCCGGTGCTGCTGCCCGGTGGAGTGGATGCTTGATGATATGGATGATTGACATGCTTAAGTAATGGTGAAGGTAATTCGCGAGCCGGGGGGATGTCAACTTCCGGCCGACCGCGACTTCCGTCGACAAGGGCCACGCGTGACCCATTGGGCGCGTGAGTTCTGAACCCTCTCCCGACACCGGACGTTTCCTGTGTAGAGAGCCTCCCTGGCGCCGTCGTACCGAGAGGGGAATCACTGTGATACGTCCGGTTGTCCAACGCGGTCGGAGCGTGATCGAGGCCGATGCCCCGGCGGCCTTGCCCGGTATTTCCGCACCAGCCTGCCGGAACGCCGATCCGGCCCTGTTCTTCCCGGCGTACGGCGTGCCGTTGAGCCAAGCGCAGATCACGGCCGCCAAGGAGCTGTGCGCCGGCTGCCCGGTCCGCGCGGAGTGCCTGGCGATGGCCGTCCGCTCGGACGAGGGCGACGGCATCTGGGGCGGCACCACCCCGCTCGAGCGGCGCCGGATGAGGCTGCAGCTTGCGCGCATGCGGCAGGGGGCGGAGCTGGCCCGGGCCGTGGTGTCGGGGGAGGAGCCGCAGCTGCTCCAAGCCCAGCGGCCCGCCGTGGTGCACAGCCTGTTCCGTATGGGATGGAACGCCGAACGCATCGGCTGCGCTCTGGCGATGACGGCCGGTCAAGTGGAACAGGCCCGGGCCATGGCGGCCAGGGCCGAGGCGTTCCTCGCCCTCGTGGAGCGGCACCACCCCAAGGGCTGGAGCTGACCGGGTCGGTCCCGGACGGTCGTCACCGCTCTCCGCGGACGCGCTCCGTCGGAGGCGGCGGCCCGGGCCACCGGGCAGGGCCACCGGGCCGGGCAGCACCACCTCACCGGGGCCGGCCGGGAACCGAACGGCCCCTCGGACCGTGTCGCCGCACCCGACACGGGCCCCGGCGTGGAACCGTTTCCGCATGACTGAAGGATCGGCACCTCACCTGTCCCCGGCACGGATCACCGTACTGGGCATCCAACCCGGCAATCCGCCCTTTCGCATCGTGGAGGTCGACGGGGAGTTCGTCGGCAGGGCGATGTCGATGACGGACGTGCTGCTGATCGCCGCGGAGGCGGGAGTCCCGATCCACGACCTCGACGACCTGGACGTGGTGCGCTGGGTCGGCGGCGGCAAGTTCACCTGGACCCTGCATTAGGCCCGGCTGGTGGTGTCCACAAAGTCCCCCTGCCCCCCCGGCGTCCCGGCGCGGGACGGGCGCAGGGGCGGTGGAGCGAAGGGCGCGACTGACCCAGGTGGCCGTCCGTCCGGCCACCCACGGATTCGGGACCGGCCGTCCCGCTGCCGTGACGATCCTGCGCTGCGCCCAGGGCCCTCGGGCACGGGCCCTGCGGCCCGGTGTTCGTCGCGCCTCGGGGTGGGCTCGGGATGCGGATCGCGGCTGATGTCGGGATGCTTGAGGCGCCAGCATTTTCAAGGAGGCCGTAATGTCGATGCTCGACAAGCTCAAGGGCATGCTCAAGGGTCACGAGGACGTGGCCCGGCAAGGGGTCGACAAGGCCGGTGACGCGTTCGACGCGCGGACCGGCAACAAGTACCAGAGCCAGGTCGACACGGCCCAGCAGAAGATCAACGAGCAGCTGGGAACCGACAAGCCCCAGGACACCCCGCCGCAGCCCTGACCCTTGTAGGCACCATGGCGCGGCCGCAAGCCGCCCGAGCCGTAGGCCCGGCCCTCCCTGCCCGGAGCGCCGGGCCGTCTGCGTGCCTGCGTCGAGCTCGACGCGGAGCGGACCGGCGCCGCGGAATCAGGAGGACCGGTCCACGCGGCCGCGCCCGCCGGCCAGGGCGCGGTCGAAGAGGGGGAGCAGGCGGTCCCAGTGGCGCTGCGCCGCGGCCGGGTCGAAGGCGTCTGTGTCGGACATGGTGAAGCCGTGGACGGTGCCGGGGTAGATCTCGACGGCGTGGACGACACCCGCCGCGTCCAGGGCCCGGCCCAGCTCGCCGATGCCCTCGGGCGACAAGTCGTTCTCGGCCAGGCCGAGATGGACCTCGGCGCCGAGCCCGGCGAGGAGGCGGTGCGGGCTGTCGGGCGCCTCGGTGACCAGGGGGCCGGGGTGGAATCCGGCCGCTGCGGCGACCTGTGCGGGATGGGCGGACGCCGTGCGCACCGCCAGGACGGCGCCCATGCAGTACCCGACCACGCCGACCGGTCCGGCGCTGACCTCGGGCCGGGTGGTGAGGAACCTGAGGTACGCGTCGGCGTCGCTCAGGGCGCGTTCGGTCGTGTGCGCGCGGATCAGGGGCATCAACTCGGCGAAGACCGCGGGCCGCAACTCGGTCGTGATGTGCCCGGGAACTTCGGTCACCGGTGCCGGCCCGTGTCGGTAGTAGAGGTTGGGTACGAGCACGTAGTACCCGTGCCCGGCCAACTCCACGGCTTTTTGCTCAAGTTCGGGCCGCAGGCCGATGGCGTCCATGTACAGCAGCACCCCCGGGTGCTGCTCGCCGTCGTCGGGGAAGGCGGCGAAGGAGTCGGCCTGGCCGTCCGCGGTGGCAATCTGTAACGTCGTGGTGGGCATACTGGATCTTCCTCCCTGGGATGGGTGCCAGTAGATCACCGGGCGCGGCGTCGGAGCCAGCTCCCCGCCGCCGCGGGAGCGGGAGGGGCACGCAGGTGGGCGCGAGCGCAGGCACGGCCGGTCGGGGAGTCGAGACGACCCGGGTGGGTGGTCGGTGGCGGGTGACCCGGCCGTGGCCCGACCGGTTACGTCCGTACGTGCACAGCTATGCCGGCTACTGGGATGCCGGGGCGACGCCCTTCCGCGTGCGGTTGGTTCCCACGGGCCGGGCGGTCGTGGTCATCAGCCTGGGGGAGCCGTTCGCCCAGGTGCGGCGCCTGGGGGAGTCGAGCCCGGACGCCCAGGTGACCGGTTCGCTCGTGGCGGGTCTGGAGGACGGACCCCGGCTGTGTGACCATCCGGGCGGCCAGGAGGCGATTCGGCTCGAACTGACCCCGCTGGGCGCCTACCGGCTGTTCGCCATGCCGATGAGCGAGTTGACCAACCGGGTGGTCGGGCTCGGCGACGTCCTCGGACCGCAGGCCGGAGTGCTGGCCGAGCGACTGGCGGCCACCGCCGACTGGGGAGCCCGCTTCGACCTCCTGGACCTCGCGCTGTGGGCCCGTATCGAACGCGGCCCCGATGCCGCGCCCGAGGTGAGACACGCCTGGCGGCTGCTGGCCCGGGCCGGCGGAGCGATCCCGGTCGGCCGGTTGGCGGCCGAAGTGGGTTGGAGCCAGGGCTATTTGGTCCGCCGGTTCACCGAGCAGGTGGGCCTGACGCCCAAGACGTCCGCCCGGGTGCTGCGCTTCCACCGGGCCGTGCGGCTGCTGACGCGCGAGGGCTCGAACCTGACCGAGGTGACGGCCGCCTGCGGCTTCTACGACCAGGCGCACCTCAACCGTGAGTTCCGCGCCCTGGCCGAGACGACACCGGGCCAGATGGCCGCCGCCCGCGTGACGGAGGGGGCGCTCGCCCTGTGAGGGCGAGGCGTTCGCTTCGTAGCGCGCCGGACGCGGGCGGAGCGGCGGCCGGATGATCCGACGGAAACGCGCCAGGTCAAATTTGTCCAAGCCAGGGCGGATGCGCCTCGCTACTGTCTCGGTTCGTAGTTGATCAGGACCCCGAGCCCCGGAAACGCCCCGCCGCACAGGAGACAGGTCTTCGTCCGGCGGCCGAGGACGGACCCGGGCAGTGGTGGACCCGGACCGGACTTGGGAGCACTCGATGGAAGACCTGCTGCGCATCCTCGTGGCCGGCGCGCTCAGCGGAGGATTGATCGGTTTGGCGGGAGCCCTCGGCCGAAACCGCCGCAGGCGCCGCGAGAACGGCGGCCCCGACCACCGCTGACCAGGACGCGGATGTCGCCGACCACGGGGGAGTCGGCGACATCCGGCGCCGCGGCCCGCACGGAGGTGCCCGGCGCCGCGGCGTCCGGGGCGGAACCGGCCTGCTGGGAGCGGCTGCGGTGACCGCCCTGCTGTTCTACGAGGGCCGGGAGCCTTCCGGGGCCGCGGCGAGCCATTCGGGGCGGTCGAGGAACGCGAGTACGGCCCGCTTCGCGGGGAGGTGGAACTCCGGCAGGTCGACTTCGGGCAGCGTGATCTCCCCCTGCCGGACGAAGCCGATCCGGCCCAGCAGGGCGATCGCCTTCTCGTTGCGGGCGTCGGGCTCACCCACGGCGCGCCGAACGGCCGGGTCGCGGAAGGTGAAGCGGAGGAGGGAGCCGACGAGGATCCGGCTGAAGCCCGGACGGGGCCGCCCGGTGACCGGCGCGAGCATGAGGTGGACGCCGATGTCCCCTTCCCGCACCTCGTAGCACTCGCTGACCCGGTCCTCCTGCGGCTGGTAGGTCTGGAAGAGCGCCACCGGCTCGTCGTCGAGCCGGACCAGGTACGCGTGATGGGTGTCCCGGCGGTCCACGTCCTCGTAGATCTCCCGCACCAACTCCCGGCTGCAGCCGTTCATGCCCCAGAATTCGGCGCGCTCCTCGGCGACCCAGGCGTGCAGGACGGCTGAATCGGCCTCGGGGTCGACCGGGGTGAAGCGGACGGTGCCGAAGTCTTCGACCGTCTCGGTGAAGACGTCGGCGCGCGGAGCGGTGGCGAGGGCGGTGGACTCGGGTCTCATGTGGCAGTCGGTTCCTTCGTGAGGGCGGGTCATGCCGTCGATGGGCACGAAAGACGGCAACCGATTTAGGTTAGGCTGGCCTAAGTGTAGGCCTTGATTGGCTCGATGTAGTACGGGACGGTGTCGCAAAAGGGGTGGCCGCTCGGGCGGCCCGGTCGTCACCTCGGTCACCGTCGCCCGGCCCCGCCGGCCCGCCTCCTCTCTACGTGAGGGACTGGCCGTCGCCCGAAACGGCCCCTCTGCGAGCGTCCACGGAGAACATGGCCGAACTCCTGCGGAATCCGACTGCCGTTCGTCTGGTGTATCCGCCGCCGTCACGTCAGGCTCCCTCTCCGGTAGTCCCGGCACGCTGTTCTGAGTGCGCTCCAGCACTCCTCGATCAAAAGCAGAGGTCACTCTCGCCATGGCAGAACTGAACCGCCGCCGCTTCCTCCAGCTCACCGGCGGCGCCGCCGCCCTGACCCTGCTCAACGAGAGCATCGCGCGCGCCGCCGCCATCCCCGCGCAGGGGACGACCGGGACGATCGCCGACGTCGAGCACGTCGTCGTCCTGATGCAGGAGAATCGTTCCTTCGATCACTACTTCGGTGCCCTCCGCGGCATCCGCGGCTTCGGCGACCCGCGCCCGGTGACCCTGCCCAGCGGCAAGTCCGTCTGGCACCAGACCGACAACGCCGGCAAGGAGACGCTGCCGTTCCGGCCGCCGTCCGACGACCTCGGCATGGAGTACCTCCAGGGCCTCAACCACGACTGGGCGGGCGGCCAGAGCGCCTTCAACAAGGGCAAGTACGACAACTGGGTGCCCGCCAAGACGCCGGCCACGATGGCCCACCTGACGCGCGAGGACATCCCGTTCCACTACGCGCTGGCCGACGCGTTCACCATCTGCGACGCCTACCACTGTTCGTTCATCGGCTCGACCGACCCGAACCGCTACTACCTCTGGTCGGGCCACACCGGCAACGACGGCAAGGGCGGCGGCCCGGTCCTGAACAACGCCGAGGCCGGCTACGGCTGGACCACCTACCCCGAGCGCCTGGAGCAGGCCGGCATCTCCTGGAAGGTCTACCAGGACATCGGCAACGGCCTCGACGCCGCCGGCTCCTGGGGCTGGATCAACGATGCCTTCCGCGGCAACTACGGCGACAACTCGCTGCTCTACTTCAACAACTACCGCACTGCCCAGCCCGGCGACCCGCTGTACGAGAAGGCCCGCACCGGCACCGACGCCAGGACCGGCGAGGGCTACTTCGACAGGCTGCGCGCCGACGTCGCCGCCGGCACCCTGCCCCAGGTCTCCTGGATCGCGGCCCCCGAGGCGTTCAGCGAGCACTCCAACTGGCCCGCCAACTTCGGTGCCTGGTACATCGCGCAGGTGCTGGACGCGCTGACGTCCAACCCCGACGTGTGGGCCCGTACCGCGCTGTTCATCACGTACGACGAGAACGACGGCTTCTTCGACCACGTCGTGCCGCCGTACGCCCCCGCCAACGCCAACCAGGGCCTGTCGACCGTGTCCACCACGCTCGACGTGTTCCCCGGCGCGGCCGGGTACGTCGCCGGCCCCTACGGTCTGGGCCCGCGCGTCCCGATGCTCGTCGTCTCACCGTGGAGCACCGGCGGCTACTCCTGCTCCGAGACCTTCGACCACACCTCGGTCATCCGGTTCATGGAGAAGCGCTTCGGCGTGCGGGAGCCCAACATCTCGCCCTGGCGCCGCGCCGTCTGCGGCGACCTGACCTCCGCCTTCGACTTCGCCCGCAAGGACACCGGCACCGTCCGGCTGCCCGACACCGGCCCGTGGGAGCCGCAGGACCGCGAGCGCCACCCCAACTTCCTGGCCACCCCGCCGGCCGTGGGGACGATGCCGCGCCAGGAGAAGGGCCTGTGCAACACCCGTCCGCTGAAGTACGCCCCGTACGTGGACGGCGCAGCACTCACCGGCGAGGGCAAGTTCCGGCTGACGTTCAGCGGCGGCCCGGACCTGGGGGCGCAGTTCTACGTCACCTCCGGCAACCGGACCGACGCCCCCTGGACGTACACCACCGAGGCCGGCAAGTCGGTCTCGGACACCTGGAACACCGCCTACTCGACCGGTGCCACGGACCTGACCGTCCACGGCCCCAACGGCTTCCTGCGCGGCTTCCGCAACCCCGGCACCGCCCCCGGTCCCGAGGTCACCGCGCGCCACAACGCCGCCACGGGGAACCTGGACCTCACCCTCACCAACGCGGGCGCGTCGACCGCGACGCTCACGGTCACCAACGCCTACGGTGGCGGCCCGAAGCGCCTCACCGTCGCCAAGGGCGCCACCCTCACGTACAGCGTTCCGCTGCGGAGCACGCGACGCTGGTACGACGTGACGGTCACCGCGTCCGAGTTCCCCGACTTCGGCCGCCGCTTCGCCGGCAAGGTCGAGACCGGCGCGGCCGGCCTGTCGGACCCGGGCATCCTGACGGAGCAGGGCGGCTCCTGACCGCCCGGTCCCGACGAGGGCCCGGCTCCGCGTAACCCTCCGCGGAACCGGGCCGCTCGCGGCACGGCTCATGCCCTGCGGGCGGCCAGGGCACGGGCTGCGGTCTTCTCCAGGTGCGCGCCGAACATCGCGGCCGGGTCCTCGACGCCGAGCCGGTGCAGGGCGACCATCGCCGTGACCAGTACGTCGCACACCTCCGCCTCCACGTCCCGCCACGAATGGGACAGGCCCTTGCGGGGGTTCGTGCCGGTGGCCCCGATCACGGCCTGGGCGGCCTCGCCGAACTCCTCCCCGATCTTGAGCACTTGGAGGATCCGGCGCTGCTCCGCGGGGACATGGGCGGTGGCCTCGTCGAAGAAGGCGGCGAGCTCCCCGGTGATGGCCCAGGCGTTCTTCTCCACGATGGTTCCCCTTCGTCCGGCCGAGGTCCGTCCTCGGCCACATGAACAGCCGCAGTCGCAGCCGCAGCCGCGGTCGTACTCGTACTCGTACTCGTACTCGTACTCGTACTCGTGCGCGTCACGTCGTGGCCTCCGGGCGGGGCGTGGTGAGGAAGCGGCCGGCCACGGGGAGGGGCGGAGCGGGACGGGCCCGGCGATCCTCTCAAGGAGCGCGCCGTCCGGCCACCGGCAACGGCCGACTTCAGCCGGGGGGATGAACCGGGTCGCCCGCGCGCGTGATCCGGCGCCGTTTCACTGCGGCGGGGGATGCGTGGCCTGCGCTGGGGGGGGGTGGCCACGAAGTTGGGTACCCTCTCGGTTGGCTTCGGGGCTTTGGCGGGCTGAACTGCCGTGACAGGGGATGGATTTTCATGAGTGCACCTTCTTCCGATCTTTTCCGGCCGCTGAGGCCCGAGGACCCGGCCACGGTGGGCGGTTACCGGCTCGCCGCCGTGCTGGGGGCGGGCGGCATGGGCAAGGTGTACCTCTCCTACACGCCCGGCGGCCGGCCCATCGCCCTCAAGGTGATCCGGCCCGAGTTCAGCGAGGACCCCGAGTTCCGGCGGCGCTTCCAGCAGGAAGTGCGGGCGGCGCAGCGGGTGCAGGGCCTCTACACCGCGCCCGTCATCGACTTCGACACCGAGGGCTCCCAGCCCTGGCTGGCCACGGCCTACGTACCGGGCCCCTCCCTCTCGCACGCCGTGGCCGGGTACGGCCGGCTGCCGCTGCGCAGCGTGCTGCTGCTGGCAGTCGGGGTCGCCGAGGCGCTGCACGTCATCCACGGCGCGGGCATCGTCCACCGCGACCTGAAGCCCGCGAACGTGCTCCTCGCCGGCGACGGCCCCCGCGTGATCGACTTCGGCATCGCCCGCGCGGCGGACGCCACTTCGCTGACCGGCAGCGGCGTCAGCGTCGGCACCCCCGCGTTCATGGCGCCCGAGCAGGCCTCCGCCGGCACGGTCACCGCCAGCACGGACATCTTCGCCCTCGGCCAGATCGTGGCGTACGCGGCGATCGGCACGCCCGCCTACGGCGAGGGGTCCTCGCACGCCGTGCTGTACCGCATCGTGCACGAGGACCCGGACCTCAGTGCGCTGCCGGAGGAGCTGAGGCCCCTGGTGTCGCGGTGCCTCAGCCGCGACCCGGCGGACCGGCCCACCCTCACCGAGGTCATCCAGATGTGCCACGACATCGCCCCCGCCCCGCTCCGCCAGGGGGAGGACTGGCTGCCCCAGGCCGTCGCCGGTTCCATCACCGAGCGCCTCCAGCTGCCCGAGCCGGCGAAGACCCCGCCTCCGCAGCCCGCCGCCACCCCGACGCCGACCGAGGTGTCCGCGCAGCCCCCGGCGCAGGGTGTGTCCCCGTACGCGCCGACCGGTCTCGGCGTGGCCGCCGCGCCCACGCAGAGCGCTCCCGCGGCCCTTCCGCACGCGCCTAGCGGTCCCGCCGCCCCGGGCATGCCGCCCGGGTACCGGACGCCCCCGCCCGGCCAGCCCGCGCAGCCCGGCTACCAGACCCCGCCCCCCGGCTACGTCCAGGGCTACAACACCCCGGCTCCCGGCGCCTACCACCCCGGCTATCCGCCGCCCGCGCCGCAGCGCAAGTCGAAGGGACCGGTCATCGCCGGCGTCGTCGTCGCAGCGGTGATCGGCCTCGCGGTCCTCGGCTCCCTGCTGCCGGACGGCTCCGGCGGCAAGGACAAGGGCAGCTCGTCCTCGTCCGGCGCCAGTGCGGGCGGCGGGACCCCGAGCGGCGGTTCCCAGAACAAGGGCGGGAAGCCGGCCGACCCCGCCCCCGCCTCGTACAAGGGCATCAACCTGACGGCCAACTACCAGCTCATGCTGGCCGACAACCCGCCGCGCCCCGCCTCCGGCGGCAGCGCCGGGGTGCTCTACAACCACGGGGACCTCTACTTCTACCTCGACACCCTCTTCGGGGACACGAAGGTGGGCACCGACAACGGCCGGCTGGTCGTGCTGAACAACTCGCAGAAGGGTTCGCTGGAGACCTGCCGCGCGGAAACCCGTTACACCGAGAAGATCGGCCTCGACCAGCTCACGGACGGGTCGGAGATCTGCGTGCTCAGTGACGCCGGCCACATCGCGGTGATGACGTACCGCGGCAAGTCCGGCGAGAAGGACCCGAGCGCGTACATCACCCTCGACCTCACCGTCTGGCGCAACGCCGAGGAGCCGAAGAAGAAGAGCTGAGGCGGGAAGCTCCGACCGTTCGCAAACCGGGCAAACCACCTATTCCTGTCATTTAACTCAGTCAATAACATATGCCTTTTGAGGGTGTGTCAGTCGCAAACGGCCGGGGCATAATCGGCCCCGGTCGTATCCGGAAGCAGTGGAGCCATCGGGAATCCGACCGACTTCCCAGGCGGGTTCCCGCACCGGACCGATCCTCGAGGCGCCGTACATGTCCCTGGCCAGCCGCACCCGTCTCGCGGCCCTGCTCGCGGCGGTCTCCGTCGGTGTGGCTGGCGTCACGACCTGGGCCTACGGACGTGAGAGCGAGCGGGGGGCGGCGACCGCCGGGGCGATCGTCCAGCCGAGTGTGACGGAGGGCTCGGCCCTCCAGGTCGTCGCCCACCCCGACGACGACCTGTTCTTCATGAACCCCGATCTGAGCCGCTCGATAGCGACGGGCATCAAGGTCACCACCGTCTACCTGACCTCCGGTGAGTCCGACGGCCGCAACGAGGCCCACAGCCCGCACCTGGACGACGCGGCGGGCCCGGCCGACCGCGCCGCCTACGCGGAGGCCCGGCAGAACGGCATCCGGGGCGCCTACGCGCAGATGGCGACGGGTGACCGCACGAGCGCCTGGCAGCGCAGGTCCGTACCGACGGCGGGCGGGGGCAGCGCGGAGGTGGACGTCCTCGTCGCCCGCCCCGAGGTCAATCTGGTGTGGATGCAGCTGCGCGAGGCCCGGAGCATCTCCGGGGACAACCCGGACAGCCTGCGCGGCCTGTGGGACGGCCGAATACCGGCCCTCGGCGCCCAGCTGACCTCCGGGACGCCGGTCGAGCAGCCGTTCTCCTACACGAAGGACCAGGCGATATCCGCCATCGCGGACGTGTTCGCGCAGTACAGGCCGACGACGATACGGACGCAGGACCCCACCCCCGGACGGACCCGGGGCGGGGCCTTCCTCGACCACCAGGACCACATGTACGGCGCCCGCTTCGTCCAGGCCGCCGCCGAACGCTACGCGCAGCTCACCGACCGGCCGCACTTCTCGGTGCAGAACTACATGAGCTACCAGAACACCTCGCTGCCGCCGACGCTCGACCGGCAGACCGCCGAGGAGAAGCTCGGCTACCTCAAGACGTACGCGTGGATGGACCACGACGACTGGTGCGGCAGCCCCGCGGGCTGCGGGGACCGCAAGACCGCGACCAGGCCCACCGGCGCCGGATGGAACCAGACCATCCGCTACAGCCGGGGCGACGGCACCTCCTGGATGACCGAGGGGGTCGCCGGACGGCTGTGGGCCTTCGCCGTGCTGGACGGCCGGATGGCGTACTGGTCGCGCAGCGGCCCGAAGGCCCCCTGGCAGGGCCCCCGGTTCCTCGCCGGTACGGGCATCGACGCCGGGGCGACCACGGTCCGGCTCCCGGACGGCCGGATCGCGGTGTTCGCCACCCGCACCACGCTCGGCCCCACACCCCGGGACTACGGCCGCGCCCTCGTGTACTGCGTCCAGGACGAGGCCGACGGAGCCTTCGGCCCCTGGCAGTCACTGGGAACCCCGGACCCGGACACCGCGGACGCCTCCGTCACCACGGCGATCGGCGCACCGGCCGCGGCCGTGGATCCGGCGGGCCGCCTCACGGTGTACGTACGCGATTCCCGGCGCACGCTGCGCGCCCGGACCCAGACGGCCCCGGACGGCGCCTTCGGCGCATGGCAGTCCCTCGGCGGCGCCGGCCTCCTCGGCGACCCGGTCACCGCGACCGACGGATCGGGCCGGCGACACGTGTACGCGGCGACGTCCGGCTCCGTCCTGGCCTGGGTCCAGCCGACGCCGGACGCCCCCCTGACCGGCGCCTTCGCGACCGGGCTGCCGCAGACCACGGGCGTGCTCTCGGTGCGCCCGGAGGGCGACGGCGTCCGCCTCTTCTTCCGCCGGCCCGGCTCCGGCACCGTCGGTACGAGCCTGGCCACCGCGGGCGGGGCCACGCCGGAGTTCTCCCCGGTGGCCGAGGCCGGCGGTGCGGGCGGCTACGGCGCGGTGGGCGTCGCGGGCCCGCTGCTCGCCGGCCGGACCGGCTCGGGCACGGTCGGAGTGGCGGGCGCGGGGGGTCCGCAGTCCTGGCAGGAGTCCCGGATGCTGTACACGGGCGCACCGTCGGGAGTGGCCGATCGAAGCGGTACGGCCGTCGCGGCGGCCCTCGGCCTGGACGCCGATCTGCACATCGTCACACCGGCCGGGCCGGCCGGGGCCCAGCCGCCCGGCGACCGGATCCCCTCCCCGTGGCACCGGGCGGTCCAGCCCCGGATGCTCGCGCAGGCCCGCGAGCGCTAGCTAGAAGCGCGACGGCGGTGTCGGGAGTCCCCCGTCGTCGAGCGCCACCAGGGCCAGGACGGTGATCGAGCCCGTCCAGGCCAGGGGCGCCACCGAGGACGGCCTGCCCGCCCGGTTCACCTTCTCCGGCAGCTCGCCGAGAGAGTTCCGCTTGGCGAGGACCCAGTCCAGGACCTGCCGCGCCTTCGCCGGCTGCCCCGTACCGGCCCACGCGAGGGCGAAGAAGGAGGTGCTGGGCGTCCAGGCGTTCCCGCCCCAGGGCGCCGCCGGATCGTTTCCGGGGGTCAGGCCCCCGTTGGGGAGGAGCAGTGCCTTGTGCGCGGTGTCCAGTGCCCGCCGCAGGTCGGCCGGTGCGGTGTTGAAGGGGGGCGCCATGAAGGCCACCGCGCTGTCGTGCCCGTGCCGTCCGTCGACGGTGCGCAGGTAGCCACGCGGGGCGAACCTCGTGGCTATCGCCGAGGAGAGGCGCTTGGCGGCACCGGCCCAGCGTGCCGCGTCGCCCGGCCGGTTCAGCTCCCTGGCGAGGTCCGCGGAGGAGTTGAGCCCGGCGAGCAGGGGCGCGGCCGTACCGATGTTCGTCGTGGTCGTCATCAGCTCCCAGTAGTCCGGGGAGGCCGGAGGCAGTCCGTCCGCGCGCAGGGAGGCCGCCGCGTGGTCCGCCGCCTTGCGGATCATCGGGTACAGGGTGGTCAGCCGGGCGTGGCGGGTGGCTCGCGGCGCGGTCCGGTACCACTGCCAGGTGGCCCAGGGGACCCAGCCGTTGGCGTCGAGCTGCCACCGCCTGCCGTCCGGCGGCCCGGATCCGTCGAGTTTCGTGCGCGCCTCCCAGGTGCCGTTCCCGCGCTGTGTCGCGGCGCTGTAGCGCAGGATCCGGTACGCCTCGGCCTCGTGGCCGGTGTGCGCGAACGCGGCGCAGGCGAAGCTGGAGTCGCGGGGCCAGGAGTACATCCAGGGGGCGGACCAGCCCGCCGCCACGGCACCGTTCGGCCGGAGCAGCGCGCGCATGGTCAGCAGGGCCCGCTCGGCCGCCGCGCGCTGCGCGGGCGAAGCGCCCGGGACCCGGCCTCCCGCCAGCCACGCCCCGCTCTCGGCCATCTGCGCCAGGGCCCCCGGGTCGTCGGCGGCCACCACGGCCGCAGCCGTCCGGCCGTTGGGGAGGTACTTCCACCGTCCGGACGGCAGCAGCAGTACGTTGCTCCGCCCTATGTAGCGCGCGCCCTTGGCCAGGGACCGCGGGACGGCCTCGGTCGAGGCGGCGTTGGTCAGGAGACCGACGCCGGGGGCGGCGTCGTTCGTGGGCCTGACGGCAGGTCCCGCGGCACACACGGGAAGGGCCGCACACATGACGGCCGTCGTGACGGCCGCGCAGCGTATGAGCAGGAGAACCGGCATCACCGCTCCCTCCGTCAGGCATGCGCGGGTGCGGCGCCCGGAGTTCCCATCGTGGGGGAGGGGCCGGGGGCCCGCCACGACACACCGGCCACACAGGTGACCCCGGATGCCGGTGCGCGGCGCACCGTGCACATTGGTGTGACCGGTCCCTGCGAAGGAATGGTGAATGAGTACTACTTCGACGCAGCGCGAGGGCGCGGGTGAGGGCGCGGGCCCGGGGCCGGGCGCGGGCCCGCGTACGGGCGCCACCGCCGTCCCGGGACGGGCCGGCGGCCACCGCCCCGCCCTGCGCGGGCTCCTGACGGGCGTGGCCGTCACCCTCGTGGCGGCGGCCGGCGCCCTCGTCGCCGTCGGATGCTTCCTCGGGCTCTACGTGCGCCCCACCTCGGACGACTGGTGCGCCGCCTGGAAATCCCGTGACCTCGGAGTCCTCGGCATCACATCCGACTTCTACTCCACCCAGAACGGGCGCGTCACCAATGCGTTCCTGAGCGGCATCATCTACGGCGACGGGCTCGCCGGAATCAAGATCCTTCCCACCGCCATCGTCGTCACCTTCACGGTCGGACTCGTCCTGCTCGGGTGCGCGTTCGTCCGGCTGCTCGGCGCGAGAGCGCGGATGACGACGGTCCTCGCCCTGACCGCGTGCGCCCTGGCCGTCCAGGCGGTGGTCTACTACGCCGGCACCCGCAGCTACCAGGTGCTGCTGTGGGCCCCGGCCACCATCTCCCACACCATCCCGAGCGTCATCGGAGTGTGGGCGCTCCTGCTGGGCATCCGGACGGTTCGCGAGCCCCGAGCCCCCGTACGCGCGGCGGGCTTCGCCGCCGCGTTCGTCATCGCGTTCGCCCTCGGCACCCTGAGCGAGCCGTTCGCCCTCGTCAGCGGCCTGCTCGCGGTCGGCGTCGGGCTGCTGGCGCTGCCCCGCCTGAAACTAGCGCGGACCTGGCACCCGTTCACCTGGTGCGTGATCTGGTGCTCCGGACTGGTGTGCGGTCTGATCGTGCTCTACACCTCCCCGGGCGCCCGGTGGCGCCGCGCACAGCAGCCGGCGAGGGAGTCGATGCTCTCCCCGGGCGAACTCAAGGCCACCTTCCGGGACTGGCTCCAGATGTGGGACTCCGTCACGGGCCAGTGGGCCTACCTCGCGGCCGCGGCCGTCGGCGTCCTCCTCGGCCTGGTGGCGGGGCTCCGCGGCCCCGCACTCGCGCAGTGGACGCGGCGCCGGGCCGACGTACCGCGCCCGGTGCTCGTCGCCGTGCTGCTGCTGCCCGTACCGGTGGTGGCGCTGGGATCCTTCGCGGTGGTGCTGGGGCTGCGCAGCGGGTACGGGCCGAGCGGGTGGACGTACGCCCGTACGTGGACGAACTACCTCGTGCCGATGGAACTGGCCCTGTGCGCCTACGGAGCCCTGCTCGGGGACTGGGCCGGGCGGTTCGCCGCCCGGCGGCGCCACGCCACGGCGGCCGTGCCGGCGACCGCCGTGGCCGCGGGCGCGCTGACGCTGGCCGCGCTGGCCGCACTCGTCCCGAACCTCCAGCAGCTCACGACCACCACGGTCCGCCGCTCGGTGGCCTGGGACGCCCAGAACGCCCGCATCCGGAGCGAGGTGGCGCGCGGCGCCACCGACGTCGGGTACCGGCCCCTGTACATCGGCAGCCTGGCGGAGCCCTTCTTCACCACCGACTACGAGCGGGACTGGGTCGCCGACTGCATGACGCAGTGGTACGGCATCACCCGCATCCACCGCCTCTGAGGGAGCGGGTGCGCCGCCCCTGGGGTCCGTCCGTGTGCGCGAGGATCTCGGCGACCGCGGTGTCCCAGACCTCGGGCGGCGGCATCTGGTGGCCCATGCCGACGAGCGGGACCAGCCGTGCGCCCGGGATCTCCCGGGCCAGCGCCTCGGCGTGGCCGTACGGGAAGAGAGGGTCCGCGGTGCCGTGCAGGACCAGCGTCGGGGCGGTGATCGAGCCGAGCCGGTCGCGTACGGGCGGGCCGTCCTCGATCAGCCAGTGGTTGCCGGCGGCGGCCGGGACGGGACTGCGGTCGAAGGCGCGCCCGGCTGTCCGCCGCAGGCGGTCCTCGTCGACCGGGATGGTGCCGGCGAACGCGCGCTCGGCGGCGAGGAAGTAGTCGACGACCGCCGCGCGGTCGGTCCAGTCGGGCGCCGGGCCGGGCTCCGTGAACACCTTCGCCAGCGCCTCGCTCATGGGCGGCAGCCCCGGGTGCTCGGGTCCGCCGGGTCCGCCCGGACTCGTGGAGATCAGCGTGAGCGTCGCCACCCGGCCGGGGAACCCGACACCGAGCCGCTGGGCGAGGCCGCCGCCCATCGAGATGCCCACGATGTGCGCGGCGCCGATCCCGAGCGCGTCCAGGACGCCGACCGCGTCGCCGACCAGGTCCGCCTGCGTGTACGCGGGGGCCCCGACCGGCCAGGTCGTGGAACGCCCGGTGTCGCGGGTGTCGTACCGCACCACGTACCGGCCGCCGTCCGCCAGCCGGGCCACGAACCCCTCGTCCCACCAGTCCATCGTCGCCTCGGCCCCGGAGACCAGCAGGACGGCCGGCGCGGCCGGGTCCCCGAAGGCCTGGACCGCAAGGTCCACTCCGTTCACGTGCAGCGTCCGCTCCGGCGTCTGCATGACCCACCTCCGAGGCTCGTCCGGCCTGCCCTGCCGTCCCCGGCCCCACGGCACGGGGGCGGGACCGGCCGGCGGGGCGGTACGCCCCGCCGGCTCCCGACCGTACTCAGCTCACCGGGCTGCCGAACCAACGGCTCGCGGCCCGCTCGAACGCGTCACGGTCAGGACGGCGATCACCTGCCCAGGCGACCACGCCGTCGGGCCGGACCAGTACGGCGCCCAGCCCGAGGTCCTCCTGCGCGGTCCCGGCCACGTACCGTATCCGGCCCTCCCAGCCCATCGCCGGGGCGTGCAGGCGCCGGTCGGTGCTGAAATCGAGCGCGACGCCCCGTCCGTCCTCCATCAGATCGCCGAGGCGCGTGCCGTCCGCCAGTCGGAAATCCGGGGCGCTCGCGCCGACCAGCGGGTGCTCGCCGCCCAGGTCGTAACGGATCCACGCCCCCGACAGCCGCTCGAACACGTAGGTGGTCCCGTCGCGGGTCCCGATCAGATCGCGCACCACCGCCTGCACCGCCTGGGCGTGCGGGCCCGGCTTCATGACCGCCACCTGCGCGCGCGACCAGTCGAGCACCGCCGCGCCGACCGGATGGCGTTCGCCGGTGTACGTGTCGAGAAGCCCCTCCGGCGGCTGCCCCCGCACGGTCGCCGCGAGCTTCCAGCCCAGGTTCATGGCGTCGCCCAGGCCGGCGTTGAGTCCCTGACCGCCCAGGGGGGAGTGGATGTGGGCGGCATCGCCCGCGAGCAGGACGCGCCCCTGCCGGTACGCCGTCGCCTGCATCGCCCGATCGGTGAAGCTCGACGCGATGTGGACCTCGTCCACGGTCACCTCGGTGCCCGACACGCGGCGCAGGACCGCCTGGAGATGGTCCCGGGTGGGCTGCCGCGAGCGGTCGAACGCGCCGCCGTCGAAGTCCATCATCCCGATGTACCCCGTGGCGGCCATCCGGATGTACATGCCCGTCGGCGTCAGGTTGAACCCGGGGCGCAGTTCGTCGAGACCGTCGAGGGTGGCGTGCATGACGTAACCGGTGAACTGCGGCTCCGTGCCGATGAAATCGAAGCCCGCGAGCCTGCGCACCGTACTGCGTCCGCCGTCGCAGCCGACGAGCCAGCGCGCCTCGTACGCGTCCGGGCCGGCGAGCGCGGTCACCCCCTCGCGGTTCTGGGCGACGGCCGTGACGGTGACGCCGCGCCTGATCTCCACGCCCAGCTTCGCCGCCTGCTCCGACAGCACCGCCTCGACCGCGTCGAGGCGCGTCCTCAACCCCTGGAGTCCCGGGCTGGGAAGCCGGTACGGGAAGGCGTCGATGTCCACCTTGTCCCCGTCGAGCATCATGCCGGCGAAATGGCCGCCGAAACGGGGGCGCGGCGGCTCGTCCGCTCCGGGCTGTTGCGCGTCGAAGAGTCCGTGCTGGGGACCCGACTCCGACAGCAGCGGGTCCAACAGTCCGCGCCGGTAGAACGCCTCGACCGAGGCGGCGGACAGGCCCCGCATCCCGAGCGGGGCCGTCTTCAGCGGGGAACCGGGCCCCGGCTCCCGCTCCAGCACCAGGACGGAACAGCCTGCGAGGCCGAGCTCGCAGGCAAGGGCCAGACCGACCGGGCCGGCTCCCACGATCACTACGTCGTGCACGAGAGATCCCCCTTCGTAAGCTCCACGCCGGATGGGCACCCGGCTGGACCTCTCGAAAGGTGTCAGCCCCCACCGACATCGGACCGACAGTCCCGACAGGCCCCCGACACGCCGCCGACACCACGCACGCGCCGCCCGATCCGCCCCGATCCGGCGCCCCCGTCCGGACGCCCCCGGGGCGCGGGGCGGCGCCCGGGAGGCGTCGGGTGGTGCGGCCGGTGCACGCTGGAGGGGAAGACCCCGCCGGGCGCCCGGCTCGGCGCCGTTCCCGTACGGCTCGGGCTTCCGGGGGGCGCGGGCCCGCGGGACGATCCCGGAAGGCAGGTGCGTCCCATGCGCACGTCGACCCGCATCGCCGGTGTCCTCACCGGACTGACCCTCGCGCTCGGCGGCACGCTCGCCGCTCCGGCAGCTCAGGCGGACATCCCGGCCTGCACCCAGATGGCCACCCAGGCGGGCGCCACCGACACCTCCGGCCTGGACTCGGCGTGCCGGCTCGGCGTGAGCGGCGACCTCCAGGGCTGTGCCTCCGGCCTGACGGCGGCCGGAGTGCCGGGCGGCGCCGCTACCGGCGCCTGCCGCTTGGCGGCCCACGAGCCCCGCTAGCCAGACAACGGCACCCTGCGCGAGTGGTCGGCCCGGTCTGTCGCCGGGCCGGCTGCTCGCTGTCTGGGCCTGCGGCGGGCGGTGCGGAAAGCGGCGTTCGAGGCACCCGTTTCCTTCGGTTCGCGTTGAAAGTGGCCCGGCACACACACCATTCCGCGTAGCGAACCGGTACAGAACGTGACATTTCGGGTCTCTGCGGGTGACCCGCCCCACAGGACCCACGTCACATACGGCACGCGGTAGTAGGCCCCACCACCCCCGGCCCCACCCCCGAATCAGGACCCCCACCTGCACGGACACCG
>NZ_LFML01000150.1:70336-79417 GCF_001044425.1 Streptomyces roseus
ACCCAGCGGTCGCCCATCAGGCACCCGCCGCGTAGCCCGCCGGCAGGTGGATCATCTTGTGCTCCAGGTACTCGCTCAGCCCCTCGGGCCCGAATTCCCGCCCCACGCCGCTGTTCTTGTAGCCCCCGAACGGACCCAGCATGTCCAGACTGAAGGTGTTCACGTTGAAGGTGCCCGTGCGCACCTGGCGGGCGAAGTCGACGCCGTGCTCCACGTCCCCCGTCCAGACGCTGCCGCTCAGACCGAACTCCGAGTCGTTGGCGACCCGTACCGCCTCCGCCTCGTCCCCGTACGGGATCAGGCACACGACCGGTCCGAAGATCTCCTCGCGGGCGATCCGCATCGAGTTGTCGACGTCCCCGAAGAGGGTCGGCTCCACGTACCAGCCCTGCTCCAGTCCGGCCGGGCGGCCGCCGCCCGCCAGGACCTTCGCGCCCTCCTCCTGCCCGATCCGGATGTAGTCCAGCGACCGCTGCTGCTGGCGCCTGGCGACCAGCGGGCCGAGCTGTGTCGCCGGGTCCAGCGGGTCGCCGACCACCAGTGCGCCGGCCGCGGCCGCGAGGGCCTCGGCGACCTCCTCGTACCGGCTGCGCGGCGCGAGCACGCGGGTCTGGGCCACGCACGCCTGCCCGTTGTTCATCCAGGCCGCCGGGACGATCCCGGCGATGGTGGACTCCAGGTCGGCGTCCGGCAGGATCACGGCGGCGGACTTGCCGCCGAGTTCGAGCGTGACGCGCGTCAGGTTGCGGGCGGCGACCTCCATCACGCGCCGGCCGGCCGCGACCGAGCCGGTGAAGGCCACCTTGTCCACGCCGGGGTGGCCGACGAGGTACCCGCTGACCTCCCGGTCCGCGGGCAGGATCGACAGCACCCCTTCCGGCAGCCCGGCCTCGCGGGCGATGTCGGCGAGGATGTACGAGTCCAGCGGCGACTCGGGGGACGGCTTCAGGATCACCGTCGAGCCCGTGAGCAGCGCGGGCGCCAGTTTCGCGGCGGCCACGAACTGCGGCACGTTCCACGGGATGACGGCCGCGACCACGCCCACCGGCTCCCGGCGCACCAGGATCGGCCCGAGCGCGCCCTGGCGGTGCTCCTCGTACGGGTAGGCGCGCGCGACCTGGATGGCGGCGTCGTAGACCATCATCGGGCCGAGGGCCTGCGCGAGGACGCTCCAGGAGTACGGAGAACCGTTCTGCGAGCTGATCGAGCGGGCGATCTCCTCGTGCCGGACGGCGATGGCGTCCTTGATCCGGGTGACGACGGCGATCCGCTCGTCCAGGGACATCCGGGGCCAGGGCCCCTCGTCGAAGGCCTTGCGCGCGACCGCGACGGCGCGGTCCACGTCCGCGCGGGAGGCGTGCGGGACGCTGCCGATGACCTGCTCGGTGTGGGGGGAGACGATCTCGATCGTGTCGGTGCCCAGCGGATCCGTCCACTCACCGCCGATGAACAGGTGTCCGTGTTCCACGCGCTCGGTCATGGCTGATGCCTCCTGCGGCTTGGCGTTCCCGAACTGATACCAGTTCTAGTTCCAGGAGTCCACGGCCAGGACGGAACCGCCGGGAAGATCCAACCAGGGGTTGCGACTAGTCAGAACCGGCTACAGATGGTCGACTTGGGCGACTACTGCAACACGTTCTCGTGAGAGTGAGCCGGGCGGCGCAGACGCGGCCGGGCGCAGCGCAGACAGGGAGCCCTCATGCCGCAGGACACGCCGCCGCAGGACGCGCGGTCACAGGACACGCCGCCGCCGACCGCCCCCGCCCCGCCCGCCGCCCCCCACCTCACCGACCACGGCGGCGGCGTCCGCGGCATCAAGGTCCCGATCCCCGACAACCCGCTCGGCCACACCCTCGTCCACGTCCTCGACACCGACCGAGGGCCCGTCCTCATCGACACCGGCTGGGACGACCCGGAGTCCTGGGAGACCCTCACCGCCGGCCTCGGCGCCCTCGGCATCGCCGTCGCCGACGTCCACGGCGTGGTCATCACCCACCACCACCCCGACCACCACGGTCTGTCCGGGCGGGTCCGGGAGGTCTCCGGGGCCTGGATCGCCATGCACGCCGCCGACACCGAGATCGTCGTACGGACCCGCTCCGCCGAGCCCGGCACCTGGTTCGACTACATGAGCGAGAAGCTGGCCACCGCCGGAGCCCCCGAGGAGCACATCGCCCCGCTGCGGGCCGCCCGCGCGAGCGGCCGCCTGCGCACGCTGCCCGGGCTGCGGGCCGCCGTCCCCGACCGGGAGATCGTCCCCGGTGAACTGCTCCCCCTCGCCGGACGCCGGCTGCGCGCCATCTGGACCCCCGGGCACACCCCCGGCCACGTATGCCTGCACCTGGAGGAGCGGCACCCGGCGAACCTCCCCGGCAACGGCCGGCTCTTCTCCGGCGACCACCTGCTGCCCGGCATCTCCCCGCACATCGGACTGTACGAGGCCCCCGACGAGCTCGGGGTCGTCCGGGTCACCGACCCCCTCGGCGACTACCTCGACTCCCTCGAACGCATCGGCCGCCTCGACCCGGCCGAGGTGCTCCCGGCCCACCAGCACGCCTTCACCGACGCCCCGACGCGGGTGCGCGAGCTGCTGGACCACCACGAGGAGCGGCTGACCGGCCTGTGGGAGCTGCTCGCCGAACCGCTGACCCCGTGGGGGCTGGCGGAGCGCATGGAGTGGAACCGGCCCTGGGAGCAGATCCCGTACGGCTCCCGCAACATCGCCGTCTCGGAAGCGGAAGCCCATCTGCGGCGGCTGGTGAAGCAGGGCCGGGCGGAGGCGGTCCCGGGCAGCGACCCGGTCACCTACCGCGCCCTGTGACGCCGGCAGGTCCCCGGGTAAGGGGTGCTCCGGGCGGGCGCCACCCTTCCGGGTTGTTACGGGCCGGTACAGTTGACCCGTCGTCCACCCTTCCGTACGGGGCGAAGCCGGTGCGATTCCGGCGCTGGCCCGCAACCGTGACCCGCCCGGGCCCCCTCCGGGCGGGGAGCCGGACCGCCCCGTACGCGAGGTGCGCGGCTCGCGCCGCCGGGGCCCCCGGTGGCCGGCACCGTCGAGGTAAACGGAGCCGGAGCCCGGTGCCCTGTACGGGCCTGCCTCCTGCTCCCCAGCACGAGAGGCACCCGCCCCCCATGAACGTCCGCCGCAGCGCCGCCGCGCTCGCCGCCTCCGCCGTGCTCTGCGTGGGCGCCGCCCCCGCAGCCCTCGCAGCGCCTTCCCCCTCCGCCCCGCCCGCCCCGGTGATCCCGTCCGGGCTGTTCGGCAAGAAGGACCCGACGTACGACGGGGTGTGGCGGCAGTCCTTCGCGCTGCTGGCCCAGCACACGGTCGGCGTGAAGCCGGCCAAGGAGGCCGTCGACTGGCTGGTCGGCCAGCAGTGCGCGAACGGCGGCTTCGCCTCCTTCCGCGCGGACGCCGCCGCTGCCTGCGACGACAAGACGATGTTCGACACCAACGCCACCGCGATGGCCGTGCAGGCGCTGAAGGCACTGGGCGGGCAGGACGCGGCGGTGAAGAAGAGCGTGGACTGGCTGAAGTCCGTCCAGAACGAGGACGGCGGCTGGGCCTTCGTCCCCGGCACCCCGAGCGAGGGCAACTCCACCTCCATCGTGATCAGCGCGCTGGCGGTGGCCGGCGAGAAGCCGGCCGACGTGAAGTCGAAGGCGGGCAAGTCCGCGCACGAGGGCCTGCTGGCCTTCCAGCTGGGCTGCGCCGCCGAGCCGGCCTCCGACCGCGGCGCCTTCGGGTACCAGCCGGCGCCGGACGGCAAGCTCCCGGCCAACGCCGACGCCACGGCCGCCGCGGTCCTGGCGGGCCTGGGCCGGGGCGCGGTCGTGTCCCCCGCCGCCGCGGACACCCCCGCGGCCGCTCTGGCCTGCCCGGCGACGGGCGCCGCCGACCCGGCGGCCGCGGCCCAGGGCGCGGCCGGCTACCTGGCCGAGACGCTGAAGAAGGACGGCCACCTCACTGCCGTCACCCCCGGCGCGGACCAGCCGACCGCGGACACCGGCAACACCGCCGACGCGGTGATCGCCCTGGCCGCGGCCGGGCACCAGCAGTCGGCGGCGCCCGCGCTGGAGTGGCTGAAGGCCAACTCGGCGGAGTGGGCCAAGGACAGCCCGGCGGCCCTCGGGACGCTGGTCCTGGCCGCGCACGCGACCGGCACGGACCCGAAGTCGTTCGGCGGCACGGACCTGGTGACGGCCCTGAACGCGACGGGCCCGGCGCCGAGGACGGCACAGGCCGAGGCGGACAAGTCGAAGACCTCCGAGAAGTCGGACGAGTCGCAGAAGTCGGACTCGAAGGTCTGGTGGATCGTCGGCGCGGGCCTGGCCGCCGGCATGGGCATCGGCGTCCTGCTGAGCGGCCGCCGGAAGAAGAACCAGCTCTGATGCGCCGCCGCGCCCTGACCCCGCTGGTCCTCGCGTTCGGTGTCCTGCTCACCCTCGTGGCCTCCTCCCCGGCGCTGGCGGCGAGCTACCGCTACTGGTCGTTCTGGGAGGCCTCGGGCGGCCAGTGGCAGTACGCCACGCAGGGCCCCTCGACGGCCCGTCCGGCGGACGGCTCGGTGCTCGGCTTCCGCTTCTCGGTGAGCAGGGACGCGGCGGCCGAGGCGGCGAAGCCGCGCGCGGCGGCCGACTTCGCGGCGGTCTGCGCGGGCACCCCGGCCGCAGAGGGCCGCAAGCGGATCGCCGTGGTCGTCGACTTCGGCGTCCCCGCCGACACCCCGGCCGGCGACGCCCTGCCGCAGGACACTCCGCGCCCGGCCTGCGCCCAGGTCGCCCCGGACGCCACGGCGGCCGAGGCCCTGGCCCAGGTCGCCAAGCCGCTGCGCTACAACAGCGCGGCGCTGCTGTGCGCGGTGTCGGGCTTCCCGAAGCAGGGCTGCGGCGAGCCGATCGAGGACACGGCGCGGCAGCCGGACCCGGATCCGAGCGGGAACCCGAGCGCGGGTGCGAGCGCGAGCCGGAAGCCGTCGGCGGAGCCGAAGGCCGGGGGCGGCGGCCCGTTGACGTCCCTGCTGGCAGGCGTGGCGGCGGTGGCCGCCCTGGCCGCGGCCGCGGTGTGGCAGTCGCGCCGGCGCCGATGACACCGCCGCCCACCCCCGACGACCCGGCGTTCCGGGCCACCCGCACGGGTGGTGCGGGTACGTCCCGGACCCGCCGTCCCGCACCCGGCGACCTGACCCCGGCCGGGCCCGGGCCGGCCGGGGCGGGTGGTCCCGGGTTCCGCGCCTCGTACGAAAAGATCTCGGCCCCACGGGCCCGGCGCGGCAACGCCCTGCACGCGGGGGCGTGGTGGCTGTGGGCCCTCGGGCTCGCCACCGCCGCCTCGCGCACCACCAATCCGCTGCTCCTCGGCCTGATCACCGGCGTGGCCGGCTACGTCGTGGCCGCCCGCCGCACCGCCGCCCCCTGGGCCCGCTCCTACGGCGCCTTCCTCAAGCTGGGCCTGTTCGTCATCGGACTCCGGCTCCTCTTCTCCGTACTCCTCGGCTCCCCGATCCCCGGTGCGCACCCGCTGTTCACCCTCCCCGAAGTGCCGCTGCCCGACTGGGCGGCCCAGGGGATCCGCATCGGCGGCCGCGTCACCGCCGAGCAGCTCGCCTTCGCCTTCTACGACGGCGCCAAGCTGGCCACCCTCCTGGTCTGCGTCGGCGCCGCCAACGCCCTCGCCAATCCGGCGCGGCTGCTGAAGTCCCTCCCGGCCGCCTTGTACGAGGTGGGGGTCGCGGTCGTCGTCGCGATGACCTTCGCGCCGAACATGGTCGCCGACGTGGCCCGGCTGCGGACCGCCCGGCGGCTGCGCGGCCGTCCCACCGGCGGGGTCAAGGCCGTCCTCCAGATCGGCCTGCCCGTCCTCGAAGGCGCGCTGGAGCGTTCCGTCGCCGTCGCCGCCTCGATGGACGCGCGCGGCTACGGGCGTACCGCCGAGGTCCCGCCCGCCGTCCGGCACACCACCAACGTCCTCACGCTCGGCGGCCTGCTCGGCATGTGCGCGGGCACGTACGGGCTGCTCGCCGCGGAGGGAGCCGCGTACGGGCTGCCGGTCCTCGCCGTCGGCCTCGGCCTGGCGCTCGCGGGCCTGCGCCTGGGCGGGCGGCGCAGCATCCGGACCCGCTACCGGCCCGACCGGTGGGGGTGGCGCGCGTGGCTGGTCGCCGGTTCGGGTGCGGCGGTCGCCGCCGCCCTGATCCGCGCCGGGACGGTGGACCCGGCCGCCCTCCAGCCCGGCGTCGTGCCGCTGGTCGCGCCGACGCTCCCGCTGTGGCCGGCGGCGGCGATCCTGATCGGCCTGGTCCCCGCCCTCGTGGCCCCCGTACCTCCGAAGGAGGCATCGCAGTGATCCGCTTCGAGCAGGTGTCGGTCACGTACGACGGCGCCGACCGGCCCACCCTCCGTGATGTGGATCTGGTGGTCCCGGAGGGCGAGCTCACGCTCCTGGTCGGCCCCTCGGGCGTCGGCAAGTCCACCCTGCTCGGCGCCGTCTGCGGCCTGGTCCCGCACTTCACCGGGGGCACGCTGCGGGGCCGCGTCACGGTCGCGGGCCGTGACACCCGCACCCATAGGCCGCGCGAGCTCGCCGACGTCGTGGGCACGGTCGGCCAGGACCCGCTCGCGCACTTCGTGACGGACGTGGTCGAGGACGAGCTCGCGTACGGGATGGAGTCGCTGGGCCTGGCTCCGGCCGTCATGCGCCGCCGGGTCGAGGAGACGCTGGACCTGCTCGGGCTGAACGAACTGCGCGACCGCCCCCTCACCACCCTCTCCGGCGGCCAGCAGCAGCGGGTCGCGATCGGCTCGGTCCTGACCCCGCACCCGAAGGTCCTGGTCCTGGACGAGCCCACCTCGGCTCTGGACCCGGCGGCGGCCGAGGAGGTGCTCGCGGTGCTCCAGCGCCTGGTGCACGACCTGGGGACGACGGTCCTGCTGGCGGAGCACCGCCTGGAGCGGGTGGTCCAGTACGCGGACCGGGTCCTCCTCCTCCCGTCCCCGGGCGCGCCTCCGGTCCTCGGCAGTCCCTCCTCGGTCATGGCGGTCTCCCCGGTCCACCCGCCGGTGGTGGCCCTGGGGCGGCTGGCGGGCTGGTCCCCCCTGCCGTTGTCGGTGCGGGACGCGCGCCGCCGGGCCCCGGAGCTCCTCCCCCGCCTGCGGACGCCGGTGGCGGTGCCGGTGCCGACTCCGGCAGCGGCGCCCGCGCCCTCGGTCGCGCCGCGGCCGGACCTCGCGCCGACGCGCCCCGGCCGGTCGGCTCGCCTGGCCCGCCTGTTCCGCCGGAGCGGGGCGGCCCCCGGCCCGGCGGTCGAGGGAGCCGCCGCTGACGGAGCCGCCGACGACGGCCGGATGGGGGCCCCGGCCACCCCGTCGGAGCCCGTGGCCCGGGTCGCCGGCCTCGCGTTGCGCCGCGGCCGCGCCGAGGTCCTCCACGGCATCGACCTCCGCGTCGCCCCCGGCGAGACCATCGCCCTCATGGGCCGCAACGGCGCCGGCAAGTCCACCCTGCTCGCCACCCTCGTCGGCACGCTGGCCCCCACGACCGGCACCGTCACCGTCGCCGGCCGCACCCCCCACCGCACGGCCCCGCAGGAGATGGTCCGCCGCGTCGGGCTCGTGCCGCAGGAGCCCCGCGACCTCCTCTACGCCGACACCGTGGCCGCCGAATGCGAGGCGGCCGACTCCGACGCGGGCGCGGCCCCCGGCACCTGCCGGGAACTGGTCTCCGCCCTGCTCCCCGGCGTCCCCGACGACACCCATCCCCGGGACCTCTCCGAGGGCCAGCGCCTGGCCCTGGCCCTGGCGCTCGTACTCACCGGCCGGCCCGCCCTGCTCCTCCTCGACGAACCGACCCGCGGTCTGGACTACGCGGCCAAGGCCCGCCTGATCGAGGTGCTGCGCGGCCTCGCGGCGGACGGGCACGCCATCGTCCTCGCCACGCACGACGTGGAGCTCGCCGCCGAGCTGGCCCACCGGGTCGTGATCCTGGCGGGCGGCGAGATCGTCGCGGACGGCCCGACCGCCGAGGTCGTCGTCTCGTCCCCGGCCTTCGCACCGCAGGTGGCCAAGGTCCTGGCCCCGGCGCCCTGGCTCACGGTGACCCAGGTCGCACAGGCGCTGGCCGAACCGGCACCCGACCCCATGCCCGTACCGGAGCCCGAACCCGAACCCGCATCCCCGTCCGAGCCCGCCCCCCGGGCCGGGGCCGCCGGATGAGCGCCCGCCCCCTGCGCATCGGCCCCCGCGCCGCCGCCGCGCTGCTCCTCGTCACCCTCATCGGCATCGCGGCCTTCGGCTGGCCCCTCCTCGCCGACCGCCAGTCCGGCCTCGCCCACTCCCAGGACGCCCCCTGGCTCTTCGCGGGGCTGCTCCCCCTCCTCGTCGCCGTCGTCGTCGCGACCATCGCCGACCAGGGCATGGACGCCAAGGCGGTGGCGATGCTCGGCGTGCTCGCCGCGGTCGGGGCGGCCCTGCGCCCCCTGGGCGCCGGGACGGCCGGCCTGGAGCCGATGTTCTTCCTGATGGTGCTCAGCGGCCGCGTCCTCGGCCCCGGATTCGGCTTCGTCCTCGGCTCGGTCACGATGTTCGCCTCCGCCCTGCTCACGGGAGGGGTGGGTCCGTGGATGCCGTTCCAGATGCTGGCGATGGGCTGGTTCTCGCTGGGCGCCGGGCTGCTGCCGGGCGCGGTGGGGGTCGTCCCCTCCGGTCAGGCGAGGGCGGGAGCCCGGGAGAGGCTGCGGGGCCGGGCGGAGCTGCTGATGCTGGCGGCGTACGGGTTCGCCGGCTCGTTCGCGTACGGCACGATCATGAACCTCCAGGGCTGGGTGCTCCTGCAGGGCATGGGCCAGGGCATCTCGTTCCACCCCGGGGATCCGGTCCCCGCGAATTTGGCGCGCTTCGCCGCCTACTGCGCGGCGACCTCGCTGGGCTGGGACCTGGGCCGGGCCGTGCTGACCGTCGTGCTGACCCTCTCGATCGGCGGCCCGCTGCTGAGGGCGCTGCGGCGGGCGGTGCGGAAAGCGGCGTTCGAGGCACCCGTTTCCTTCGGTTCGCGTTGAAAGTGGCCCGGCACACACACCATTCCGC
>NZ_LFML01000150.1:79427-89716 GCF_001044425.1 Streptomyces roseus
CACGCACCCACCGGGGCCCGACAGCCCCCCGCTGCGAGGAAGGCTAGTAACAGAGGCCTTTGCCAGCGCTGCGCCGACCTGGCTAACTGGTGATGTCGCCACGGCGGCGGGGCCCTTCGCCCCCCCCGCCCGACGAACCCCTCTCCACCGTGTGAGTGGCTCACGCATGCCTTCGGCGTGCGGCGACCGCCCGTGTCCCCGTCGGAAGGTTTCCTCCGTGTCGAAGTCCGTCATCCGCCGCATCGCCGCTTCCAAGAAGACCCTCACCGGTTCGATCGTCGCCCTGGGCGTCGCCGGCACCATGCTCGCCACGGTCCCCGCCCAGGCGGCCCCGACGAGTGCCAAGGCGATCGCCCAGCAGATGATCAAGGACCCGGCGCAGTTCGCGGCGTTCAACAACATCGTTTACCGCGAGAGCGGCTGGAACCACACCGCCACCAACGCCTCCTCCGGCGCCTACGGCCTGGTCCAGGCCCTGCCGGCCTCGAAGATGGCCTCCGCGGGCTCGGACTGGAAGACCAACCCGGCCACCCAGATCAAGTGGGGCCTGGACTACATGAACTCCCGCTACGGCAGCCCCGTCGGCGCCTGGAACTTCTGGCAGGCCCACCACTGGTACTAAGCCACCAGTGACCGCCCGACGACGCGGGCAGCACGACGTGCGAAGGCCCCGGTGGCCGGACCTCCCCAGGTCCGGCCGCCGGGGCCTTCTGTTTCCCATCCCACAGGGTCTGTGCGGCCGGCGGATCGGCGCCCGCGGCCACCTGACGGCCTCTTGGCGGTCTCCCGAGCCGCCTACAGCGCCGTTTACAGCGCCGCCTACAGCCGCTGGATGATCGTCCCGGTCGCCAACGCGCCCCCCGCGCACATGGTGACCAGCGCGAACTCCTTGTCTCGGCGCTCCAGCTCGTGCAGCGCGGTCGTGATCAGCCGGGCCCCGGTCGCGCCCACGGGGTGGCCGAGCGCGATGCCGCCGCCGTTGACGTTGACCTTCTCCAGGTCCTGCTCGAAGACCTGGGCCCAGCTCAGGACGACCGAGGCGAACGCCTCGTTGATCTCGACCAGGTCGATGTCCTTCAGCGACATCCCGGCCTTGCCCAGCACGGCCCGCGTCGCGTCGATCGGCCCGTCCAGGTGGTAGTGCGGGTCGGCGCCGACGAGCGTCTGGGCGACGATCCGGGCGCGCGGCCTCAGCTTGAGCGCCCGGGCCATCTTGCGCGAGGCCCACATCACGGCGGCGGCCCCGTCAGATATCTGGGAGGAGTTGCCGGCCGTGTGGACGGCGGTCGGCATGACGGGCTTGAGCCGGGCCAGCGCCTCCATGCTCGTGTCCCGCAGGCCCTCGTCGCGGTCGACCAGGCGCCACATGCCCTGACCTGCGGCCTGCTCCTCCTCCGTCGTCGGGACCTGGACGGCGAAGGTCTCCCGCTTGAACCGCTCCTCCGCCCACGCGGCCGCGGCCCGTTCCTGGGAGAGCAGCCCGAGCCGGTCGACGTCCTCGCGGGTCAGGCCCCGGTGGCGGGCGATCCGCTCGGCCGCCTCGAACTGGTTGGGGAGGTCGACGTTCCACTCGTCCGGGAAGGGCTTGCCCGGCCCGTGCTTGGATCCCGAGCCCAGCGGCACCCGGCTCATGGCCTCGACCCCGCAGGCGATGCCGATGTCCATGACCCCGCCGGAGATCATGTTGGCCACCATGTGGTTGGCCTGCTGGGAGCTGCCGCACTGGCAGTCCACGGTCGTCGCGGCGGTCTCGTACGGCAGGCCCATGGCGAGCCAGGCGTTGCGCGCCGGGTTCATGGACTGCTCACCGGCGTGCGTGACGGTGCCGCCGACGATCTGCTCGACGCAGTCGGGCTGGATTCCGGTACGGGCGAGGAGTTCGCGGTACGTCTCACCGAGCAGGTAGGCGGGATGGAGGTTGGCGAGCGCGCCCCCGCGCTTGCCGATGGGAGTGCGTACGGCTTCGACGATGACGGGTTCCGCGGCCATGAGCTCGTCCTCTCCTGCACTGTGCCGGCCCGGCGGGCCGTCCCGGCGCCCCGCCCGAACTAGTACGCGTTCTAGTTCTCCCCGCAGTCTTATGACCTGTGACCCCCGCACGCAAGGGTCTTGCACGCGCCTTACACGGATTCCACACGCAACAGTTGACGTGAGGACCCTTGTCACTTCTAGAACTCGTTACTACCTTCAAGCCAACTTCTGATGGGCCGTCAGACCTTGGAGTCGCCCGATGTCGTGTCCCGCGCTGCCCGAAGGCTTCGACGCCACCGATCCCGACCTGCTCCAGGACCGCGTCCCCTTCCCCGAGTTCGCCCGGCTGCGGCAGACCGCACCCGTGTGGTGGTGCCCCCAGCGGCGCGGCGTCACCGGCTTCGACGACGACGGCTACTGGGTCGTGACCCGGCACGCGGACGTCAAGTACGTCTCCACGCACCCCGAGTTGTTCTCCTCGACCACCAACACGGCGATCATCCGCTTCAACGAGCACATCCAGCGCGAGCAGATAGATGCCCAGCGCCTGATCATGTTGAACATGGATCCGCCCGAACACACCCGCGTGCGGCAGATCGTGCAGCGCGGATTCACCCCCCGGGCCATCCGCGGCCTGGAGGACGCCCTGCGCGACCGGGCCCGGAAGATCGTCGCGCAGGCGCTTGCCGCCTCGGGCGACGGCAGCTTCGACTTCGTCACGCAGGTCGCATGCGAGCTTCCGCTCCAGGCCATCGCCGAGCTGATCGGCGTGCCGCAGGAGGACCGGCTGCGGATCTTCGACTGGTCGAACAAGATGATCGCGTACGACGACCCCGAGTACGCGATCACCGAGGAAGTCGGCTCCAACGCCGCGATGGAGCTCATCGGCTACGCCATGAACCTGTCCGCGGCCCGCAAGGAGTGCCCGGCCAAGGACATCGTCACGCAGCTCGTGGCCGCCGAGGGCCAGGGCAACCTGGGCTCCGACGAGTTCGGCTTCTTCGTGCTGCTGCTCGCGGTCGCGGGCAACGAGACCACGCGCAACGCCATCAGCCACGGCATGCACGCCTTCCTGACCCACCCCGAACAGTGGGAGCTGTACAAGGCGACGCGGCCGGCCACGGCCGCCGAGGAGATCGTGCGCTGGGCCACCCCGGTGGTCTCCTTCCAGCGCACCGCCACCCGGGACACCGAGATCGGCGGCCGGAAGATCAGGGCGGGCGACCGCGTGGGGCTGTTCTACTCCTCCGCCAACCACGACCCCGAGGTGTTCACCGACCCCGACCGCTTCGACATCACCCGCGACCCCAACCCGCACCTGGGCTTCGGCGGCGGCGGCCCGCACTTCTGCCTCGGCAAGTCCCTCGCCATCATGGAGATCGACCTGATCTTCAACGCGCTCGCCGACTCGCTGCCCGACCTGAGGCTGGCCGGACCGGAGCCGCGGCGGCTGCGGGCGGCCTGGCTCAACGGCATCAAGGAGCTCCGGGTCAGCCACGGTTGACGGCCGGCCCGTGGTCCGCGACGGCAGGGGCCGCACCTCCCACGCCCCGGCCCCTGCCGTCGTCGGTACGCGCGGCCGCGTTCCGGCCCGGGTCCGTTCGTGTCCGGGGCATTGTCCCGGGGGCGGCCTGCCGTCAGACTGCGCGGATGAATCTTCAGGCAAGCGGGGCGGCCGACTGCGTGGAAGCGCGCTGGCAGCGCCTGCCGACGACATGGCGGCTGATGCACGAACGAGGCGGCTCCCCGGTCCTGAGCCGGGGCGTGCTCGCGCTCATCGAGGCCGCTTCCGCAGAACCGTCACTGCGCCGGCTCTACCCGTTCACCACGCGCTTCACCCTGTGGTTCAGCGCCCGCACCAGCCACCCGTTCGAGGTGGTGGCGCCGGCGGTCGAGCCGCTGCCGGGCGGCCGGTTCCAGGTCCTGAGCCCGACCCGGAAGCTCGTGATCGGCGAGGCCGACACCGCGCGGGCGGCGGTCGCCCTCGTGGTGGCGGGCCTGGCCCAGGCCCCGTACTCGGACTCGGACCCGGACCCGGACCCGGACGCCTGAGCGGCCCCGGCTGGCGCGCGGGCCGCACCCGGCGGATCCTGACAGCACGCGACGATCCACCGAAGGGGTGCCGGGACGGGTGCGAGACCCTCCCCGGCACCCCTTCGGCGTGCGCCCCCCGCGCGTACGGACCCCGGCGCCCCCGCGCTCCCTATGCCCGCGTGCGGGACGCCGCGACCACCCGCTCCGGCTCGCGCGGCCGCGGCACGCTCAGCCCGCCCGGCAGGACGGCACCGCGCGGGCCCGACAGTACGTAGACCAGCCCGAACCCGGCGCTCACGACGGCCGCGCCGCCGACCGCGTCGAGCACCCAGTGGTTGGCGGTGGCGACGATCGCGCACACCGTGATCAGCGGGTGCAGGGCCCCCAGCAGCTTCTGCCAGCCCTTCGGCGCGAGCATGATGATCACGATCCCGCACCACAGCGACCAGCCGAAGTGCAGCGAGGGCATCGCCGCGTACTGGTTGGAGATGGCGGTCATCGCCCCGTACTGCGGATGGGCCAGGTCCTGCGGCCCGTGCACGGTGTCGATGAACCCGAGCCCGGGCATCAGCCGGGGCGGCGCCAGCGGGTAGAGCCAGAAGCCGATGAGGGCGAGGACGGTGGCCAGCCCCAGGGAGGCGCGCGCCCAGCGGTAGTCGCCCGGCCTGCGCCAGTACAGGACCGCCAGGATCGTCAGCGGCACCACGAAGTGGAACGACGTGTAGTAGAAGTTAAAGAACTTCTCCAGCCAGGGCGTGTTCACCACGGCGTGGTTGACGGCGCGCTCGATGTCGAGGCCCAGCGCCCGCTCGATGGCGTGGATCTGGCTGCCGTGCCCCTCGGCGAGGCTGCGGCTGCTGGGCGCTGCGGCGCGGATGTGCGAGTACAGGGAGTACCCGACCCGTATCAGCAGCAACTCCAGCAAAAGGTTGGGGCGCGAGAGCACGCGCCGCCAGAACGGCATCAGCGGCACCCGCGACCAGCGGGCGGCGACGGGCCGGCCGTACGCGGTCGGGACGGGCTCGCGCCAGTACGGGGAGGAGCGCGGCAGGAACGGTACGGCGCAGGCGGCCGCCAGCGCGGCGAGCAGCAGCACGTTGTCCCGTACGGGGGCCAGCGCGGCCAGGTTGGGCAGCAGCACGTCGGCGGGCAGGGTCATGGCCAGCACCACGGCCACCGGCCACACGGGCCGGTCCGCCGCCCGCTTGCCGACCTTGCCGGCCACCGCGAGCAGCACCCACAGCAGCTGGTGGCGCCAGCCGGTCGGCACCACGGCGACGGCCACGCAGCCGGTGACGGCGACGGCGAGGAGCAGCTGGCCGTCGCGGGCGTAGCGGGCGGCGCGGCGCAGGCCGACCCAGCCGATCCCGGCCGCGAGGGCCGCGTACAGCAGGATCTCGCCGGGGCCGGTCAGTCCGAGCCGCAGCAGCGCGCCGTGCACGGACTGGTTGGCCAGATCGTCGGGGGTGCCGCCGAGGCCGGTGCCGGCGAGGTGGTGGACCCAGTACGTCCAGGAGTCGCGCGGCAGGGCCGCCCAGGACAGGGCGGTGGCCCCGGCGAAGGTGACGGCGGCGGCCTTGGCGGTGGGGCGGCGGCCGGTGAGCCACAGCAGCGGTGCGAAGAGCAGCAGGGTCGGCTGGAGCGCGGCGGCGAGGCCGACGAGGAACCCGGCCGGGCGCTCGCCGGGGACCCGGAACACGGCGAGCAGCACCAGCAGCACGGGCAGGACGGCGGTCTGGCCGGGCGAGGCGGCCGCGCGGACCGGCAGCGACACCATCATCAGGCCGACCAGCACGGGCGCGGCGAGCAGCGCGGTGCGCCGGGGCACGGGGTCGGGCAGGCCGCGCGCGGCCACCAGGCCGATGGCGGCGACGAACAGGAGCGTCACGCAGGTCCAGGCCACCTCCAGGGAGGGCGCCGCGAGACCGAGGAACGGCTTGAGGACCAGCCCGGCGAAGGGGGTCCCGGTGAACTGGCCGCCGTCGTACAGCGAGCCGGGGAAGCCGCTGGGGAGCCGGAATTCGTTGAGCCACTCGCCCGGTGGCACGCGCAGGACCGAGGCGGCCTGTCTGACGGCGAGGACACCGGCGAGTGCCCACAGGAGGAACCGCGCCGCCCCCAGCCTGCCGCTACCGCCTATGACCCCGGCATGTCCGTTCGCACCACTGTGCTCCGCCGCGTTAGCCACGCCTCGCCGGCCTCCCGCCCTGTTGACCGCAACCTTGACTTCGCCTGGCTGCCGCGTTTCATGCACCACTTCATTACCTGGGTCGACGATATCCCGCGTGGGATCCCTAGGATGGCGGGCATGAGCATCGTGAAGATCAACGCGCTGACCGTCCCCGCTGAGCAGCGGGAAGTCCTGGAGCAGCGGTTCGCCTCGCGGGCGGGCGCCGTGGAGGGTTCGGACGGGTTCGAGTGGTTCGAGCTGCTTCGTCCCGTCGAGGGCACGGACCAGTACCTGGTGTACACGCGGTGGCGGTCGGAGGAGGACTTCCAGGCGTGGATGGAGGGGCCCATGAAGGCGGCGCACCAGGGCGGGGGCCAGGGTGGCGGCGAGGGCGGCGGCGCGCGCCCGAAGCCGGCCGCCTCGGGGTCGACGGTGTGGTCGTTCGAGGTCGTGCAGCAGGCGGCGCCGAAGCCGCAGGGCTGAGGCGGGGGCGGGGCGGGGAGGTCGGCGGCCGCAGCGGGCGGGAAGGCCGGCCGCTCGGGGGTCGGCTGCCGGACCGGGAGGTCAGCCGCCGGACCGGGAGGTCAGCCGTCAGCCCCAGAAGCGGTCCTCCTCGTCGATGTCCTGGGTGCACTCGTCGATGTCGCTGATCTTCCCGCCGACGATCGTGAAGAAGAGGCCTCCCTGGATCTCGATCCCGTGGTCGCCGCGGTCCCCGCGGGCCGTGTGGAAGGCCATGACGTGGCCCCGCCCGTCGACCAGCACCGCGTGCAGTTCGACCCGGAAGGTGCCCTTGGTCTCCTCGCCGAGCCTCCGGTACAGGTCGAGGACGGCGTCCCGGCCCTTGTGGTGCCCGGAGAGGGGATTGCTGCCCGGGACGTGGTGGATGACGTCGGCCGTCATCAGCGTGCCCATCGTCTCCATGTCGCCCGCGCCGAAGGCCTCGTAGCCGCGGCGGATCAGGGCGGCGTCAGGGTGCTCGGACATGGCTGTCACGCCCTCCGTGTGGGTGATGTGCGTCTTTTCCTATCATCGGCCCGTACCTGTGGATATTCCACGCGGCGGGAGGAGCGCGGACTCCACAATGGCGCCATGGACATCAAGAGCACGAGCACCGGAACCACCGTCCCCGCGGCAGCCGTCAACTGGACCGTCGCCGCCGAGCACTTCGCCACGCCGGAGGCGACCGCGCTGCGCCGCGCGTACTACGCGGAGGTCGCCGGCCGGTACTGGAAACGGCCCGCCACGGAAGCCGAGATCGATGAGGGCCTGCGGGACGATCCGGCGGACGGCCTCACCCCGCCCACGGGCGACTTCGTGGTCGGCCGGCTGAATGCGGCGCCCCGGGCCTGCGGCGGCATACGGCTGCTCGACCCCGTCACCGCCGAGCTCACGCGGGTGTACGTGGACCCGCGCGCCCGCGGCACCGGCGGCGGGGCCGCGCTGCTCACGGCCCTGGAGGCGGCCGCCCGCGCCCTGGGCGCCGAGCGGGTCCGCCTCGACACCCGCTCCGACCTGGTGGAGGCCCGGGCCCTGTACGCGCGCCAGGGCTACGCGGAGATACCGCCGTACAACGCGGGCCCGTACGCGGAGCACTGGTTCGAGAAGCGCCTGATCTGAGCCGGTCCGCTTCAGGTCAGAAGCGGGCGCGAGATCCGCGGCCCCCGAGGGGCAGCCCGGTCACGGCGTCGAGGTCGGACGTGGTCAGCGCGCCGCGTGGTCGCGGCGGGCCGTGGCGTCGAAGGGCTCCTCGGCGTCTGATCCGCAGAGCTCGGCGTTGATCTCCTTGACCAGCTCGACCAGGTCGGTCGGCCGGTCCGGGCCCCACCAGTCGCCGAGCAGTTCGGCGAGCGACTCCTCGCGGGCCGCGGCCAGCTTCCCGGCCTCCTCCCGGCCGCGCTCGGTCATGACCAGCGGCAGCCCGTCCCGTACGGCCAGTCCGCGTCCTTCGAGCTGGCGCGCGGCCTCGGTGATCACCTTCAGGGGCACGGTGGTCCGTTCCGCGAGCATCGCGGGCTCGGCCGAGCCGTACTTCTTCATCCGCAGCAGGAGCCAGCTCGCCGCGGGCAGCAGGTCGAGGCCGGCCTTCTCGGTGATCTTCTCGTAGACGTGCCGGCGGCCCTCGCGGGTGCCGAGGACGGTCAGCGCGCGGGCGACCTCTTCGTGCGAGGATCGGTGGACGGGGTTGGAGGCGAGGGTCTCGGTGACATCGGGCGCGGTGACCGAGCCGCGCAGCACGTCCTCCTTGAGGAACCAGGAGATGGCGAAGGCGAGGAGGACGACGGGCACGGCGTAGAGGAAGACGTCGGTGATGGAGGAGGCGTAGGCGTCGAGCACGCGCGGGCGCAGCCCGGCGGGCAGCTGTCCGATGGCCCGCGGATCGGCCTCCACCAGCGCGGCCGTACCGGGCGGCACCGGCAGCCCGGCGAAAGCGGTGGCCAGCTTGGCGTCGAGCCGGTTGGTGAAGATCGTGCCGAAGATCGCGACGCCGAAGGAGGCGCCGATGGAGCGGAAGAAGGTGGCACCGGAGGTGGCGACTCCGAGGTCGGCGTAACTGACGGAGTTCTGCACGACCAGGACCAGCACCTGCATGACCAGACCCAGTCCGGTGCCGAAGACGAAGAAGTAGATGCTCATCTCCCAGGTGCCGCTGGTGCGCTGCAACTGGTGCAGCAGAAGCAGCCCGACCGCCGTCACGCCCGTGCCCGCGATCGGGAAGACCTTCCAGCGGCCGGTGCGGCTGACGATCTGGCCGGAAGCGGTGGAGGCGATGAGCATGCCGAGCACCATCGGCAGCATGTGGACGCCGGACAGGGTGGGCGAGACCCCCTGGACGACCTGGAGGAACGTCGGGAGGTAGACCATCGCGCCGAACATCGCGAACCCGATGATGAAGCTGATCACCGAGCAGAGGGTGAAGGTGCGGATCCTGAACAGTCCCAGTGGCAGGACGGGTTCGACGGCCCGCCGCTCGACGAGGAGGAACACGGCGAGCAGCACGGCACCCAGGACGGCCACCCCGACGATCCGCGCCGAGCCCCACCCCCAGGAGCCGCCGAGGGAGGCGACGAGCACGAGGCAGGTGGCGACGCAGGCGATGAGGAAGGTGCCGAGGTAGTCGATGGTGTGCTTCAACCGCCGCACGGGGATGTGCAGGACCGCGGCGATGACGACGAGCGCGACGAGACCGATGGGCAGGTTGATGTAGAAGACCCAGCGCCAGGACAGGTTGTCGACGAACACGCCGCCCAGCAGCGGTCCGAGGACACTGGTCGCACCGAAGACGGCGCCGAAGAGGCCCTGGTACTTGCCGCGCTCACGCGGCGGGACGATGTCACCGACGATCGCCATCGACAGCACGATCAGTCCGCCGCCGCCCAGGCCTTGGAGGGCACGGAACCCGATGAGCTGCGGCATGTCCTGGGCGAGCCCGCACAGCGCCGATCCGATGAGGAAGAGCACGATGGCGCCCTGGAACAGCTTCTTGCGCCCGTACTGGTCGCCGAGCTTGCCCCACAGCGGCGTGGCGGCGGTGGCGGCCAGCATGTAGGCGGTGACGACCCAGGACAGGTGCTCCATCCCGCCCAGCTCGCTGACGATCGTCGGCAGGGCCGTCGAGACGATGGTCTGGTCGAGGGCGGCGATCAGCAGGCCGAGCAGCAGGGCCCCGATCGAGACGAGGACGTCGCGGGTGGCGTGCTCGGCGGCCGGGCCGGACGAAGGGGGGCCGGGAACGGGTCCCGCCGGGTCCGTGGTCACATCCTGGGCCATCCGCTCCTCCTCGGGCCGGATCAACATGTCCATCCTGAGCGGTGTGGCCGGATATGGCCTCTCGGGCAGGTTGGGCGGGCCCCGGAGGGTCTGCATAATCGCAGGCAATGGCCAGGGAGGGATTCCAGTGAGCGCTGAGCGCTGTCCAGAATGCGACGCCGTGGGCGCCGACTGCGAGTGCGCGACGGGGGCCGGTTTCGAGCCACTGCGTGTCCGCCCGTACGTGACGCTCCCCGAGCCGGGTCAGGCCGAGGGCCCGCCGCCCCCGCAGCCGGTGCGGGGGGTCGTGGCCGGGCCCCCGGGCGGGTGCGCCGGCGGCGCGCCGACGCCCCCGGGAGAGGAC
>NZ_LFML01000150.1:89726-109445 GCF_001044425.1 Streptomyces roseus
ACCTGACGACGCGGGCACCATACGCACACATACGCGAGACGCTCACCGGAACCCGGCCGAGCGTCTTTTGCGTTTGACGGCCGCTCTTATGCGTCCGCCGACGTGAGGGCGGTCGGCCGCCAGTCCCGGGCGAGGAGTCCGAGCAGGACCTCGTCCATGAACTCGCCGAGTACCCAGGCCGAGGAGCGCAGCACGCCCTCGCGCACGAAACCGTTGCGCTCGGCGGAGCGCAGCATCGCGTCGTTGTCCGACAGCGTCTCGATCTGGAGCCGCTGCATCCCGCGTACGACGAACCCGTAGTGGCACAGCACCGCGACCACGTCGGTTCCGAAGCCCTTGCCGCGGGCCGCCGGCAACAGCCCCAGCCCGATGTGCGCGGAGCGGTTGTGGTTGTCGATGCCCCACAGGTTCGCGATGCCGATCAGGGCGCCGTCCTCCAAGTCGACCACGGAGAACGGCACGCGCCCCTCCTCCTTGTCGTGCACGAAGAGCTCGGAGTCCTTCGAGTCGGGTGAGACGGGCCGCCACGGCGCGACCTGCGACCGCGAGCCGTTGACCACGTCGTTGTAGAGCTCCGCCCGCAGGATCGGGAAGTCTTCATCGTGGCGGGCCCGGAGCCCGACCTTGTGACCCGTCAGCATGAACGAGTCCTATCGGACGGGATCGGCGTGCGGCAAACCATTAAGACGCGTCAACGGCCCGTCGAGGAGCCGGATGTGTTCACCGGGGCGCACCGCGTACCGGTCGTGTCGCGGGCGTCCCTCGCGGCGGGGGAAGTGGCGGAACGCTCCAAGACCCGCTCGTGATCATTGTCGTGGGCAGGACCACCGCGGGAGTCCGCGCCGCAACAGACTTGCAGGGTGCGGCGGCCCGACCGGTCGCCGCGGCCCTGTTCCGGCGATCCAAGGACTTGCCCTCATGAACGAGCGCGTTCTCACACCCCGCAGTCGGGGCTTCCTCTTCCTCGACTCCCATCCGGCGGGGTGCGCGCAGTCAGTCGCCGACATGTGGGACGCCTGTCCCGCCCCTACACCCGCCGGGGCACCGGACGGCGACGGGCCGGTGGCTCTGGTCGTCGGCTCCTCCGCCGGATACGGTCTCGCGGCCACGCTCGCCGGACTCAAGCGCGTCGGCATCCGCGGTATCGGCGTGTCCTTCGAGAAGGGCCCCACCGAACGGCGTACGGCAACGGCCGGCTGGTACCGCACGGCCGCCACCGCGGACCTCGCCCGCGCGGCCGGGCGGGACCTCGTCCTCCTCAACGGCGATGCCTTCTCCGACTCGATGAAGGATCAGGTCGCCGACCTCGTCGAGCGGCGTTTCGGTGGCCGGCTGGACCACCTCGTCTACTCGGTGGCCGCGCCCCGGCGCACCGACCCCGCGACCGGGACCACGTACGCCTCCGTCCTCAAGCCGATCGGCCGGCCGGACCGCACCAAGACCCTGGTCTTCGACGAGGAGGGTGTTCCCGAGGTCCGCGAGGTCGAGACCGCGCCGGCCGAGGGAGACGACGTGGAGCAGACCGTGGCCGTGATGGGCGGCGCGGACTGGGAACGCTGGATCGACCACCTCGCCGCGCGGGGCCTGCTCGCCGAGGGGTTCACCACCGCAGCGCTGTCGTACATCGGCTCGTCGCTCACGGCGGCGATCTACCGGCAGGGCACCATCGGGGCGGCCAAGGCCCACCTGGAGGCCACCGCCCGCACCCTGAACGAGCGGCTCGGCACGACCGTGGGCGGGCGGGCCGTGACCTCCGTGAACGGCGCCGCCGTCACCCAGTCCTCCACCGCCATCCCCGGCATCGCCCTGTACACCGGCCTGCTGCGCGGCGTACTCGGCGAGGGCCTCGTCCCGCCGGTCCGCCAGCTCGCCGCGCTGTGGGACCAGCTCACCGGCGTCGCACCGCTCGACCTGGACGCGGAGGGCCGGGTCCGCCTGGACACGTGGGAACTCACGGACGGGGTGCAGGCGGCCGTCGCCGAGCGCTGGAAGACCGCCACCACGGCCACCATCGCCGACCTGGCCGACCTCGACTGGTTCAGCGCCGAGGTCCGGCGGCTCTACGGATTCTCCGTGCCCGGCATCGACTACGCCGCCCCCGTGGCGACCGACGTCCCCTGGCCCGACCCCACGTCCCACGCCCGGGATGCGGGGACCCGCGCGGGGTCATGACGCCCACGGACGCGGAGGAGACCCACGAGGGCGTCGGGGTGCGTCCGCAGGTTCAGGAGCCGAACGCAAGCAGGCGCCGGTCCTCCGTACCGGGCGGCATTCGGCCAGTCCTGACGTGAAGTCTTGACGTCGGCGAGCCCGTTCAGTTGACTCACGCGGTGTCCTGCCCGGTGGTGTAGACCTCGGAGGCGCATCGTGAGTACCGCACGCGTGAAACCGGCCCGGCGCCGGCTCAGAACCGCCCTGCTGGGTGTGGCCGGCGTACTCGCCGCGCTCCTCCCGCTCGCACAGGCCACGGCCACGGCCGCCGCCGGGGAAGTCCCGCCCCCGACGGCGGTCGACCGTTTCGAGGGTGAGATCCCCTTCGCCGGACCTCCCGCCGAAGGCATCTTCACCTGGGGCAGCGACGGCGACGACCAGCCCCGGCTGGAGCTGCGGGAGCGCGCCGACGCCCCCGAGGGCACGAAGGTCCTGCACGGCAGCTACGACATCAGCGGCTGGGGCGGCTACACCCACGACTTCGCCTTCGACCGGCCCGCCCACGACTGGAGCACCCGCGGCGGCATCCGCTTCTGGTGGTACGGGCAGAACACGGCGCCGCTGCCGCCCGGTTCGGGTCCCCGGATCCACTTCGAGCTCAAGGACGGCGGGGCCAACGGCGAGGCCTCCGAGCTGTGGACGACCTCCTTCACCGACGACTGGCAGGGCTGGCACCTGGTCGAGCTCCCGTTCTCCCGCTTCGAGTACCGCACCGACTACCAACCGGTCGGCGGCATCGACCAAGTGCTCGGCCTGACCTCGATGTGGGGCTACGCCTTCACCTTCCCCGTCGGCCGCGCCGGCGAGTTCATGCTGGACGGGGTGGAGGTGTACGGGGCGGCCGACCCGGTCGCGCAGACCAGGGTCGTCACCGATACGACCGTTCACCCTGTGAAGGAAGGCGGCTCGGCCGACGTACGCGTCTCCGTGGCCACGACCGGCTCCGGACCGCTCACCGAGCCGGTGACCGTCGGCTACACCACCGAGGGCGGCACCGCGACACCCGGAGCCGACTACGAGCCGCTGACCGGCACCCTCACCTTCCCCGCCGGAACCCCGTCCGGCACCTCCCGTACCGTCACCGTCGAGACCGCCAAGGACCGCGACGGCGAAACCGCCGAGACCGTACCGCTGAAGCTGACCGTGACCGGGGCCCGGCCGCCCGCCGAGGACCCCCTCGTCGTGATCGACGCGCACGGGCTCCCGTACCTGGACCCGAAACTGCCGGTGCGGCAGCGGGTCGCGGACCTGCTCGCCCGCATGACCCCGCAGGAGAAGGCCGGCCAGATGACCCAGGCCGAACGCAACGCGCTGAGGGCCCCGGGCGACATCGCGGCGTACGGCCTGGGCTCGCTCCTGTCCGGCGGCGGCTCCGTCCCCAACCCCAACACTCCCGCGGCGTGGGCCGACATGGTGGACGGCTACCAGCTGCGCACCCGGGCGGCCCGACTCCAGATCCCACTCCTCTACGGCGTGGACGCCGTGCACGGCCACAACAACCTCGTCGGATCCACGATCATGCCCCACAACATCGGCCTGGGCGCCTCCCGCGACCCGCAGCTGGCCGAGCGGACCGGCGCGGTGACCGCAGCCGAGGTGCGGGCGACGGGCGTCCCCTGGGACTTCGCCCCCTGCCTGTGCGTGACCCGTGACGAGCGCTGGGGCCGCTCGTACGAGGCCTTCGGCGAGGACCCCGCGCTGGTCACCGCGATGGAGACGGTGATCCGCGGCATGCAGGGCGCGCCGGACGGCCGGGATCTGGGCCGCCCGGACAAGGTGCTGACCACGGCCAAGCACTACGCGGGCGACGGCGGCACCGCGTACGGCTCCTCCACCACCGGCTCCTACACCATCGACCAAGGCGTCACCCGGGTCAGCCGGCGGGAACTGGAGGCGGTGCACCTGGCCCCGTTCCAGGAGGCGGTCAAGCGCGGAGTGGGGACGGTCATGCCCTCCTACTCCTCGGTGGACTTCACGGACGACGACGCCGGCCCGGTGAAGATGCACGCCAACGCGGAACTGATCAACGGCGTGCTCAAGGACCGGATGGGCTTCAAGGGGTTCGTCATCAGCGACTGGCAGGCCATCGACCAGATCCCCGGCGACTACGCGAGCGACGTCCGGACCTCGGTGAACGCAGGCCTCGACATGATCATGGTGCCGAGCGCGTACCAGGACTTCCACCGCACGCTGCTCGACGAGGCGGCCGCGGGCCGGATCCCGCAGGCGCGGATCGACGACGCCGTGGCGCGGATCCTCGAACAGAAATTCAAATTGGGCCTGTTCGAGAAGCCGTACGCCGACCGTTCCGGCCTCGGGGTGGTCGGCTCGGCCGAACACCGGGCGGTGGCCCGCGAGGCGGCGGCCAAGTCCCAGGTCCTCCTGAAGAACGAGGGCGGCCTGCTGCCGCTGAAGCCCTCGCAGAAGGTGTACGTCGCCGGATCCAACGCGGACGACCTGGGCAACCAGGTGGGCGGCTGGACGGTGAGCTGGCAGGGCTCGTCGGGGCGGAACACGGTGGGCACCACGATCCTGGAGGGCATGCGCAAGGCCGCCGCCTCGCCGGAATCGCTCACGTACTCCAAGGACGCGAGCGCGCCGACGGCCGGGTACGACGTCGGCGTGGTGGTCGTGGGCGAGACCCCCTACGCGGAGGGCGTCGGTGACGTGGGCAACGGCCACGACCTCGAACTCTCCGCGGCCGACCGGACCGCCGTGGACCGGGTCTGCGCGGCGATGCGGTGCGCGGTGCTCGTGGTCTCGGGCCGCCCGCAGCTCATCGGCGACCGGCTCGACCGGATGGGCGCGCTCGTCGCGTCCTGGCTCCCGGGCACCGAGGGCGACGGGGTCGCGGACGTGCTGTACGGCAAGCGGGCGTTCACGGGCCGGCTCCCGGTCAGCTGGCCGAAGTCGTCGGCGCAGCTGCCGATCAACGTGGGCGACGCGGCGTACGATCCGCAGTTCCCGTACGGCTGGGGGCTGACCACGCTCGCGCCTCCCGCGCAGGGCGGCGAGGCGGCCCTGCGCGCCCTGGCGATCGCCGCGGCGGCGGTCGAGCGCACGACCGGGGCCGATTCGCAGGCCGGCCGCGCGGTGGCGGACCGGGCCCGGGCCATCGCCGCGCAGCGGGTCGGCGGACGCTTCACCCAGGCCTCGGCCCAGCCCTTCGCCGAGGCGGACCACCGGCTCCTGACCGGCGATCTGACGGGGGCGGTGGCCGACTTGACCATGGCCTTCCGCGCGGCGGCCCGGTAGCGCGAGGGAGCCCCCGCGCCCGGGCGCGGGGGCCGTCCGCCCGCGGGCGGGGCCCTCCGGTCGCGGCTCAGCGGCCGTCCGCGCCGGACGGTGACGGGGGCGGCGTCGCGGATGCGGTCGCGGCCGGGGTCGCGGTCGGGGTCGCGGTCGTCCCGCGGTGCCTGATGTTGACGGCCGAGGCCTTGGCCGGCGCCACGGGGTTCAGGAACCGCACCGGACCGATCAGGCGCTGTGCGAACAGGTGCGTGTGCCGCGCCACGGACTCGTCGCGCGCCGCCGCCGAGAACACCAGCCGTTCCACGGGGTTGAACGGGCGGGCCCGGAGCTCGCGAGCGTACGGCAGCTCGGGGCCCGCCGCGGCCGCCCTCGGCTCGATCCATCCCCAACGGGTGTACCAGCGGGCGTGGTCATGCGCTGATCGCTCCCTTCGGTGGTGCTGTCAGGCGCATGACCAATGGTGGGGAGCCGTGTCCCCGATGGCTCGGACACGTTTGACCTTGACACGATGACAAGGTCTTCACTGTGGCCGAGGAGGTGGTTCCCATGACCACGGTCGACCAGGACACGAAGAAGCAAACGAAGACGGACGCGGACGCGGACCGGGTTGCAGCCCCGGCACCGGCCCCGGCCGCGACTGACGGGGGCGCTCTGCGGGCGCTGGACGACGCCCGCCCCTCGGTACGGCTGCGCGCGGCGTTGGCGATCGGCTCGGCCCCGGACCCGCGGTCCGTAGGGAAGCTCGTCGAGCGGTGCGGGGTCGAGCCCGATTTCTCCGTGCGCGAGATGCTGACGTGGGCGCTCACCCGGCACGAGCCGTCCCTGACGCTCCCGCCCCTCGTCGCGGAGCTCAGGTCGGAGGGGGCGCGGGCGAGGAGCCAGGCGCTGCACACCCTGTCCAAGATCGGCGACGGGCGGGCATGGCCGGCGATCACCGGAGCGCTCCTGTCCGACGCCGACGAGGAGGTGGCCCGCAGCGCCTGGCGGGCCGCGGTCGTACTCGTACCCGAAGGCGAGGAGCCCCGGCTGGCCGTGGCGCTCGCGGCACAACTGGGGCGCGGCGGACGCGAGACACAACTGAGTTTGAGCAGGGCGCTGATCGCCCTCGGGGAGGGGGCCGCGGGGCCGGCCCTGAGCCCCGCGACGGCGGATCCCGACCCCCGCGTACGCCATCATGCGATGGCCACGCGGCGGCTGCTGCGCGATCCGGAATCCGGATTCGAGTACGCGATCGAGGAGGCCAAGCGCGTGGCGGCCATGCGGGACCAGCCGGGAGGAGCGTAGACGGTGTTGATCGGTGAGGTGGCCAGGCGGTCCGGGGTCAGCGCCCGCATGCTCCGGCACTACGAATCGCTCGGCCTGGTGAGTCCGACGGGACGCACCGGGTCCGGGTACCGGGAGTACTCGGGCGAGGACATCCGGCGGATCTTCCACATCGAGAGTCTGCGCTCCCTGGGTCTGTCGCTGCGCGATGTGGCACGGGCCCTGGACGATCCGGCCTTCCGGCCCTCGGAACTCGTGGAGGAGCTCATCCGCACCACACAGGAGCGCATCACCGCCGAGACGGCGCTCCTCACGCGGCTGCGCCGGATCGGCGCCGCGGAACCCGACGGCTGGGAGGAGGTGCTCCACACCGTCGCGCTCCTGCACGCGCTGGGCTCGGACAGCCCCGGCAGACGCCAGCGCGCGGCGCTGGCTTCGGCCGACACGGCGCCGCTCCCGGTGGAGGCGCTCGTGGAGGCAGCCCTCGGCGAGACGGATCCGAACGTCGCCGGGGCCCTTCGCTGGGCCGTGGCCCGGTCGGGCGACGGGGCGCTGGAACTGCTGGCGGGGGGCCTGGCCTCAGCGGCGGCCGAGGTACGGGAGCGGGCCGTCCGGACGATCGCCGAGATCCCGGGCGACGGTTCGACCGCGCTCCTGCGAACCGCCCTGAACGGCCCCGACGCCGCGGTCCGCGGGCAGGCGGCCCTGGCGCTCGGAGCGCGGGGCGTCGCCGACGCGATCCCCGCCCTCGTCGACATGATCGTCGAGGGGAGGAACGACGTCGAGGCGGCCGACGCGCTGAGCGGGCTGGCGAGCCGCCCCGCACTGGCCGAGCGGATCGCCGGCAAACTCGCGGCCCGTCTCCCCGGCGGCTCCGCGGCCCCGCCCGTGCGCCTGCGGTTGACGCAGGCGCTCGCGGACATCCCGGGCGCCACGGCCAGGCGCGCCCTGACGGACCTGGCCCGGGACGAAGACCCCGCCGTCGCCCTGACGGCGGCGTACGTCCTCACCCTGCGCGGTGCTGGCTGACCCCTCGCCGCCGGGTGGTAACAGCTGTTACCATCGGCCCATGGGGAAAACGCAGCTGGGTGCCCGCGTCGACGCGGACATCGCGGAACTGGCCAAGAAGCGCGCGGCCGACCTGGGCCTGAGCATCGGTGACTACCTCGCCCGCCTCGTGCAGGACGACGCCAGCGGACTGCGGGCCCGCGCGGTGGAGGCCGCCGCCCGCTTCCTGGCCGAGCACCAGAGCGTCTTCGACGAGGCCGAGGACGCGCAGCAGGCCGCGCCGGGGACGCGTGCCGCCTGATGGAACTGCACATCGACGTCGCCTGGATTCTGCAGGTGGCCGAAGCGGCCGGGGTGGGCGATCCGGCCCCGGACGACTACGGCGTGCCCGTCTCGGCGGTCGCCCGCCACCGGGCCGAGCTGTTCGAGCAGCCGCTGTACGACGGCCCGTACGCCAAGGCGGCGGCCCTCGTCCACACCCTCGCCCGCTGCCGCTGGCTGGAGCGCTCCAACATGGCCGTGGCAGCGGCCACCGGCGTCATGTACCTCGAAGCCGCTGGAATCCGCGCCAAACCCACCCGTGAGGACGCGATCGCCCTCAGGGACCTCCTCCTCAGCCCCGCCTGCTCCGCCGGAGGGATCTCCGCGCTGCTGCGTTCCTGGCCCACCGCCACCTGAGCCTTCGTCCGACCGCCGTCGCCACGGAGCCGGTCACAGGCTTGCGAGCAGGTTTTCGAGCGGGGCCGGGACCTGTCCGGGGCCGAGGCTCTCCACCAGCAGGCGGCCGTAGCGGATCTTGCGTCCCTTCTTCGTGCCGAGGAAGCGCCGCAACTGCTGCTGCCGGGGCCGGCCGTGCTGCGCGGGCTGCCGCAGGAAGGTCTGCCAGGCCCGCACGTCGCCCTCGACCCGGATGATCTCCTCGACCGCCGCCGCGCCGAGCGCGCGGATGAACTCGTCCTCCAAGTCCGCGGCGCACACGAAGAACTCCCCGTCCGCCGCCCCGGCCCGCATCAAGCCGCGCTCGTAGTACGGCCGCTCCCGCTCGTCGCACAACCCGGTCAGGCGCAGGCCGAGACCGGGCGGCCCGAGCAGGCCGGCGTAGCGTCCCACGTTCATCGCCCCGCCCATCGCGATGACGCCCACCCCTTCGGCGGCGAGGTCGCGGCCCCGCCGCGCCGCGAGCGCCTCGACGGCGGCGAGGTCGCTCAGCCCCTCCAACAGCACCGCCGTACGCAACCCCAGCCGTACCGCCAAATCGCCCGCCGGTCCGCCGGGGCCGCCCGCGGCCCAGCCGTCGACCGCGTCCCGGAACGCCCCCATGTCCACCATGGGCCGAGTCTGCACGCCCCGCGCCCGGCGCGGTACGCAATATCGCCGAGCGCGCGGGCCGCGCGTGGCTAACGGTCCGATCGGGGCGGGCTCCTGCCACCAGGGTGGGCGTCCGCCTCCCACCAGGGTGAGCGCATCCCTACCACCACGGTTGTATTGCGCGGGCGAAAGCCGTTCCTCTCGTGTCCGTCGAGAACCGGCGGCCGGCGGGAAGCGTGGTACCGGCCAGGACCTGCCGGCGAACACACCGGTGTGGACGCGAAGTTGGGGGACCAGGGTGGGAATCGTTTCCAGGGCGGGAAAGGCGGCGCTGGCCGCCGCCGTGGCCGGGACACTGATCACGGGCGCCGCACCGGCCGGCGCCCGGCCGGCGCAGGACGCGAGCACCACCGCGCAGGACGGCGGGAACACGTCGGCCGCCCCGTCGGCCCGGACGGCACAGGCCAGGACGGCGCAGGCCAGGCCCTCCGTGAAGGCGCCGGCGACCGTGACACTGATCACCGGGGACCGCGTCCTCGTCGGCGGCGACGGCCGCGTCAGCCAACTCGTGCGTGGCGAGGGCCGGGAGGGGATCGTCTTCTCGGTACGGACCGAGGCGGAGCACACGTACGTCATCCCGCAGGACGGCCTCGCGATGATCGCCGAGGGCGTCCTCGACCGGCGGCTCTTCGACGTCGCGCAGTTGGTAAGGGACGGCTACGACGACGCGCACCGCGACACCCTGCCCCTGATCGTCGGCTACCGGCGCAACGGCTCCGCGGTGGGGGCCTTCGCCACCACACCCGACGCGTTCGCCGGGATCGCGCGCGAACGCCGCCCGCTGCCCGCCGTCGACGGCGAGTCCTTCCGGGTGCCTAAGGCCGCCGCCGCGGCCCTCTGGTCGACGGTCACCGGTCGTACGTCCGGCGCCCGTACGGCAGGCGCCCCAGGCACCGCGGGCCCCGCTTCCGCCGCGCCCATCGCCCGCCTGTGGCTGGACGGACGGGTCCACACGGCCCTGGACAAGAGCGTGCCGCAGATCGGCGCGCCCGCGATGTGGGCCGCCGGCTACACCGGCGAGGGCATCACCGTGGCGGTCCTCGACACCGGCGTCGACGAGACCCACCCGGACCTCAAGGGCGTGGAGGCGGCGCAGCGGAACTTCAGCTCCTCGCCCGGCTCCGGGGACGTCGCCGGGCACGGTACGCACGTGGCGTCCACCCTCGCCGGCTCGGGCGCGCAGTCGGGCGGCGTCTACAAAGGCGTGGCGCCCGGCGTGCGGATCCTGGACGGCAAGGTGCTGGACGACGACGGCTTCGGCTCCGAATCGAGCATCGTCAGCGGTATGCAGTGGGCGGTCGACCAAGGCGCGCGGGTCGTCAACATGAGCCTCGGAGCCCAGGACTCCCCGGGAGTCGACCCGATGGAGGAAGCCGTCGCCCGACTCTCCGACAAGGCCCTCTTCGTGGCCTGCGCGGGCAACGAGGGCGACAAGGCCGCCACGATCCGCTCGCCCGGCAGCGCCCCCGCCGCGCTGGCGGTCGGCGCGGTGGACAAGCAGGACCGGCTCGCCGACTTCTCCAGCCGCGGGCCGACGGCCGACGGGGCGTCGAAGCCGGACGTGACCGCCCCGGGCGTCGACATCACCGCCGCCCGGACCACGCAGAGCCCGTACTTCCCGCCGGGCGACGGCTATGTGTCGATGAGCGGCACCTCGATGGCCACCCCGCACGCCGCGGGCGCCGCCGCCCTGCTCTTCCAGCAGCACCCGACGTGGAGCGGCGCCCAGGTCAAGGCGCTGCTGACCGGATCGGCCGAGCCCGCCCCGGCACTCAACGCCTTCCAGCAGGGCGCGGGCCGCATCGACCTGGAACGGGCCGTGACCGCGGCGGTCGTCTCCGAGCCCGGCGCCCTCTCCTTCGGCACCCAGACCTGGCCGCACGCCGATGACGAGCCGATCGCGAGGACGCTCACCTACCGCAACTACGGAACCGAGCCCGTCACGCTCAGGCTGAGCGCGAGCGGCACCGACCCGGCCGGCAACCCGGCCCCGGCCGGGATGTTCACCGTCAAGGACGCCGCGCTCACCGTTCCCGCGGGCGGCAGCGCGCAGACCACCGTCACCGCCGACACCCGCCGGGGCACGGTCGACGGGGCGTTCGGCGGCACCGTACTGGCCGCCGGAGAGGGCCAGTCGGTGCGCACCGGCCTCGTCGTCGAGCGCGAGGTGGAGTCGTACGACCTCACCCTGCGGCACACGGGCGGCACCGGGCCGAGCCCGCTGTCCTTCTACGCGACGCTCAGCACGACGGGCACGGACACCCGCGAGCGCTTCGACTTCCCGAACAACCCGACCGGCGTCGTCACGCGGCGGCTGCCCAAGGGCGACTACCAGCTGGAGAGCTTCGTCTACGACGCGGGCGACCGGCTGGCCGTCTTCGTGCAGCCGGTGCTGAAGCTGACCGCGAAGGCCACGGTCACGCTGGACCTCCGCAAGGCGAAGCCGTTCGCCGTCACCGCCCCGGATCCGGCCGCGCGGCTGGTCAGCGCCGCCGTCGGCTACGAGGACAGGGCCGCGGGCGTGGGCAACGTCTGGTTCACCGACGGTCGGACACAGATCCTCACCGCCGCACCGGGCGGGGCCGGCGGCGATCTGCGCGCCCAGTACAACGGGGTGTGGAAGAAGCCCGGTGCGGCGGGCGAGAAGACGGACTACCGGCTCGCCTTCCACCGTACGGGCAACTGGTTCACCGGCCTCAAGCGCACCGTCACCCGGGCCGACGTGGCCGAGGTGAAGCTCGGTTTCGGCGCGTCGGTCAGCGGGGTGAAAAGCCGGATACGGGTGACCCCGACCGACGCGGAAGGCTTCGGCGCCGGCGTGTCGGACCCCGTGGACCAGGAGGCGCCACTGGCCGCCACGCAGTACCTCAGCACCGGCGGCGTGCGGTGGTCCTGGAGCGCCTCGCAGGTCAACGCTCAGGGCGAGGAACGCATCATCTACTCCGAGGGTCCGGTGGCCTACAAGCCGGCCGCCCGCCGGACGCTGGCCTTCAACACCGGCGTGGTCGGGCCCGATCTGGAGGCCGGCAACGACCAGGTCGTCGAGCGGAGCGGCGACTACGTCAGCTCCAGGATCCAGCTGTTCAACGACGGGGCCGGGCACTCGGGCTCGTCCGTGACCACAGGGGGCTTCGCCCGGCTGGAATCCGGCGGCCGGACCATCGCCGAGGGACAGGCCAACGACTGGCTGAGCGCCGAGGTCCCGGCCGCCCCCGCGCCGTACCGGCTGAGCATGGAGGCGAGCCGCTCCGCCGAGGACACGTCCACCAGTACGAAGGTCGCCGCGGTCTGGACGTTCACCTCGGCCCGGCCGCCCGGCGACGAACCGGTCCGGCTGCCCCTGTCGACCGTCCGCCTCTCGCCGGACCTGAGCCTGAGCGGGACCGCCCCGGCGGGCGGCACGCTGAACGTGCCGCTGGTGGTGGGCGGAGCGGCGGCGGCACCCGGTCAGGTGGCCGCACTGACCGTCGAGGTCTCGTACGACGAGGGCGCGACGTGGAAGCCCCTCACGGTCAGGACCGACGCGAAGGGGGCCCGCTCGGTGAACGTGCGGCACCCCGCGACGGGCGGGGCCGTGTCCTTCCTCGTGAACCTGAGCGACAAGGGCGCGAACACCGTGCAGGAGACGATCACGAACGCCTACCGGCTCACCGCACACTGACCCACTCGGCTACGGCCCACCGGCCTGGGCGAAGGCCCCCGGACACCCGTCCGGGGCCCTTCGCCCACCCCGGCACGCCGTCACCGCGCCCCCACCGGCGTGCGCGGCGGATCCGCGGCGGGGAGGATGGGGACCGTGCGGGACAGAGGGAGCGGGAAGGCGCCGATGCAGGTCCTCGCCCTCACGGCCATGCTCTTCGCCGTCGCGATGATCTTCGTGGACCAGACGATCGTCAGCATCGCCGCCCCCAGCATCGTCGAGGAGCTCGGCCTCTCGTCCTCCGGAATGCAACGCGTGGTCAACGCGTACCTGCTCGCGCTCGCCGCGTGCTTCGCGCTCGGCGGGCGCCTCGCCGACGTCCTCGGGCACCGCCGCGTGGTCGTGGCGGGAACGCTGCTGTTCGTCGTCTCCTCCGTGCTGTGCGGCTCCGTGCCCTCGGGGGACTTCGCCCAGAGCTGGCTCGTCGTCTTCCGCGCCACCCAGGGCGTGGGCGCGGCCCTGGTGTTCCCCGCCGCCCTCGCCGTGGTCGTCTCCGTCGTGCCCGTCGACAAACGCGGCCGGGCCCTGGCCCTGTTCTTCGTGCTCGCCGGCGCGCTCACCGCCCTCGGGCCGCTGCTCGGCGGCTGGCTGACCTCCTGGACCTGGCGGGCCGTCTTCTGGATCAACGTCCCCGTGGCCGTCGTCGCGCTCGTCCTGACCGCCCGCGCCCGCATTCCCGTCACCCGCAAGCGCGAACGCGTCGATGCGCCCGGCGCCGTACTCGTCGCCGGCGGCATGGCGCTGAACGTCTTCGGGATCCAGCAGTCGTCCATCTGGGGCTGGACCAGCCCCGCCACTTGGGCGTGCATCATCGGCGGACTCCTCGTCCTCGCCCTCTTCTGCCGGTACGAACTGCGCACGCCCGAGCCGCTCATCAAGCTGCGGGTCTTCCGCGACCGGGCCTTCACGGCCGACACCCTCGTGCTCTTCTTCTCGATGCTGGCGTTCGTCCCCGTGCTCTTCTTCGCGTCGGTGTACGCGCAGATCTCGCTCAGCGCCTCGCCCCACCAGGCAGCGCTGTACGTGCTGTACTTCTTCGCCGGGTTCGGCCTCTCGGCCCAATGGGGCGGCCGGATCCTCGACAAGCACGGCGCCCGGCCCACGATGAAGCTCGGCACCGCGCTCGCCTGCGCGGGATTCGCCCTGTGGGCGTGGAAACTGACGGACCTCTCGGCCCATGACCAGTGGCCCTACGCGTGCATCGCCGGGGCGGGGATGGGCCTCGTGCTCTCCCCGGCCTCCACCGACGCCGTGAACCGGGCGATCGGTGCCTCGTACGGCGAGGTCACCGGCATCACGCAGACCGTGCGCAATTACGCGGGAGCCCTGGGAATGGCGGTCTTCGGCACGCTCCTCACCCATGTCACGACCAGTCGCGTCGCGCAGACGCTCACGGCGGAGGGCCTGCCGGAGCAGATGGTGCCGGGCGCGGCCCGCGGCATCGCCGAATCGGTCATCGGCCATCCGGACGACCGTGCGCCGACCGGCGACGGGCCGAGCGCCACGCTGATGCGGAACTCTTTCGAGGCCGTGCACATGGACTTCGCCCGGGCCAACCAGTGGGTGTTCTACGGGATGGCCATCGCGCTGGGCCTGGCGTGGCTGTGCACCTTCCTGCACCCGGGGACGCGCGTGACGGGCGTGACGGGCGTGACGGGCGATGCCACAGAGCCGGAAGGGACCACAGGGGCGGGAACCCGTCCCTGAACCCGCGCGTCACGGGCGGCGGCTGCGGGACGCCCGCCGCGCGGAGAAGGCGACGTACGCCCCGAAGCAGATCACCCAGATGACGCTGGGCCACGCGGCGATGCGCTCGAACAGGCCCTGGACGTAGGGGTCCGGCCTGAGCGCCGTGAGGGTGGCCGCGACGATGGACGTGACCCCGCACAGGATGCCCGTCGTACCCCAGTACGGATGCGCCCGCCGGATCATGCCTCCCAGCAGCAGTACGCCCACGGCCCCGCAGAAGAAGCACGTCCCGGCGGAGAGCAGGTGGAGGGCCGGACGGAGGTTGTACGGATTGAAGCCGGTCGACACGAGTCCCGCACCGCTGACGGCCAGGACGGCGAAGGCCAGGTTCCGGAGGCGGTCCGGGGGAAGGACCGCGGCACCGAGGACCGCGCCGAGGACGAGGCAGAACCCTCCGACGATCCAGGCGATGTCGGCCGCCTCGTGCCAAGGAGAGCAGAAACGGAATCCTCCGATACGACCGCAGCGGGTCACGCCGAGCGCCGAGATGATGTGGTCCACCAGGTTCTGGCTCGAAGCACGGGGCAGGACGACGGCGTTGTTCACCACGAAGATCTGGACGAGGGAGGCCCACAGGAGACCCCCGGCCATGAGTCTCCGCGAGGCCGTGAAGGTGAGTTCGCGCATGCCGCCTGTGCCTTCGGGTCCGCTGCGAGCCGTACGGGGCCGGGTGACCCAGTATGTCCCGCCCGGGCCGGAGCGCGACGACCTCACGTCGGCGCGTCCCGCAGACGGCTCAGTACGTGACGGTGATCCTGCGCGTCAGGCCGTCCACCCGGACGCGCCCTCCGACGGGAACCACGAGCTGGGGGTCGGTGTGGCCCAGGTCGACGTCGAACACCGCCATGGTGTCGGGGGCGTACTGCCCGAGGGCCCGCAGGACGGCCTCGCGCTGCCGCCGGCGGTACAGGTCCCTTTCCCGGGGGCCGAGCGGGTTCTCGAACGACCAGGCCTTGGCCCGGCCCATCAGGAGTGCGGGGAACTGCCGGAGCAGCCCGCGTTCGCCCATGCCGCGAAGGATCCAGTAGACGTCCTCGGCCCTCGGCATGTCCTCGGACGTCTCCAGGAACAGCACGTTGCCCGCGTAGGACTCGACGGGCAGGACGGCGCGGTCCGCCATCAGCAGCCAGGAAATGATCTCCAGGTTGCCGCCCCAGCTGATCCCGTCGACCACGCGGTCGCCGTTGTGCCAGATCCAGCCGCCCGCGGGCTCCGTCTCGGGCTCGGCATCGAAGGTACGGGGATCCTCCCAGCGCCCGTCGACGTCCCCGAAAGCACCGGCCGGGGTGAGCTCGTACTCGCCGGAGGTGAACAGTGCCGCCCTCAGGGAGGCCTCGGTCAGCGGGTTCAGCGCACCGGGCCGACCGAGCCCGACCATGACCGAGCCGCCGTGGTACCCGACGATCCCCGCGTTCCGCAGGAACAGCAGCAGGTTGGTGTTGTCGCTGTAGCCGAAGAACGGCTTGGGGTGGGCCCGCAGGAGGTCGCGGTCGAGGTGGGGCAGGACGGTCAGCTGGTCTTCGCCGCCGATGCTGGTGATCACCGCCTTGATGTCGGGGTCCGCGAACGCCGCGTGGATGTCCGCGGCCCGCGCCTCGGGGGTCGTACCCATCGTGCGGGTCGTCGGGTACTCCACCGCCTTCAGGCCGAAGTCGTCCTGAAGTCTGCGCAGCCCCAGTTCGTAGGGCAGGGGGAAGACACCGGGCAGACCGGACGAGGGGGACAGCACCGCGATCCGGTCGCCGGGACGGGGTTTCGCGGGGTAAAGGGGAATCTCCATCGGATGATCTTAGGAACCGGTGGCCCGCTCCTCCCAGCGGGTTTCACCGACGGGGCCGGCCCGGGGCCGTGGCCTTGGCCGCGGTCGCCCGGCGTCTCGGCCATACTCGCCCCCATGCGTCCGCCGCCGTCCGCCGCCGTTCCCGAACCGATCTCGGCCGATCCGCCCTTCACGACCGACCGGCCGCTGCTCACCCAGCACTGGCTGGACCTGGCTTTCGTGCACTGGGCGGCCGATCCCGCCGACGTCACCCCGCTGCTGCCCGCCGGCACGGTGGCGGACGTGCTGGACGGGGTCACCTACGTCGGCCTGGTGGCGTTCCGCATGCACAGGATCGGCTGGCTCCGCCTGCCCGGCATCCCCTATCTGGGGTCGTTCCCGGAGACCAACGTCCGTCTCTACTCGGTCGACGCCCAGGGCCGGCGCGGGGTGGTCTTCCGCTCGCTGGACGCCTCCCGGCTCCTCCCGGTGGCCGTCGGTCGCGCCGTGTTCCGCCTCCCGTACGTGTGGTCGCGGATGAGGATCCGCCACGACGGCGACACCGTCACCTACACCAGCAGCCGGCGCCTGCCCGGCCCGCGCGGCGCGCACAGCCGGATCGCCGTACGGATCGGCGAGCGGCTCGCGGAGCCGAGCGCCCTGGAACACTTCCTGACCGCCCGGTGGGGCATGCACACCCAAGCGTTCGGCCGGCCGGTGTACCTGCCGAACTCCCACCCGCGCTGGCCCCTGCACCGCGCCGAACTCCTCGACTGCAGGGAAGACCTGGTCACCGCCGCCGGCCTGCCGGCCCCGGCAGGACCGCCCGTGAGCGTCCTGTACTCCCCGGGGGTCGCGGTCCGCTTCACCCCGCCGGTCCGCCCGGGTGCGGGGCCGTCCCCGCGGTGAACCCGCCGCCCGGCCGGACGCGGCCCCGCTCCGGCGGGCGGAGCGGCGCGGTGCGGCGCGGTGCGGCGCGGTGTGGCCGGTTCGAGAACGTCCGATTATCGACCCCTTTTCCGGGAACACGGCGAGCCTCGACCCCAGTTCTCTGAGAGGAACCGGGGGCGGGCTCGTACGGCCCCTCTCCGACTGTCATACCGCGGGCAAGGAGAACGGCTGTGCGCATACTCTTCACCGGTCCGGCTTCGGCCGGACACCTCTTCCCGATGATTCCGACCGCGCAGGCTTTACGAGCCGCCGGCCACGACGTGCTGTTCGCGAGTTCGAAGCCGCTCGACCGGCTCCGTGAGGCGGGCTTCGCGATCGTCGAGATCGGCGACGGCCGCACCATTCGCGAGGTGATGGAGCAGTCCTCCGACGAGGAGATGCGCTACGTCGCCCCGGACATGTCGCAGGACCAGATACTGGACAGGGCGGCCCGCGGATTCGCGATGATCTCCCGCCCCACGGTGGACGGCCTGTTGGAGGTCGCCGGGAACTGGGGCGCCGACCTGCTGGTCTACGACTCGTTCCAGGCCTCGGCCCCGCTGGTCGCGGCGAAGCTGAAGATCCCCTCGGTCATCCAGAACTTCGGAGTCACCTCCGGTCTCGACATGGTCGGCCGGCTCGCCGCCAACTTCACCGAGGCGTACGAGACGTACGGGGTCTTTGGCCCGGCCGAGCCCACCGCGCTGAACATCGTCCCCGCCTCGCTCGGCGGCGACGCGGGCGGCCTGCGGATGCGCTACCTCCCGTACAACGGCGGCGGCACCGTCCCGGCCGCGCTGCTCCGCCGCGGCGACCGGCCCCGCGTCGCCGTCACCCTGGGCACCGTGCTCACCGAGATGGACGGCGTCCGCGCCATCGTCCGCCTCACCGAAGCCGCCGCCTCGGTGGACGCCGAGTTCCTGCTCGCCGTCGGCGACGCCGACCTCACCGCGCTCGGCACCCTCCCGGAGAACGTCCGCCCGCTGCCCTGGGTACCGCTCGCCGAGCTGCTGACCACCTCCGACGCGCTGATCCACCACGGCGGCTCCGGCACCCTGCTCACCGCACTGCAGGCCGGGCTGCCCCAGCTCCTGCTGCCCCAGGGAGCCGACCACTTCACCAACGCCGACGCCCTCACCGCGACCGGCGCCGCCCTGCGCTCCGCCTCCGACGACGTCGACACCGCGCTCCTGACCCGCCTCATCACCGACCCCGCCCTGCGCGAGGGCGCCGCCCGCCTCCGGGCGGAGAACGAGGCCCTGCCCACCCCCGCCGAGACGGTCCCCGCCCTGGAGGCCCTGGCCGCCTCCTAGACGGCGCGGCGGAACGTAAGGGCCGGCCGGGGCCCGGAGGATCTGCCGGGTCACCGGCCCGTCCGCCGGCGCACCGTCCGCCGGCGCCCCGTCCGCCTCCGGCCCCGGCCTCCGGTCCCGTCGCGGTCCTACGCGCGCGGGGCCGGGCGGCCCAGCGGCATGAGGTACTGGATCGGCTCGTCCAGGTCGTCCAGGCCCAGCAGTTCGTGCGCCAGGTCGTCGTGCAGGCCGCCGAGCGGGATCGTGCCCAGCCCGAACGCGCCGGCCGTGAGCTGGAGGGTCTGGGCAAGGTGCCCGGCCTCCAGCAGGCCCAGCCGCAGCGCCCGCAGCCCGTAGCGGCGGCGGAGCAGGCCGAGGTCCAGGTGGACCGCCAGCACGGCCGGTGCCTCGTCGATCCCCACGGAGTCCGGGTCTTCGGCCGGGCGCGAGAAGTACGAGGACAACGCCTTCAGCCCGTCGAGTTCCGGCGTGGGGCCGAGGGCGACCAGCGACCGCCGCTCCGGCACGCAGTGGTAGGTGCCCGGGGCCAGCCCCGCCACGGAGAGCGCCAGGAGCCTCACCCGCACGCTGTACAGGGCGCCGGCGCTCGGGTACGGGCGGTGGCTCAGGGTGCGCTGCGTGCCGTCGGCCAGCGCCTGCCGGGACACATGGCTCGGCGCGTGGGCGTGCCACAGCACCCCGCCCAGCTCCTGCGCGGTCAGCGGCCCCCGCAGCGCTCCGCGCGCCGAACTGCGGCCCCGCAACACCTCGGCGAGGGACAGCTCCGGCAACGGGGCGGCGGGGAGCGGCCGTTCGGTCTCGGTCCGGAGTCCGGACGCGACGTCGGGCCGCGCGATGCTCCGTACCGCCGTGTCCTGCGGACGGCCGATCTGGAACTTGCTCTGCTCCAGGTACTGGTAGTCCGCGGCGCGCGGCCCGGAGCCGAAGAAGCCCTCCCCATCGTCAGTCTCCAGCAGCGCGCGCCCCGCGAGGCGGCAGACGGCCCGCTCCTCGTCCGGGGCCACCCCCAGCCGGTTGAACAGCATGTGCAGTTGGGAGGCCCACACCCACAGGCGGCGCTGCGTCCGCACCGGCGCGTCCGGCCGGTCCGCGGGCGGTACGGCGGTGCGCAACCGGGCGTCGGCCTCCCGCACCCGCCGGGTCCACTCCGCGAGCCACGGCTCGGC
>NZ_LFML01000017.1 GCF_001044425.1 Streptomyces roseus
CGGGAGGAGGGTGAGGGTGGCGGCCATGGCGACCAGGACGGCGATGCCGGGCGCGAGCGCCAGCGCGCGGAGCAGCGGCAGGCCGCCGAGGGCCAGGCCGGCGAGTGCCGCGATGACCGCCGTACCGGCGAAGGCCACCGCTTTGCCGGAGGCGCCGGTCGTGAGGGCGGCCGCGTCCTCGATCGGCAGGCCGGAGGCGCGCAGTTCACGGAAGCGGGTCAGGCAGAAGAGGCTGTAGTCGATGCCCACGCCGAGGCCGATCATCGCCGCGATGGTCGCGCCGGAGGAGGGCATGTCCGTCATGTGGCCGGTGAGGCCGATGATCGCGAGCGAGATCCCGAGGCCCGCCACGGCGATGGCCAGCGGTACGGCGGCCGCGATCGGCTTGCGGAACGCGAGGCAGAGGATGGTGAAGGCCGCCACCAGCCCGATGGCCTCGCTGCGCCGGGTGGACTTCTTGTCGGCGGCCTCGGCGAGGTTGCCGCCGGGAGTGACCTCGATCCCGGCCGCCTCGGACGCTTCGGTGGCGGCCCGGAGATCGCGTACGACGTCGGCGGTGATGTCGCGGCCCGCCAGGTCCAGTTCCACGGCGAGGTAGGCGGTGTGCCCGTCGGGGGCGAGGGCCGCGGCGCCGGCCGGATCGTACGGGGTGGTGACGGCGACCACGTGGTCGCGCGCGGCGAGGGCGCGGGCCGTCTCCTGGACTGCTGCGCGGGCGCGGTCCGAGGTGAGGGGGAGGCCGTCGGCGGGGGTGTGCAGGACGAGGGGCTGGCGGCCGGAAGCGGGGTCCGAGAACGCTCGGGCGGCGTCATGGGCGGCCTGGCTGTCGCTGCCGGGTATGGAGACCGTCTCGCTGGTGGCGCTGCCGAGCACGCCGACCGCCGCGGCCAGGCCCAGCAGCAGCAGGAGCCAGGCGGCGACCACCCGCTTGGGTCGTCGGGCGCACCAGCGCCCCAGGGTGGCGAACATGCGTACGGGTCCCCCCTCGTCCGGCGCGGCTCGTCGGCTCGTCGACTCGTTTCCGCCATGATTGCACTTGGAGTGCAATTGAATCAACGCGCCCCTCCCACCTGGGGCGACGAGGGGGCACGGGAGGGGCGAGCGTCACGGGAGGGACGGGCGGCGCGCGAGGGACGCGCGGGACTAAGCCGCGGATGCTCCGCCCCCCTTTGCGACAATGGCGGCGAGTGCAGCCGGGAGGGGACCACGTGGAGCAGTCGGTGACGGGACAGCCGGGGGAACGACGCGCGGACGGCCGCGCCGAGCGCAGCCGGCAGTCCCGGGTGAAGATCGCCGACGCGGTGCTGTCCCTGCTCGACGAAGGCGAGTCGCAGTTCCCCGCCGACCGCGTCGCGGAACGCGCCGGAGTCTCCCGCCGCCTGGTCTTCCACCACTACGCCGACATGTCCCAGCTGGTGGAGACGGCCATCGCGCGGCGCCTGGAACAGCTCATGGAGCAGACCAGGCCGCTGCCCACCGACGGCCCGCGGGCCACCCGGGTCGCCGCGCTCACGGAGCAGCGCGCGCGAATCCTGGAGTGGATCACCCCGGCTCAGCTGGCGCTGATGCGACTGGAACAGAACGGGGACCGGATCAAGGAGGTCACCCGACAGGTCCTGGACTTCGCCCGGGGCCGGCTGGCCGAGGTCTTCGGCGAGGAGCTCGACCGCCTGCCGGCCGAGCGCAGGACCGAGGTGCTCCACGGGCTGGACGCGGTGACCACCTGGGGCGCCTGGTACCACTGGCGCAGCAGCGACCTGAGCGTCGAAGCCTCCACCCGCACGATGGCGACGGCCGTACACGCCCTGCTGGCGAGTACGGATTCCTCCGAGCCGGCCGAGCGGGCGTAGCACGGCCACTGCCGACCGCGGGGGCGGCGCGACTACCGCGAGTCCGCTCCTGACAGCTCCCGGCGATCCGAGGGTGCGGCCCGCCGGTTTCCCGTACCACTCCCGTCCCGGGTGAGCCTTCGGTGCAGGGCGGGACCGCCCGCAGCGATGCCGGCGAACAACAGAGCCGCGGTGATCAGGCTCGGCTCGGAGACCCACAGGCCGAGCAGCTGATCGAGCAGCAGGGCCGCCGCGACCAGCAGCACCTTCCCGACCAGCAGGCCGCGGTGCAGCCGCCCCTCGACCGGTCGGCCGAGGCGGGCCCGGCGGCGGTGCGCCAGCGCCATCAGGGCCGCGGCGCACACGACGAGCACGAGGAGGCGCAGCGCATGCTCCCAGGCCGGGGTGCCCGAGCCCCACGCCCAGACCCCGCCCATGACGGCCCCCGCGACTGCGTAGATCCGGCGCTCGCGCACGACTGCCTCCTGACCCCCGGGGGTCGACGTGACGGGGAAACAAATTGCACTTCGAGTGTCATAACTTCGGCCGGATCCGTCAAGCCCGGCCGCTTTCGGGCCGCGCGAGGGCTTGGACTAGGGTCGGCTGAACAGCGCGACGCGCGCACCACCATCGACCACGAGGAGCAGCCGTGAGCCGGCCGGCGTCCACCGTTCTGCAGCAGGAGATCGCACGGGAACTCCAGGTGCCGGAGACCTTCGACGCGCACGAGGAGATCGAGCGCCGGGTGGTTTTCCTGACCGAGCGGCTCACGTCCACCGGTCTGCGGTCCCTGGTCCTCGGCATCAGCGGCGGGGTGGACTCCACCACGGCCGGGCGGCTCTGCCAGCTCGCCGTGGAGCGGGCCCGCGAGGCCGGCCACGAGGCGACGTTCTACGCGATGCGGCTGCCGACGGAGTCCAGGCCGACGAGAAGGACGCCCAGCTGGCGCTCGGCTTCATCAAGGCGGACCGGGTGCTGACGGTGGACGTCAAGCCCGCGAGCGACGCCGCGCTGGAGGCCGCCCTCGCCGGCGGCACCGTCTTCCGGGACGCTCACCACCAGGACTTCGTCCAGGGCAACATCAAGGCCCGCCAGCGCATGATCGCCCAGTACGCGGTGGCCGGTGCCCACGACGGCCTGGTCGTCGGCACCGACCACGCGGCCGAGGCGGTCTCCGGCTTCTTCACGAAGTTCGGTGACGGCGCGGCCGACCTGGTCCCGCTGACCGGCCTGACCAAGCGCCGGGTGCGCGCCGTGGCCGACGCCCTCGGCGCCCCCGCCGAGCTGGTCTGGAAGACCCCCACCGCGGACCTGGAGACGCTGGACCCGGGCAAGGCCGACGAGGACGCGCTGGGCGTCACGTACGACGACATCGACGACTTCCTGGAGGGCAAGCCGGTCGGCGAGCAGGTCTTCGACACGATCGTCCGCCGCTACCGCCTGACCGACCACAAGCGCCGGCTCCCGATCGCACCGTGACGCCGCACCGGCTCCCGCGCTGGGCCGTGGTGGGCCGGATCGTCCTCGTCGCGGCCGGGGCCGGGCTCACGCTCCACCTGCACGACCGGTCGAACGCCACGCCGGGGCCGCCGCACCGGGAGCGCGTCCCGAGCCCCGCTTCGGAGCCGGTCCCCTGCCCCGAGGGCAGCGGCGGCGGCACGGCCCCCACGGCGCGCGCCTGCACGTACTGGCAGCGCAGCTAGTGAGTAGCCTGCGGGGCGATGGGGGCGCGGGGCACCGGGCCGCGGGCCCACGCCGTCAGGGGCGCACCCACCCGCCCGCGCGGCGAATCGCGGCGTGCGGGCGCACCTCCCAGGCCGGCAGTACCTCGGGGCTCGGGGAGTCGTACTGTCGAGCCGGGTGACCGGTCCTGGGTGCAAGCCGCCCGCAGCGTGGGCGCCGGGGCCAAGCAGTCCCCGGTCGCGGTCCGCCGAGGACCCCGTGTGACCATGGCCTCCTTTGGCACGCACTTCCGCATCGCCGCATTCCATGGGGGGACCATGCGCACCCGTACCACCACCGTCTCCGCGGGCCTCGCCGCCGCCCTCGCGACGGTTCTCCTCCTGACCGGCTGCACCGCCTCCGGCGGGAGCCCGAAGGGCCAGGGCGGCGGCAGCAGCGCCGCGGCGCCCGCTCCCGTCGCACCGGGTGGCGGCCCGGGGTTCGAGGGGCCCCGGCCGCAGGACCAGAACCTCCTCGCCTGGACCGGCGATCCGAACGACGCGGGGCACGTGACCGCCCAGTCCGCCGCCGGCGTGGCCGGACGGGTCACCCTGGTACGGATCGTGCTGCGCGAGCAGATCACCTGGTCCAACATCTGGCTCGGCCTCGCCGGCATCGACCCGAACGCCCAGCTCTCGCAGAACTTCCTCGGCGTCTACGACGCGAAGGGCACCCTGCGCGCGTCCACCGCGGACATCTCCCCGCAGCTGATGACCGACGCGATCGCCAAGCCGCTCCCCCTCACCACACCGTTCACCGCCGCGCCCGGCACGTACTTCATCGCCCTCCTCCTCAACGGCAGCTGGGCCACCAACGCCCTCACCCTGAAGTCGACGGGCGCCGGGATCTCGGTGAACGCGGGCCTGACCCCGCCGAACCTTCGGTACAGCACCGTCCTGACCGGCCAGACCTCCCTGCCGGCCACCGTGAACCTCGGCGAGCAGTCCACCAGCACCATCAACACCGGCTGGGCCAGCCAGTGGTACGCGGTCTCCTGATCCCCGCGGGGTCGGGGCCGCGGCCCAGCGGGTGCGGGGCACCGCCGGATGAGCGAAGCTGGGGACGGCTGTAGCCACGAGGCGGACCGGAGAACAGAGTCGGGCCGCCGTAGCGAGGAGGGCCGCGTGGACGCTTCCCGAGTCGACGCTTCACGAATCGGCGGGCTCGCTCCCGCGCCCCGGACCCGCTCCCGGATGCGGATGCGGTCGCGGGTGCGGTCGGCCGCGCTGCTGTGCGCGGCCACGGCCCTCGCGGCCGGCGCCGCCGTCCCTGCCGCCGTACCCGCATCCGCCCAGGCGGCCCGGGCCCCCATGGATCCCAATCCGCTCGTGGTCGTCGACTGCTCCGCGCAGGCCCATGTGCGCCCCGAGGAGTACCTGTTGGCCTGCGGCGACGGGAACAACCGCCTCGTGAACCTGCGCTGGAACAGCTGGGGGCAGCGGACCGCGACGGCCAGCGGCACCGACATGGTGAACGACTGCACCCCGTACTGCGCGGCGGGCCGCTTCCGCGCGTACCCGGTCACGGTGACCCTGAGCCACCCCCGGCCCTGGCCCGGCCACCCCGATCTCCAGCGCTACACCACCATCCGGCTGCTGTACACGGACAAGGCCCCGCCGCCGGTCGCCAAGGACGTGACCTACAAGCTCGTCTACTGACGCCTGCCGGCCTCTACTGATCGGCGCCGCCCGCCTGTCCGCCGAGCCGGGCGCTGATCAGGTAGGCGGCCTCCTCGGACAGCCGGGCCCGCCGCTCCTCCTCCTGAGCGCGTTCGAGCTCGCCCCTGAGCGCCAGCTCGGTGCGCAGTACGGTCGCCCTCGGCACCGGGACGCGTTGTCCCGGCTTCTCGGTAAACGGCTGGAGCTCGGCCGCCGAGACCTGGGCGTCCTGCGAGGAGCCGCGGCGGAGGGACAGGAACACCCGGGCCAGCCAGTCGGCCGGAATCTGGACCATCAGATCATTCATATCCGGGAAACGACCGGCCGCCTCCGCCGTGACTGCCGCTCCCCCGACCGGCGCAGTCACCCTCCCCCGGCATGCGCCGGCCGGGCTCCGGCCCCGTCAGTGGAATGCGGTCGCGCGGACGGTGGTGCCGCAGAGGGCGAACTCACCGCCGTCGCTCGGCGCCAGCTGGTACCGCCCGCCCGCCACGCCCACCACCATCGTCGGCGCGACGACGGGGTCGGAGCCGGAGGCGCAGTAGCCGTCCGCCTCACCGAGCACCGGGGTGAAGGTCAGCTGCGCCGAGGCCCGGCCTCCGGCCGCCAGCCGCACCGGAGCCGACGTGCCGACCCGGACCACCTGGACCGGCTTGTTCTTGTCCGGCGAGCCCTGGCCCGCCAGGGCCACGGTCGGGAAGCCGTTGAGCACGCACGGCTTCGTCCCCTTGTTCGTCACCGTGACCCGTACCTGCGCGGATCCGGTCCGCTGGGCGCCGTCCGCCACGATCTGCTTGCTCGTGCAGGCCGCCGCCGGCGCCCGGCGCGGGCCCTCTCCGGTGGCGGCGGCCCCGGAGCCGGCCACGAGCGTTGCGGACAGGAAGCCCGCCAGCAGGACTGCGGACGAAGCCTTGATCGCGGTGCGTCGCGTCTTCGAGCGTTTCATGGGTGATTCCTCCACGGTTCGCCCCTCCCAGCGTCCCACCGACGGGCACCCTCGGCGCGGGCGGCTCCCGAACCGCCTCGCGCGGCTCCGACTCCTTCACCCCCGCCCTGACACGGCCTACAGGATGTCGGCCGTCGCCTTCGCCGCCGACCAGGCCGTCAGCGCCGCGTCCCGGTCGGCCGGGTCGCCGGCGTGGTCGAAGCGTGCGAGCAGCGCGTCGCCGAGGTGGGAGAGGCTCTCGACGCGTCCCGGGTGGTCCGGTGGGAACATCGGGACCGCTTCCCGGTAGCGGGCGATCGCGCCGTCCAGGTCCCGCGGTGCTCCCGCTCGCTCGTGCCGGGCGCGCAGCGCTCCCGCGAGGCCGGTCAGGACCAGCGCGCGGTAGAGGCCTTCGCCGGAGGTCGCGCGCGCCGCCTCTGCGAGCAGGGCGACGGCGCCTTCCAGGTCCTCGATCGCGCCGGTCCGCTCGAACCTGGCGTTGAGCGCCTCTCCGAGGTTGTACAGGTACATCGGCCGCCCGGGCGCCTCGGAGAGCGCCGACAAGGCCTCCCGGAAGCGGTCGATGGCGCTGTCGAGGTCGGCCGGCCGGCCGCCCCGTCTCCACTTGATCCGCAGGACGTTGCCGAGGGCGGTCAGGTGGACGGGACGCTGCGGATGTCCGAGCGGCGCGGCGTCCACGATGCGCTCCCACAGCCGCGCCGCACAGGCGATGCGCGCCGGGTTGTTCGACTCCCTCAACTCCGGGAGCAGGCGGGCGGCGTATACGGCCGCGTTCTCCGCGACGAGGGGCAGGAGCGGCTCCGGCAGGTCCTCCTCGCCCGCGAGGAAGCTCGCGGTGAGCGAGTGGACGGCGATCCTCAGGTCAGACCGGTCCTGCTCCTGCTCCTGCTCCCGACCCTGTCCCGGCTCCGGGCCGGTCCGTACGAGGGTCGCCCGGTGGCGGAACCAGTGGAACCAGCCGAGCAGATGGTGGACGGTGAGGTCGTCCTCACCGGGCAGCAGCTCCGCCAGCAGCCGCGCTTCGCGCAGGGCCTCGGCCTCCAGTATCGGTGCCACGTCCCGCAGTCGCACAACACGCCGCAGCCGCGCCGCCATTGCGTCCATCGCCGCCTCTGCGGCCAGTCGTACGGTGTGCTCTGGCTCCCCCGGATGGCTCACGTCGGGTGATGCTAGTCCTACGGGCCCCGCACCGGTGGGTGGTTCCCCGGATACGCTCCGCGACGGGCGGCCGGTACCGCCCCGTCCGGTGCGGGGGGGGATACGGGCACGGGCGCGGAGCTCGGTGCGGCGACCCGACATCCTTCAGCGGGCCGCCGTGGCGAGACCGCGCGCCCCGCCCGAGTGGACGAAGTCCGTGAGGGAGACGGTGTAGTCGCCCTCCTCGGGGCGGTACGCGGTGCAGTACCGGGTGGGGTACCAGCCGGGGATCCGCCAGGCGGCCGGCTGCGGAACGGACTCGCAGGTCCGGTGGCCGGGCGCGGTGCGGTGCCGCTGGAGGAAGTCCCGGGTGAGCATGGGCTCCATGAAGATGAGGTCGCCCGCGTACGCCCCGTAGATGAAGGTCTGGCCGCTGAGCGTGCCGGTGGTCGGGGGGCGGCTGTCCAGGTGCGCGCCCATGGCGCCTTCCGCGGTCTGCGGGCTGCTGGCGGGGTAGCCCGCGGGGAGGTACGCGGCCGGAACGGGCCTACCGGCCGCGGCCAGTTGGTCGCAGGCGATCAGCAGCGCGCAGCCGCCGGTCCTGATCGCCGTCCGGACCTCTTTGGGCACGAGGTAGAAGTGCACGTCGAAGTGGGCGACGTCGTAGCGGCCGTGCGGGTTGTGCCCGTGCGGGTTCCAGTTGAACAGCACCCACCGGAAGGGGACGCCGGCCGAGGCCGCGGGGGTGGCGGGCAGCGCGAGTTCGAGGCTGTGGCCGCCGACGCATTCGTGCATGCCGTCGAGGTGCCCGTCGGCGTCCGCGTCGTAGCAGTGCTTGCCGTCGGTGGCCTCGGAGGTCGGCAGGCCGGAGACGGCCGGGGCGGTCAGGGATATGCCCAGCGCCTTGGGGATCCCGCCCTGGTACTCGCCGTACGTACGGACGGTGCCGCCGCCGAGCCGGGCGGCGGGGCCGTACGCGGAACAGGCTGCGCTCCCGGCGTGCTCGCCGCAGGCGGGGATGCGGGCGGCGGAGCCGGAGGGCGGCGGCGGGGCCGGTGCCCGTCCGGTGGCGGACAGCAGGGCCGCCAGGAGTGCGGTGGAGCCGAGCGCGGCTGCGGCGGTGGAACGCATCCGGGAGGTGTTCATACGGCGACGCTCCAAGAGGTGCGCGCGTTGAGCGCGGTGGCGTCCACTCCGGTGACCTGGCGGGTGCAGGACTTGATGCCGTCCAGGCTGTTCTCGGGCAGGACGTGGCGGATGTCGTGGAAGCCGTCGGGGGCGAGGGCTTCCACCTGGCGGAGCACCGGGTCGGGTTCCAGCCGGCGGTGGGCCGCGAGGAGCTTCGTGGTCTGCGGCAGGCGGTCCGCCTCGTAGCGCCGCAGCGCCTCGGCGACGCCGTGGTGGGCGAGTTCGTAGGCCAGCACGCGGGCGTCGACGACGGCCTGTGAGGCGCCGTTGGAGCCGGTCGGGTACAGGGGGTGCGCCGCGTCGCCGAGCAGGACGACCCGGCCGTCGATCCAGGTGGGCAGGGGGTCGCGGTCGATCATCGGGTACCGGCCGATGCGGGGCGCCCCGGCGATGACGCCGTGGAGGTCGAGGAAGTCGCTGCGCCAGCCCTCGATGTGGGTGAGGACCTCCTCAGGGGGGACCGCGCGGTCCCAGTCGGCGCCGCGCGCCTCCTCCTCGCCGACGCCGTCGTCGGTGCGGCTCTCGACCACCCAGTTGAGCAGGCACCGGCCGCTCTCGTCGGGCCGGGTGACGGGGTAGGCCACGGCCTTCACCCGGGCGTTGCAGCCGAGGATGACCATCGTGCGTCCGTCGAGGAAGGCGGGCCCCTCGGTCACCCCGCGCCACATGCGTATCCCGTTGCCGAGGGGCGGCCCTTCGTGCGGGTACAGGGTGGCGCGTACGGCCGAGTTGATCCCGTCCGCGCCGATGAGCAGGTCGCAGCCGTACGGGCTCGGCCGGTTCGCCACGTACGCCCGCACGGGGGGCCGGTCCGGCTGCGGCGTCCGGTCCTGCTCGTACCGTACGAGGCGGTCGCCGGTGACGAGGGCCTCGGGGCCGAGCCGGTCCAGGACGGCCGACAGCAGGATCTCCTGGAGATCGGCCCGGTGCACGGAGTACTGCGGCCAGTTGTAGCCGGCGGCGCGGCCGCGGGGCTCGGACCAGATCAGGCCGCCGAAGCGGTGGTGGTACTCCAACCGGGCGGTCGCCACGGCGACCTTCTCCAGTGCCGGCGCCAGTCCGAGTTCGGTCAGCTCCCGGACGGCGGCGGGCTGGAGATTGATTCCCGCGCCGACGGCGCGCATGTTGGGGCACGCCTCCACCACGCGCACGTCGTACAGCCCTGCCGCGTGAAGGCTCAGGGCCGTCGTCAATCCGCCGATTCCGGCACCGGCTATGAGGATGCGTGGGGAATTCCTTCGGCCGTACGGAGACATGCCCTCTACCTCCTGGGAAAGACGCCTTCCGTGGAATGCGCGGTGCCGATAAATGCGGTGCCGAACACGCGCTGCGGAAAGGCTCGATGCGTCACCGGTGAGTACAACTGCGGTCGCTGGGGGTCAAGATGTGCAGGTCAGGCGGATGTGTTCACCCGATCAGGCTACGGCCAAGTGCCGCCTGATGGGTGACGTGGCTTTAATCGGGTGTCGGCAACAGAAAGGCTGCGACATGCCTGAAGTGACGTTCGAACCGTGCGATGTCCAGCGCCTCCAGCATGCTGTTGACTACGCCCGCCACGCCTCGAAGAAATCACTGGACGCTCTCCTGCCACCCTGGATGCCGGGCGATCTCAAACGGGAAATCAAGAGCGGATGCGTTGTGTCGCACTGCGCAACGCTACTGTTCCCGGAAACGGTGGAATCCGCTCTCGCGTACTTCGAGGAAAACGGCTGGGCCGCGTCGGTCACGATACCGAGCGTGCTGGTCAAGCGCCGTCTGGTGGAGCGCCACCGGCTTTCGGACGATGCGGACATCCGGGTGACACGGCTGCGCGTCACGTCGGGTCTGGCGCCCGAGGTCGAGGTCTTCCTCTTCCCCCGGTGCAGCCCCGGGTACACGGACGAGGTCGGTGCGCAGGAGCGCGTCCACGGTTTCGAGAACCACGTCGGCCTGTTCATGGACCGACCCGAGGAGCGCGCGCTCACCCGCCTGGCGGACCGGCTGGAGACCACCGGACGGATGGTCTACGAGGGCTCGGCGCACAACCCCCACGAGAACACGACGATGCTGTACTTCGCCCCCAGTGCCGCCGTCGCCATGTCGCGCCGCCGGTTCCCGCGGTGGGAGCTGCAGTGCGCCGGGGATCTGACCGCCTGCGCCGACCGGCGTCCGGTCCGGACCGAGGCGGTGTACGACGCGTACGCGGCGCTCAAGGCGAACCACGTGGGTTCCGGCCTGACGCAGCCCGCCCGGCGACGGCCCGTGCCGGTCGCGGTACGGGAGGGCTGACCGGGGCCGACCACGGGCCCGGGCGGCCCGGGTCCCGCACTCCCCGTCTTCCGTCCCCTACCGGACGGGAGGCGGGGAGTCCTCGCGTATTCGGGTATGCGGGTGTTCGGCCGTTCGGCGGTGTCAGGCCTTCCTCTCTTCGGGCATCACGTCCGCGGCCGGGCGTCGGCCCAGTTGAGGCGGCCCGCGTGGATCAGGCGGAGCTGGCGGCGGGCGGTGCGGGTGACCGCCGACCACTCCTCGGGGTCCGGGCCCGCGGCCAGGTAGGCGGACACCGTCATCACCATGTGGTCGACGTAGAGCCGGGCCAGCATGAGCAGGTCCTCCGCGCTCCAGCCCCGGCTCAGGGGGTCGGCTCCGAGGCGTTCGGCCACCTCGTCGGCGAAGGCGTCCAGCTGGGCCGCCACCGCCTGCCGCACCCTGCGCACCCCGCCGTGCCGTTCGCGGACGATGAAGCGGATGTGCGCCGGGTACTCCCGGACGAGTCGGGCCATCAGCTCCACGGTGGTGTCGATCCGCTGGGCCGCCTCACCGGAGTCGGCGAGTGTCGAGCGCACGGCGGCGTGCAGGCTCTGCAGCGCCTCGTCCACGAGGGCGATGCCCAGCTCCTCGGTGTCGCGGAAGTGCCGGTAGAACGCGGTCGGGGTCACCCCGGCGACCCGGGTCACCTCCCGCAGGCCGAGGCTGCCCAGGTTCTGCTCTGCGAGCAGCGACAGGGCGCCGTCCAGCAAGGCCCTGCGGGTCTTGTGGCGTTGGGCCTGGCGTGCCCCCATCGTCTCACTCATGGCGAAAAGTCAACCCCCGATTCTCCTATCCACTCGCTTGCATTTAGACTGAGCAGTCAGTGCACAACTGTCTCCCATTTTGGAGGAAGCACGATGCTCTTCCTGATAGCGGCCCTCATGCTGATGGGGATCGCCCTGGGAACCGTGGCCCACGTGTCCGTCCACGTCTCCCTCGCCGCCACCGCCGTCATCTCCTGCTGGCTGCTGGTCTTCGCGGTCCGGGAACGGACCACGCGCCGGCGCCGGCCGGCCACCCGACAGGAGGGATGACCATGAACGCCCCCGATACCGCGACCCGTTCCCGGGCCACCCGCACCCCGGCGCCGTCCCCCGCCCCGGCGGCCTCCGCCGGGGCTCCGGCGCCCTCCACCGCCGTCCGTCAGGCCGACGGGATGGCCGTGGCCTCCTTCGTGCTCGGACTCGTCGGCCTCCTCGCGATGAACCTGCTCCTCGGCCCGGCCTCGATCGTCCTGGCCGCCCTCGCCCTGCGCCGCGGCACGACCCGCCCCGGGCGCGCCCGGCTCGGTCTGGCCCTGGGCGTGGCGGACCTCGCCGTCCTGGCCTGGCTGGTGGCCGCCGACCAGACCTGGTCGTGGAGCATCGGCTGAGCGACCCGTCCGCCGGTCCCGCTACGGGAGCGGGGCCCCGCGGGCGGTGAGCCAGAGGTCGTACCACTCCTCGTGCGTGAGGTCGGGCTCGCGCAGCGCGGCGTCGCGGCAGGCTCGGATGCGCTCGGGGCGGCCGCTGCCGACGACGGGGGCGATCCCCGCCGGATGCCGCTGGAGCCACCAGAGCAGCACCGTCTCCGGTGTCGTGCCCTTCGCCTCGGCCAGCGCCGCCACGAGACGGGCCGTCGCCCGCTCGGCCGGGCTCTCCTGGCGTCCCGTGAACCGGCCCTGTGCCAGGGCGCCCCACGCCTGGAGGCGGACACCGCGGTCCAGGCAGTACTCCACCGTCCCGGACGGGAAGCCGCCCGCAGCCGCCGCGGGCGTGTTGACGAGGACCCCGTCCTCCAGCCAGTCCCGCCGGTCCAGGCTCATCTCCAACTGGTTCGCGACCAGCGGGAAATCGAGGTGGCGCTGGAGCCGGGCGATCTGGGCGGCGTTCATGTTCGAGACGCCGAAGCGGTGGACGAGCCCCTGCTCGCGCAGCGAGGCGAGCGCCGCCGCGATGTCCTCCGGGTCGGCCAGCGGATCGGGCCGGTGCAGGAGCAACACGTCGATGGCGTCGGTGCGCAGGCGCGCGAGGCTCTCCTCGACCCGCCGCAGTATCGTCGCGCCGCGCAGATCGTAGATCCCGGGCCGCTCGCCGTCCGCGAGGCGGATCCCGCATTTCGTCTGCAGCACGATCCGCTCGCGCAGCCCCGGGGTGCGGGCCAGGACCTCGCCGAAGACGGCCTCCGCCTTGCCGCGGCGGTAGATGTCGGCGTGGTCGAAGGTGTCGATGCCGCTGTCCAGCGCCGCCTCGATCGCCGCCTCGGCCGCGTCGATGTCGGCGGGCCCGTAGGCATCCGATTCCCAGCTGCCGCCGAGCGCCATGCATCCGTAGAGCAGGCGGGTGCCGTCCTTGTCCGGGGGTGTCGTCTCCATGCCGCTCACCCTACGAGGGCCGCCGGCTTGGTGGCGGGCCGGGGCCGCGGGGCCTCCACGGGCTTCTTCTGCGGCGGAGGCGTCCTCGGGGGGTAGGAGGGCGCCACCTTCGGTCCGCTCGCACGGGTCGGCTTCATCGTCATACGACCACGCTACGTGCAGGGGCGCCCTCGGAGCCGGGAGTTCCCGGGGCGGGAGGGACGGCGGGCCCGCCACCGCGCAGGGCGCGCGGTGGCGGGCCCGTACGGGGCCGGTGCCGGCGCCCTCGTTACGGCGCCATCTCGTACGTCCCGGACAGCGCCTCCACGCGCTCCCACACGCGGGCCGAGCGGGCCTCGTCGACCACGGGGCGCCGGAGCGCGCCGAGTGCCCAGGCCTGCTGCTGCTCGGTGGCGGAGTCCTTGCCGTGCAGCTCGACGGCGTGCGCGGAGAAGTCGCGTACGAGGACGGCGAACAGCTCGTCCAGTACGTCCTCGTCGAGACCGGTCAGCCGGGCCTGCTCCAGGATCAGCTGGCCGTGGACGACGAGCGCGAAGAGCTGGCCGACGGCGAGCAGCAGGTCGAGGTCGCGGCTCTGCTGCTCGTCCGGGGCGGCGGTGGTGACGAACTCGCAGAGCGCGTCGGCCTGTTCGCGGAACCGGGCGACGTTCGGCACGGCGGCGAAGGCGTCGAAGGCGGGGCGCCAGTCGTGGAAACGGACCGAGCCGAGGCCGCGCGCCGGGCCCTGCCGGAAGAGGAACTCGTCGTCGGCCGCGTCGAGGCGGGTCGGCACCGCCGGGTGGTCCACCGGGTCCAGGAGGTGGTTGCGCATGAACTTGAGGATCAGCGCGAGGTTGACGTGGACGGTGCCCTCCAGCTTGGGCAGCCCGCGGATCTCGACGGCGGCCTGGGCGAAGTAGTTGTCCTTCTCGAAGCCCTTGGCGGCGATGACGTCCCACATCAGGTCGATGACCTTCTCGCCCTCCGTGGTGACCTTCATCTTCGTCATCGGGTTGAAGAGGAGGTAGCGGCGGTCGTCCGGGCCCGCGGTGCGGAAGTAGTCGACGGCGCGGTCGCTGAACAGCTTCATCCCGACGAGACGGACGTACGCGTCCGCCAGCTCGCGGCGCACGTGCGGGAAGGCGGTGACGGGGCGGCCGTAGAGGATGCGGTTGCTGGCGTGGGTGACGGCCTCGTACATCGCGTGCTCGCAGATGCCGATCGAGGCGGTGCAGAGGTTGAACTTGCCGACGTTGACGGTGTTCAGGGCGGCGTCGAAGGCGGCGCGGCCGGTGTGCAGGACGTCGTCGGCGGCGACCGGGTAGTCCTCCAGCCGGAACTCGCTGACGTACTTCGAGGAATCGACGACGTTCTTCACCAGGTGGTAGGCCGGGTGGCGGCTGTCGGCCGCGAAGAAGACGTACCCGTCCGGGCCCTCGACGTCGGTGCGGCGGCCGAAGACGGAGACGAGACCGGCCGCGTTGCCGTTGCCGATGTAGTACTTGGAGCCGGTGGCCCGGAACCCGCCGTCGGCGGACGGCTCCAGCAGCATGTCGGTGGAGTAGATGTCGGCGCCGTGGGTCTTCTCGGACAGGCCGAACGCGAACACCTCGCCCTGGGAGAGGAGTTCGGCGGCGCGGGCGCGGGCGGCGGCGTTGTCGCTCTGCCAGACCGGGCCGAGGCCGAGGATGGTCACCTGCCACGCGTACCAGTAGTCGAGGCCGTAGAAGCCGAAGATCTCGTTCAGGGCGGCGATGCGGGCCGTGTCCCAGCGCTTGCCGGCCTGCCCACCTGCCTCGGCGGAGGGGGTGAGGAAGGTGGCGAACAGGCCTTCCTTGGCGCAGAAGGCGAGGAAGTCGCCGAGCCAGGCGCGGGTGCGGTAGTCCTCGATCAGCCGGCGCTTGCCGCGCTCCTCGAACCAGTCGACGGTGGCGCGCAGCAGCCTGCGGGTCTCGGGGTCGAAGTGCTGCGGGTCGTAGGTGCGCGGGTTGAACAGGAGGGAGTCGGCCATGGAGGTTCGCCTTCCGGAGAGGAGGGGGTGCGGAGGAAGCGGAGGGTGCGGGGTCAGTCGGGAGGGGTGCCGGGCGCGCGAGGGACGGGCCCGGGTGCGGCGAGCCGGTGGACGGTGGTGAGCACGTCGTCCAGCCAGGCGATGGTCATGCGCTCGTACGCGATGCCGCCGCGGAGCACGACGTGCTGGAGCTCCTGGCCGGCGTCGAGCGGTGCGGGGGCCTGTGGACCGGTGAAATCGCGCAGCTCCCCGGCGAGGTAGCGGGCGAGCCGGTCGCCGTGGGCCCGGCGGTGCCGCTCGACCTCGCGGACCAGCGCGGCCGGGTCGTCGAAGGCCGCGCCGCGGATCTTGACGGCGAGGTCGTGGCGGAGGCTCTCGGGTTCGATGGGCTCGTGCAGCCACTGCGAGAGCGCGGCGCGGCCCGGCTGGGCGACGGAGTACTCCTTCTTGTCCGGCCGGCCCTGCTGCGCCACCTCGCGGACGGCGAGCAGGCCGTCGGTCTCCATGCGCTTGAGGACGCGGTAGATCTGCTGATGGGTGGCGGTCCAGAAATAGCCGATGGACCGGTCGAAGCGCCGGGCGAGCTCATAGCCTGAGCCCGGCTGCTCCAGCAGCGAGACGAGGATCGCGTGTTCGAGCGCCATACCCCGATCCTTCTATGCAACTCGTTGCATAGACAAGCCGCTGTGCCCGGTTGAGACGCGGGTCACCCCGGGCCGGCGAGGGCAGGGACACCCGAAAGCGAGTCCGAGTTGTCACGCGATGAGCGGACTCGGGAGGTTCTGCACTCTCCTCCCGGCTCCCGCGCCCTAGCGTGGCCCGTACACCGACCCGCCGGTGCCGGGCGGACGCCGGCGCCCCGCCGCCGGGCCCGACAGCACCCCGAGGAACCCCGGTTGACAGGTCGCAGGACGACGGACGGACCGCCCAGGCCCGCCCTGCCGCGGACCCGGTACTGGTTCGACAGCGTCATCGCCCGCGGGACCCGGGTGCTGATCGGATGGCTCACCCTGATCTGTCTGGCCGTGGTCGTACCGGCGAGCGTGGCGCTGGTGTGGGCCGACCGGCGCGTACCCCGGACCTGGTCGGGGCAGCTCGTGGCGGTGTGGGTCAGCGTCGGGCAGACCCTGAAGATCGGCGGTGCGGTCGGCAGCCCGCTGTACGTGCTGATCTCCGTGGTCCTGGCCCTGGTGGCGCTGCTGTTCGTCTCCACCCTCGTCGGCCTGATCACCAACGGGCTCAACGACAGGGTCCTGGACCTGCGGCGCGGCCGCTCCACCGTTCTGGAGGAGCGGCACACCGTCCTGCTGGGCTGGTCCGAGCAGGTCTTCCCGATGGTGTCCGAGCTGGTCGCCGCCAACGCCAACCGGCGCCGGGCGGTCATCGCGGTCCTCGGCCCGAAGGACAAGGCGGAGATGGAGGACGAGATCGCCCTCGCGGTCGGCCGGACGGGCCGTACCCGGCTGATCTGCCGCAGCGGCGTGACGACGGACCCGGCGGTGGTCGCGCTCGTCCGCCCCGAGGCGGCGCGGGCCGTGCTGGTCCTCACCCACGGGGGCGAGGAGGGTGACGCCCACGTCGTGAAGACCCTTCTCGCCCTGGAGGCCGCGGTCCGGCGGCGGGGCCGCCCCGAGGTCGTCGCGGCGGTCCGCGACGGGCGCCACCACCGGGCGGCGCAGCTCGCCGCCGGGCCCGGGGGCCGGGTGCTGAACATCGAGGACGTCACCGCCCGCCTCATCGCCCGGACTTCGCGCCAGCCCGGCCTGTCCCTCGTCCATCAGGAGCTCCTGGACTTCGCGGGGGACGAGTTCTACACGGTCCGCGAGCCCGCCCTCACCGGGCAGCCGTTCGGCCGCCTGCTCCTCGCGTACGCCACCTCGTCCGTCGCCGGCATCGTGCCCGCGAGCGGGGGCGTCGAGCTCAACCCGGCGCAGGACCGGGTCCTGGGGGCCGAGGACCGGATCCTCCTCGTGACCGGGGACGACGACACCGCGGTGCTCGCGGACGGGCCGCTGCCGGTCGACTCGGAGGCGATCACGGAGCCCGGCGCGTCCGTTCCGCCCCCCGAACGTTTCCTCGTGCTCGGCTGGAACCGCCGCGCTCCTGTGATCATCGACCAGTTGGAGCCGTGCGTACCCGAGGGGTCCGAGCTCGTGGTCATGGCGGCCGGCGAGGAGGCGCTGCGGGACGCCGGCCGGTGCGCGCGCTCGCGAGCGGGCCGGCTGCGGATGACGGTGCGCGAGGGGGACATCGCGGATCCGCGGGACCTCGACGCCCTCGACGTGCCGTCCTTCGACCGGGCCGTCCTCCTCGGCTACGACGACACCGGCGGCGCGGACCGCGCCGCCCCCGGCGCGTTGACCGGTGACGACCGGAGCCTGGTGACCCTGCTCCACCTGCGCGCGCTGGAGGAGGCCGGGGGCCGGAAGCCGGCCGTGGTCACCGAGATGACGGACGACCGCAACCGGCTGCTCGCACCGGCCCGGGAGGGCGGCGACTTCGTGGTCGGCGGCCGGCTCATCAGCCTGCTGATGACGCAGATCGCGGAGAACCGGCACCTCGCCGACGTCTTCGACGCCCTGTTCTCGGCCGGGGGCGACTCGCTGCACCTGAAGCCCGCGACCCACTACGTCCTGCCGGAACGGGAGGTCACCTTCGCCACGGTCGTGGAGTCCGGCCGCCGGCAGGGGCACTGCGTCCTCGGGTACCGGCTGCACGGGGAGGCCCGGTGCGGGCCCGCGTACGGGGTGCGCGTCAACCCGGACAAGCGCGACCGCGTGCGGTTCGGCCCCTGGGACTCGGTGATCGTGCTGGCCCGGGAACCCGTGGCCCCGGCCGCGGCCGGCGACCCTTCGCCGTCGAAGGTCCGGTCCGAGCCCCGGTCCGAGCCCCGGTCCGGGGCCCTGTCCGACCGGCTTCCCGGGAGCCGGGCCGGCGACGGCTCGAAGACGGCTGGAGGGCCGTGAGGGAGTACGAACACTTTACCCGCCCCTGATGGCATGCCCAGGTCAAATCTGCCAGGCTCTTCCGGCACACCACACGCACAGCCCGCGGCCGCCCTCCGGCGCACCCCAGCCGACCGGGCGGCCCCCGAGCAGGCCGGAATCCCGGCCGCCTCAAAGGAGTTCCGCGTGAGATCCACCCCCCACAAGGCCCTCGCCGCGAGCATGTCCGCCTTCGCCGCGCTGGTCGCCGCAGCACTGTCCATCACCCCGGCCGTGGCCGCGCCGCAGCAGGCGCCGACCGCGGCCGCCGCCTGCACCCCGGGCCAGGTCGTCGCCAACGGCGGCTTCGAGAGCGGCACTTCGCCCTGGAGCCAGTCGCAGAGCAGCATCATCACCAGTCGCGCCGGCCAGGCCGCCCACGGCGGCAGCTCCTTCGCCTGGCTGAACGGCGTCGGCAGCACGCACACCGACACGCTCTCCCAGAGCGTCACCATCCCCGCCGGATGCAGCACCGCAGCCCTCACGTTCTGGCTGCACATCGACACCGCGGAGACGACCACGTCGACCAAGTACGACAAGCTGACGGCGAAGATCGGCAGTACGACGCTGGCGACGTACTCGAACCTCGACAAGAACACCGGCTACGCGCAGAAGTCCTTCGACGTGTCGGCCTTCGCAGGCCAGACCGTCACCGTCGCCTTCACCGGCACCGAGGACTCCAGCCTCCAGACCAGCTTCGTCGTCGACGACATCGCGCTCGACACCTCCGGCGGCACCACGCCGCCCGGGGACTCCACGCGGACGCCCGCCGCGCCCTCGTACACCGTCAGCCTCAGCAGCAACGCGAGCGGCACCGTCTGGACCGGTCACGAGAGCGCGAGCTTCACCAACGCCTCCCCCACCCCGCTCAGCGAGGTGTACCTGAGGCTGTGGGACAACTACCACGGCACCTGCTCCGCCATGCCGATCACGGTCGGCAACGTCACCGGCGGCACGGCGGGCGCCCTCTCCGTCGCCTGCACCGCGCTCAAGATCGACCTGGCGACCCCGCTGACCCAGGGCCAGAGCGCCACGATCGGCTTCGACCTGGGCATCACGGTACCCAGCGGCGCCGACCGCTTCGGCTACGACGGCGCGTTCAGCATGCTCGGCAACGCCCTGCCCGTCCTCGCGGTCAGGGACGGAGCGGGCTGGCACCTGGACCCGTACACCAACAACGGGGAGTCCTTCTACTCGCTGGCCTCCGACTTCCGCGTGACCCTGGACCACCCCAGCACCCTGCTCGTCCCGGCCACCGGCGCCTCGGTGGACACCCCCGGCAGCAGCGGCCGTACGGTGACCAGCGCTACCGCCACCAAGGTCCGCGACTTCGCCTGGGCGGCCGGCCCGTTCAGCAAGATCTCCGGCACCTCGGGGGCGGGCACCCCGATCAACATCTACTCGGTGTCCGGCATCAGTTCGGCCGATGCGCAGTCGATGCTGACCACGGCCAAGTCCGCCGTGGACGCGCACTCGGCGCGGTTCGGCGCTTACCCGTACGGGGAGCTGGACGCGGTCATCGACAACAACTACTGGTTCGGCGGGATGGAGTACCCCGGGTTCGTCCTCGACCTGGTCAGCACCACCGCGCTCACCCACGAGATCGGCCACCAGTGGTGGTACGGCATCGTCGGCGACGACGAGTACACGAGCCCGTGGCTCGACGAGGCGTTCACCGACTACGCCACCGACCTGGCCCTGAACAAGACGGGCGCGAACTGCTGGAGCAGCGTCTCGTGGGCCTCGTCCGCCGAGAAGATCACCAACTCGATGGGCTACTGGGACGCCCACTCCTCCCGGTACTCCACCGTCGTGTACGGCTACGGCAAGTGCGCGCTGCACGACCTGCGGCGCGTCCTCGGTGACACGGTGATGGCCAAGCTGCTGAAGGACTACGCCGCTTCGCACTGGTACGGCGTCTCCACCACCGCCGAGTTCAAGGCCGCGGCCCAGGCCGCCACGACCACGGACCTGACCTCGTTCTGGACCCAGCACCGCATCGACGGCTGAGCTGACACGCGAGCGGGCTCCGGCCCGCCCGCGCACCGCCGCGGTGGGCGCCCTCCGGTGCCTGCCACGGCGTTTTTTTCTGCCGTTGGCGGTCTATCCGTCACCTGTGACATGTGAAATATTACCTGCGCTTCGACCGAACTCCCCGAAAGGCCACTCACGTTGCGCAGACTCCCCGCGGTGGTAGCGGCGATATCCCTCGCCCTCCTCGCCACCCCCGCGCTCGCCGCACCCGCCGCCCCGCCCCCGGCAGCGGCGCGGCAGGCTCCCGAACTCTCCCCCGCACCGCCCTCCGCGCCGCTGGAAGTCCAGCGCCAAAGCCTGCGCCGCCAGGCCCTCGAAGGCGTGGCCGCCGGCACGACCGCCGCCGAGGCGGACGGCACGCTCCCCCGCAAGGCCGCGGTCGGCAAGCGGTACGTCGAACTCGCGCAGGAGCGCAAGGACAAGGTCTTCGTGATCCTGGCCGAGTTCGGCGACCAGGTGGACGACACCACCGAATTCGAGGGCAAGCCGCGCTTCGGCGGCACGCCCGGCCCCCGCCACAACACCATCGCCAAGCCCGCGAAGACCGACAACCACACCGTGTGGCGCAAGGACTTCGACCAGGCCTCCTACCAGCGGCAGTTCTTCGGGACCGATCCCGGCGCCGTCTCGCTGCGCAACTACTACCGGCTCCAGTCCTCCGGCCGCTACGACATGGACGGCCAGGTCAGCGACTGGGTCCGGCTGCCGTGGAACGAGGCCCGCTACGGGACGGACAACTGCTCCGAGCCCGGCCAGTGCCGCACCAACTGGGACCTCGTCCGCGATGCCACCAACGCCTGGTACCACACCGAGCGCGCCAAGGGCCGTACGCCGGAGGAGATCAAGGCCCAGCTGGCCGAGTACGACGTCTGGGACCGCTACGACGCCGACCACGACGGCAACTTCGACGAGCCGGACGGCTACCTGGACCACCTCGTCGTCGTCCACGCGGGCAAGGACCAGACCTGGGGCGGCGGTGACCAGGGCAAGGACGCCGTCTGGGCGCACCGCTGGTTCGCGTACTGGGACCAGGCCGGCAGCGCGGGGCCCGCGGGCAACAAGGCGGGCGGCGCCCCGGTCGGGGACTCCGGCATATGGGCCGGCGACTACCTGACGGGTGGCGAGAACAGCGGAGTCGGGCTGTTCGCCCACGAGTTCGGGCACGATCTCGGACTGCCCGACCTGTACAGCTCCGACGGGGACAACAGCGTCAACTTCTGGTCCCTGATGTCCACGGCCTCCTACCTCGGCAAGGGGAGGAACACCACCGGGGACTACCCCGGCGACCTCGACCCCTGGAGCAAGCTGCAACTGGGCTGGCTGGAGTACACGGAGGCCGACGCGGGACGCAAGACGCGCGCCGTGCTCGGGGTCTCGGGCTACAACACCGAGGATCCACAGGCGTTGCTGGTGCATCTGCCACCGTCGGTGACCCGCACCGACCTGACCGATCCGTACGAGGGCGGCAGCCAGTGGTGGAGCGGCACCGGCGACCTCATGGACAACACTCTGACCCGGACGGTCGACCTGTCGGGCGCGTCGGGGCAGCCGGCCCGGCTCGACGCCCGGGTCTGGTACGACACCGAGCAGGACTTCGACTTCCTGACGGTGGAGGCCTCGACGGACGGCGGCAGCGCCTGGTCCCCGCTGCCGGGCACGGTGGGCGGCGCGGCGATCCCGGCCAAGGGGATCTCCGGCACCTCGGCCGGCTGGAGCGAACTCAGCGTGCCACTGGACCGGTTCGCGGGCCGCTCGGTCCAGCTGCGCCTGCGGGCGACGTCGGACGGCAACACCCACGGCAAGGGCGTCACCTTCGACGACATCCGGATCACGTCGGGTGAGCGGGAGCTGCTGCGCGACGGCGCGGAAGCCGGCGCCAACGGCTGGACCGCGCTGAAGTGGTCGCGTACGGAGGGCCGTACGGGCAGCGCCGAGCACCCGCGCGCGTACCTGGTGGAGAACCGGCGCTACACCGGCTACGGGGCCTACCTGAAGACCGGACCGTACAACTTCGGCGCGGGGAACGACTCGGTGGAGTTCTATCCGTACCAGCAGGGCGTCCTCATCTGGCTCTGGGACACCGCGTACAGCGACAACACCACGAAGGGGCATCCGGGGGCGGGTCTGCTGCTTCCGGTCGACGCGCGGCCGCAGCCGCTGCGGAACGCCGACGGCACCCTGCTGAACGCGCGGGCGCAGACCTTCGACGCGACGTTCTCCACGCGCCCGAGCGACGAGATCGTCCTGCACAAGGCGGGCGTACCGGCGCTGATCCCCTCCCGGCCGGGGGTCCCCGTCTTCGACGACCACCGGGGCACCTACTGGAACGCCGACCTGCCCCAGGTCGGGGTGAAGGTCCCGGACACCGGCACCCGCATCACCGTGGTCAAGGAGAGTTCCTCCGGCGCCCAGACCACCGTCCAGGTCAGCCCCTCCGCCTGACGCACCCGGTCCTCTCGGTGGGGAGCCACCGGGAGGACCGCCGCGCCGAAGCCCGGCGGCCGGGCCGACGTCGGCACCGGCACCGGCACCGGCACCGGCGTCCGGTCAGTCGCGGTGGGCGGCGAAGGGCCCGTGCGGGGCGAAGGCGGCTTCGGCGAAGCGGGCGCCCATCCGGAGGTGGGTGGCGGCGTCCGGGTGGAGGCGGTCGGGGAGCGGCAGTTCGGCGAAGTCCTCCTCGCCGTAGAGCTCGCGGCCGTCCAGGTAGTGGAGGTTGGGGTCCTCGGCCGACCGCTGCTCCACGATGCGCGCCAGCTCCTCGCGGATGACGCCCAGCGTCAGTTTTCCGGCGGCGCGCTCGGCCGGATCACCCGCGGCGCGGAACTGCAGCCTGCCCTCGGCGAGGGTGCTGAAGTCCGGGGCCGTGGGGCCGGGGGTGTCCTCGTGGATCGGGCACAGGATGGACGAGACGACCAGCAGGGGCGCGGTGGGATGCCCCTCGCGGATCGTGTCGAGGAAGCCGTGCACGGCCGGGGTGAAGGCGCGCAGCCGCATCAGGTCGAGGTTGACGAGGTTGATGCCGAGTTTGACGCTGATCAGGTCCGCGGGGGTGTCGCGCATGGTCCGGGCGACGAACGGGTCGAGCAGGGCGCTGCCGCCGAAGCCCAGGTTGACCAGGTCCACCCCGCCGAGGGAGGCGGCCAGCGCCGGCCAGGTCCTGGACGGGCTCGCCGCGTCCGAACCGTGGCTGACCGAGCTGCCGTGGTGCAGCCACACCCGTCGCCCGCCGTGCGGTACGGGCTCGACGGGGGCGTCGGTGCGCAGGGCGACGAGCTCGGTGCTCTCGTTGTACGGCAGCCAGATCTCGACGTCCTTCGGACGGTCGGGCAGGCCGGCGAAGCGGACGGTGCCGACCGGGCCGGGCCGCGTCTCCACGGAGCCGGCGCTCATGTCGACCGTACGGACGTTGCCGCCGCTCACCCCGGCCTGCCCGGCGAGTCGGCCGTCGACGAGCAGGTCGTACACCCCGTCGGGGCGGGGCGGGGCGCCCACGTAGGCCGTCTTGGTGCGCAGCGCGTCCAGCTCGACGACGGTGGCCCGGGTGCGGAACACCACCCGTACGCCCGAGGGCTGGGCCTCCGCCATCGCCAGCTGCCCGTCGGCGTACTGCGCGCGGGCCCATGCCGGGAGCCGGTGCGGGAGCAGGCCGTGCGCGGTGCGCTCCAGGTCGAGCGCGCCGCGCAGGAGGGCGGCCGCCAGGGGCGTGACCAGGTGCGCCGTGGTCCCGTCGGCGGGGCCGGGTACGGACGGGTGTGCGTCGTTCATGACCCCAGCCTGTCAAACCGGATGCCGGCCCCGCACCGCGGTTTCGGCGGCGGCGGCCACCAGAGCGGCCGCGGCCAGCCAGGTCAGTGCGTAGAGCCAGCCCCCGAGGACGTCCGTGGGCCAGTGCACGCCGAGGTAGATCCGGGTCAGGCCGACGGTGACGGCCCAGCAGGCAGCGAGGGCTGCGTAGCAGCGGGCCGCGGCCGGGGTCGCCGTACGCCAGGCGGCCCAGGCCAGCACCCCGGCGACCAGGGCCGAGGTGGTGGCGTGGCCGGAGGGGTAGGCGAAACCCGTCGCGAGCGCGGCCCAGTCGGCCACGGGCGGACGCGGCCGCGCCACTTCGTACATGACGAGGTAGCGCACCCCTTGGGCGAGCAGCAGGAAGCCCAGCGCGCACGCGACCGCCGCCATCCGGCCGTTCCTCCCCCGTCCCGCGATGAGCCCGGCGGCGATGGCGCACCCGTACGGGACGGGCCCGCTGCCGGTCGCCGTGATGCCCCGCGCGAGGGCGACCGCCACGCAGGGGCGGTGCTGCACGGACCAGCGGTGCACCTCCTCGTCGAAACCGAACGGGGCGCCGTGCCGGGCCGCGACCAGGGCGGTGAGCAGGCCGAACAGGCCCGCACACAGCCCTGCGGCCACCGCCCGTCGGATCAACGCGAGCCTTCGTTCGGGGTGCGGCTGCCCTTCCTGCGGATCATCTCGACGGCGAGCGGGGTGAGGGAGACCAGGACGACGAGGGCGACGATCGGCAGCAGGTAGCGGTCGACGTCGGGTACCGAGGAGCCGAGCGCGTATCCGGCGAGGACGAGACCCACCGTCCACACGAGGCCTCCGACGATCTGCCACAGGGTGAAGACGCGGGCGGGTACGTCGAGGGCTCCGGCGAGCGGGTTCAGCACGGTGCGCACGATGGGGACGAAGCGGGCGAGCACGATGGCCTTGGCGTGCCCGTAGCGGTCGAGGAGTTCCTCGGCCCGTTCGGCGCCCTCGTGGAGTTTGCGGCTGCGGCTGCGCGCCAGCAGGGCCCGTCCGCCGCGCCGGCCGATGAGGTAGCCGACCTGTGCCCCGAGCAGGGCTCCGGCCGACGCCGAGCCGAGGACGAGGGGAAGCGAGAGGTGTACGGGGCCGTGCGCTCCCGGTACGCAGAACAGGCCGGCCGTGAAGAGGAGCGAGTCGCCGGGGAGGAAGAAGCCGATGAGGAGGCCGGTCTCGGCGAACAGGACGACGGCGATGCCGAGCGTTCCGAACGCGGCGAGGAGGGAACCGGCGTCCAGCAGGTTGACGGCCTGGGGGCCGGGCCCCTGCGCCGCCGCCGCGAGCGGGAGAGGGAAGGGGGCCATGCGGAGCAACTCCCGTACGGTGAGGGGACGGGAGCCGAGGAGGACACCCGACCGGCGACCGGCCACAGGTCATGGACGGTGCCCGGCACTGTAGACGATCGAACTGCCCCGTATGTTCCCCGCGGCCGCCCGGTCCACCGGTCGGCCCATCGGCCCGTGGGCACCGGCCCGTCGGCGCCGGGTGCGACTCAGGTCGCAGGGTGCACCAGACCCGAGGGGGACGCCGTGGCCGGCGCGGGCGCCCGACGATGACGACGTGAATGCGATGAACGCGTACGTGCCGCTGTCCCTGTGGGAAGTCCTTCTGGTGCTGGGCGCCGTCGCCCTGGAGCTCGCAGATCCGCGCGGCGCAGGCGTCGGCGGCGGCGAGGGCCGCCGGGTCCTGGCCGCTCGCGTGCAGCCG
>NZ_LFML01000151.1 GCF_001044425.1 Streptomyces roseus
CTCCGCTGTCCACGGTGGGCCTGCTGATCTCGGACGAGGGGGAGGGCAACCTCTACCAGGTGACCGTTCCGGAGACCGGTCTCCCCGCTGGCCTGACGCCGGGCATGACGGTGTCGGTGATCGGCCTGAAGGCGCGGGACTGGGAGAACACGTTCAACGGCCAGACCCGGCACGGCATCTCGTTCCGCGCCGTCGCCCTCACTTCGGTCGGGGTCTGACCATGACCGACCTGTCGACGTTATGGGAGGTAGGCCTCCCCCTGGCCGGTGCGGGCGGTGGTCTCGGATACGCGAAGGTCCGCGCGCCGCGCGTGTTCTGGGCCGTGGCCGGTCTGCCCGTGGCGCGGGTCCGGTTTGCGGTGACGTACCGGGCCACGATGGACGTGTGCGGGCTGACGGTCCAGCCGTCCCGCCTGAGGGCGTTCCTGATCCGCAACGTCGCCCGCCGCAGCGACGTCCAGCCCGTACCGCCGAAGGTCCGCCGCGTACGCGGTTCCTCGACCGGCATGCGGGTCACCCTGCGCCTGCCGGCCGGACTGGAGCCCGCC
>NZ_LFML01000152.1 GCF_001044425.1 Streptomyces roseus
GGGACGCTGTTGGCGAATTGCGGGCCGCTCTAGCGTGACGTCGGTCCCCGAGACCTGGTTGGTCTCGGGGACCGACGTTTTTCGTGTGTGGGGTGGGTGTCGATGTCGATGCGGCCGGACGGGTTCGGGGAGATCCCGGCTGAGACGGTGCGTGTGGCGCGGGCGGCTTTCCCGAAGGGGAGTCTGGCGATCCGCCTCCGGGACGAGCTGGGGGTGCTGTTCCGAGACGAGGAGTTCGCCGACCTGTTCCCCGCTCGGGGGAAGCCGGCCTGGTCTCCGGGCCGCCTCGCGCTCGTTTTGGTGTTGCAGTTCGTGGAGGGGCTCACCGACCGGCAGGCCGCGGAGGCGGTGCGGGCCAGGATCGACTTCAAGTACGCACTCGGCCTCGACCTCGGCGATCCCGGATTCGACTTCTCGGTGCTGTCGGAGTTTCGTGACCGGCTGGTCGGCGCGGATGCCGGGCGTCGGGTGTTGGACGGGATCCTGGCCACGTCTCGCGAAAAGGGGCTGCTGAAAACCGCAGGCCGGGCACGCACCGACTCAACCCATGTGGAGACCTCAGCGCGAGCGCTGAACTGGCTGGAGATGGTCACCGAGACACTGAGGTCCGCGCTGAACGCGCTGGCCGGAACCGCCCCCGACTGGGTGAGGGAAGTCAGCGACGCGGAGTGGTTCAGGCACTACGCCAGCCGGGCCGAGGACTCCCGGTTTCCCCAGGCCCGCGTGAAGCGGGATGCGGCCGGACAGCGAATTGGTGACGATGGCCTGCGGTTGCTGACGGCGGTCTTCTCGCCCGCGGCCCCGCAGGGGCTGGCCGGCGTTCCAGAAGTGGAGATCCTCCGCCAGGTCTGGGTCCAGCACTTTCATTTCGTTGACGGCGAGGTGCGCCGGCGGGACCCAAAAGACCGCCCGCCGGGCGCGTTACGCCTGGTCACCCCCTATGACATCGAGGCCAGGGCCTGCGGGAAACGCGACATCCTCTGGGACGGATACAAGGTCCACCTCACCGAAACCTGTGAGCCTGGCAGCCCAAACCTGATCACGAACGTCGCCACCACCATGGCCACCGTCGCCGACAGCCAGATGGTCGGGCCCATCCATGACGACCTCGCCCAGCGGAACTGCCTGCCCGGCGAACACTGGGTGGATGCCGGATACGCCACGGCCGGAACCCTCGTCGCCGCCAGCCAGGAGCACGGCATCGCGCTCCAAGGGCCGGTGAAGGCGAGCACCAACGATCGGGCCGGCGACCCGGGCGGCTACGGGCAGGAGGTCTTCACAATCGACTGGGACCTTCAGAAGGTGGCTTGCCCTGGCGGGAAGACCAGCACCAACTGGAGCAGCCGCCTCTCACAGAACGGCCTGCCAGTGGTCCGAGTGCTGTTCTCCGCCCGCGATTGCCGGCCTTGCCCCGTGCGGCGGGAGTGCACCAACTCTGAGATCGCCCCGCGGCGCGAACTGCGCCTGCGGCACCGCGACGAGCACCACGCTCTCCACACCGCACGGCAAGAGCAGAAGACTGATCAGTGGAAGGAGCGCTACCAGATCCGTGCTGGCGTCGAGGGCACCATCTCCCAGGGGATTCAACGGTGCGGCCTGCGTAGGTCCCGCTACCGGGGCCTGGCCAAGACCAGCCTCCAGCACCAGCTCACCGGCGCGGCCATCAACCTCGCCCGCATCAACGCTCATCTCACAGGACAGCGCCGAGCACCCACCCGCATCAGCCCCTACGCAGCACTCCGCCCCGCCGGATCAGATCCAGCGGGGCGGAGTTAGCCAACAGCGTCCC
>NZ_LFML01000153.1 GCF_001044425.1 Streptomyces roseus
TATTGCTGCAATGACACGACTTCGGCGGTACGCTTGAGCCCCGCTACATTGTCGGCGCGGAATCACTTGACCAGTGAGCTATTACGCACTCTTTCAAGGGTGGCTGCTTCTAAGCCAACCTCCTGGTTGTCTCTGCGACTCCACATCCTTTCCCACTTAGCGTACGCTTAGGGGCCTTAGTCGATGCTCTGGGCTGTTTCCCTCTCGACCATGGAGCTTATCCCCCACAGTCTCACTGCCGTGCTCTCACTTACCGGCATTCGGAGTTTGGCTAAGGTCAGTAACCCGGTAGGGCCCATCGCCTATCCAGTGCTCTACCTCCGGCAAGAAACACACGACGCTGCACCTAAATGCATTTCGGGGAGAACCAGCTATCACGGAGTTTGATTGGCCTTTCACCCCTAACCACAGGTCATCCCCCAGGTTTTCAACCCTGGTGGGTTCGGTCCTCCACGAAGTCTTACCTCCGCTTCAACCTGCCCATGGCTAGATCACTCCGCTTCGGGTCTAGAGCGTGCAACTCAAACGCCCTATTCGGACTCGCTTTCGCTACGGCTTCCCCACACGGGTTAACCTCGCTACACACCGCTAACTCGCAGGCTCATTCTTCAAAAGGCACGCAGTCACGA
>NZ_LFML01000018.1 GCF_001044425.1 Streptomyces roseus
TGGCACAACCGGCACACGGGAACACCCACCACCCGCTCGCTGATCGCCTACGACCACTGACCCGAGCACTTCGGACTTACTCGTCTAGAGGTATCCGAGGGCCACGGCCGCCCGCCCGCGCGGCGGCCCGGGGCGTCCGGTACGGCGAGGGCCGCACCGGACGCCACGGGTCGGGCGGGACTTCGCGGACACTCCCTAGCTTCGGCTCAGGGGTCCGGGCTGCGGGATCGGCGCAGGTCCAGGCGGCGGCGGGATCGGATCAGGCTCGGGCACCGGCCCCGGTACGGGCGGCGCCGGCCGCGGAATCGGCTCGGGATCCGGGAAGGGACCGGGGCCGGGAGCGGGCGGTGGCGGGACCGGATCCGGCTCGGGCACGGGCGGCTCGGTCATCTCTGCGTTTCGTACCATGCCTCCCACCTTCCCCGCATCCGCCCGGGTACGCCCCCCGGTCCACCCCGTGCGGGGGCCGGTCGACGCCCCCGGGGTCACGGACGAACGGTGCCCTGCCGGGCCGCGTGGACGGCCGCGGCCAGGCCGTGGGGCGGGCTGGCCAGGAGGGGGGTGGACGTCCTGGTCAGGAGGGCGGCACCGGCCATCGAGGCCTGGGCCAGGACCATGACGTCGGCCTCCGTGACGCTGTCCGCCGCCGCGGCCACCAGGGCGAGGTAGCCCTCCGTGTCGCCGGCCTCGAAGCGGGACCAGGCCTCCGCGATCAGGTGCGTGGTGACCGACACCGGGCGGCCGGCCCGGTCGGCCTCCTCCCCCAGCAGGGCGACCGTCGGGGCCAGCGTGGACTCCACGGTGGCGAGCACCGCGATGCGCGGGCCCGTACGGACGGCCAGCGCGGCCATCGGCCGGTCCACCCGCAGGATGGGGACGCCGAGCTCCGGGGCCAGGGACTCCGCGACGGCGCCGATGGTGGAGCAGGTCACGAGGACCGGGCCGACGGAGCCGGCCAGCAGGGCCCGAAGCCCCGGAGCCGCCGCGTCCGGGCCCTGGGCACGGGCCCGGTCGAGCAGCTCCGGCGCCACGAGGTGGCGCAGTACGGCCTCGGGGTGGTCCCGGTCCCGCAGCGCGTCGAACACCGGCACGTGGACCGGCGAGGTGTGCAGGAGGGTCAGGCGCGTCACCACAGGTCGGGGCTGGCCGCCAGCTGGGCCTTGGCCGCCTCGACCACCTCGGCCGGCGCCTCGGGCGCCGGCTCGGGGTGGCGGCCGGCCCAGGCGGCCGCGTACGGGCAGAGCGGAACCACGGGTACCCCCTCGGCGGCGGCGATCCCGTAGAAGGACTTCACCAGGTCCCCGGCGATGCGCCGCCCCTCGTGCCCTGGCTCGACGACGGTGTGCACCGCCACGAGCGCGTGGGGCCGCGCGTCGAGCACGAAGTACGCGATGAGCCCGACCACCTCACCGGCCTCTACGGCGAGCAGCCGCCCCGCCTCGCGGTCGTCCTTGAACTCGATGGCCCCGGCCTCGGTCTGCGACATGGTCCCCGGCTCCCCTGTCAGACAGCCACCGCGTGGGGGCTGCGCTCCTGGTCCGTTCCCGGTACCGGGGCGGACGGATCCGCGCCCAGTTCGATGATGCGGTTGTCGGCGTCGACGTGGACGACGCGCGGCTTCAACGCCCGGGCCTCGGCGTCCTCGACCTGGGCGTAGCTGATGAGGATGACGAGGTCCCCGGGGTGCACGAGATGTGCGGCGGCGCCGTTGATCCCGATGACCCCGGAACCGCGCTCGCCTTCGATGACGTAGGTCTCCAGGCGCGCCCCGTTGGTGATGTCAACGATGTGGACGAGCTCCCCGGGCAGCAGATCCGCCGCGTCGAGCAGATCGGCGTCGACGGTCACGGACCCGACGTAATGCAGATCGGCCTGGGTGACGGTGGCCCGGTGGATCTTGGACTTGAACATGGTGCGCAGCATGTCGAACTCCTGTAAGACGGCTCCCTGCCGGCTTTCTGCAGGTCAAGGGCGTCCTGCACTCTACACCGGCGAGGCGTCGGATTCGGAGGGCTCAAGGAAAATCGACTGCCTCGAACGAGAAGGCTCCTGGCCTGCACATCCGCGGGACCGGGCTGTCATGGCCCTGCCGTCCGGGCGCCCCTTCGGACAGGCCGTTCGGAGTGTGGGGAGGCACCGATGCCGACCACATCGGTCCGCCCAGCGCGTGCTTGCACGCAGGGCAGGGTGGGGCGGGTGTCGAATCCACTGAACCTGCCCAGCCTGAAGGTGAGAACCGTCACGCCGAGGCAGATCTCGGCCCGGTCCGCCCATTTGCGGGTGGCAGGGCAGGCCATGAGCAGTCCTCGCGTTGCCGCCATGTGCAGCCATGAGCACCGTCCACGTGCAGCTCATGCGGCCGCAGCGATCGGCCGGCGCGGGTCCGGTCAGTCGGCGGCTCGGCGGCGGCCCCGGCGGCGGGGGTACGGCACGAGGCGCGGCGGGCGTCGGGCAGCCACGTCCTCGACCCAGCCGAAGGCCAGTACCAGCAGCCCGAGCAGCGGGATCGCCACCGCCAGCGTGAACCACTGGCTGGTCAGCAGCCATTGGAGGTGGTGGTAGAAGAAGGGGACGCTCCACAACGGGTCGATCAGCGGGACGGCGACCACCAGGGCCGCCTGGTGCCAGAGGTAGACGCTGACGGCGCGTGCGTTGAGCAGGCTGATCAGGCCGTTCCAGCGTTCCAGCGGCTTGGGCCACCGCTCCCAGGACGGGGCGGCGTGGAGCAGGATGGCGACGAAACCGAAGGACCACAAGGCCTGGGCGATCGGCCAGGCTTCGATGTCCGTCGTCACGGTCGGATCGACCGGACGGGTCTGCAGGTACCAGAAGCCGGCCACCATGATCAGCGGCGCGACGGACGGCAGCACGTACTGCGGGATCTTCTTGAGCAGGCCTTCCTGGTGGGCCATGCCGAGGATCCAGCAGGCGCCGAAGGTGGCGAAGTCGTTGGCGGTCTCCCAGACACGGCCATAGACGAAGTCCTGGTCGGCGAAGAACACGTTCCGGACGACGACCATCACCAGCGGAGCGGACAGCGTCACCACCGGAAAGCGCCGCAGGGCCCGCAGCAGCAGCGGGGAGAGCAGGACGTACCAGAGGTAGGCCCGCAGGTACCAGAGCGGGACGACGATCTGCGCGGCCCAGCCCGGTTCCACGTGGTGGAAGCCGGTCAGCCCTTCCGCGTACGGCGGTGTGCTCAGCGGCAGGATCCAGAAGGCCAGCTCGGACCACCACCAGATGGGGTGGCCGTCGGACCGGGGTCCCCAGCCGTCGAGGATCTGGAGGACGATCACGAGGGCGCCGAAGAGCCGCATCGGCGGCAGCAGCCGACGCAGCCGGCCGCGGATCACGCCGAGCGCGGGACGGCCGAGCGAGCGGGCCATCAGCGATCCGGCCAGGGCGAACATCACGCCCATCGACGGGAAGACGAGCGGCAGCCAGAACCAGCCGAAGTTGTGGTAGAGCACCACGCGGCCCAGTGCCAGAGCGCGCAGCAGGTCGAGGTAGCGGTCCCGGGCGCCCCCGCGCCCGGCCGGGGACGGCTCCGGCTCCGGCTCCGGCTCCTGCCACTGCGCCGCTTCGGCGCGCAGCGCGGCCGGGACCCTCAACTGCATGGTGTCCCGGGAACGGCCGGGGTCGAAGGATACGGTCACGGTGCGGCCTCCAGCGGTACGCCGACCTCGCCGGTGCGCCGGAGCTTCTGCCAGCGCAGTCGGCCGCCGGTCATCGCCGTGATCGCGGACTGCAGCAGGACGATGTACATCAGCTGCCGGTAGACCAGTTGCTGGATCGGCAGGCTGATCAGGTGCCACGGCTTCTCGCGGTCGAGCCGGAAGGCGTACCAGGACAGTGCTGCCTGGAGCAGGATGAAGCCGCCCCAGCTGGTGAGCGTGACCGGAGCGTCCCCGAACAGCACGCCGTACAGCAGGAACAGGTCGACCAGCGGCGCCAGCAGCGGGGCGATCACGCCGAACAGGACGATGAGCGGCAGTCCGAGCCGGCCGAAGCGCCCGGCCGGGCCGCGGGCGGTCACGGCGCGCCGGTGCTTCCACATCGCCTGCATGCTGCCGTAGCTCCAGCGGTACCGCTGGGACCAGAGCTGCTGCAGGCTGGCGGGCGCCTCGGTCCAGGCACGGGCGTGTTCGGCGTAGACGATCCGCCAGCCGTCGCACAGTACCGCGATGGTGATGTCGGTGTCCTCGGCGAGGGTCTCGTCGCTCATTCCGCCGACCCGCCGCAGGGCTTCCTTGCGGAACGCGCCGACGGCGCCGGGGATGGTCGGGATGACGCCCAGCATGTCGTACATCCGGCGGTCGAGGTTGTGCCCGAGGACGTACTCGATGTGCTGCCAGGCCCCGATCAGGCTCTCGCGGTTGCCGACCTTGGCGTTGCCCGCGACCGCTCCGATCGACGGATCACCGAAGGGCTGGACCAGCTCGCGCACGGTGGACGGCTCGAAGACGGTGTCGCCGTCCATCATCACGATGATGTCGTACGAGGCGGCCGCTATGCCGGTGTTGAGCGCGCTGGACTTGCCTCCGTTGACCTGGCGGATCAGCCGGACGAACGGCAGGTCCATCTCCTCGACGATGTCCGCGGTGCCGTCCGTGGAGCCGTCGTCGATGACGATCACCTCGATCGGATGCTCACCGGCCGCCAGGGAGTGGAGGGTGTTGGCTATGCACTCGCGTTCGTTGTAGGCCGGGACGAGCACGGTGACCGGCGCGGTGACCGGCGGTCCCCAGGCGTCCCGTCGTGTGGAGCGCCGGGCGTGGATCGGCGCGAGGACGAGCATCAGCGCGAACCGTCCGAAGTTGAGGAAGCCGACGAGCGCCAGCAGCCCGACCAGCACCGGCAGGGTGTGCACGGCGACCTGGGTGGCCCAGATGAACCCCTTGCCTGCCCACAGCTGGAAACCGTGCACCGGAACGGTCGCGCCGGAGGCGCCGAGCGCCTGGGAAATGGTGGTGAAGCGGTAGCCCTGGGCCTGCAGTCTGTCGGTGATCTGCACGAGCGCGGCGACGGTCTGGGTACGGTCGCCACCCGCGTCGTGCAGCAGGATCAGCGCGCCCGCCCCGGGCTTGGCCGGCATCGCCGCCTTGACGATCTCGTTCACGCCGGGGCGCTTCCAGTCGTCCGTGTCGCAGTCGATGAACGCGGTGAGGTAGCCGCGCGCCCCCACGTACTTGATCACCGGGTAGTTCCAGTCGTCCATCGCGGAGGCGTCGGAGGAGTACGGCGGCCGGAACAACGCGCTGTGGACGCCCGCCACGCCGGCCAGCGCCAGCTGCGTCTGCGCCAGCTCCCAGCTGGTGCGGGCGTGGGACTGGTAGGCCAGGTCGGGGTGGGTGAAGGTGTGCACGCCGAGTTCGTGGCCGCCCGCGACGATCTGCCGGATCAGCCCCGGGTTGCGCGTGGTCATCGCGCCGGTCACGAAGAAGTCCGCGTGGATGTCGCGGGCCGCGAGCACCTCGAGGATCTTCGGAGTCCACTGGGGCGAGGGGCCGTCGTCGAAGCTCAGAACGGCGGTGCGGTCGGGGATGTGGTAGCTGACGGGGTGCTCGTTCCTGGCACCGCGGGCGTCGATGACCGGGCCGCCCTTGAGCAGTTCGGTCGGCACGGTCGTCTTGTCCACCGAGATCGCTATGCGGGAGTCGTGGAAGGCCTCGTTGGTGGCGAGGCCCCGCAGGACGAGCAGGGCGAGCAGGCAGGCCAGCAGGGACAGCGGCATGAAGAAGCGCAGCGGCGGCGCGGCCAGTCGGCGCGGCCTCAGCAGGGACTGCCGGCGGCGCTGGTGGCGGGACAAGGGCGCTCCTGGAGACGGTGGTACTGGTGATCAGGGCTGCTTCGACGGCCGGCCGGAAAGCTTCGCCCCGCGCTGCGCGGTGGCCCCGGGTTTCGGCGCGGTGGCGGCTGCCTTCGACGGGGCGGCCGCGGTCTTCGACGGGATGGCCGGGGCCTTGGAGGCCGAGGCCGTCCCCGGCCCCGCAGTGGCGGACCGCGCGACCGCCCGGGGTGAGGACGGCGCGGAGATCACGGCCGACGGGGGCGAGGCGGTCGGCGGGGGTACCGCCGGCCGCGCGGGCTGCACGGGTATGCCCATGGCCGGGGCGTCCGCCTGCACGCCGATCAGGCTGCTGCCCATGGCGACCGCCAAAATCGCGCCGATCACGGAGACGGGCCAGCCGAAGCCCCGCAGCAGACGGCCGCGCAGACCTGAGTGGTCGACGAACACCGGCACGGGGAGTGGTTCCTCGAAGGCCGGCTCGGACGTTCCGGCACGGGTCTGGTGTTCCGATCCGCGCTGGACGGACGTGATGGCTGGGCGCACCTGGCTGGGCGCACCTTGCGAGGCCTTTCATTGCAGGGTACGGAGACCGCGCGATCGCAGGGCGAACGCCAGTCCACCGGATCGGAGCCACTCGGGTCCGATGCCGGCATATGACCTGATCCACCCGGGGCCTGTGATCAGATCGAAACGGAATATGTTGTACCGGTTAGTAGGTTCGGCCCCATCGCCGGGCTCCGACGGCGCCGACCCGCACCGCCGCACGTGGCCGCCCGAGCGGTCGTCGGCACCACCGATGCGCGCCTTAGGATGACGCCCTCATCGGTTCGGCCGGTGACGATCCCCCTGCCGAGGGCGCGTCCAGGTACCGCCCCTACGCCCCGAGGAGCCCGTGTGAGCCAGCCCCGCCGCACCCCCCGCCGCAGCTGGACCGCGCTCACGCTGCCCGCACTCCTGTGCCTGCTCGCCGCGTGTTCCGGTGGGCCGGGCAACGACGACGCCGCGCCCGCCCCCAGCGCATCGCCGACTCAGTCCGGTCCGCCGGGAACCCTGTTCGACAGTTTCCACTACAGCGGCCCTGACGACCCCGCACTCGCCGCCCACGGCTGGGAGGTGCGTACCGGCGCGGGTGGCCCCGGAATCCAGGACAGCTGGTCAGCCGCCGGCGCCGGATTCCTCTCCCACGCGACCGCCCAGGGGGGCAAGGTGCTGCGCCTGCAGGCCTCCACCGACGGCACGAAGCAGGGCACCAGGCAGGTCGAGGTGCAGGGCACCGGCAAGAACCTCTTCACGGGGACGTTCGCCGCCCGGGTCCACTTCAGCGACAAGCCCGCGACAGGCCGCAACGGCGACCATGTCGTCCAGGCCTTCTTCCCGATCTCCCCCTCGGACAGCTCGGCCGACTACAGCGAGCTCGACTTCGAGTACCTGCCGAACGGCGGCTGGGGTACGGCGGGTCCGCGCCTCGACACCGTCAGCTGGTACCGGGCCGATCCGCCGGACCGGGTCAATCACACGCTCAAGCAGCACGCCGAGGGCTGGCACGTCCTGGTGGTCACCGCCATGAACGGAACGGTCACCTACTCCCTCGACGGCAAGGAACTGTTCACCAGCTCCGGCAAGTACGTCCCGCGCGAGAAGATGGACGTCCACTTCAGCAACTGGTTCGTCGACACCCCCGGCTCCGGCGCTGCGCGCACCTGGGACATGAAGGTGAACTGGGTCTACTACAAGGCCGGCGAGGTGGTCTCTCCGGCGGATGTCCAAAAGGCGGTGGACGCCTTCTACAGCGCGGGCACCACGTACGTCGACACCGTGCCGAAGGCCTGAACGCGTGAAGGCCTGCACCGGATCGCGGGCTGCGGCACGGCAACCCGTCCGGGGGGCGGCCGGGATCGACCCAGGCTGCACCTGTAGTGACTCAGAGCGATAATCGGAGCAGTACGCAGTGAGTCGTTCCGCGGATCGGGAAGTGGGGCGCAGTGATGCACGACCCGGTGTTCCACGATGCCTCCGGCGTGGTTGCGGAACCGGGTGAGGAGACGTACGCCCTGCTCGACGCCCACGGGGTGGTCATCGGGTGGGGGCCGGGGGCCGAGCGGCTGCTGGGCTACACCGCCCGGGAGGTGCACGGGCTGCGCGGGGCCGATCTGCTGATCGCGCGCTCCGAACCGGGGCACGCGGCGCTGCGGCACCGCAGCGGGCGCCGGGTGGAGGTGGCCCTCCACGCGCGGCCCATGACGTCCACGGCCGGGGAGCGCCAGTGGCTGGTCCAGGCGACCGACATCGACGCCACGCGGCGGCGCGAGCTCAGCGAGGCCCTGATCAGGGGGCTGTTCACCGAGTCCCCTTTCCTCATCGACGTCTTCGACACGCAGCTGCGCTTCATCGCGCAGAACGACGCCCTGCGGCGCGGCGCGGGCTTCGCGAACGACGACTTCGTCGGGCGCACGATGTCCGAGGTGGCCCCGCCCGACCTGCTGGACATGGCGGCCCTCGAAGCACGCCAGCGCCATGTCCTGGAGACCGGTGAGGCCTTGGTGCAGACCGAGGTACGGGGCCTGCTGCGCGGCGATCCCGACCGGCAGCACGTCTGGTCGGAGACCATCCTCCCGCTGCGCAGCAGCTCCGGCGAGCTGATCGCCCTCGCGCACACCGTGGCCGACGTCACCGAACGGGCGCGGGCGCGCGAGCGGTTGGCGCTGGTGAACGACGCGAGCACGCGCATCGGCACCACCTTGGACGTGCTGCGCACCGCCCAGGAGCTCGTGGAGGTGGCCGTGCCGGAGTTCGCCGACCACGCCTACGTCGACCTGCCCGCCGCGGTCTTCGGCGGCGAGGAACCGCTCGTCGGGACGGTGGGCGAGAGCGTGACCCTGCTGCGTGCGGCGACCTCCTCCGTACCCGGGACGGAGGTGAAGGCGGCGGTCGCGACGGGCGATCCCGACCCCTTCACCACCGGGCCGGGTTCCCTGTTCACCCGGGCCATGGCCAGCGGCGAGCCGCTGCTGCTGAACGGGGAGGAGCTGATCGCGGAGCTCGCCCCCGTCGACCCGGCGCAGGCCGAGCGGGTCCGTGCGTACGGGGTGCACTCCTGGCTGCTCGTACCGATGTCCGCCCGCGGCGCGGTGCTCGGCGCCGCCGTCTTCGTCCGCCACTCCCGCGCCCACGGGTTCGAGCCGGACGACGTGCTGCTGGCCGAGGAGATCTCGGCCCGCGCGGCCGTGTGCGTCGACAACGCGAGCCGCTACACGCGCGAGCGGACGGCCGCCCTGGCCCTGCGGCGCAGTCTGCTGCCCCAACGGCTGCCGGTGCTGGGCGCGTTGGAGGCAGTGACCCGCTACCTGCCCGCGCACGGTCAGGCGGAGCTGGGCGGGGCCTGGTACGACGTGATCCCGCTGTCGGGGGCGCGGGTCGCGCTGGTGGTGGGCGACGCCCACGGGCACGGCCTGAACGCCGCCGTGACCATGGGCGGGCTGCGGACGGCGGTGCGGACCCTCGCGGACCTCGACCTCTCCCCCGACGAGCTGCTCTCGTACATGGACGACCAGATCCACCGGTTCGTGGACGAGCACGGCGACGAGGGGGCCGGCGGGCGGCGTACGGGCGGCGCGGCCGGGACGACCTGCGTGTACGCCGTCTTCGACCCGATCAAGCGGCAGCTGGCGGTCGCCCGCGCCGGCCACCCGGCGCCCGTGCTGGCGCCGGTGGGCGGGCGGCCGGCCATCGTGCCGCTGCCCGCCGGTCCGCCGCTCGGCCTCGGCGGATCGCCTTTCGAGGGCGCCGAGTTGACGCTGAACGACGGAGACGTGCTGGTGCTCTACAGCCACGGCCTGGTCGCGGCCCCCGACCGGGAGGTGGACCTCGGCCTCGAACGGCTCCCGGAGGCGCTCTGTGACCTCGCGCCCACCCCGCCGGACGGACTCGACCAGGCCTGCGACGCACTGATCGGCCGGCTGCTCCCGGTGCTGCCGCAGAACGACGTGGCGGTGCTCATGGTGCGCCTGCACGAGCTGCCGGCCGAGCACCACGTCACATGGGAGCTGCCCGCGGAGCCCGAGGTGGTGGCCCGCGCCCGTACGCTCGCCACGCGCCAGCTGGCCGTATGGGGGCTGGCGGAGCTGGAGTTCACCACGGAGCTGGTGGTCAGCGAACTGGTCACCAACGCCATCCGGTACGGCAGCGAGCCGATCCAGCTGCGGATGATCCGCGACCGCGAGCTGATCTGCGAGGTCTCGGACGGCAGCAGCACCTCCCCGCACGTACGGCGCGCGGAGGAGACCGACGAGGGCGGGCGCGGGCTGTTCATGGTGGCGCAGCTGGCCCAGCTGTGGGGCACCCGCTACCACGCCCGCGGCAAGACCATCTGGGCCGAACAGCCCTTCCCCGAGGGGTTCCCGGAGGAGACCGGAGCCTCCTCCGGGAAGGGCTGGGCCCGGAACGCCCAGGGCCCGCCGTCCCGCCGTGATCCCAGGGACACGGACTAGCCGGCCAGGGCCTGCCGGTACGCCGCCTCCGGTACGAGGGCGTAGCCCGTGGGCCGGGCCGTGAACGTGCCCCGGCCCTGGGTGCGGCCGCGCAGCCGGGACGCGTAGCCGAAGAGCTCGGCCAGCGGCACGGTGGCGGTGACCGCCGTGGTGCCGGCCCGCGCGGCCGAGCCGGAGACCCGCCCGCGCCGGGCCGCGAGGTCGCCCAGCACCCCGCCGACGGCGTCGTCGGGTACGGTCACCACGACCTCGGCCACCGGTTCCAGGACCTCCATCGCGGCGGCGCGCAGGGCCTCGCGCAGCGCGAACCTGCCCGCGGCCCGGAACGCCATCTCCGAGGAGTCCTTGGAGTGCGTGGCCCCGTCGGTCAGCGTCACGCGCAGCCCGGTCACCGGATGACCGCCGAGGGGGCCCTCGGCGAGCGCGTCCCGGCAGCCCGCCTCCACGGCGCGGGCGTACTCCGGGGGCACCCGGCCGCCGACCACGGCCGACCGGAACTCGAAGACGCCTTCGCCGGCCTGTTCCGCCTCCGCCGCCAACGGCTCGACGTCGAGGACCACGTGGGCGAACTGGCCCGCGCCGCCGTCCTGTTTCACGTGCCGGTACACGAGACCCGTCACCCCGCGCACGACGGTCTCCCGGTACGCCACCTTGGGGCGGCCCACCGCGATCCGCAGCCCGTGGTCGCGGCGGATCTTCTCCACCGCCACCTCCAGGTGCAGCTCGCCCATCCCCGACAGGACCGTCTGGCCCGTCTCGGTGTCGGTGCGCACGACCAGCGACGGATCCTCCTCGACCAGCCGGGCCAGCGCCGCGGACAGCCGGCCCGTCTCGGCACTGCCGCCCGCCTCGACCGCCACGGACACCACGGGTGCGGCGGCCTTGGGCGGTTCGAGGACCAGCGGTGCCTCGGGGGCGCACAGCGTGGACCCGGCGCGGGTGCCCTTGAGTCCGACGACGGCGACGATGTCCCCGGCCACGGCCCGGTCCGTCTCGGCGTGCCGGTCCGCCTGGACGCGCAGGATCCGTCCGATGCGCTCGGTGCGTCCGGTGCCCGCGTCCAGCACGATGTCCCCCTTCCTCATCGTTCCCGAATAGATCCGCAGGCAGGTCAGGCGGCCGGTCGCCGTCGCGTTCACCTTGAAGGCGAGCGCGGCGAACGGGGCAGCCGGGTCGGCTGCCCGTTCCTCCACGGCCGCTCCCCGGGTTCCCCGTACCGGCGGCATGTCCGCCGGCGAGGGGAGGTAGGAGACGACCGCGTCCAGCAGCGGCTCGATGCCGCGGTTGCGGTAGGCCGAGCCGCAGAGCACGACGACGCCCTCACCGCCGCGCGTCAGGTCGCGCAGCGCGGCGGTCAGCGTGGCGGCGGAGAGCGCGGAGGTGGCGCAGTACTCCTCCAGGGCGGCCGGATGGAGTTCCGCCACCCGCTCCTCCAGCAGCCGGCGGCGCACGCGCGCCTCCTCGGACAGGGCTTCGGGTACGGGCCCCACGATGAACGAGTCCGGTTCGTCGCCCCAGACCAGCGCACGCATGTGTACGAGGTCCACGGTCCCGCGGAAGCCGGCCTCCTGCCCGATGGGCAGCTGGACGACCAGAGCGGCGACGTGCAGCCGCTCCTGTACGGACGCGACCGCCCGGTCGAGGTCGGCCCCGACGCGGTCCATCTTGTTGACGAACACCAGACGCGGCACGCCGTGGCGGTCGGCCTGCCGCCATACCGATTCGCTCTGCGGTTCGACGCCCGCGACGGCGTCGAACACCGCGACCGCGCCGTCGAGTACGCGCAGCGAGCGCTCCACCTCGTCGGAGAAGTCGACGTGTCCGGGTGTGTCGATCAGGTTGACGTGGTGGCCGTCCCAGGTGCAGCTCACGGCGGCGGCGAAGATCGTGATGCCGCGGTCGCGCTCCTGGGGGTCGTAGTCGGTGACGGTCGTGCCGTTGTGGACCTCGCCGCGTTTGTGGGTGGCCCCGGTGGCGTAGAGGATCCGCTCGGTGACGGTGGTCTTGCCGGCGTCGACGTGCGCGAGGATGCCGAGGTTGCGGACGGTGGTCGAGGTGTGCGGGTGGGTGCGCATGGCCCGGGTCTTTCCGGTCGGTCGAGAGGGGGGCGGCGCGATGTCCGGACGGAAGACGACATACCGGGGCACACGGAGTGTGCCGGGGCGCACGGGGCCACGGCCGTGCCCGCCCGGGCGTACGGGGACGCACCGGGAGGGAGGTCGTGCCGTCTCGTGTGGTGTCGTGTCAGTCGTCGCGGATGTCCGATGCCGGCCGCGCAGCCGTCATCGGGGAGACCGGGACACCAGGATCACGTCGTACCGGGACCGGGGAGCGAGCACGGCGATGCGGTGACACACGGCCCGGCTCCCCTCTCGTCGACTGAGTGCGCACCACGTCCCGTGGCGGCATGGGAACGAGTGTAGGGACACGGCGGCGGCCCGGCACCGCAATTTGATCGCGGTGCCGGGCCGGACGCCTCCTCAGGACGCGTCGGGACCGGGGGAGGCGTGCCCGGGGCCGGGGGAGGCGTCGTGCGTGGGGTCCTGGGGCGTGTCGTGGGGCATGCCCTGCGGCATGTCGTGGGGCATGTCCTGGGGGGAGCCGCCGTGGCCGGAAACGGTCTCGATGGTTCCGCCGAGGCGGGTGCGGGCGCCGGCCAGGGCTTCGGCGGAGGCCGCCGTGATGACCCAGGTGGGGCCGACGAGGTACGTACCGCCGTACATCTGGGCCTCGTTCAGCCAGGTCCGGCGGCCCTGCTCGCTGGTGAAGGTGGCCATCCGGAAGCCGGTCCGGCCCGACCCGCACGCCCCTTCCCGGAGCTCTTCCGCGTCGACCGTGGTCTCGGGCGTACAGCCCAGGGCGGCGCCGATCTCCTGGAGCGGGGCGGGTCGGGCGGTCGAGGCGGGGGCCGGGGCGGAGGAGCCGCCGTCCGGTTCCCGACCGGCCGCCACCCGGGCGGCGCAGCCGCCGCACAGCAGCGTCGCGAGCAGCACGGCGGCAGCGGCGGCGGCGGTGGCGGCGAGACGCGGTGGACGGGGCATGGCTGGCTGCCTCACTGGGTTCGGGGGCCGGGGCGGAATCGGGAGGGGTGGCGGGCTCGCTACGCCGTCGGCGGGACCTTCTTGCCCTCGGCGGTGACCGCGAACCAGAGCCCCTGCTTGTTGTGCCCGTTGGCCTGACCCGGTTCGGTGTCCCCGGTGAAGGTGTAGACCGGCCAGCAGTCGATCGTGAGCTGCTCGCTGCCGTCGGGCCGCTTCACCGATCCGACCAGCTTGCCGGAAATACCCTCGGCTTTCGCCTTGTCGATGGCCGCGGCGGGCTTCCACGTGTCCAGGCAGGCCCCGAGGCAGCCGAACTTCATCGGCCACGCGCTGTCCTTGTCGAAGCGGTAGAGGGTGCGCCACTGGCCGTCCACCAGGATCTTGCCGAGCTTTTCATTGTCGGCGACGGAGAGTTCCGCACCCGACTTCATGTTCATGCCCGCGGCTCCCGCCCCCATTTCCATTCCGTTTCCACTGCCGGCATTGCCGTCCGACTTTTGTTTCTTGTCGACCGCCTTCTTGCCGTCCGGTGCCAGTGCGTGCCAGGTGCCGCCGACGCCCTCGCCCTTCGCCTCGCCCGCCTTCGTGTCCTTCGCGTAGCGGTAGACGGGCCAGCCGCCGAGCGTCAGCTGCTTGCTGCCGTCGGTCCGGTCGACGGAGCCGATCAGGGCCGCGTCGATGCCGGCGGCGGCCGAGGCGTCGTCCGCCGGGACGGCCGGCCACACCGTGGCGCAGTCCCCGTCGCAGTTGGACTTGGGCGGCTGCGCGGTGTCCTTGTCGAAGCGGTAGAGGGCCATCCCGGCGCTGTCGGTGACCACGCCGCCCACGCTCGCGATGTCGCGTACGGACAGTTGCCCGGCCGACGCCGCCTTGCCGGAGCCCGATCCGAGGTCCGAGCCCGACCCGGCGCCGGCGGCGCCCGCCCCGTAGCCGCCCGCTCCGTAGCCCGTGTCGTACGCGCCTCCGAGGGCTTTGCCCGCCCCCGCCGGCTGTACGGAATTCGTGGTGCGCGCGGCGCCGTTGTCGCTGCTTCCGCATCCTGCCGCCAGCAGCAGAACCGCGGCCACCGATCCGACCGTTGAGATACGACGCGTCTTGTTCACGATCACTCCTTCGGGTTGAACCCGGGGGGTTCGTCTACTGCCTTATTCATAAGGCCTGACGGGTTCACCGAATTCGAATCAGCGGGAATTTATCAGATCGCGCTAACCCTTGAACTACCGTCACCGGAAGCCGTTTACCGCCGGCTCATTCCTGAATGCGCAGCGCGAGCGCGGGGCAGCGCCGCACCGCCCGGAGCGCCATCGGCCGCAACCTTCCGGGGACGGACATGACGGCCTCGGCCGGATAGCCGTCCCGGTCCAGCCTCACCACGTCGGGCAGCACGTCCACGCAGAGCCCGTGGCCCTTGCACAGCGTCCAGTCCACGACGAGCCGTTCGGGGTTCTCGTCCTCGGGCAGGGGCAGCGCGCCGAGCACGCGGCGTCCGCAGCCGCTGCCCAGGGCGTGGTCGCGCATCTCGTCGGGGAAGACGGCGAGTGCCGAGGCCATGAACGCCGAGGTGCCGTCGGGGTGGCTGCACGCGCCGCGCCGCAGCACCCCCCTCATCCGCGCCTCGACCGCCTCCAGGGCCGGCCGGCCTCCCCCCGCCGCCAGCGCCTCCACGGCATCGGCGAGCGAGGGCAGGCCCCTGACGCACGGACCGCACTGGCCGGCGGTCTCCTCCGCCATCCAGCGCATCACGCGGGCCACTTCGCCGGCCGGGCAGGTGTCCTCGGGCAGCGGCAGGACCGCCCCCGCCCCGAGCGTGGCCTTGAGCGAGGAGAGCGACTCCCGGGAGAGCAGGGCGGTCCGGGCCGCCGCCGGCGTCAGCCATTTGCCGTGGTACCCGCCGACCAGGACGCCCTGGCCCGGGGAGGAGCCGCACAGCTCCAGGACGTACGCCAGGGACGTCCCGAGCGGCGCCTCGACCACCGTCGAGCCGCTGATCGTCAGCATGACGGTGCCCGGTTCGCTCTCCAGGCCGACCGAGCGGAATCCCGTCACCCCGATCCTGGCCGCGACCGCGAGCTGGGCGTACGTCTCGGTGTTGGACAGCAGGGTCGGCAGCCCGCTCAGGCCCCGCTCGCTGGTGCGGACCTTCTGCCCGTTGGGGATCGCGGCCCCTCCGTTGAGGCCGTTCACGAGGGAGGTCCCCTCGCCCGAGACGAAGCGCTCGGGAAGCCGGCCGACGCGCAGCCGGCCGCCGGCCACGCCGCGCTCGGCGACGGCGGCCCGCAGGGACTGCTCCACGTCGTCCCTGGTCACTCCGATCGCGACCTCCTCGGCGCCGATCGCGTCGGCCGCCAACAGGGCTCCGTCCAGCACCAGGTGCGGGGAGTGCAGCAGCATGGCGGCGTCCTTGAGGCAGCTGGGCTCCCCCTCGGTGCCGTTCACCACGACGGCGGTGCGCCCCTCCTTGGTCCGGGCGGACCGGATGACCGCTTTGAGCTTGCGGGCGAACGGGAAGCCCGCTCCCCCGCGGCCCCGCAGGTCGATGCCCTCGGCGAGCTCCACGAGATCGCCCGCGGTGTACTGCGGCATCGGGCCGTGCACCACGGAGTGGTTGGCGCGGTCGAGCCGGGGCAGCACGTCGAGTCCGGCCAGCAGCCGGGGCTGGCCGACGCACCCGAGGGCGGGATCGGTGATCGAGGTCACTGACGGCCCCGCATCCCGTCGAACGACCCGCCGGGCCGGTCCGTTCCGGGCCCGGCGGCGATGCCGCTGGGGATGACCACCGTGTCGTACGTATCGGTGCCGTACGCGCCGCCGCCGTACGGGCCACTGCCGTACGGCGGCGCGTACGGCGTCGCACCGTACGGCGGGAAGACCTCGGTCGTGGGCTCCAGGGCCTGCCGGGGGGAGGGCACGAAGGGGCTGCCCACCGGCGCCGCGGCCGGATCCGGCCGCGGGGCGACCGAACGCCGGTCCGACTGCCGGGCCAGCCGCGCCGTCAGCCGCTCGGCGGCCCATTCCGCGGGCTGCCGTACGAACCGCTGCGGCGCCCTCTTGGGCCGGGGCGGCGCGCCTTGAGGGGTCGCCGCCGACACTGCCACCGGCCGTACGGGCGCGGCGCGCAGCCTCGCCCGGAGCCGTACGGCGAGCACGCCGGCCACCCCGAGCAGGCACAGGGCGTACGAGACGGTCACCCACGCGCTGGCGGGGCGGCCGGCCTTGAGCCCGTGCACCAGGGAGGCGCCCCACGCGGGGTACGCCCCGAAGTGCAGGGCCCGCCACCACAGGGAGCGGCCCTTGGTGGCGAAGGCGCTGCGGACGGCGCCGGAAATCGCCGTGGAGACGAATACGTATCCGGCCAGAGTGCCGAGGCCGATGAGGAACGGCTGGTCCTGGTCCGTGAAGGGCAGGAAAGCGGAGGTGATGCCCGTCTGCGACTCGGCGACCTTGACCCATATGTGCAGGAGCAGGAAGCCCAGCCCCGCGACGGCGAGCCCGCGGTGCGCCGCCTGGGCGACCAGCCGGTGCCCGGAGGTGAGCACCGTACGGTCCGTGGCCGCGAGGCCCCACAGGACGGCGGAGGTGAGCGAGACGAGCGAGAGGACGCCCGCCCCGAAGTCGAGGAAGTCCCAGAAGTGGCTCAGGGCGCCCGCCCGGGCCGCCACGGACAGGGCGAGCAGGCCTGTGAGGGCGGCGATGACGAGGGTGGCGGGACGCACGCCTCCGGCCGGGGACAGCAGGGGCGGCCGCCGCACGGCCCGCCGGCCGGCGGCCGCGGCAGCGGCCGCGCCGGCATGGCGTCTGGTGCTGCGCGCCCGGTGTGAGCGGGGCGTACGGGCTGGGGACAGGGGCATGTAGTTCTCCCATACGCCCAGGCCCGAGGCACTCCACGCGCACTCGGCGCCCGGGGTGGTCGACGGAACTGCTCCGCGGCGGGCGGGAGATGAGACCCCGCCGACCGGGGAGCTGGGGCCGGAGTGCAGAAGCATCGTGGACCTTCGCAACGCCTCCACAGTATTTATCTAATCGTGACAAGTTCTTGCGCGCGTGGCATCGTCACACCTGGCGTCCCCGGAAGATTCCCTTCCAACGGTGCGGTGGCAACGGGAGTGACGTCTTGTCCGCCACCACACCTCCCCGACGGCAAAACTCAGGCAAAGCCGCGGGACTGCAAGTGGATGGCACTCTCCTGGAGGGTGTACGAGGTGCTCAACTCCCCCGTCCGCACTGACGCAGAGGGGGGACGGAGGCTGCCTCGACAGGCTTGTCACCCTCCCACGGGGCAGGCCGTACCCCGGCATGAACGAGGTAACAATGTGCGAACTTCTGAACCGCATCTGGGCCCGTCCCCGAGGCGAATGGACCCGGGTCGTGCGCAGGGAACTGCCCGCGCTGACCGCCGGGATGGTGGAGGAGCTGAGGGAGGAGCTCCCCGGGTTCTCCGCCCTCGTCGACGACCTTGACGAGGAGGTGGTCAGACAGCGGCTCGAAGTGGCCCTGCTCACCGCCCTCGGGTACCGCGAGGCCGCGCCCTCGCAGAAGAACAAGGTGACGGAACACGCCCACCCCGACGAGGAAGAGGAAGAGGAGGACCATGCCGCCGAGCACGAGCACCCGGACCAGGAGGAAGAGGAAGGCGAGGACGGGGAGCTGCGCGGGCCGCCGTCCGGTCTGCGGGAGCCGGGCCGGCGAACGCAGTTGGCCCCCCTGACGGTCGTCCCCCGCGACGGTCTCGGGACCCGCTCCGAACGGGCGAGACGAGAGCTCTTCTCCGCCCTTACAAGTGACATGCCCATGGCTGAAATCGCACTCTCCGAGCTGGCCGCCGCGGCCGACTGGCCGCTCCCGGCCGAGATACGCGCCATCGCGCTGGCCACCCCGGGCGAGACCCAGCAGCTCGCGGCCGTCCTGGACGACGGACTCGCCGGCATGGTCGGCGGCCAGCCCTGCCTGCTGGTCCCGAGTCCGGACCCGGAGACCCGGACCTCCCTGGAGGCCCTGCTGCGCGGCCGGTTCGCCGCCGTGGGCCACCCCGTCGCCCCCCGCGACACCGCTTCCTCCCTGCGGTGGGCCCTGCGACTGCTCTCCCTGACCCCCAACCGGCCCGGCCTGGAGGCGCGCGCCCTCTTCGTCGACGACCACCTCTCCACCCTCATGCTGCTCCAGGACGAGCCCCTGGCACACGCACTGGCCGCACGCTGGCTGCGGCCGCTGGCCAACCTGACCCCCCGCCAGAGCGAACGGCTCGAAGTCACCCTGCTGGCCTGGCTGGAGGGCGGCGGCGCCCCCGAGGCCGCGAAGGCGCTGAGCGTCCACCCCCAGACCGTGCGCTACCGCATGCGACAGCTCGAAAAGCTCTTCGGACCCGGCCTGCGCGATCCGCGGACCCGGTTCGAGCTCGAAATGGCCCTGCGCAGCCGGCGCCTGATGGCGCAGGTGCGCCGCCAGAACTCGCGGATCGGCCGCAAGGTGCGCGTCGCCACCACCGACTTCCGGCCGCTGGGCGTCGGGCGCATGGCCCGCGTCAACGGCCTGTAGCCGCCGGGCCCCCGCCTCCCGGCCCCCTCACTCCCCCGCTCCCCTCCCCCCGTAGACACGGACTCGGCCCCGGTACCCCTCCCCCGCCCCCGCGGAGCGAAGGGGGACCGGGGTCGCCGCGTGCCGGGCATCGCGGGGCGGCCGGGACTTCGCGGGCCCACCCTGGAGTCCGACGAGTACCGCCGACTCCGCTCCGGCGCGCAGCGCGGCGTCGAGGTCCAGCAGTTCGGCGTACGCGTGCGAACAGGACCGGCAGGCCGCCAGGTGCCGGGCGAGATCGCGGCCGCGCGGGGTGCTCCCGCGGCGGCGGATCACCACCCCGAGCAGGCTGCCGTAATGGCGGCACAGGTCGTCGGCGGCCGGGTCGAGATGGGCGCGCAAGTACGCCTCGCGCAGACCCTCCCGGGCCCGGAAGGCCAGCGAGGTCACGGCGCTCGGGGTGATGCCGAGCAGCAGGGGGACGGGGTGCGGGCAGTCGTCCTCGACGAGGGTGTGCCACAGGACGGCCTTCCAGCGTTCGGGCAGCGCCTGGAAGGAGCGTGCGACGAGCCGGCGGTCCTCGCCGTCCAGCAGCCGGCGCTGCGGGTCGTCCCCGTCGGGCCCGGGCCGGCACCAGGCCTCGATGTCCGCGGTCAGGACCGTACGGCCGGCGCGGGCCCGCCACTCGCCGGCGGTGCGGCGGACCACCGACAGGAGGTACGGGCGCCATTCCTCCTGGGGCCCGGCCCCGGAGCGGACGGCCTGGAGGGTGCGGACGAACGCCTCGGAGACCAGGTCCTCCGCGTCCTGCGGGGACCGGGAGCAGCGGCGCGCACAGGCGAAAGCGGCGGCGCTGTGCCGCCGGTACAGGCACTCGCAGACGGCCGGATCGCCGTCGCCGGCGGCGTAGGCCGCCCTGAGCCGCCGTACGAGGTCCCCGTCGGAGGGCTCGGAACCCGGCCCGGGACCGGGGTCGGGACCGGCCTCCGGACCGGGGTCGGGTTTCGGAGCGGGTTCCGGGTCCGGATCCGGATCGGGTTCCGGCCGGGGTACGGGAGGGGTGGTGGGGCGAGAGCCGGACATGGCACTCCTCGTAGGGGTCCGAGGGCCCGTGCGCGGGCCCCTTCGGTCGGGGGCACAAACGCGTACGCGGTGCCGGCCCGAAGTCGGCTTCGGGCCGGCACCGCTCTCTCGGGGCGACGCGGGGAGGGGAGGTGGGAGGACGGCGCCGCCCCGATGTTCTCAGCGGCAGGCGCGGCCGTCGTTGATGCAGCGCACCGCGCCGGCCATCAGGCCGTTCGACATGACGTTGATGAAGTCTCCGTGGTCGGTCACCGGCTTGTGCAGCTGCTCGGGGAAGCTGTCCACGGCGAACCGGGAGCCGGGCGGCACGCTGTAGACGATCCGCTGGACGAGTTGCGGGATGGCCTTGAAGCCGTTCTTGCAGTTGCCGTTGTTGTCGGCGAAGGCCACGTGGGTGCGGTGGTTGGCGCTGTCGATGTTCTTGCCGTCCCAGCAGCTCTGGAAGTTGAACGTCCGTACGACGTCACTGCCCTTGGGGCAGACCGGGTACTTGTCCTTCAGCTGGCGGTTCTCGAAACCGGTGCAGCTCCACGAGGCGTTCGCGTTGGCGTTGCCGTTGGTGAGGGCCTTGGCGTCGCCGGTGATGATCCGCATGAAGCGGGGCATCGCCGCGACCTTGCTGACGGGGCTCCCCTTGAACTCGATGGTCACCTGCTTGGGCTTCAGGATCGTGCCGACGTTCGCGTCCTGGCCGCCGCCGGGCGCCTTGGCGTCCTTCTCCGCCCGGCCGTCGCGCAGCCGCAGCACGGGCCAGTAGTACGTCGACTGGTCGCCGTTGGTGCAGGTGGTCCCGGACTGGGCGAGGCTGTTGTTCGTCGAGAAGGCGTCGGTGGTCTTGTTGCCGACGTAGTCGTGCATGTGGTGGGCGCCGTTGCTCACGCCGGGCGCGACGATGACGTTGTCGGGGTTGAAGTGGCCGTCCTCGTTGCGCCCGCACTGCACGGCGAAGGATCCGGTGGAGGCGCCGCCGCGGGCCGCGGGCTTGCGCACGTTGGGCTTGACGTTGCCGATGGCCACGAAGTCGCTGCGCGCCGGGCCGCCCTTGGCCTGCTGTTGCTGCTGCTGTTGTTGCTGCTGGGGGGCTCCCTGCTTCGCCGCGGCGTCGGCGCCGCCGGCGCCGTTCGCGAGGGCCGGCTCGTCCGCCGGGTCGGCGGCCGCCGCTTCCTTCATCACGCACCCGCTGAGCCCTTGCAGCCCGGCGGGCTTCTGGCCCGCCTTTCCGAGCGTGTCGGACAGGTTGGTGATGGTCTTGTCGCGCTGCTGCTTCAGCCCGCCGAGCAGCGTCTTGCTCTTGGCCTGGCCGGAGGAGAGCTGCTTGTAGGCGTCGGCGACCTGGGTGTCGAGCTGCGCGAGGTTCGCGTCCACCTCCTTGCGGGCCTGGTCGGGGACGTTGTCGAGCTTGTCGCCCACGTCCGGGCAGTCGATGGTCGCGGTCACGGGCGCGTTGCGGGAATCCTGTCCCGCGAAGGCGCCCTGAGAGACGAGCACCACCCCACCGCCGCCCAGGACCAGGGCGGACATCGCGGCGAGGATCTTGTACTTCGGCCGCAGACGGCGTTTGTGGCCCTTTTGGCTCATGCGATCACTTCACTTCGTCGGTCGGGAATAGGGGGAGGAGGCGGCAGGGACGGGCGCGGGAGCGGAGGGGGCTCCCGGCGGGGCGTCCGCGAGGCCGTCGAAGTCGACGAGCCCACTGGCCTCGAGGACCGTGATGTGGTCCAGGACGGTGTTGTTGGCATCCGTGGCCAGGGCCCGGACCTGGGAGTTGCGGGTCTGCGCCCGGATCTGGGCCACGAGGGCGAACACCTTGCCGTGGGCCCTGCGCAGCAGCTGGACGAACAGCGCCTCGTACTGGGGGCCTTGGGCCCTGTCCATCTGGTCGAGCCAGCCCTGCTGCTGCGCGCTGGGCTGGTTGGGGATCTCCATGCCGAGGGCCTGGCTCACCTCCATGACCCTGCGGTCCAGTTGGGTGTGGCCCTCGATGAGGTGCTCCCCGGCGGTGCGGATGGCGGGCCGCGAACTGCGCTGCAGGGCCTGACGGCCCGCGGGCAGCTCCCAGAGGCCCGCGAGCCGCACCTTGCGTACGAAGTCCCGGTCCTGGGGGGTGAGCGGCCCGAAGGCCGTGCTCTGGATGCCGGCGCCGTCGTCCTCGGCCGCCGGAGCCGTGGCGGCCGCGGCCTTCGACCCGCCGAACTTCTGCACGGGGATCAGCAACGCGATCAGGGTGAACGCGAGGGCGCCGATGACGACGCCGGTCGCCATCACGTGTCTCGATGCCACCGACATGCTGCCGACGGCCGACCGACGGAAAGACAGCACTGTGCCTCCTTGCTGCGTGGACCGGGAGGGGGTGCGCCGGCTCGGGCTCCGGCAGTTGCCCGTGGCCAATGCACCCGCGCTCCCCGGGTGCCACGGGACGCTAGCGCCAGTTGTGGTGCCTGTTCGGAAGGGCCATCACGAATGGACAAACATCCGGTCAACGCCCCGAAAGGCTGGTACCGTTCGCGAGCGCTAGCTCTGGGAAGTTCCGGGCAGCGGCCGGGTGCGGGCCACGAGCAGGGCCACGTCGTCACGCCCCTCCGGCCGGCGCAGTTCGGCCAGCAGCAGGTCGCAGGTCTCCTCCAGGGGACGGCCCGGGTCGTGGAGGAGGGCGGTGAGCGCCCGCAGCCGGACGTCGATGTCCTCGTCCCGGGTTTCCACGAGCCCGTCCGTGTAGAGGACGAGCTGGTCGCCGACGTCCAGGTCCAGGGCGGCGGCCTCGAAGGGCACGCCGCCGACCCCCAGGGGCGCGCCGGTCGGCAGGTCGAGCAGCTCGGGCGGGCGGCCGGGGCTCGTGCGTACGGGCGGCAGGTGGCCGGCGGTCGCGATGCGGCACCGGCCCCGGTGCGGGTCGTACACGGCGATCACGCAGGTGGCCATGGTGTGCCCGAGCCCGGTGGCGGTGTGGTCGAGCCGGGTCAGGACGGCGGCGGGGTCGAGTTCGAGTTCCGCCAGGGTGCGGGCGGCGGTGCGCAGTTGGCCCATGGTGGCCGCGGCGTTGATGCCGCTGCCCATGACGTCGCCGACCACCAAGGCCGTCTTGTCCCCGGGCAGCGGGATGACGTCGAACCAGTCGCCGCCGACCTCGCCGGCCGCCTCGGCGGGCTGGTAGCGGTAGGCGATCTCCAGACCCGGGGTGGGGGTGGGGTGGTGGGGCAGCAGGTGGCGCTGGAGGGTGAGGGCGGCGCGGCGCTGTTTCTGGTACCAGCGGGCGTTGTCGATGCAGACGGCGGCGCGGGCCGCGAGTTCGCTGGCGAGCAGGACGTCGTCGTCGTCGAAGGGCAGCGGGTTGTCGGTGCGCAGGAGTCCGAGGGCGCCGATGACCTCGCCGCGGGCGATGAGCGGCACGGCGAGGTACGAGTGCAGCCCGGCCGCGGCGAGGAGGGCGGCGGCCGCGGCGTCGCGGGCGACGCTGGGCAGATCGGCCTCCGTCACCCGCGCCACGAGCACCGGCCGGGCGGCCCGTACGCACTGGGTGACCACCCGGGTGGTGTCGTAGCGGGCGATCGAGCCGACCGGGTCGACCGCGAGGGTGGCGGGGGTCGGTCGGGCCGCCTTGACGGCGAGGGCGCGGAAGCGCACGGTCTCGTCGGCCGGGGCCCCGGGCAGGTGGTCGCCCGTCAGGACGGCGTCGAGGATGTCGACGGTGGCGAGGTCGGCGAGCTGCGGCACGGCGATGTCGCCGAGCTCGCGCGCGGTGACCCCGAGGTCGAGCGTGGTGCCGATGCGCACGGAGGCGTCGGCGATCAGGGCGAGCCGCTGGCGGGCCAGGGCGACGGCCATCGAGGTCTTGTGCTGCTCGGTGACGTCGACGATGGAGGCGGCGACCCCGAGCGGCCGCCCTGCCGGGTCGTCGAGCCGGTAGAGGGAGAGCGACCAGGCGTGGTCCTCGTCGGGGTCGGCGGGCGTGCGGCCGGTGGTGAACCGGTTCAGCTGCGGCCGGCCTGTGGACAGCACCTCGCGCATGGCCGCCTCGATTGACTCGGTGTCCACGTGCGGCAGGGTTTCGTGGACGCGGCGTCCCATGTGCTCGGCGGCGGGCAGCCCGTTGATCCGTTCCAGGGCGGGGTTGACCAGGACGTAGCGCAATTCCGTGTCGAGCACGGCCAGGCCGATCGGGGACTGCGCGACGAGCCGCATCGACAGGGCCAGATCGCGTTCCACGCGCCGCACGGTGGCCTGATCCGAGGCGATGCCGAGGGCGTAGCGCCGCCCTTCGCTGTCCTCCAGCCGCATGTTGCGGAATTCCACCAGGCGCGTGGTGCCGTCCTTGTGCCGTACGGGAAACGCCCCGGCCCAGGAGCCGCTGCCGGTCATGACCTCCTCGAAGAGGGAGAGGACCAGGGCCAGGTTCTGCTCGTCGACGATCAGGTCCGCCGCGAACTGCCCGAGTGCATCGCCCGCGGTGTAGCCGAACAGCTCCGCGGCCTGCGGGCTCCACAGGGTGATCCGCCCCTGTGCGTCGAGGACGACCCCCGCGACGCCGAGCACGTCGAGGAGGCCGGGCCCGGTGGCGGGGTCGACGGAGAGGCCGTCGGAGGGTTCCGCGCCGGCAGGCCGGGCGGCGGAGCCCGGGGGCACCGGTTCCGGGGCGGCCGGGGAGGCATCCGCCGTACTCATGCCGGGCGCTCCTTCCCGTCCACTGCCGCGGGGGCGGTGCATCGGCCTGCTCGGTCTCCCCCGGGCCTCGCCCGGGGTGCTCCCATCCTCCCCCCACTCCCCCGGACCGGCAGCGCGGCCGCCCGCCGATACGGCCGTACGACGGAGCGCGGGAACGAGGGGCGCGGTGTATTCAGGAGTCATGGACCATCGGCCGCCGCATCCGAGCCAGCGCCACGTCGGCGAACCGCGCCTGCCCCTGCTGGCGGTCCCCTTCGCGCTGATCGCGGCCGTCACGGTGGTCGACGTCCTGGCTCCGCCCGATGTCCACCTGGGTCCGTTCCTGGTCGCGGCCCCGGCGGTCACCGCCTCTTTCGCCGGTCCCCGGATGACGGGGTTCGTCGGGGCGGTGGCCGTCGCGGCCCAGGTGACGGTCGCGGTGGTGCGGACCACCGCCACCGACCTGAACCACACCTTCCAGATCATCGCGCTGGTCCTGATCTCGATCTTCGTCACCGTCTTCGCACACTTGCGCGAGGTCCACGAGAAGCAGCTGACTCAGCTGCGCTCGGTGGCCGAAGCCGCGCAGGAGGTGGTCCTGCGGCCGCTGCGGGACCGGATGGGCCCGCTGCGACTGGCCTCCGTGTACCTGGCCGCTGAGGCGGAGGCCCAGATCGGCGGGGACCTGTACGCCGCCACCCGCACCGCCCACGGCACCCGGCTGATCGTCGGCGACGTCCGCGGCAAGGGTCTGGAGGCGGTCGGGGACGCCGCGCTGGTGCTCGGCGCCTTCCGGGCCGCCGCCCACCAGGAGGCGGACCTGCCGACGCTGGTCGCGTACCTGGAGTCCGCCGTGGCGGCGGATCAGGAGGGCGCGGACGAGCCGCCCGACGATCCCGGCGAGGCCTTCACCACGGCGGCGGTACTGGACATCCCCGATCGGGAGATGACCGTACGGCTGATCAGCTGCGGGCACCCGCCTCCCCTGCTGCTTCGGGGAGGGCGGGCCATCCCCCTCGAGGTGGACCACCCGGCGCCGCCGCTGGGCCTGACGCGGTACGTGGACACCGGCTTCGCCGCGCAGTCCTTCTCCTTCGAGCCGGGCGACATGATCCTGCTCTACACGGACGGCGTCATCGAGGCCCGCGACGCCGGGGGCGCCTTCTACCCGCTGCCGGAGCGGGCCGCCGACTGGCCGGGGGACGGCCCGGACGCCCTGCTGCGCCACCTCTGCGAGGATCTGCTGGCCCACTCCCCGGGCGGCAGCCTGGGCGACGACGCGGCGATGGTCGCGATCGAGCGCATCACCGGCAGCGCCTGACCCTTAGGGGTGGCGCACCCCCCCGGACCTCAATTGCCCGCGCGTGTCGGCCAGTTGTCCGGATTTGAGCTCGTTCGCGAGACGCATGCCGACCGGCCCTCCGGGATGATTCGCCCGGGGCCCTCGTACAACAAGGTGGTGAGGCCATGGCATCGACGGAAGGAAACGGCTCTTCGTGAAGATGAAACGCCTCGCACCCGTGCTCGCAGCCGCCGGTCTCGTCGCCACCAGCGTCCCGCTGCTCTCCGCCACCGGGGCCGCCGCCGCCCCGGCCGCGCAGTACACGCCGCAGAAGCCGGCGTGGCAGCGCTGCGCCACCGATCGGCCCGCCGCGTACGAGTGCGCGACGATCAAGGTCCCGCTCGACTACCGGCGTCCGCAGGGCCGCACGATCGACCTCGCGATATCGCGGATCAAGAGCGGGAACCCGGCCAAGCGGCACGGCGCCATGCTGCTCAACCCGGGCGGGCCGGGCGGGTCCGGGCTCGATCTGCCGCTGATGATGGACGAGTTGATGCCGAAGGACGTACGCGACCAGTACGACCTGATCGGCTTCGACCCGCGCGGGGTCGGCGCGTCCACCCCCATCACCTGCGGGATGAGCGACGCCGAGCAGAACTTCGACCGGCCGTACAAGGAGGAGACGTTCCCGGCGGACGTGGCCTGGGCGCGTACGGTCGCGGAGAAGTGCCGCGAGAAGTCGGGCTCGGTCCTGCCCTTCATCACCACCCGCAACACCGCGCGCGACATGGACGCGATCCGCGCCGCACTGGGCGAGAAGAAGATCTCGTACGTCGGCTACTCGTACGGGACCTACCTGGGCGCGGTGTACACGCAGATGTTCCCGGACCGCAGCGACCGTTTTGTCCTGGACAGCGGCGTGGACCCGCAGCGCATCTGGCGGGGGATGATCCAGGTGTGGGCCACCGAGGCGGAGCCCGCCTTCAAGCGCTGGGCGCAGTGGACGGCCGAGCGCTCGGGCGACTACGGGCTCGGCGAGACGCCGGAAGCCGTCTCCAAGACCTTCTGGGACCTCGTGGCCCGGGCGAACCTGCAGCCGATCGAGGTGGACGGCACCAAGATCACGGGAGACGACATCCGCACCGCCCGCGGTCTGTTCTTCTCCCCCTCGCAGGCGGCTCCCCTGGTCAAGGCGCTGAAGGACGCGGCAGACGGCAAACCCGTCCCGCTGACCGAGGCGCAGCGCAAGCTGCTGCTGCCGGCCGCGGAGCCGGCCTCGGACAACGGCACGGCCGTGTTCTGGGCCGTGGTGTGCGGGGACACGGAATGGCCCCGCTACCCGGAGCAGTACCAGCGGGAGGCGGCGCGCGACAAGGCGCGGTACCCGCTGTACGGGGACTTCGCGTCCAACATCAAGCCGTGCGCCTTCTGGCGGCGGCCGATCGAGCCGCCGACGGCGATGAAGGCGAAGACCAACGTGCTGACCGTCCAGAACGAGTGGGACTCCCAGACCCCGCTGGTCAGCGGCCAGGGCCTGCACAAGGCGCTGGCCGGCTCGCGGATGGTGCTCGCGCTGGGCGGTGAGGGCCACGGCGTGTACCTCGTGGACCCGAACTCCTGCGCCGCCGCCACGGTCGACGCCTACCTGACGACGGGCAGGCTGCCCGCCCGGGACGTGACCTGCCGGACGGCGCCGGGCGCGCAGGAGCGCCGCTCGGAGATCGCCCCGCAGTCGCCGCGGCGCTTCCCGGTCCCGGCGGACGGGAGGTTCTGACCCGGACGGCCCCGGCCGCCGGTCAGGACGCCTCGGCGGCGGCCTTGATCCGGCGGCCGAAGTCAGGCGCGTCCTTGCGGGCCGCGCTCAGCGCCAGGCCCACCAGCAGCTTGCCGAACCCGTGTCCTTCGAGGAGGGTGTTGAAGATGCGCACGCGGGTGCGGCCGCCGGGAAGGGCCTCGAAGTCGTATCCGCCCTCGGCGGTGACCAGGTTCTTGCTCTGCTCCGCCCAGCGGACCAGCTTCTCCGGCTCGAAGCCGGTGATGCGGAACTCGCGGCCGGTCTTCATCCCGGCGTCCTTCACGGTGCTGCGGAAGACCGTGCCCTCTGCGGTCGGGCCGTCGGGGGTCTTGCAGTGGGCCCCGGGCCCGGGCGCGACGCCTCACCGGCGAGACGACCGCCGGGCACCGCCGGACGGGCCCCGCACCGCGGGGCCCTGGGCCGGGGCGGCGCCGATCCGGCTCCCCCGCAGCGGTGTCAGCAGCCCGGCCCCCACGATGAGCAGGCACAGCGCCCCGGCGCCCACACTGACCGCGGGCACCCCGTGCCGGCCGGCCAGCACGGTGAGGGCGGCCGCGCCCACGGGACCGGAGGCACCGTGCACGGTCCAGAAGGCCGAGGTGACCCGCCCGAGCAACGCGTCCGGGGTCACCTCCTGGCGCAGGGTCAAGGAGCAGACCGCCCCCAGGGTCAGCCCGAACATGAACACCGCGGCCGCCACCGTGATCACCGGCAGGCTCCCGCTCACGCCGGTCACCACCACGCCCCCGCCGATCAGGACGACCGAGCCCAGCCAGCACGTACCGAAGCCGAAGGTCCGGCGCAGGGGCGCTGCGGCCAAGGCCGCGCCGACGACCCCGAACCCGCTCAACGCGATGACGAGCCCGACGGTGGCCTTGCTCTGCCCCAGCTCCTCCTGGACCCGGAAGATCAGCAGGTCGGTGGCGCCCACGGTGACGAAGGTCAGCAGCGTGAGCAGGACGGTCAGCGCCCGCAGCACGGGCTGGGCCCACAGGAAGCGGAACCCCTCCAGGAACATCTCGCGCAACTTCCCGGGCGCGGGCCCGCGGCCCCGCGACGCACCGTCCCGGAGCCTGTCCGCGGCCCGGTCCCCGGCTCCGTCCGCGTCCCGGCCGAAGGCCACCCACCGCAGGCTCACGGCCGAGACCAGGAAGGTCGCCCCGTCCACCCCCACCGCCCAGTCCGCGCCCACCGCGGCGGCGATGAACCCCGCCGCCGCCGGCCCGCACAGGGTGCCGAAGGCGAAGGCCGCCGTCAGCCTCCCGTTGGCGGCGGTCAGGTGCTCGGTGGCCACCAGGCCGGGCACCGCCGTCACGTACGCCACGTCGAAGAGCGTCTTCAGGACGGTGACCAGCGCCGTCAGCACGTACAGCACCCAGGTCCGGGGCCCCGCCAGCCAGATGAACGGGACCGCGCCCAGCAGCAGCGCCCGTACGAGATCGCAGGTGATCATCAGGCGGCGCCGGTCCGTCCGGTCCACCACGTACCCGGCGAACAGGCCGGTCGCGATGGAGCCGACGCCCGTGATGACCGTGATCAGGCCCATCTGGACCACGGAACCGGTGGCTTCGAGGACCAGCAGGGGCAGCGCGAGCAGCGAGATCGACCCGCCGAGGACGGACAGCGCCTGGCCGAGCCAGAAGACGTTGAAGTCGCGGTTGCGCCGGAGCGAGGGGATCCCGACCGGGTCCGCCACCTCGGCTCAGCCCAGCAGGGCGTAGACCGTCGACGCCGTCGCGGACGGCTCGTCGGCGCCCTCGGGGGTCATGGTGATGTCGGCGAAGGCCATGCGCTTGCCCAGCTTGGTCACCCGGACCGCGATCACCACGTCCGCGCCGACCACCGGCCCCTGGAAGCTGGTCGACTGCTGGACGGTGGTCATCGGGCCGTAGGCCCCGCGCGCCGCGGAGATCGCGATGACGGTGGCGGTGTCGGCGGCCGCCATCAGGGCCTGGCCGGACATGCCACCGCCGTCGCGGGCCAGCGCCTCGGACCAGGGCAGCCGCAGTACGGCGTGCCGTTCGCCCGTCTCCTGGACGGTCAGCCCGAGGGCGAGCACCCACGGGGCGAAGTGGTCGGCGAGGATCTTGTCTGCGTCTGCGGGTGTCAAGGTCACCCGCAGATTGTGGCGCCCGGGTCCGGGCGCCACAACACCTTTCCGTGCACGACGCGTTCCGGCCGACCGGGCAGGTCCGCGGCGACCGCGCTCACGGACCGGTCAGAGGCTCGCCGCCAGTTCCGTGCCCTGGCGGATCGCCCGCTTGGCGTCCAGCTCCGCGGCCACGTCGGCGCCGCCGATCAGGTGCGGGCGGGCGCCGGCCGCGAGCAGGGCCTCGTACAGGTCCCGGCGCGGCTCCTGGCCGGTGCACAGCACCACCGTGTCGGCGGGGACCAGCCGCTGCTCGTCGCCGACGGTGATGTGCAGGCCCTCGTCGTCGATCCGGTCGTACGTGGCGCCCGCGACCGAGACCACCCCGCGGTGCTTGAGCTCCGCCCGGTGGATCCAGCCGGTGGTGGTGCCGAGGCCGGCGCCGACCTTGGTGGTCTTGCGCTGGAGGAGGTGGACACGGCGCGGGGGCGCGGGCCGCTCGGGGGCGGTGAGCCCGCCGGGACCCGCGTACGCGGTGTCCACGCCCCAGTGGCGGAAGTACGTCTCGGGGTCCTGGGACGCGCCCTCGCCGCTGTCGGTGAGGAACTCGGCGACGTCGAAGCCGATGCCGCCGGCGCCGACGACGGCGACGTTCTCGCCGACCGGGGCGCCGTCGCGCAGGACGTCGAGGTAGCTGACCACGTTGTCCCGGTCCACGCCCTCGATGGCGGGGGTGCGGGGGGTGACGCCGGTGGCGACGACCACCTCGTCGTAGCCGCGCAGGGTCTCCACGTCGGCGGGGGTGTTCAGGCGCAGGTCGACGCCGCGGGCTTCGAGCTGGGTGCCGAAGTAGCGGATGGTCTCCTCGAACTCCTCCTTGCCCGGGATGCGGCGGGCGATGTCGAGCTGTCCGCCGATGTGGCCGCAGGCCTCGAAGAGGGTGACGGCGTGGCCGCGTTCGGCGGCGGAGACGGCGCAGGCGAGGCCGGCCGGACCGGCGCCGACGACGGCGACGCGCTTCCTCAGCTTCGTGGGCGAGAGCACGAGTTCGGTCTCGTGGCAGGCACGCGGGTTGACCAGGCAGCTGGTGATCTTGCCGCTGAAGGTGTGGTCGAGACAGGCCTGGTTGCAGCCGATGCAGGTGTTGATGGTCTCGGACCGGCCGGCCGCGGCCTTGGCCACGAAGTCGGCGTCGGCGAGGAAGGGGCGCGCCAGGGAGACCAGGTCGGCGCGGCCGTCGGCGAGGATCTCCTCGGCCTTCTCCGGGGTGTTGATGCGGTTGCTGGTGACGAGGGGGACGGAGACCGCGCCCATCAGCCGCTTGGTGACCCAGGTGTAGGCGCCGCGCGGGACGGAGGTGGCGATGGTGGGGATGCGGGCCTCGTGCCAGCCGATGCCGGTGTTGATGATCGTGGCGCCGGCCGCCTCGATCTCCTTGGCGAGGCGGACGACCTCGTCGAGGGTGGAGCCGCCGGGGATCAGGTCGAGCATCGAGAGGCGGTAGACGAGGATGAAGTCCTCGCCGACGGCCGCGCGGGTACGCCGGACGATCTCCAGCGGGAAGCGCATGCGGTTCTCGTACGCGCCGCCCCAGCGGTCGGTGCGCTTGTTGGTGGCGGCGGCGATGAACTCGTTGATCAGGTAGCCCTCGGAGCCCATGATCTCGACGCCGTCGTAGCCGGCCAGCTTGGCGAGGCGGGCGGCGCGGACGAAGTCCTCGACGGTGCGCTCCACCTCGATGTCGCTGAGCTCGTTCGGGACGAAGGGGCTGATGGGGGCCTGGATGGCGCTGGGGGCGACGAGGTCCTTGTGGTAGGCGTAGCGGCCGAAGTGGAGGATCTGCATCGCGATCTTCCCGCCCTCGGCGTGCACGGCGTCGGTGATCACCCGGTGCTCGGCGGCCTCCTCCTCGGTGGTGAGGCGGGACCCGCCCTCGAAGGGCCGGCCGGCGTCGTTCGGGGCGATGCCGCCGGTGACGATCAGGCCGGCGCCACCGCGGGCGCGCTCGGCGTAGAAGGCGGCGAGCCGCTCGAAGCCGCCCTGGTGCTCTTCGAGTCCGGTGTGCATCGACCCCATGATCACGCGGTTCGGCAGCGTGGTGAAGCCGAGGTCCAGGGGGCTCAGCAGGTGCGGGTACCGGCTCTGGGAACTCATGAGGGGCGCCTCCTCGCGCGGGGGTGATGAACCTGTTCTAGGCGAGGAGGGCCCGATTGTGCAACTAGGTGCATAACCAAGTGGCGGAGTTCACGCCCGCCGGTCACGCCCGCCGGTTCACGCCCGCCGTGCCGCTGCCCGGTCCTGGAGGGCCGTGACTTTCCGTACGAGGACCACGGCGCATCCGGCCGCCGCGACGAAGAGCAGGTCGGACGCCATGCCGACCAGCGCGGCGTCGCTCAGTCCGGCCGGCGTCACAGACGACGAAGACCACGGCGGTGGGGAGCGTCGCCGGCAGCGTCAGGCTCGTCGCCATCGTGGACAGCCGCCCGGCCGGTTGCGCGTCCCGGGCGGCGCCAACGTCACTGATCATCCGCGTCCACGTCACGGTGCCCCGCGGGGGCGTCGTGCGCTTCGGGCCCGGCGGTCAGGCCCGGTGCAGGCGGACCGTGACGATCTGGAACGGGCGCAGGGTCAGGGCGACCGCGCCGTCCGGTGCGGGGCCCGATACCGCCTGTCCCGGCAGGGGCCGTTCCAGGAGGTCGGTCTCCGTCGCCCCCGCGAGGCGGAAGTCGGCCCTCAGGGCGGCCGTCGCGCGGCCCCCGCGGGACTCGTAGAGGCGTACGACCACGTCACCGCTGCGGTCCTCGGCCAGTTTGACCGCCTCGACCACCACCGCGTCGTTGTCCACGGCCAGCAGCGGGGCCACCGCGGCCGCCCCGCGGACCACCCGCTCCGGCAGGTTCAGCGCGTGGCCCTCGCGTACCGCGTCCGCGATCTCCGCACCCGGCGCCAGCGAGAACCGCAGGGTGTGGGCGCCCTGGTCGGTCTCCGGGTCCGGGTAGCGCGGTGCCCGCAGGAGCGAGAGGCGGACCGTCGTGGTCTGGCCCCCGTCCGGCCGCACGTCGCGGGTCACGTCGTGGCCGTACGTGGAATCGTTGAGGATCGCCGTGCCCCATCCCGGCTCCTCCACGTGGATCCACCGGTGCGCGCAGATCTCGAACTTCGCCGCCTCCCACGACGTGTTGGTGTGGGTCGCCCGGTACACGTGTCCGAACTGGGTCTCCGAGGCGGACCGTTCCGCCTTCACGTCGAGCGGGAAGGCGGCCTTCAGGAACTTCTCCGTCTCGTGCCAGTCCACCTCCGTGACCAGGTCCACGGTCTTGGCCCCGGCCCGCAGCGTGATCAACTGGACGGCGGCCGAGCGGCCGAAGGATCGGCAGACGCGGACCGTGACCGCGTCCGGGCCGGCCTCGGCCACCTCCAGCGCGTCCAGCTCCACCAGGTCGGTCACGCTGTTGCGGTAGAAGGCGTCGATGTCCCACGCGTCCCACATGTTCGGGTGGTCGGGGTGGATCTGGAGCAGGTTCGCGGCCCGCCCCGGGGCCAGCGCCTCCCGCCGCGCCTCCAGGTCGTACGCCGACACGATCAGCCCGCGCCCGTCGATCTCCACCAGGAGCCGCCCGTTGGCGAGGACGTGCCCGCCCCCGTGCCGCTCCTCCACGGTGACCCGCTGCCGGCCGTCCGCCTCCCGCACCGGGCCGGCGCCGCCGGCCGGGACGCCGCGCCGGGCGTGCGGGGCGCAGTTGAAGACCAGCTCGGTGGCGCCCTCCCCGGCCAGGGCGGTCTGGGCGGCCAGCGTGATCCCGCGCAGTTCCTCCCCTACCTCCGCGTAGGTCGCGCGCGCCTCGCGGTGCACCCAGGCGATCGACGATCCGGGGAGGATGTCGTGGAACTGGTGGAGCAGGACGGTCTTCCAGATCCGCTCCAGGTCCTCGTACGGGTACGCGTAGCCCCCCGCCGCCCGGACGGCGGCGGTGGCCGCCCACAACTCGGCCTCGCGCAGCAGCGATTCGCTGCGCCGGTTGCCCTGCTTGGTCTTCGCCTGCGAGGTGTAGGTGCCGCGGTGCAGCTCCAGGTACAGCTCGCCGGCCCAGACGGGCGCGTCCGCGTACTCGGCGTGCGCCTTCTCGAAGAAGGCGTCGGGACGCTCGATCTCCACGCGCGGGGAGCCTTCGAGATCGCGCTGGCGCCTGGCGCGGGCCAGGTGCTCGCGGGTTGGACCGCCGCCGCCGTCGCCCCAGCCGAAGGGCACCAGCGAGCGCGAACCCCGTCCCTTCTCGCGGTAGTTGGCTGCCGCATGCGCCAGCTGCGCGCCGCCCAGGTCGCTGTTGTACGTGTCGACGGGCGGGAAGTGGGTGAAGACCCGGGTGCCGTCGATGCCCTCCCACCAGAAGGTGTGGTGCGGGAACGCGTTCACCTGCGACCAGCAGATCTTCTGCGTCAGGAACCACTTCGAGCCGGACAGCTTCACGATCTGCGGCATCGCGGCGGTGTACCCGAAGGAGTCGGGGAGCCAGACGTTGCGGGTCTCGATGCCGAACTCCTCCAGGAAGAACTTCTTTCCGTAGAGGAACTGACGGACCATCGCCTCTCCGCCGACCATGTTGGTGTCGGACTCCACCCACATGCCGCCGACCGGCACGAACTGCCCGTCCGCGATCTTCTTCTTGATCCGCTCGAAGAGCTCGGGCCGGTGGGTCTTGATCCAGTCCAGCTGCTGCGCCTGCGACATGGCGAAGACGAACTCGGGGTGCGCGTCCATCAGGTCGACCACGTTGGACGTGGTGCGGGAGACCTTGCGGACCGTCTCGCGCAGCGGCCACAGCCAGGCGGAGTCGATGTGGGCGTGTCCGACGGCGCTGATCCGGTGCGCGCCGGCGTGGGCGGGGGCGGCGAGCACCGCGGTCAGGCGCGTACGGGCGGCGGCCGCCGTCCCGGGGACGTCCGCGAGGTCCACCGCGTCCAGGGCGGAGTCGATCGCGCGCAGGATCTCGTACCGCCGGGCGTCGGCCTCGCCGAGCTGCGTCATGAGGTCGTGGAGGACCTCCAGGTCCTGTACGAGCTCCCAGACCTCGGTCTCGAAGACGGCGAGGTCCATCCGGGCGAGCCGGTAGAGGGGCTGGTCGCCGCTGGTCAGACGGTCCCCTTCGTACGTGGCCGAGTGGTCGACCAGGACGGGGTTGGAGGCGGCTTCCACGTACCACTCGACCCGTTCGCCGCCGGCCGCCGGATCGGCGACGCGCACCCAGTCGTTGTACGGGTTCAGCGCCTTGACCTCGCTCCCGTCGGCCCGGTGGACCAGCCCCTCGCACTGGAAGCCGGGCATCATCCGGTCGAAGCCGAGGTCGAGGACGGCCTCGACCGTACGGCCCGCCCACTCGGCCGGGACGGTGCCGGTGACCTTGAACCACGTGGTGCCCCAGGCCGGCCCCCATGCCTCGCCGATCGCACAGGGTCCGTACGGGGCCGCGAGACCCTCGGTGACCGCCACCGGCTCGCCCGGTGCCTCCCAGCGCTCGATCGCCAGCGGGACCGCGCGGGAGTGGACGGCGGGCTTGATGCGCTCCTTGAGGACCCGGCGCAAGCGGTGTTCGGTGATGCTGCGGTCGTCGTGCATGACGGCTGCTCCAAGGGAGGGAGGGGTCGTATGACGGCAGGTCGGTGGCGTGACGGCAGGTCGTGCGGGTCAGATCTTGACGGCTCCCTCGCCCACTCCCTTGAAGAAGAAACGCTGGAGGGCGAAGAAGAGCAGCATCATCGGCAGGAGCGCCGCCATCGCGCCGGCGGCGATGATCCGCTGGTCGTTGGTGGTGGTGGCGCCGGCCAGGGTCTTCAGGCCCAGCTGGAGGGTGTAGTGGTCGCTGTCGGTGAGGACCAGCAGCGGCCACAGGAAATCGTCCCAGGCGCCGATGAAGCTGGTGATGCAGACGACGGCCAGGGCCCCCTTGGCGGCGGGGAGGAAGAGCCGGGTGAACCGGGTCCATTCGCCCGCGCCGTCCAGGACCGCCGACTCCTCCACCTCCCGGGGCACCGCGAGGAAGGCCGAGCGCATGACCATGATGTTGAGGACGGAGACGGCGCCCGGGAGCCACACGCCGATGAGGGTGTCGACCAGGCCCATCTCACGGACGGTCAGGAACATCGAGATCATCACGGACTCGAAGGGGAACATGAGGGTGGCGACCAGCACCGTGAAGACGGACGTGCGGCCCTTCCACCCGGCCCGGGAGAGGGCGTAGCCGCCCATCGCCGCGAAGAGCATGTTCGAGGTGACCGCGAGGACGGCCACGATCAGCGTGTTGCCGACGTACTGGAGCAGCGGGAAGGACTCTGCGACCAGGACGTAGTTGTCGAGGGTGGGGCGCTCGGGCAGCACGCCGTCGTACACGTTCTCGGTGCGGCCGCGGATCGAGGTCAGGAACTGCCACGCGATCGGCCCGAGCATCACGACGAGCATCAGGACCAGCGAGGCGTACCGGGCGGCGAGCCCGAGCCGTGCGCGCGGGGCGGCTCTCACCTCTCGTCCCCCTTCGACAGGCGGCGGCCCAGCAGGCTGAAGACCAGGGTCAGCAGGAACAGCAGGATCGACAGGGCGGAGGCGTAGCCGGTCTCGCCGGAGAAGCCGAGGCCGACCTGCCGGATGAGGAAGGGCAGGGTACGGGCGCCGCCGCCGGGGCCGCCGCTCTCGCCGCCCAGGATGTAGATCTCGGTGAACACGCGCAGCGCGGAGATGGCCGACAGGGTGCCCACGAGCAGCATCATCGGCTTGACCTGGGGGACGGTGATGCTGAAGAAGCGGCGTACGGGGCCGGCGCCGTCGAGCGCGGCCGCTTCGTGGAGCGAGGGCGACACGTTCCCGAGGGCGGCGAGGTAGAACACCATGTAGTAGCCGAGTCCCTTCCATACGGTCACGATCATGGCGGATACCAGCAGCATGGCGCTGTCGGTCAGGAAGGGGATCGGCTCCGAGACGATGCTGAGCCGGAGGAAGACGGTGTTGACGAGCCCGTCGCTGCGCAGCACCCACTGCCAGATCAGGCCGACGACCACGGCCGAGGCGATCACCGGGGTGTAGAAGGCGGAGCGGAAGAACCCGATGCCGGGAACCTTCGCCCGGACCAGCACGGCGAGGGCGAGCGGGAGGAGTACCAGGCACGGTACGACGACGACCAGGTAGAGCACGCTGTTGCCGGCCGCGGTCCAGAAGTCGGGGTCGGCGAAGGCCCGGGTGTAGTTGTCGAATCCCACGAAGGTGCCGCCGCGCAGGATCTGTGCGTCGGTGAGGGACAGGACGACGGTGTTGACGAACGGCCAGAGGCTGAACAGGGCCACCATCAGCAGGCCGGGGGCGAGGAAGAGGTAGGGGATCCACCACTTGCGGTGGACCAGCCCGGTCTCGGCCTCCATGGCCGCGAGGGCCTTGCGGCGCGCTCTGGCGGAGCGGGCGGGGCCGGGCGTCATGTGCGGGCGGATTTGGCGAGCAGCTGGTTCGCCGCCTCCTGGGCCTTGTGTACGGCCGTCTTCGGATCCTGCTCGCCCTGGATCGCCTTCTGCATCTCCCGGACGACGGCGTCGCCGACCTGGTTGGTCCACTGGACCGGGGTGTTGGCGTCGAGCGCGGCGGTCGCGAGCTGCTGGGCGCCGACCGCACGGGCGACCGTCTCGGCGTCCGTGCCGTCGCCCCGGTCCGCGAAGCGCGGATCGGCCAGGCCCTGGGCGTTGGAGGGGTAGATCGTCGCGTTCTTGGAGAACTCCACCTGGTTGGGGCCGTTGGTGACCCATTTGGCGAACTCGGTCGCCGCGTCCAGGTGTTTGGTGTCCTTCTTGATGCCGAGGGACTGGGCGTAGATGCCGATGTGGCCGAGCTTGCCGGTGACGGCGCCCGCGACCCGGGTACCGGCGTAGATCTGCGGGGCGTTCTGCTTGATGTCCTTGACGAAGCCCGGGGATCCGGGACCGAAGACGAGCTTGCCCCCGCCGTACAGCTGGTTGATGTCGTCGGACTTGAGGAGGGACTCCTTGGGCATGGCGCCCTTGGCGTACAGGTCCTTCATCCGCTCGACCCATTCGACGGCCTTGGGCGTGTCGAAGACGAAACGATCCTGTGTGCCGTTCAGGATCGGTACGCCCATCTTCTGCCAGTCCCCGGGCAGGCGGCCCTTGGGGTCGGCCATGAAGGCGGAGTACCGGCCGCCGGACGCGGCGGCGATCTTGTCCGCGTAGTCGAAGAACTGCTCGACCGTGGTGGGCGGCTGCGCCGGATCAAGTCCGGACTTCTCGAAGAGCTCTCTGTTGTAGGTGAGGATCTCCGGGGTCACGTACCAGGGGTAGGCGTACACGCCCTGGCCCTTGCCCGGCAGCTTGAACTGCTCCCAGGCCCCCGGGACGTACTCCTTGGCGACCTCGGGGTCGAGCCCCGCGACGTCGGCGAGCAGGCCGCGGTCGCCCAGGAGCTGGAAGGAGTCGGTGGACAGGTTGACCACGTCGGGCAGGGCGCCGGCCTGGGCGTCGGCGACGAGTTTCTCGTTGTAGCCGTCGCCGGGCACGTCCTCCCATCTGACCTTCGCCCCGGGGTACTTCTTCTCGAAGGCGTCGATGACTCCCTGTACGTACGCCGTGAACTTGGGCTTGAGCTGGAGGGTGCGGAAGGTGATCTCGCCCAGGACTTCACCGGTCTTCCGGCCCTCCCGCACGTCCGCCGCGCCGCTGCCGCCGAGCCCGCAGGCGGAGACCGAGAGGAACGTGCCGGCCACGAGTGTGGCGACGGCGGTACGGGTCGCGTTCGAACGGGTCATCGTCGCCACCTTCGGGGGGAGTTCCGGCCTCTTCGCCGGAGCGCGCAGCCCACGCTGACCCCAAAGCCGGATCGCGTCAATGCGGCCGAAGTGCGGACGGGCGGGTACCGGTGGGTCCCGAAAGACGGCAGCGGGCGCACAGGCAGAGCGAACACATGAAGTCAACACCGCGGCGACCAGGACTGATGCGCTTTAGTCCAGGCCTCTTCCGAGGCGATATCGATTCCATCACAACACCTGCGGATATGACCGATGTTGACTTCTTGTCGGCGGTCCGGGAGCCTGCGCACTAATGCGCTTTACCTGACGGCCGCCCAGAACCCCCACGCGCCCGCGACCTCACCCCGCCCGCCATGGCCGTCCCGTCCGCGCGGCCGGCATGGAGGCGCCGCCGGGGTGGCACGGTCCGGCCCCGCCCGCGGCCGCCGCTCCCCCTACTTCATCCGGTACTCGACCTTTTCGGCGAGTTTTCCGTCCTTGAAGCAGAAGCGGTACACCGTCTCCCCGTCACCGTCCTCGGCGGACACGTACCAGGAGCAGACGCTGCCCTCGGGTTCGGCCGGACCGCCCGACTTCAGGGCGTCCTTCATGAAGCTCTCCCCGGACGGCAACTTCGCGCGGACCGCTTCCTGCGGGTCGCCGACGTTCACGGCCTGGTAGACGCCGGGTTCGAGGATGGTCTCGCCCGCGGCGTCGAGCACCTTCCCGACGCCGAAGACGAGTGCCCCCACAGCGGCGATGCCGAGCACCAACGCCACCCCGCAGCCGATCAGACAGCCCTTGCGCTGCGCCACGTCCACTCCTCCGTACCTTCTCTGCCTGCCGGTCTTCCTGACACCCAGACCTTCGCAAGCCACGGGGACCGCGCGCCGTCCTCCAAAGTCTTCGGCGCCCGCAACGATGGTCGCCGTTCGAGGCCGGGCCCCTCCCCCGTGTATACAAGAGGCAGGGACGATACGGACGAAACGAGAGGAACCCACCGTGAGTGAGACCATCGAGCCTCTGATCGTCGTCGGCGTGGACGGTTCGAACCACTCCAAGGAAGCCCTGCGCTGGGGCGTCGCCCAGGCGAAGGCCATCGGCGGCCGGGTGCACGCCGTCATGAGCTGGGAGTGGAACACCAACCCGTTCGCCGTCGGCCACGGCACCCCGGACGAACTGGTCGGCGCCGAGGAGACGGCCCGCCAGCGCCTCGCGGACACCGTGGCCTCGGCCGTCGGCACCTCTCCCGGCGTCCCCGTCTTCCGCCGGGTCGAACACGGCTCCCCCGCCCAGGTGCTGGTGGACGCCTCGAAGGAGGCGGAGCTGACGGTGGTCGGCACCCGGGGCTACGGCGGCTTCAAGGGCGTCCTGCTCGGCTCGGTGAGCCAGCAGGTGGTGCAGTACGCGGCGTGCACGGTGGTCGTCGTCCGCGCGGGCGAGGACGAGGATTAGAGACTGTCCGCCGGTCCGCGCGCTTGCCCGAGGGCGAGGCGGGGCCGGCGCCTCGTCCCCTCCTGGTTCGACCCGACCGTCGCGGGCCTCGCCGCGCTGCGTGCCGTCTGCCTGGTCGTGGCCATGGCGCCGGGCGTGGCCCGCGTCATCCGCGGGAGGGCGACCGCTTCGCCGGGGGCGTCAGGTCGGCCGGGTCCGTGTTCGCTCCGCACAGGACGACGGCCACCCGCTCGCCCAGCGGCTCCGGGGCGTGCCGTACGGCCGCCAGGGCCGTGGCCGCGCCCGTCTCCACAACGATCCGGTGCTCCTCCCACAGCGCGCGGCGGGCCTGCGTGATCGCCGGGTCCGGGACCAGGACGGACCGTACGTTCTTCTCCCGCGCGGCGGCCAGCGCCGCCGCCGAAACCCGGGTCGCGCCCAGCGAGTCGGCTGCGACCGAGTCCACGGACACGTCGACGACCCGGCCCGCCTCCAAGGCCGCGTTCAGGGCCCGGCAGTTCTCCGGCTCGGCCGCGATCACCCGTACGCCGTGCTCACGGGCAGCCGCCGCGACACCGGCGAACAGCCCGCCCCCGCCCACCGCGACGACGACGGTGTCCAGCCCCGGCAGCCCCGCCCGGATCTCGTCCAGCACCGTACCCGCGCCCGCCGCGATCAGCGGGTGGTCGTACGCGTGGCTGCTCAGCGCGCCGCTGCCCGCCGCGAACTCCTCGCACGCGGCCAGTGCTTCGGCGTACCGCTCACCGACGAGCCGTACGTCCGCCCCGTACCCGCGCAGCCTCTCCACCTTCACGCGCGGCGCGTTGGCGGGCAGGAACACCGTCGCGGGGACGGACTGCGCGCGGGCCGCCCAGGCGCAGGCCAGGCCCGCGTTGCCCCCGGAGGCGATGGTGACGCCCGCGTCCGGGAGCGTCCCGGCGTCGCGTTGGGCGGCCAGGAAGTTGCGGGCGCCGCGGGCCTTGAAGGACCCGGTGTGCTGGAGGTACTCCAGCGCGAACCAGAGCCCCTCGGCGGCGGGCACGACGGCGACGGGGCGGACCGACCCGGCTATCCGGTCGGCGGCGGCGCGTACGGCGGCGTAGTCGAGCTGCTGTTCCACGATGGGTTCCCTTCAGGCGGCGGGCCGGTTGGCCTCGATCAGCTGGCGCAGCGCGCCGTGGTACACGTCGTGGTCGGTCAGGGCGGGCAGTACGTCGGTCAACCCGCCCGTGAGCACGGGGAACTCCCGCGGGTCCAGCGCGGCCAGGGCCGCCCGCGAGGCGGCCGTGGCTCCGGCCGGATCCCGGTGGTCCACGAAGGCGGCGCTGCCGAGGGTCAGCAGGTACATGCGGCGGTACGCGATCATCGCCTCGGCGGCCGTCATCCCGGCGGCCACGCTGTCGGCGAGCGCCGGCTCGACGAGCCGCGCCAGCAGTTGGCGGCCGAGCCAGGGCCGGCCGCCGCGGAGCACGAGCAGCCCCGGGTGGGCGACGAGCAGCCGGTACAGGGCGGTGAACCGCAGCTCGGCGGCCTCGGCCCAGCCGGTCCCGGCCGGGATCTCGGGCAGTTGGCCGGCGAGGTGCTCGGTACAGAGGTCGAGGAGCCCCGCGAGGTCGGCGCAGCGGCGCTGGACGGTGGCGTGGGAGACCTCCAGCCGGTCGGCCAGGGCGCGGAAGCTCAGCGCGTGCGGCCCCTCCTCGTCGATGAGGCGCAGGGCGGCGACGGCGATCGCCTCGGGCGTCGCGCGGTCCAGAGCTGCTGATCTCCTCGGCATGAGATACAGCGTATCAGCCACTGACACATACGGCGTATCAGTTTTGCGGCTCCCCGATCGTGTGACGTCGACTACGGCCATATTGCTGGTCATTGAGCCTTAACCATCGACTTATGTTGACAGAGGGTAGTCGCACCGCTGCACTGGGCGCACTGCAGCCCCACTTCAAGGAGTCTCCGTGCCGCCTCGCCTGCGTGCGTCGCTCCCCTGTCTGACCGCGGCCGCCCTGCTCGCGTTCTGCCTCGCCCCCACCACCGTGGCCACGGCCGAGCCGTACGCCACCTCGGACGCCCCGCTCGCGCTCACCCCGCCCATGGGCTGGAACAACTGGGCGCACTACATGTGCGACATCGACGAGGCCAAGGTGGTCGCGAACGCCGACGCACTGGTCTCCAGCGGTCTCGCGGCCAAGGGCTACGACACGGTGACCGTCGACGACTGCTGGATGGCCAAGAGCCGGGACCCGGAAGGCAACCTGGTCGTCGACGCGCAGAAGTTCCCGCACGGCATGGCCTGGCTCGGCGCGTACCTGCACGCCAAGGGCCTGAAGTTCGGCATCTACGAGGACGCGGGCTCCCTGACCTGCGAGCGCTACCCCGGCAGCGGCTCCCCCGAAGGCGGCGGCCCCGACCACTACGCGCAGGACGCCCGGCAGTTCGCGTCGTGGCAGGTCGACTACGTCAAGATGGACGGCTGCAACCTGTGGGTGCCGCCCGGCAAGACGAAGGAGCAGGCGTACCGCGACGCGTACGGCGCCGTCTCCGAGGGGCTGCGCGCCAGCGGCCGGGACATGGTGCTCTCGGCCTCGGCCCCCGCCTACTTCCAGCAGGGTGAATGGGGCGGCTCCGACTGGCACAAGGTCCTCGGCTGGGTCGGTGAGACCGGCCAGCTGTGGCGCGAGGGCAAGGACATCAAGGTCTACAACCCCGCCGCGCCCGCGACCTCCCGGTGGAGTTCGGTGCTCGGCAACTACGGCTACAACCGCTGGCTGGGCCGGTACGCGGGCCCCGGCAACTGGAACGACCCCGACTTCCTGATCGCGGGGGCCCCCGGGCTCACCGAGGCGGAGAGCCGCAGCCAGGTGGGCCTGTGGGCGATGATGGCCGCCCCCTTCATCCTCTCCTCCGACGTCGCCCGTCTCACCCCGGCGGGGCTGGCAGCCCTGGGCAACACCGACCTGATCGCCCTGGACCAGGACCCGATGGGCCGCCAGGGCGCGGTGCTCTCCGCCAACGCCACCTTCGAGGTGCTGGCCCGTCCGCTGGCGAACGGCGACCGCGCCGTCGCCGTGCTCAACCGCTCCGGCAGCGCGCGGGACATCTCCGTACCGCTCACCGACATCGGCCTGTACTCCTGCACCGTCGACGCCAAGGACCTGTGGACCGGCAGGAGCACCGAGGTCTCGACCTCCCTGACGGGGAAGGTGGCCGCGCACGACACGGCGGTCTTCCGGCTCACCCCGCGCGAGGGGTGCGGCGCGCCCGTGCCGACCGGGCAGATCACCGGCAACGGCGCCCGGTGCGCCGACGGGGTCAACACCACCGGCGTGGGCGCGGTGGTGCTCGCGCCGTGCACCGCGGCCGCCGACCAGCGCTGGGTGCTCGGGCCGCGGGAGAGCGTACGGCTCAGCGGCAAGTGCCTGTCGGCGGGCGAGGGCGGCGCCGTCGAGCTGGCCGCCTGCGCACCCGGGGAGCCGGGGCAGCGCTGGACCCACCGCCGGGACGGGGCCCTGGTCGAGGACGTCAGCGGGCTCTGCCTGACGGCCCCCGCCACAGCCGCCACCCCGGACGCCCCGGCCGAGCGGCTGCGCCTGAGCGACTGCGGCGACCACCGCGTCGACCAGGCCTGGTCCCTGCCCGTCTGATCTCACGGATCGGTGACTCCTCGCATGACGAACTCCCCACCCCGGCGCCGGCGGCGCGCGCAGCTGCGCCGCCGGGTCGCCCTCGCCACCCTGGTGGCCCTCCTCGGCGCCGGCTCCCCCGCCCTGGCCGGTACGACCGCCACGGCCGGTACGTCCGCCACGGCCGGTACGTCCGCCACGGCGGGTACGCCCGCTACCGACACCGCGGTCGACGCGGCCGCCGTACGGGACCGCGCCCCGGGCCCCCGGGCCTTCGACACCGGGCCCGCGCGCGAGGCGCTGGAGCGGCTCCTGCCGCACCACGCCGGTCAGTTCACCCTCGTGGCGGACCCGGCCGCCGGGGCCGACCGCTTCACCGTGTCCGGGCCGGCCGGCGCGATCACCGTGCGCGGATCCACCGGCGCCACCCTGCTCACCGGCGTCGGCTGGTACCTCCAGCACGTCGCCGGCGCCGACATCGGCTGGCCCGGCGACAGCATCGGGATGCTGCCGGCGCGGCTGCCCGCCGTCCCGGCGCCGGTCACGCGCAGCGCGCTCGTCCCGCACCGGTACGCCCTCAACGACACCGACGACGGCTACTCGGGCGCGTACCGCACCTTCGAGCAGCACCAGCGGCAGATCGACCTGCTCGCCCTGCACGGCATCAACGAGGTGTTCGTCCAGGCCGGCGCCGAGTACCCCTACTACCGGGCGCTCCAGGGCTTCGGCTACTCCGCCGCCGAACTGCGCGAGTGGATCCCCGGCCCCGGGCACCAGAGCTGGTGGCTGCTGCAGAACCTGAGCGGGTTCGGCGGCCCGGTCTCGGAGCGGCTGATGCGCGAGCGCGCCGAGGTCGGCGGGCGGATCGCCGAGCAGTTGCGCGGGCTCGGCATGACCCCCGTGCTGCCCGGCTACTTCGGCACGGTGCCCCCCGGGTTCGCCGCCCGCAACCCGGGTGCGAAGACGGTGGCGCAGGGCGACTGGGCGGGCTTCGACCGGCCCGACTGGCTGGACCCGACCTCCCCGGTGTTCGCGAAGCTGGCCCGCGCGTACTACGCCGAGCAGCGCGCCGTGTTCGGGGACAGCGCCATGTACCGGATGAGCCCGCTGCACGAGGGCGGCAAGGCCGGCGCCGTCGATGTGAAGGCGGCGGCCACAGCCGTCCAGAAGGCGCTGCATGCCGCGCACCCGGGCGCCCTGTGGGCGGTGCTGGGCTGGCAGGACAGCCCGAAGGCGGAGCTGCTCGCGGGGGTGGACACCTCGAAGCTGCTGATCCTGGACGGGCTCTCCGACCGGTACAACCGCCTGGACCGCGAGGCCCGCTGGGGCGGGGTCCCGTACGCGATGGGCACGATCTACAACTTCGGCGGGCACACCACCATCGGCGCGAACACCTCGGTGTGGATCGAGCGGTTCGGCCCGTGGCGCGCCAAGTCGAACAGTGCGCTGAAGGGCATCGCCTACCTGCCGGAGGCCACCGGCACCAACCCGGCCGCCTTCGACCTGTTCACCGATCTCGCCTGGGAGCCGGGGACGATCGACCAGCGCAAGTGGTTCGCCGATTTCGCGGGGCGCCGCTACGGGCGCGCCGACAAGGAGGCGGCCGCCGCCTGGGAGGAGCTGCGCACGGGCCCGTACAGCACCTCCTCCGGCCTGTGGTCGGAGTCCCAGGACAGCCTGTTCACCGCCCGGCCGAGCCTGAGCGCGGCGGGGGCGGCGTACTGGAGCCCCAAGTCGATGCGGTACCCGGCCGACACCGTACGCCGGGCCCTGGACCACCTGCTGAAGGTGGACCCGAAGCTGCGCGGCTCCAGCGCGTACCGCTTCGACCTCGTGGACACGGCCCGGCAGGCGCTGGCCAACCACTCGCGGGTGCTGCTGCCGAAGATCAAGGCGGCGTACGAGGCGAAGGACCTGACCCGGCTGCGCACGCTGACCGCCGAATGGGCCGACGGGGAGGGCCGGTTGGACGCCCTCACGGGCTCCGACCCGAACTTCCTGCTCGGCGACTGGCTGGCGGCGGCCCGCTCCTGGGGTACGGACGAGGCCGAGCAGGACCGGTACGAATACGACGCCCGCTCGATCCTGAGCGTCTGGGGCCGGCGCAGCACCAGCGAGGGCGGCTTCCTGCACGACTACGCGAACCGCGAATGGAGCGGCCTGATCGGGGAGTTGTACGCGCCCCGCTGGGCGGCGTACTTCGAGACGCTGGAGGAGTCCCTGGTCCGGCGGGCGGCGCCCCGGGAGATCGACTGGCACGCCTACGAGGAGGACTGGGCCCGGCGCACCACCCGGCACCCGAGCGGGGCGAACGGCCCGAGCGGGGATCCGCACGCCCTGGCCGCGGGCATCGCGGCCGCCCTCAAGTCCTGGGAGGGGTCCGCCCGCTGAGCACTACACCATCCGGAGCCGCAGCCACCGGATGATGCGCCGATCCTCACCCGGCCGTGGGAATCGGGGTACCCGTGCGGGGGAGGAATCCGCCGGGAACCGGACGCGGGGGACGCGCACTCGGTTGACTGGACGGGAACGACACCAGGGGCGGCCGCCGGACACATCCGGCGGCCGCCCCTTCCGACGCCGTCATGCGGCCCGACGCCAAGGAGGGGACCGAGCATGTCCCAGGAGACGCCGCCCGCCGAGGACCGTACCCCGCCCGTGAACCTGGAGCTGCTCGCGCTCCTGGCCGCCGGGGTCGCCGATCTGGCCCTCGACCAGTTACGGCAGTCCGCAGACCGGGCCCAGGAGGTACTGCGCCGCTCCGACCTGCGGGAACTGCTCACCGACGGGGTCGTGGAACTGCGCAAGCGCGGCGAACTGGCCACCCGCCGCTCGGGCGCGGCGACGGAGAACCACCTGGAGACCATGGCCCGGCGCGCCGCCGAGCGGGTCGCCTCCGAGGGCCACCCGCGTGCATGACCACGCCGGCTTCAAGGAGCGCATCGACGAGGTGCTGGTCCGGCTGGCCGACGAGGAGGAGCGGGCGCTGCTCGCGCTGCACGCCGAACTCTCGCCGCTGTCGGGGCAGTTGCGCCGCTCGCTGGCCGGCGGGAAGCGGCTGCGGGCCGCGTACCTGTACTGGGGCTGGCGGGCGGCCGGGCAGCCCGACTGCGAGGAGGTGATCCGGGCCGCGGCCGCGATGGAGCTCGTGCACGCGGCCGCGTGCACGCACGACGACATCATCGACGGCAGCGGGACGCGGCACGGCCGTCCCACCGCGCACGCCGCCTTCGCCTCCGGTGCGGGTAGCGGGCGGCGCTCCACCGCCCTCGCGATGATCCTCGGCGATCTGCTGATGGGCTACGCCGGGTACGTGTTCACCTCCTGCGGGCTGCCCGGCGCCTACCTGGCCCGGACCGTCCCCCTGTGGGCCGCGCTGCTGCGCGAGACGATGGCCGGCGAGTTCCTGGAAGTGCTCCGCACCCGGGCGGGGCAGCTCCCGCAGGTGGCGGAGTCGCTGGAGGTGGCCCGCTTCAAAACGGCCAAGTACACCGTCGAGCGGCCGCTGCACCTCGGCGCCACCCTCGGCGGGGGTCCGCGCCCCCTGCTCGACGCCTTCTCCGCGTACGGGCTGCCGCTCGGCGAGGCCTTCCAGCTGCGCGACGACCTGCTCGGCACGTTCGGCGACCCGGCCAGGACGGGCAAGTCGAACGTGGACGACCTGCGGGACGGCAAACCGACCGCGCTGCTCGCCCTGACCCTCGCCGCGGCCGACGACGACGGCCGGCGGCTGCTCGCGAAGCTGGTCGGCCGCCCCGATCCGCGTCCCGAAGAGGCTTCCGCCGTCCGCGCGTTGATGGAGAGCTGCGGGGCCAGGGAGCAGGTCGAGGACATGATCCGGGAGCGCATCGCACGGGCCGTCGGCGCACTGGACCGCGTACCGATGCCCGCGGAGGCGCGGTCCGCTCTGCGCGAGCTCGCCGGCACCGCCGCCGAGCGCTCGCTCTAGACACCGCCTGACCCGCCCCCGCCACAGACGAGAAGGACGAGCCACGTGACCACCGCCGAGAACGCCTCCGCCCCGCCGCGCCCCCGTTACGACGACGCCGCCCTCGACGCCCTCGCCGCCCAGGGCGATCCGCTCGCCGACGAGACCGTCGCCACCCTGCTGCGCCGCGGCGAGGTGGGCGACCTCAACACGCTCATGCGGTTCTTCACCACCGCCGGGGACCCGCTCCCCGAGCGGCTCCCGGCCTCCGCGCGCGGCTACTTCGAGGCCACGGCCCTGCCCCCGTCCTGGGTCGACTGGGACGTCATGGAGCAGGCCCGGCTCTTCTTCATGGACAACGCCGCCCACATCAACACCGGCCTGTCCTTCGCCGCGATGCCCGTCAGCTACGCCGTCCCCCGGATGGCCCGGCTGCTGTCCTCCACGCACTCGCTCGCCTATCCCTCCCGCCGGATGGCCAACACCGGCCAGTTCGTCACGTACCTCATGCGGACCGACGCCTTCGCCGAGGGCAGCAAGTTCATCCCGGCTGTGCAGAAGGTGCGGCTGCTGCACGCGGCGGTGCGCCACCACCTGCGCCACGGCGGCCACTGGGACGTGGCGCGGGACGGCCTGCCCATCTGCCAGGAGGACATGATCGCCGGGCACACCTTCTTCTCGCTGCTGGTGCTCGACGCCATGCACCGGCTCGGCATCCACATGAGCGACGAGGGCGCGGAGGCCTACTACTACGCCTGGCGGGTCGTGGCGGCGCTGCTCGGCTGCGACATGGCGGCCGTACCGGAGGACCTCGCCGGGGCGCGCGCGTACTGCGACCTCTACCTGGAGCGCCATCTCGGCCCCTCGCCCGAGGGCGTGGTCCTCAACACCCAGCTGCTGCGGCTGTACGAGGACGTGGTCCCCGGCACCCTCTTCGACCCGATGGTCCCGGCCACGGTCCGCTTCCTGGTCGGCGACACCATCGGCGACTGGCTGGAGGTCCCGCGCAGCCCCTGGGACTCGGCGGCCAAGGCCGTCCCCGTGGTCCTGGGGCTGCTGGAGACCATCGAGGACAGCGGTCCGCTCGCGGAATGGGCGCTCGACAAGGCGGGCTCGCTGCTCGCCGGCTTCGAGCTGACCGCGCTGACCCGGGGGCGGGTCATGCACCACGCCATCCCCGCCGAGCTGAAGGCGGAGTACGGGGTGAGGGCGCCGCGGACCGGGCGCTGGGTGCCGCCGGCGTCGGCGCCGGTGCGCTGACGTGACCGGGGGCCGGCGTGACCGGACGCCGTGAAGGGGCTCTGACGTGAGCGGGTGCCCGCGTGATCGCGCGCTGAGCCGAACGGGCGAGGCCGGGCGCCGGTCCGCTCCGGCCGGAGTCACACTGGAAGCCCACATTCCGGGCAGACGGTGACGGCGACGCGGACGGTGACTTGCCCATGACGACCCCTGTGAAGGCGGACCCGGAGCGGCGGCGCCGCGTCCTGGGCGGCGCCGTCTGCGGGCTGGTCGCCGCCTGCGCCGGGCTGGCCGTGGCCGAGCTGGTCTCGGCGGCGGTCCGGCCCGAGGCCTCTCCCGTCACCGCGGTCGGCGGAGCCGTGGTCGACCGTACGCCGGTGGGCGTCAAGGAATGGGCGATCCGGGAGTTCGGCACCGCCGACAAGCTGCTGCTCGCCCTCGGGATCGTCCTCGTGCTGGCCGCGGCGGCCGCCCTGGCCGGGGTACTGGCCGTACGGCACCTGCCAGCCGGAATCGCGCTCGCCGGCGGTTTCGGGCTGGTCGGGGCGGTGGCGGCGCTCAGCCGGCCCGAGGCGACCTGGCACGACGCGCTGCCTTCGCCGGTGGGCGGACTGGCCGCGGCCGGCGTGCTGTACCTGCTGGTCCGCGCGGTTTCCACACCCCGCCCGGTGGGCGCGCCGCCGGGCGGGGCGTGGTCGATGGACCGGCGCGGCTTCGGCCGGCTGGTCGGCGCGGTTCTCGTGGCCTCGGCGGGGATCGGGTACGCGGGACGGCGGCTCGGCGCGTACGGGTCGGCCGGGGCGACGGCCTCGCGGGCGGAGCTGGTCCTGCCGGAGCCGGCCGTGGCCGCCCCGCCGGTGCCGCCCGGCGCGCAGCTGCCGGTGCCCGGGATCTCCCCCTTCACCACCCCCAACGGGGATTTCTACCGCGTGGACACCGCCTTGGTCGTCCCCCGGGTGGACGCGGACACCTGGCGGCTGCGCATCCACGGCGAGGGTGTCTCGAACCCGCTCGAATTCGGGCTCCGCGAACTGCTGGCCCGCCCGCTCGTCGAGCACGACATCACCCTGTGCTGCGTGTCGAACGAGGTCGGGGGCCCGTACGCGGGTAATGCCCGCTGGCTCGGCGTGCGCCTGGCCGACCTGCTGCGCGAGGCGGGGGTGCGGCCGCCCTCGCAGGGCGGTCCGGCGGACCAGCTGGTGGCGCGCTCGGTGGACGGGATGACGCTCGGCACCCCGGTCGAGACGGTGATGGACGGCCGGGACGCGCTGCTGGCCGTCGGGATGAACGGCGAGCCGCTGCCCTTCGCGCACGGCTTCCCCGTGCGGATGGTCGTACCGGGCCTGTACGGGTACGTGTCGGCGTGCAAGTGGCTGAGCGAGCTGCGGCTGACGACGTTCGCCGCGTACGACGCGTACTGGGTGCGCCGGTCCTGGGCGCAACGGGGCCCGGTCAAGACGCAGTCCCGCATCGACACCCCGCGCCCTTCGGCCGAGCCGCCGGAGGGACGGGTGGCGGTGGCCGGGGTGGCGTGGGCGCAGCACCGGGGCATCGCCCGGGTGGAGGTACGGGTGGACGCGGGCCCGTGGCAGGAGGCCCGGCTCGGGGCGTCGGACGGCAACGACACCTGGCGACAGTGGGTGTGGGAGTGGGAGGCGGCCCCCGGTCCGCACACGCTGGAGGTCCGCGCCACGGACGGTACGGGGGCCGTCCAGACGGGCGTGCGCGCGGGGACCGTCCCCGACGGGGCGACCGGGTGGCACTCGGTCCCGGTGCGTGTCCGGCCGGGGCCCGGAAGGAAGGCATGATGCGGACATCCTGGGAAACCGACCCGCACGTCAGGAGCCGGCCTTCGTGGAGCTGACCAGTACGTCGTTCCTCGTCACCCTGATCACCGTCACCGTGCTCGCGATGCTCGCCGCGCTGCTGCTGTGGAACCGGGTCCCGGGGCCCGGGTGGGTGCGCTGGCCCGTACGGGTGCTGATGATCGCGCTGTGCCAGCTGACCTCGATCGCGGTGATCGCGACCTGGATCAACGGCAGCTACGGGCTCTACTCCTCGTGGGACGACCTGCTGGGCACGGAGAACGCGCAGAACCCCTCGGCGATGACGGGGCCGCCGCCGGGCCGGGCCAGGTTCACCCAGGGCGGGGACGGTACGCAGACCACCTATTTCCGCGGCTCGCATTCGAAACTCGCCGGGCAGGTGATCGTGTGGACGCCGCCGGAGTACCGGGCCCCGGGCGCGGAGAAGACCCGGTTCCCGGTGCTGGTCCTGCTGCACGGCTATCCGGGCTCGCCCCGCACCTGGATCGACCTGGGCGGGATGCCGGGGACCCTGGACCAGCTGGTCCGGCTGGGCGCGGCGCACCCGTTCATCGTGGTGATCCCGGACCTGTACCCCGGCGGGGTGAACACGGACTGCAGCAACACGCCGGGGCGGAAGGTGGCCAGCTGGCTCGCGCAGGACGTGACGGAGGTGGTCGCCAAGAACTTCCGCACCCTTCCCGAGCCGGCGGGCTGGGGGCTGATGGGGGTCTCGACGGGGGCGTTCTGCGCGGCCAAACTGCCGCTCCAGTACCCGAAGGTGTTCCGGGCGGGCGCGGCCCTGGACCCGGACCCGCTGGCCGGGGACGCCCAGGTGCTCTCCGATCCGGTGCTGCGCGAGCGCAACAGCCCGCTCTGGCTGGTCCGGCAGGCCCGGAAGGCCGACGTCGGGCTGTTCCTGGCCACCTCGGCGCAGGACAAGGACAGCCCGCCGGCGCAGCTGGAGTCCTTCAGGCGGGCCGCGGCGGGCAGCGGGGTCCGGGTGAAGACCCTGGTCCGCCCGTCCGGCGGCCACAACTTCCAGACCTGGACGTCGATGTACCCGGACGCGCTGGGCTGGCTGAGCACGGAGCTCTCCCCGCCCGGCGACGGCCGCGGCTGACCGGACCGGCAGGGGCCGCCCGGCGGCGGCCCCTGTGACCGGCCGCCGGCGAGCGGCCGGTCGGGGCTCAGGGCAGCCGCAGCTCGCGGTCCTCCCCGAGCGGGGCGAAGAACCGCTCCACGTCCGCGCCGGTGACCTCGGCGAGCGTGGGCGGGGACCAGCGGGGGGTGCGGTCCTTGTCGACGACCTGCGCCCGTACGCCCTCCACCAGGTCGGGTGAGCGCAGGGCGTGGCAGGAGACCCGGAACTCCTCCTCCAGCACCCGTTCCAGGGAGCCCAGTTCCCGGGCCCGGCGCAGGGCGGCCAGGGTGACCTTGAGGGAGGTCGGGGACTTCGCCAGGATCGTCTCGGCGGCCTCCTTCGCGGCCGGGTCCCCCTCGGCGAGCAGCCGTTCCACGATCTCCTCGACGGTGTCGGCGGCGTGGCAGCGGTCGATCCAGGCGCGCCACCCGGCCAGTTCACCCGGCGCGGGCGGCTGCGCGAAGCGCGGCAGGACCTGGTGCGCCGGGCCGTCGGCGAGGGCGGCGGTCAGCTCCGGCAGCCGGGCGGCGGGCACGAAGTGGTCGGCGAGGCCGCACAGCAGCGCGTCGGCGGCGCCCACGGCCGCCCCGGTCAGGGCCAGGTGGGTGCCGAGTTCACCGGGGGCGCGGGCGAGGAGGTGCGTACCGCCCACGTCGGGGACGAAGCCGATGCCGGTCTCGGGCATGGCGACGCGGGAGCGTTCGGTGACGACGCGCACGCTGCCGTGGGCGGACAGGCCGACTCCGCCGCCCATGACGATCCCGTCCATGAGGGCCACGTACGGCTTCGGGTAGCGGGCGATCCGGGCGTTCAGCCGGTACTCGTCGCGCCAGAAGTCCTCGGAGGCCCGGCCGCCGGCCTTCGCGTCGTCGTGGATGGCCCGGATGTCCCCGCCTGCGCACAGGCCGCGCTCGCCGGCGCCGCGGATGAGGACCTGGACGATCGCGGGGTCGTGCTCCCAGGCGGCCAGGGCCTCGGTGATCCGCAGCACCATGGGGTGGGTGAGGGCGTTGAGCGCCCTGGGGCGGTTGAGGGTGATCACCCCGGTGTGCCCCTGCGTGGTGAACAGGGCCGTGTCGTCTGCGCCGTCTTCGGTCTTCACACCGGCCAGTATGTAGCGTGGTCCGGCATGCGGAAGATCATTCTGATGATGTCGATGTCCCTGGACGGCTTCATGGAGGGGCCCGGCCGGGACATCTCCTGGCACATGGTCGACGACGAACTGCACCGGTTCATGAACGACGAGATCCGCCCGCTGGGCGGCTTCCTGACCGGCCGCGTCACGCACGAACTGATGGCGGAGTACTGGCCGACCGCCGATGCCGATCCGGCCTCCTCCGCGCCGGAGGCCGAGTTCGCGGGCATCTGGCGGGACATGCCGAAGTACGTGTACTCCCGCACCTTGCGCCAGGAGGATCTCGCCTGGAACTCCACGCTGGTGCGGGACGTCGTACCGGCCGAGGTCGCGGCCCTCAAGGAGGCCCCGGGCGGTGACCTCGTCGTGGGCGGGGCCGACCTCGCCGCCGCCTTCCTGCGCCACGACCTGGTGGACGCGTACCGGCTCCTCGTGCACCCGGTGCGCATCGGCCGCGGCACACCGGTGTTCCCGCCGTTCGCCGGACCCGGGCCGCTGCGCCTGGAAGGCACCCGCGCGTTCGGCAACGGCGTGGTCCAGCTGCGGTACGCGCGCCCCTGACGGGGCGTTCGCCGGTCTACGCCGAGAACGCCACCGCCGACACCGCCCCCGCCCCACGCGCCCGCACGTTCGCCATGGCCTTCCCGCGCACCGGCAGGGTCGGCACGACGGCGGAGATCACCGGCGCCCTCCGCGCCGACCCGGCTCGTGAGCGGGGGTGGTGCTCACGATGCCTCCGGGGCGGCGGCGAGGGAGTGCAGGTAGCGCATCAGCGTCATCAGGACGTCGCGGCTGGAGTCCCGCCGGCGCGCGTCACAGAAGACGAGCGGGACGGACGCGGGCAGGTCCAGGGCGGAACGCAGCTCCTCCAGGGGGTGCTCGGGCGCGTCGGGGAAGGAGTTGACGGCGACCACGAAGGGCACCCCGCGCTCCTCCAGCCGACCGATCACGTCGAAGCTGACCTCCAGGCGGCGGGTGTCGACCAGGACCACCGCGCCGAGCGCGCCCTCGAAGAGGCCGCGCCACAGGAACCAGAACCGCTCCTGGCCGGGGGTCCCGAACAGGTAGAGCACCAGCTCTTCGTTGATGCTGATGCGGCCGAAGTCCATGGCCACGGTGGTGGAGGTCTTGCGCTCCACTCCCGCCGTGTCGTCGACGCCGACCCCGGCCTGGGTCATCGTCTCCTCGGTGGTGAGCGGCCGGATCTCGCTGACCGAGCCGACGAGGGTCGTCTTGCCGACGCCGAAGCCGCCCACGATCACCACCTTGACTGCGGCGGCGGCCGTGGCCGGCAGCGCGTCCTCGCGCCGGGGCGCGATGGCCCGCTCAGAGCTTTCGAAGTCCATCGATGACTGCCTCAATCAGTGCCAGGTCCGGGAGTTTGGCGGGGGCGACGGGTGGACGGGAGAGCACGCGGCCAGCGGCGAGCAGGTCACCGAGGAGTACGGTGACCACGCTCACCGGCAGGCCGAGGTACGCGGAGATCTCGGCCAGCGAGAGCGGCGTCTGGCACATCCGCATGATCGCCGCGTGCTCCGGCTGCATCCCGGGCTTGGGGCCCGACTTGGCGATGATCAGCGTGACGAGGTCGAGGTGGCTGGGTTCTAAATCGCCACTGCGGCCGCCGGTGATCACGTACAGCCGCTCGGGAGTGCCGTCCTCCCAGTCCCCGCCCGGGTTGCTCACGCCGGCTGCCCGTCGCGGCGCGGCGGGCTGCTCAGGTGTTCTCCGATCCGGGCGACGAGGTCGCGCATCCGCTGGCCCATCAGTCCTGCGTCGACGCCTTCGTCGGCCAGGACGGCGAGGAAGGCGCCGGCGCCGGCCGCCATCAGGTAGAAGAAGCCGCCGTCCATCTCGATGACGACGAGCCTCATCCGCCCGCTGCTGCCCGGGAGTTCGGCGGCGACGGCGCCCGCGAGGCTCTGCAGCCCGGCGCAGGCGGCGGCGAGCCGGTCCGCGGTGTCGGTCTCCGCCCCGTACTGCGCCATGCGCAGGCCGTCGGCGGACAGGACGATGACGTGGCGGGTCTGCGGGACGCCCTCGGCCAGGTCCTTGAGCATCCAGTCCATATTGGTCTGCTGCTGGCTCATGGCTGTTCCCCCTTGCTCGCCGAGGCCGGCGAGGCATCCGTGTTCTGGCTTGCCGCGCCGCTGCGGGCCGCGGCGCTCTGGCTGTCCCCCGACAGGCCGCCCTGGAAGGCGGCCAGCCACATCCCGGGCTGGACCTCGGGCTGCGGCTGCGGCGCGGGACCGGGCGCGTGCCCCGATCCGTACGCGTACCCGCTCTCCTCGGCGTACCCGTGTCCGGCGCGGTCCGCGGCCGCCTCGGCCGCGGCCACGATCCGGTCGCCGGCGCCGGCGGTCTCGGGCGCCTCGGGTGCCGTGGCGCGCACCTTGCGGCGACGCTGCGGCAGGCCGCCCGGGGTCCGTTCGGTCACGACGGGCACCTCGTCGGGCGCGGCGGGCATCCGGGGTCCGGTGACCGGGCGGGCCGGCTCCTGCCGTACCTCCGCCGCCCCGGCCCCGGCGGTGGTCCTGGCCGCGGCGGGGGCCAGGGCGGCACGGGGGCCGGAGGCGGTGCCGATGCCGTGCGCGACGCCGGTCGCGGCGGCGGCCGTGGTGATGAGCGACTGCGGGATGACGAGCACGGCGCGTACGCCGCCGTACGCCGAAGCGCGGAGCGAGACCTGGAACTCGTACGCCTGCGCGAGCCGGCCGACCACGGCGAGGCCCAGGCGCGGGGTCTCCCCGAGGTCGGTGAGGTCGATGCCCTGCTGGGCCTGGCGGAGCATGCGCTCGGCCCGGTTGCGGGCCTCCTCGCTCATGCTCACGCCGCCGTCCTCGATCTCGACGGCGATGCCCGAGTTCACGTCGACGGCGGTCAGGTGGACCCGGGTCTGGGGCGGGGAGTAGCGGGTCGCGTTGTCCAGCAGCTCGGCGAGCGCGTGGATGAGCGGTTCGACGGCGGGGCCGACGACGGCCACCTGCGAGACGGAGTGCAGCTCCACGCGCTGGTAGTCGATGATCCGCGACATCGCGCCGCGCAGCACGCTGTACAGCGGGACGGCCTTGCTCCACTGACGGCCGGGCCGGGCCCCGCCGAGCACGGCGATGGAGTCGGCGAGGCGGCCGATGAGGGCCGTGCCGTGGTCGAGCCGCAGCAGGTCGCCGAAGACCTTGGGGCTGCGGCCGTGCCGGTCCTCCATCTCCCGAAGTTCCTGGGCCTGTTGGTGCACGATGGCCTGGACGCGACGGGCGATGTTGACGAAGGCGCGCTGCGCCGAGTCGCGCAGGTCCTCCTCGGCGACGACGGCGTCGAGCACCGAGCGCAGCACGGCCTGGTGGGCCGCCCTGAACTCCGGCGTCAGGCCGGGCCCGTGGATGTCGAGCTCCTCCAGGGAGGCGAGCACCTCCTCCGGGAACTCCCCCTTGCGCAGCCGCTCCACCACGTCGGGCAGCAGCTCCCGCGCGAGGCGTACGGTCTCGGCCTGCTGCCGGAGCAGGGCCGACTCCTGCGCGGCGACGACCGCCCGCAGCGAGGCGACCGCCTTGCCGCGCCGGGCGGCCTCACCGCAGGACAGGGCGACGGCCACGAAGGCGACGGCTCCCATCCAGGCGACGGGGGTGCGGGCAGGTGCGGACACCTGCACCACCGCGATCGCCGCGACGGCGGCGGTCAGCAGGGCGGGCAGCGCCCATACGACGGGTGAGGTGGGCCCTGGACTTCCGGGCGACGATCCCACGCGAACCATCAGAACCCTCAAACGATCGAAAGCGAATGATCATATGACAACGGCCCGGAATCTTAGCGTCTCCCTGCACGACTCTTGACAGCAGGTCATGATCCGGACGTGGCAAGGGGGTTGATGCCTGCCGATATGGCCGAAACCCATAGCTCCCCACCCCGCGCCGAGCCACCGCGGATCCCCCTCCGGCCCAGCCCTCACGCTGCTCCGCGGCCCGGCGGACGGACCGCGCCCCCGCCGAGGGAACGGCCGGATCCCGACGCCGGGCGGGTCCGGCACACGCCGGTGACGTGCCCCGGTCGCGCGAGGACACATCAGGAGAATTCCGAGGGAACACCGGGAAACGGAAAAGGCCGCCTCTGCATTGCTGCAAAGACGGCCTGAAACCTTACGACCTGCGAAAACGCTGGTCGGGACGACAGGATTTGAACCTGCGACCCCTTGACCCCCAGTCAAGTGCGCTACCAAGCTGCGCCACGTCCCGTTGTGTCGTTGAGCTGGGGTTTCCCCCGTCCCGGCGGCACATGCAGAACATTACCCCACGTAGAGGGGTGCGCATGCACGGGTTTCCGGGCGCGGGCAGGATGGCGGGGTGAACGCACGGGATCGGGACGGTGAGGGGCGGGCGCGCAGCGCGCGCCCGCGGGACGGGCTGGGGCGGCCGCTGGCCTACGGGGAGCCGGGCGTGGAGCGGCAGCCCGAGGGGGTCGTGCGGACGCCCGCCGAGACGGTGGCCGAGGCGCAGCGGCTGCTGGACGCCGGGATGCCGTTCCACGCGCACGAGGTGTTCGAGGACGCCTGGAAGTCGGGGCCCGGGGCCGAGGCCCCGCTGTGGCGGGCCCTCGCGCAGCTGGCGGTCGGGCTGACGCACGCCGCGCGCGGGAACGCCGTCGGCGGGAGCCGCCTGCTGCTGCGCGGGGCGACGGCCCTGGCGGGCCCCGGCGCGGGCGCCGGTGGCGGGGGCCCGTACGGGATCGACGTACCGGGGCTGGTCCGCTGGGCCCGGGAGTTGGCCGGGCGGGTGGAGGCCGGCGCGGCGGTCGACGCGGCGGCGGAGGCGCCGCGGCTCTCCTCCCCGCGGGACCGGCCGGAGCGGCCGGACGAGCAGGAGCGGCCGGGCCCCGCCGGCCCCCGCTGACCTTCGCCGGCGCCTACGCGGGTTCCAGGAGGTCCCAGCGGTTGCCGTACAGGTCCTCGAAGACCGCCACCGAGCCGTACGCCTCGTGGCGCGGCTCCTCCAGGAAGCGGACGCCCTCCGCCGTCATCCGGGTGTGGTCCCGGGCGAAGTCGTCGGTGTACAGGAAGAACCCGACCCGCCCGCCCGTCTGGTCCCCGACCCGGGAGCGCTGGGCGTCGTCCTTGGCGAGGGCCAGCAGCAGGGCCGCCTCGGTGGCCCCGTCCGGGCGGACCACGACCCAGCGGGAGCCGTCGGGGCGCGGGGTGTCCTCGACGAGGGTGAAGCCGAGGGCGCGGGTGTAGAAGTCGATGGCCTCGTCGTAGTCGCGGACGACGAGGGCGGTGAGCGCGATGTATGCGGACATGGCACTCATTCTGCTGGTCCGCTCAGCAGGATCACCTCCAGGGTGCGCGGGCCGTGCACGCCCTCCACCCGGTCGAGCTCGATGTCGCTGGTGGCGGAGGGGCCGGAGATCCAGGTCAGCGGCCTTCTCGGATCCAGCAGGGGCAGGGCCTGCGGGACGGAGTCCACCACCTGCTCCGGGACCCGGACCACGCAGACGTGGTGGTCGGGGATCAGGGTGATGCGGCGCCGGCCCTGGCCGGGGCCGCCGTCGAGGACGATCGTGCCGGTTTCGGCGATCGCCAGGGCGCAGCCGGTCACCACGCTGTCCACCGCGTCCAGTTCGTACGGATTCGCCCCCGGCCGGTCCTCGACACGGGTGACCGCCGTCGCCGCGAGCCACCGCGGGGGCAGGCCGGAGGGGACGAGGACCGTACGGGCGCCGCGCTCGGCCAGCAGCCGGGCGAGGAGCGGGGCGATCCCGTCGCCGTCGGCGCGGTGGACCCGCGCGCGGTACTCCGCGAGGTGGGCGGCCAGGAGGTCCGCCGTCTCGGCCGGCGTACGGACGCCGTGGACGCGGAGGTAGTCCCGGGGGACGGCCGGGTCGGGGCCGCCGTCGGCCACCGCCCGGCGGATCCGGCCCAGGATGCGGTCCCTGCTGCTCATGCCCGCTCCCCCCGCTCCCGCGCCCACCAGGTGCGGAACGACTCCGCCGGCAGCTGTGGCAGCTCCCTGCCGTCCGTCCACGCCCGTCCGGGGCCCGGCAGCCGGCGCGGCCGCAGCCGCCGGGCCCGGGCCAGCAGCCGCTCCCCGGCGCGCAGCGCGCCGGGGCGGTCCAGGAGCAGCCGGGCGGCCCGCATCGCGGCCCGTTCGGCGGTGTGGCCCCGCGCCGGGCGGATCCGTACGCGGACGCCCCCGAGGGTCACCGGGCCGCCCTGGGCCACCCGTTCGCGCAGGTGGACCAGGATCTCCGGGATGTCGATGGCGACCGGGCAGACCTCGTAGCAGGCTCCGCACAGGGTGGAGGCGTACGGCAGCGAGGCGTCGATCGCGCTGCCGGTGCCCCGCAGTTGGGGGCTGAGGACGGCGCCGATCGGCCCCGGGTAGACCGAGCCGTACGCGTGGCCGCCGGCGCGCTCGTACACCGGGCAGACGTTCAGGCAGGCGGAGCAGCGGATGCAGCGCAGGGCCTGGCGGCCCACCTCGTCGGCGAGGGTGTCGGTGCGGCCGTTGTCGAGGAGGACGAGGTGGAAGGCGGAGGGGCCGTCGCCGTCCGCCCCTCGCGAAGGACCGAGCCCGGTCCACATCGTCGTGTACGGGTTCATCCGCTCGGCCGTGGAGGAGCGCGGCAGCGTCTGGAGGAAGATCTCCAGGTCGCGGAAGGTCGGCACCACCTTCTCGATGCCCACCACCGAGATCAGGGTCTCGGGGAGCGTCAGGCACATGCGGCCGTTGCCCTCCGACTCGAAGACGACCATCGTGCCCGTCTCGGCGACCATGAAGTTGGCGCCGGAGATCCCGACCTTGGCGCGCAGGAACTTCTCCCGCAGGTGGAGTCGGGCGGCCTCGGCGAGCTCGCGCGGGTCGTCGCCGAGGCCCTCGGGCGCGGGGCGGCCCCAGCGGCCCATCTCGGCCGTGAAGACGTCCCGGATCTCGGCCCGGTTGCGGTGGATGGCCGGGACGAGGATGTGTGAGGGCCGGTCGTGGCCGAGCTGGACGATGAGCTCGGCCAGGTCGGTCTCGTACGCGGCGATCCCGGCCGCTTCGAGGGCCTCGTTGAGGCCGATCTCCTGGGTCGCCATGGACTTGACCTTGACCACCTCCCGGTGGCCGGTCGCCAGCACCAGCCCGGTCACGATCCGGTTGGCCTCGTCCGCGTCGGCCGCCCAGTGGACGGTGCCGCCCGCGGCCGTGACCGCCTCCTCCAGTTGGACGAGGTGGCGGTCGAGGTGGCGCAGGGCGTGGTCCTTGACGGCTTTGCCCGCGGCGCGCAGCCGCTCCCAGTCCGCCAGCTCGGCGACGGCCCGGGCCCGTTTGTCGCGGATGGTGTGGGTGGCGTGCCGGAGGTTGGCGCGCAGCACCGGGTCCCGCACGGCCTCCCGGGCCGCGTCCGGAAAGGCCGGCATGCCCATGAACGTGCCGCTCACGTCAGCGGTTCCTCCTCCGTCGAGGCAAGGATCTCGGCGAGGTGCAGGGTCCGCACCGCCTCTCCCCGGCGGCGCAGGATCCCGTCGAGGTGGGCCAGGCAGGAGTTGTCGGCCCCGCACAGCACGTCCGCGCCCGTCCCCACCGCGTTGCCGGTCTTGTCGGTGCCCATGGCCACCGACACGTCCGGGTTCTTCACCGCGAAGGTGCCGCCGAAACCGCAGCACTCCCCGGCGTCCGGCAGCTCGACGAGGTCCAGCCCCTTGACGGCGCGGAGCAGCCGCTGCGGGCGCTCCCCCAGCCCGAGCCCCCGCAGGCCGTGGCAGGAGGGGTGGTAGGTGACGGTGTGCGGGAAGTACGCGCCCACGTCGGTCACCCCGAGCACGTCCACCAGGAACTCGGTCAGCTCGAAGACGCGCGGTACGAGCTCCTCGGCCAGCGCCGCGAGCCCGGGGCCGCGCCCCTCGCGCTCCGCCAGGCGGCCGATGCGCGGGTAGTGGGTACGGACCATCGCGGCGCAGGAACCCGACGGGGTGACCACGTACGGGTACCCGGCGAAGGCCTCCGCGGTGCGCCGCAGCAGCGGCTCGCTCTCGCGCCGGTATCCGGTGTTGTACTGCGGCTGGCCGCAGCAGCTCTGGGCCGCCGGGAAGTCCACGCCGACGCCGAGGCGCTCCAGCAGGCGTACGACGGCGATGCCGGTGCGCGGGTACAGCGCGTCGTTGACGCAGGTGACGAACAGGGCGGCACGCATGACGGGCAGAATAGCGGCGTGAAGAAGTTCTCAGTGATCGGCATAGGCGCGGGCGACCCGGACCACCTGACCCTCCAGGCGGTCAAGGCGATCGGCGCGGCGGACGCATTCCTCATCCTGGAGAAGGGGGAGGAGAAGGCGGACCTGACCGGGCTGCGGCGCGCGATGCTCGACGCGCACGCCCGCCCCGGCCACCGCCTGGTGGAGGGCCGGGACCCGGACCGCGACCGGACCCCCGCCGAGTACGCCCCGACCGTGGACGGCTGGCGCAGCGCGCGGGCCGAGATCTTCGAGCGGTTCATCGCGGACCTGGCGGACGGCGAGACGGGCGCCTTCCTGGTGTGGGGCGACCCCTCGCTGTACGACTCCACGCTCGCCATCCTGGACGAGGTGCTGGAGCGGGGCCGGGTGGCGTTCGAGCACGAGGTCGTGCCCGGCATCAGCAGCGTCTCCGCGCTGCTGGCCCGGCACCGGACCAACCTGAACCGGGTCGGCCGGCCCGTCCAGATCACGACCGGCCGGCGGCTGGCCGAGGGCTGGCCGCAGGACGTGGACGACGTGGTGGTGATGCTGGACGCGCGGCACGCGTTCACGGCCCACCTCGACCAGGACCTCTTCATTTACTGGGGGGCCTACGTGGGCACCCCGGACGAGATCCTGGTCTCGGGCCGGCTCGCGGACGTGGCCGGCCGGATCGAGGAGCTCCGTACCGAGGCCCGCGCCCGCAAGGGCTGGATCATGGACACGTACCTGCTCCGGCGCGGCTGAGCGGGCGCCGGGAGACCCGGCCGGGCGGGCCGCCAGGACCCGGCCGGGCACGCGCCGAGGACCGGCCCGGCACGCGCTAGAGGTACGCCGGGAGCGCGGCGGCCAGGCGTTCGTACTCCTCGGGGCGGTTGTAGATCTGCCCGCAGATCCGGATGCCGCCGCCGCCCGGCCAGCCCCAGATCAGCACCCGGATGCCCAGCTCGGCCGCGATCCGCTCGCGCAGGGCGCTCGCCTGCGGCTGGGTCTCGGCGGTGCCGGGCGGCAGCCGCAGGGCGCGCATGGCGAGCCCCTCGGTGTGGGGCAGCGGGCTGAGCCCCGGGATCTCGGCGAGCAGGGCCGCGCCGTGGGCGGCCAGGGCGGCGTTGTGGGCCCGTACCTTCGCGGCGTCGAGCCGGTCGAGGAGGTCCAGGCCCTCGGGGGCGGCGAGCCAGCCGGTGTAGTCGGCGGTGGCCCGGTTCTCGACGGAGCGGGGGAAACCGTGCGCGTCCTCCCAGGAGGGGACCAGCGCCCGGACCCGGCCGCGGTGTTCGGGGGCGACGGCGAGGACGGCGCTGCCGGAGGGGGCGTACCCCCATTTGTGCAGGTTGCCGAACCAGAAGTCGGCGGCTCCGGCGAGCGGCTCCGCGATCATGCCGGGGGCGTGCGCCCCGTCCACGAGGGTGGTGATCCCGCGGGCGGCGAGCTCGGCGAGCAGCCGGGGCGAGGCGATGAGCCGGGCGGTGGGCGAGCTGATGTGGTCGAGCACCACGGCCCTGGTACGGGGCGTCAGCCCGGCGAGCACGGTCTCGCGCACGGCGTCCTCGTCGGGCAGGTCCGGGTCGAGGGAGACGGTTGTGATCGGGGCGCGGCGGGCGGCGGCCGCCACGACCGTGCCGTAGCCGTGGTCGGTGACCAGGATCTCGTCACCGTCGGCGAAGGGGACGGCGTCGAGGGCGAGATTGGCGCCCTCGGTGGCGTTGGCGATGAAGGCGATGCCGTCGGGGTCGGCGCCGAGGTGGCGGGCGACGCGGGCGCGCGCCGCGGCGATCCGGTCGGGGGCCCCGACGAAGAAGGCGTCGGGATCGGCGTGCGCCTCCTCGCGCAGGGCGGCCTGGGCCTCCTGCACGGGGACCGGCACCGCGCCGAACGACCCGTGGTTGAGGTGGGAGACGGCGGGATCGAGCCGGAACAGCGCGCGCCCGCCGGGGAACTCGGCGGGCGGCCCGGCGGGGCGTATCGGCTGCGGCTGGTTCACGGGACCTCCGGGGTGCGGCGCGCTGTCCCCCGCATCATCGCGTGCCGCGCCGCGCCTGCCCAGTACGACCCCGGCCGAACCGGCCGCCGAAGCCGCCGCGGCACCCGCCGAACCCGCCGCACCGGCCGAAGCGGGCGCTCCGCACGCCGCGTTCAGGGCCCGGTCTCGAACCGCGGCGCCTCGAGGCCCTTCAGGCACGAGGTCTGCGGGGCGGCCGGATCGTCGAAGAAGGAGACGGCGATCTCCTGGGCGCACTTCGAGGTGGCGAAGACCACGTGCGGCTGGTAGGGGACCGTGACGACCTTGGCCTTGTCCAGCGTCCGGGCGACGAACGGTCCGTTGTCGGCGCCGGTCTGGGAGTCGAAGCCGCCCGACAGGGCGAGGGTGGGGATGTCGCCGCGCGTGACGTCCCGGATCGAGGCGGGCGCCGCGGGGACGTTCCAGACCTTGCAGTCGGGGCGGAGGAAGGCGAGCTGCGGGGCCTGGGCCTGTACCGGGCGGGGGAAGTCCGGGAAGGCTTCCTGGCCGCCCCTCAGCGCTTGGGCCTGGCTCTCGTACGGGACCCATTCGCTGCAGAAGACTCCGTAGACGAGACCGTGCGCGACCCTGCCCACGGCGGCCGGGCTGAGCTTGCCGCCGGCGTACTGCTGCGCGATCCGCTGGGGTTTGCCGTGCGCCAGCTCATCCAGCGCGAGGGGCACCTGGGGTGCCACGTGCGTGGCGGAGGTCATCCAGTTCACGAGGGTGGCGCCGTCCAGGACCACCTTCACCGGCTTGTCGCTGCCGGGCAGCGAGACGGTGGTGGTGACCGGTTTGGCTTGGAGGTCGCGCACGAGCTTGTCGAAGGTGGCCGACAGGTTCGGGTAGCGCTCGTTGCACGCCGGCTGGTCCGCGCAGGCCTTGAAGAGGCCGTCGAAGCCCTGCCGGGCGCTGCTCCAGGTCGAGGCGGAACCGGACCTGGCGGGGGGCAGGATGCCGTCGAGGCCGACCGAGCGCAGCCCTTCGGGGTGCAGGCGCATGTAGACCAGTGCCAGGTGGGTGCCGTAGGAGATGCCGTACAGGTTCCACTGCTTGACGCCCAGGGCGGCCCGCAGGTCCTCGTAGTCGGCTGCGCTCTCGGTGTCGTTGTAGGCGCCGAGGTCGATCCCGCGGGCCGCCAGCTTGTCGCGGCAGGCCTTCGTGGCCGCGAGGTGCAGGCGCTCGGTGGACGGCGCGTCGGAGACGAGGCCGACGGCGCGTGCGTTGAACTCGTCGATGTTGGGGCACAGGACGTTCGGCCGGGCCGAGTACGTACCGCGCTGGGACATGAAGACCACGTCGCGGTCGCGGTTCAGGCCGCCGTCGATCGCCATCTTCGCCTCCCCCACGGCGTCGTCGCCGGGGCCGCCCGCGAGCCACACGATGGGATCGGGTTTCGGCTCGCCGTCGGCGGCGGGCACGATCGCGACACCGAGCTCGATCGTCTTGCCGGTCGGTTTCGCACGGTTCTCGGGCACGGTGAGCGTTCCGCAGCGCGCGCCCTTGAGTTCGGGGATCGGCTCCGGCGTCCTGGGGCAGGGGCCCGGCGCGTAATGGGCGTCGCCCACCGTCCGGGCGACCGTGCCGATCGGCGCGCCGGGGCCGGTGGTGGCGTCGGTACGGGACCGCGCCTGAGCGGGCCCCGCGAGCAGTCCGGTGACGAGGAGACCGGTCGCCGTCGCGGCCGAAGCGGCCCGGAGCCGCCGTACGGCGCGATGCCGAGGGGGTGCGTGGCGCACGGGTACGGGGTGGGCGGGCGCGTGGTGCACGGGTACGGGGGCGTGGTGCTGGGTCATCTGCCCTCCCGGTCATTTCGGGATGATCGTGAACGGCCCGGGCGCGAGAGCGTCGACGCACGAGGTGTCGGGGGCGGCGGTCGGGCGGGCGAAGAACGACGCCAGGACGCGCTGCGCGCAGGGTGACTGCGGGACCACCCAGTGGCCGATTCCGGGGATGAGTACGGAGGTGGAGCGGGACAGGTTGCGGGCCACGCCCTTCGCCCAGCTCGCCCCGGTCTTGACGTCGAACGTTCCGGAGACGACGAGGGCCGGCACGGCGCTGACCGTGGGGACGCGCTGGATCTCCGCGCGGTCGGCGACGTTCCAGATCCCGCACACCGGGTACTGGAACGGCAGTTGCGGGGCCTGGGCCAAGACCGTGTCCGGCCACTGGGGGTAGACCTTGCGGCCCGCCTCCAGTACGTCGGTCTCCGAGTGGCCCGGAGCCCACTCGGCGCACGCGATCGAGTTCGTCAGGCCGTGCGCGAACTCGCCGGTCTTCTGGACCGATCCGGCCGCGCGGGCCTGGGCGAAGCGCTCGGGGTTCCCGCGGCCGAGTTCGTCCAGCGCCGCCGGGAGGTCCTTGGGCCGGGGGGTGAAGGCGACGATCAGGTTCAGCAGGGCGCCCCCGTCGAGGACGGTGCTGACCGGCTTCCCGCCGTCCGGCGGCGTGACGTCCAGCGTCAGCGGGTGCGCCTCCAGCTTGCGCACCTGCTCCGTCAGCAGGCCGGGGAGGTCCGGGTACCGGTCCTTGCAGGCGGGCTGGGCGGCGCACGCCGCGAAGATGTTGCGGATGCCCTCGGCGGTGCTGCCCCAGGTCCAGGGCAGGGTCACGAACTGGGAGGGGGCGACCGAGTCGATCGCCACCGCGCGGATCCCCTCGGGGTGCAGGCGCAGGTACGTCAGGGCCAGGTTGGTGCCGTAGGAGTAGCCGTAGACGTTCCAGCGGGGGATGTGCAGCGCCGTGCGCAGATCGGCGAAGTCGGCGGCGTTCTCGGTGGTGTTGTAGGCGTTCAGGTCGATGCCCTGGGCCACGAGGCGGGCCCGGCAGTCCGTCACCGCCTTCAGCATGAGGCGCTTGGCCTGCTGTGCGTCATAGCCCAGGCCCACGGACCGGGCGTTGAACCGGTCGACCTCCGGACAGGCGAGGTTCGGCAGGTCGTGGAGGTTGCCTCGCTGGGCCATGACGATCAGCTCGCGGTCCTTGTTCAGGCCGGAGGCGACGAGGAAGGGAATGTCGTCGAACGTGTCGGAGCCGGGACCGCCGGCCATGAACACCACGGGTTCCGCCGCGGGCTCGCGCGCCGTGGCCGCGATCCTCGCCACGGCCAGCTTGATGGTCCGGCCGCCGGGGCGGGAGCGGTTCTCGGGCACCTCCAGGAACCCGCACCGCGCCGTGTCCAGCGCCTCGATCGGCTCGGAGGTCTTCGGACAGGGACCGGGTGTGAACCGGGGCGCCGCGGTGGGGCCGGGCGGGGAGGACGGCCCGCCGGGCGAGGCGGCGGCCCCCGGTGCCGCGCCGAACGCCGCGAGGCAGACCAGGGCGGCCGCGGCGGCCGCGTTGACGCCGTGTTTCGCCATGTGCGCTCGTTCCTGTGTCGTGCAGGTGGGTGGAACACACCTCTTCGACGGTAACGGCAGGCACGGGGCCCCGCACATGATGGCGGAACGGGCTCTCCCGGGCCCTGGGCCCTGTGTCAGCCGCGCCCGCTCGTGACGGCGTAGTACTGCAGGTCCTGGACCTGTACCGTGCGGTCCGCCGGGTAGGGCAGTTCCACCTCCGCACCGGCCTTGCCGTCGCGCACCACCGTGGCGGAGCTGGTGCCCGGGCGCAGCGGGAGCAGTTCGCCGTGGATGCCGGCCGGGGCCTCGTGCGTGTCCTGGACGCCGCCGACCACCGTACGGACGGTCGCCGGGGCCCTCAGGAAGCTGAGCACCTCGACCGTGTCCCGGGGTGCGGCGCTGCCCTTGCGCAGGGACATCACCAGCGACTGGGCTCCGGCGGGGTCCGCGGAGGCGAACTGGGTCCGGGCGGACACGTACAGCGTGTCGCGGACGATCTTCGGCCAGCTGCCGGTCTTGAACTTGGTCAGGTAGTACGAGGAGAGGTCCAGGTAGGCGTACCCGTTGTGCAGCGAGGGCGCGAACTGGCTGCCCTCCGAGTAGTCGTTCCAGGTGGTGAGCTGCACCCAGTCGGCGCCGTCGTCGATGGCGTGGGTCCATGTGGAGCGCAGGGTGGCGGTGTTGCCCGCCTCGTCGTAGACGCCCTGGTTGGGGCGGGCGTCCTGGACCGACACGGGCTGCATCCAGATCTTGCCCATGCCGTGGGCCCGTCGGACGTCGCGGGTGGCGCTCTCCTGGCCGACGTAGCTGCGGCTGCCCCACTCGGAGAAGCCGTGGCTGATCGGCGCGAACCTCGCGCTGTTGGCGTCGTAGTCGAGGAACGTCGGGACGAAGGCGGTGCGGATGCCGTGCCGGGTCCGGAGGAGGTCGAGGACCCGCGTCCACCAGGCGACGTCCTTCGCCTCGGCCTTGAACGGGGAGACGACGAGGCGGCCGTCGCCGAGGCGGTGTGCGGCGGGGGCCTTGCCGAGGGCCGCGACGGCGTCGGCGAGCACGCCGGGATCGTCCGTGTTCAGGGAGGTCATGTCCGGCATCAGCATGATCTTGAAGGCGGGGTCGACGGCGTGGGCGGCCTCCATCAGGAGTTGGGCGCGGTCCCGGTTCGGCCCGGACAGGGAGAGCATGTCGAGCGTGAACCCGTCGAGGCCGGCGGCGCGGGCGGTGCGCACCTCCTGCTCCAGGTTGGCGCGTTCCCAGTTTCCGGACTTGGGCGCGACCGGCAGCGGCCGGTCGCGCAGCAGGCCGCCGTACCGCTCGTGCTTGCCGTTCTCCCCCGCCGGGTTCAGGTAGTTGCGGGTGTAGTAGTCGGCGTCGGCGCTCGCGTTGTCCAGCGAGAGGGGGTACGGGGTGAAGTAGTGCGCGAACACCAGCTTCCTGCCCGCTTCGCCGGTGCGCAGGGCGGCCGGGCCGGGCAGGTCGAACGGCAGGGCGCCGGCGGATCGCTCGCCCCCCGCGTCCCCGGCGCCCGGGTCGCCCGGGCCCCGGCCCGTCCCGTCCGGGCTCGGACCGGACGCGGTCGGGGCGGGGCCGGTGGGGCCGGATGCCGTGCTCCCCTCGCCCGTGCCGGGCCCGGCGGCCCAGGGGGTGCCGATCACGGGGGCGGACACGGCGCCTTGGCGGGCGTCGGCCGTGAACGGGTTCCAGGCGATGCCGGCGGCGGCGCAGACTCCGGCGAGCAGGAAGGCCGCGCCGAGCCAGGTCAGCAGCGGCCGGCTCCGCAAGCCCGCACGGCGGCGGCGGTGTGAACTCATCGTGGGTGCCCCTCCCCTGCACGCGTCCCGATGACGGGACTGCACAGCAGTACAGCCGATCGGCGGCTGCCGGACAACCGTCAGGTGTGCAGGGCCCGCTCGTCCTCGGCGTGGCCCTGCGGTTCCATCTGGAGGGTGGAGTGGGCCACGTCGAAGTGCTCGCCGACGCAGGCCTGGAGCCGGGCGAGCAGCTTCCCGTGCTCCTCGCCGCGCAGGGTCTCGGCGGCGACCACGACGTGCGCGGTGAGGACGGGCATGCCGGAGGTGACCGTCCAGGCGTGCAGATCGTGCACGTCCAGTACGCCGGGCTCCTCCAGGAGGTGCCTTCGCACCTGCGCCAGGTCCATGTCCTGCGGGGTGGCCTCCAGCAGGACGTGGGTGGCCTCGCGCAGCAGTCCGTAGGCGCGCGGGACGATGAGCAGGCCGATGACGATGGAGGCGACGGGGTCGGCGGCCTGCCAGCCGGTGATCAGGATGACGAGGCCGCCGATGATGACGGCGACGGAGCCGAGGGCGTCGCCGAGCACTTCGAGGTAGGCGCCGCGCAGGTTGAGGCTGTGCTCCTTGGCGTCGCGCAGCAGCCACAGGCCGACGCCGTTGGCGGCCAGGCCCAGCACGGCGACGCCGAACATCAGCCCGCCCTTGACCTCGACGGGTTCGCTGAATCGGCGGACGGCGGTGTACAGGACCCAGACGAAGATCGCGAGGAGGAGCAGGGCGTTCAGGACGGCGGAGAAGATCTCGACCCGGTAGAAGCCGAAGGTGCGGCGCGGGGTCGGGGCCCGCTGGGCGAGGGTGACCGCGCCGAGCGCGAGGGAGACCCCGACGGCGTCGGTGAGGCTGTGCGCGGCGTCGGCGAGGAGGGCGAGGCTGCCGGAGAGCAGGGAGCCGACGACCTGGATCAACGTGATCGTGGCGCTGATGCCGATGGTCCAGAGCAGGCGGGCGCGGAACGTCCCGCTGACGGTTCCGGCGGCCGCCGGGGAAGCTCCGTGGTCGTGGCCCATGATCGGAATCCGACCACAGGAGGGCCGCGCGCGCCCGCCGGACATCCCCCACCTGGCCGAATGGACATAGACGGGCCTCGTGTACAACTTATCCGGAATCCGACATTCCCCTGGTCATCCGGCAGAACTGGCGCATAATCGTCGCTACGCGGCTCGAATGAACCCTTGGTCGCGCATGGGACACGCATGCAATGGGGGGCATCGTGCCGATGAGGGATTCGAGCCGGGCGGGCACGCTGCCGGCGACGTCCGATGAGCTGTCCCGGCTGCTGACCGTCGTGCGGCGCGGGCGGGTGCTGACGGTCACGGGTCGGTTCCGGGAGCCGCGGAGCCGGCTGGTGCGGGAGATCGCCGAGCGGCTCTCGTCCAATTTCTGCGACGGCGCGGCCGTGGTCGCGATCGGCAGGCCCTTCGGCGTGCCCGAACTGACGACCGCCCTGGGCAGCGTGCAGGGCATGCCGTTCCTGCCGTACGCGACGGCGGACCCGCTCTCCTGGCTCGCGGAGCGCGACATGCTCCTGGTCCTGGACGGCGCCGAGCACCTCGCTCCGGAGGCTCTGGCCTGGCTGCGACGCCTGCTGACGGCGGCCCCCGGACTGCGCGTCCTCGCCTCGGCCCGGTCCCCGCTGGCCTTCGAGGGGGAACGCGTCCACCGGCTCTGAGCAGGCCGGCGGGTGCCGGCGGCGGGCCGCGTACGGGTCCGCCCCGGTCGGCGGCTGCCGACCGGGGCGGAATCGATCAATGACCGATCAGGACGACCGGACCTCAGGCGAGGGAGGCGATCGCCTGGTTGAAGGTTGCGGACGGCCGCATGACCGCCGAGGCCTTCGCCGCGTCGGGCTGGTAGTACCCGCCGATCTCGGCCGGGGAGCCCTGGACGGCGATGAGCTCGCCGACGATCTTCTCCTCGTACTCGGCCAGCGTCTTGGCGAGCGGGTCGAACGCCGCGGCCAGCTTCGGGTCGTCGGTCTGGCGCGACAGCTCCTGCGCCCAGTACAGGGCGAGGTAGAAGTGGCTGCCGCGGTTGTCGATGCCGCCCAGCTTGCGGCTCGGCGACTTGTCCTCGTTGAGGAAGGTGCCGGTCGCGCGGTCCAGGGTGTCGGCCAGCACCTGGGCGCGGGCGTTGCCGGTGGTGGTGGCGAGGTGCTCGAAGGAGACGGCCAGCGCGAGGAACTCACCGAGGGAGTCCCAGCGCAGGTAGTTCTCCTTGACCAGCTGCTGGACGTGCTTGGGGGCGGAGCCGCCGGCGCCGGTCTCGAAGAGGCCGCCGCCGTTCATGAGCGGGACGACCGACAGCATCTTGGCGCTGGTGCCCAGCTCCAGGATCGGGAAGAGGTCGGTCAGGTAGTCGCGCAGCACGTTGCCGGTCACCGAGATGGTGTCCTCGCCGCGGCGGATGCGCTCCAGGGAGTACGCGGTGGCCTTGACCGGGGACAGGATCTCGATGGTGAGACCGTCGGTGTCGTGGTCGGCGAGGTACGTCTTGACCTTGGCGATCAGCTGCGCGTCGTGCGCGCGGCCCTCGTCCAGCCAGAAGACGGCCGGGACGCCGGTGGCGCGGGCGCGGGTGACGGCGAGCTTGACCCAGTCCTGGATCGGGGCGTCCTTGGTCTGGCAGGCGCGGAAGATGTCGCCCGCGGCGACCTCCTGCTCCAGGACGACGTTGCCCTCGGCGTCGACGACGCGGACGGTGCCCGCGGACGCGATCTCGAAGGTCTTGTCGTGGCTGCCGTACTCCTCGGCCTTCTGGGCCATGAGGCCGACGTTCGGCACCGAGCCCATCGTGGACGGGTCGAAGGCGCCGTGCGCGCGGCAGTCGTCGATGACGGCCTGGTAGACGCCCGCGTAGCTGCTGTCCGGGAGGACGGCCAGGGTGTCGGCCTCGTTGCCGTCCGGGCCCCACATGTGGCCGGAGGTGCGGATCATGGCCGGCATGGACGCGTCGACGATGACGTCGGACGGGACGTGCAGGTTGGTGATGCCCTTGTCCGAGTCGACCATCGCGAGGGCCGGGCCCTCGGCGATCTCGGCGTCGAAGGAGGCCTTGATCGCGTCCGCGTCGGGCAGCGCGCCCAGGCCGTTCAGGATGGTGCCGAGGCCGTCGTTCGGGGACAGGCCGGCGGCGGCCAGGGTCTCGCCGTAGCGGGCGAAGGTCTTCGGGAAGAAGGCGCGGACCACGTGGCCGAAGATGATCGGGTCGGAGACCTTCATCATCGTGGCCTTGAGGTGCACGGAGAACAGGACGCCCTCGGCCTTGGCGCGCTCGATCTGGTCGTTCAGGAAGGTGCGCAGCGCGTCGACGTGCAGGACGGACGCGTCCACGACCTCGCCGGCCAGGACCGGTACGGAATCGCGCAGGACGGTGGCGGTGCCGTCGGCGGCGACGTGCTCGATGCGGAGCGTGCCGGCCTCGGCGATGACCGCGGACTTCTCGGTGGAGCGGAAGTCGTTCGCGCCCATGGTGGCCACGTTCGTCTTCGACTCGGGGGTCCAGGCGCCCATGCGGTGCGGGTGGGCCTTGGCGTAGTTCTTGACCGAGGCGGGGGCGCGGCGGTCGGAGTTGCCCTCGCGCAGGACCGGGTTGACGGCGCTGCCCTTGACCTTGTCGTAGCGGGCGCGGATCTCGCGCTCCTCGTCGGTCTTCGGGTCGTCCGGGTAGTCCGGGAGCGCGTAGCCCTGGCCCTGGAGCTCGGCGACCGCGGCCTTCAGCTGCGGGATCGAGGCCGAGATGTTGGGCAGCTTGATGATGTTCGCTTCCGGCGTCTTCGCCAGCTCACCGAGCTCGGCGAGGGCGTCGGCGATCCGCTGGCCCTCTTCCAGGTACTCCGGGAAGCTGGCGATGATCCGACCGGCCAGGGAGATGTCACGGGTCTCGACATTCACACCGGCCGTCGACGCGTAGGCCTGGATGACAGGCAGGAAGGAATACGTCGCGAGGGCCGGGGCCTCGTCAGTGTGCGTGTAGATGATGGTCGAGTCAGTCACCGGATGCTCCGCTCCACAGTCTGCGTCTCTCGTCTGCAACATTGCTCGACATCAAGATATCTCGTGATCGGACCGGTCCGGACAGCCCCCTGCCCGAGTCCGCAGGAGACGCGCGTCACGCCGGGCCGAGGCCGGGGCCCCCACCCGGGGGCCGTCGGGGGCCACCGGGGCCCTGAAACGGCGAGAGCGCCGCCCGGCGGCTGTTTCCAGCCGGGGGCGACGCTCAGGCGATCAGGCGCGGGGGCCTGCTCAGGCGTGGACGGCCTTCGGGTTCGGGCCGTACTCGTTCGGCTGCGGCTGGCCCTCGGTCGCCATGAGGACGAGGAGCCAGATGCCGCCGATCAGCGGGACGAGGGCGATGAGCAGCCACCAGCCGGACTTGCCGGTGTCGTGCAGGCGGCGGACACCGACGGCCAGGCCCGGGAGGAGGACGGCCAGCGCGTAGATCGCGTAGAGGAGCGGGTAGGTGCCGATCGCGTTGTCGAGGACGGCGACGATGATCAGGGCGATCAGGTTGAAGAGGGTGAACATCCAGTACTCCTGGCGGCGGGCGCGGCCGGAGAACACGGTGTACTTCTTCAGGACGTCGGTGTAGTAGTGCATGGGTCCCCCCTGAGGACGTTCGTCGGCCCGTCCTGCTGGAGCAAGCCGAGGCAGAACTTATGCCCCGCTTATGTGGCGGTCAAGCCAGTTCACAACACGGCGGAATCACCTTTTTCCCAAGGTTCCCGGGCCAAAATCACCCGCCTCGACGGCCACTTGGAACCCACCGGTCTTGCCACGTCACTCGGGGTGACGAAACAGGGGAGACAGGGGCCGATTCGTGATGTTCGAGCGCCTTCCGAGCCGTCCCCAGTCGGTCCGGGAACCGCCTTGCGCCCGGCGGAGCATGGCCCTCCGCCGCCACATCGTTACGGCTCCGCGACCCTGTCAGCCGCTGACATGGACGCGCACGGCGCCCCCCGCCGGGCCCTCGCACCGGCACGGGACGCCGTGAACTCGCCTGCGGCTCAGCCGATGTGGAACGAGTCCCCGTAGACCTTCCAGTCGAGCGGGGTGTTGAGGTTCAGGTTGCCCTTCTTGAGGAACACCCGCTGGGCGGTGTCGACACGGCTCGTGTCGCTGTGCGCCTCCTCCTGCTTCATCGCCCACACGCGGGCGTCGAGGAAGGCGTTCAGCCAGGTGGTCTCGTTGCCGCCCTGGGCCGGGGGCTTGGCCTTGGACAGCGCCCGCTTGCGGATGTTGCGGAAGCTGGTGGAGTCGCCGCCGTCACCGTGCATGACGATGGCGTCGTAGTACATGAACTGGCCGAGCGCGCCCACCCCGTCGGCCTTGCCCTGGCCGACGGCCGGGTTGAAGTAGACCCGGTCGCGCTCGTGGTCCTGCGCCTTCTTGAACTCGCTGTCCTGCGCCGCCTTCGCCCAGTCCTTGGTGAAGTTCGGGTCGAGGCCCTTGTGCGAGTCCGTGCCGTCGACCTTCCGGAGGGCCGGCAGGTACTTGGCGAGCACGTTGCCCGGCTTGACGTCGGTGTAGTACTCGACGAGGTCGAGCATGTCGCCGGTGCCGGAACAGAAGCCGATGATCCCGGCCGTGTAGCCGCGGCCGTCGTCGATGTCCTCTATGTACTTGTACTGCGCCTTCCAGTCCAGGGAGGAGTTCTCCGCACTGGAGACGATCTGCATGGCGATGTCCTTCTTCACCGGGTCGTCGAGCCCGACGGCCTTCGCCGACACCACGGCGGCGGGCGCGGCCGCGGGGCCGGGCGACGTGGCGTGGGCGGTCACCGGTACGGCGAGGAGGGCGCTGCCGAGCAGGGCGCTGATGGCGATTCTCTTGCGGTGGGGGGCGAACACAAGACCTCCATAGGGGAGTTGAGGTTTCGCGACTTCGTTAGGAAACTTTACTACCAGAGGTCGAGACAGCTCAATACCCCCGCACGCCACCCGTGCGACAGGAAGGAAAGGATGGGACAGCCCCCGACTGGCGGCTCAGAGCCAGCCGTTGCGGCGGAAGCCGCGGTGGATGACGAAGCAGGCGAGGGCCATCACGCCGAGCACGATCGGGTAGCCGTACGCCCAGTGCAGCTCGGGCATGTGGTCGAAGTTCATGCCGTAGATCCCGCAGACCATGGTCGGCACGGCCACGATGGCAGCCCACGCGGTGATCTTGCGCATGTCCTCGTTCTGCGCGACGGTCACCTGCGCGAGGTGCGCCTGGAGGATGGAGTCGAGCAGCGCGTCGTACCCGTTGATCTGGTCGGTGGCCCGGGTCAAGTGGTCCGCGACGTCGCGGAAGTACGCGCGGACCTCCGCCGGGATCACCGGTATCGGCTGCGTGGCCAGGTGCTGGAGCGGACGGCTCAGCGGGGCCACCGCCCGGCGCAGCTCCAGCAGTTCGCGCTTGAGCTGGTAGATGCGGCCCGCGTCGCCCCGGCCGCCGTACTCGCTGAACACCGCCGTCTCGACGGAGTCGATGTCGTTCTGCACCGCGTCCGTGACGGCCACGTAGTCGTCGACGACGTGGTCGGCGATCGCGTGCAGCACCGAGGCGGGCCCCTTCGCCAGTTGGCCGGCGGCCGCCTCCAGGCTCTCGCGGACCGGGCCCAGCGTGCCGTGGCCGCCGTGCCGGATGGTGATGACGAAGTCGTCACCGGTGAACGCCATCAGCTCACCGGTCTCCACGACCTCGCTGGTCGCGGTGAGTTCCTCGTGCTCCACGTAGCGCACCGTCTTGAAGACGGAGAACAATATGTCGTCGAACCGCTCCACCTTGGGGCGCTGGTGCGCGTTCACCGCGTCCTCGACGGCGAGGGGGTGCAGGCCGAAAAGCTCGGCGAGCCCGGCGAGTTCCTCCCTGGTCGGTTCGTGCAGGCCGATCCAGACGAACCCCTCCCCCGTCTTGCGCACCCGCCGCAGCGCCTCCTCCGCCTCGGCGCAGCCGTCCTGCCGGGCGCCGTCCACGTAGACCACGCAGTTGACGACCGCGCTGCCGAGCGGGGAGCGGGAGGGGTGGCTGAGGTCGACGGCGCGCCGGTAGCCGCGGCGCACGGCCCGGCGCAGGTTGCTGAACATGGACAACGGGGTACTTCCCTTCGGCGGATCAGCGGCCAGTCTGCCACCGCCTCCGACCGGCCCCGTCAGGCCCTGTCGATGAACACGCTCGTCGACTTCACCCGGGCCACGGCCTGCGCGCCGACCTCCAGTCCGAGCTCCTCCACGGCCTCCCGGGTCAGGAGCGACACGACGCGGTGCGGGCCCGCCTGGATCTCCACCTGGGCGTCGACCGTGCCGAGCTTCACGGCGGTGACGATGCCGGGGAAGGCGTTGCGCGCCGAGGTGTACGGGGCGTCCTCGCCCTCGCCGGCCTCCTGGGCGGCCTGTACGCAGAACGCGGCCAGGTCCGGCCCGTCCACCATCCGCCGCGTGCCCTCCCGACGGGTGGGGAAGCGCTCGGCGTCGGCCCAGCGGCGGGCCGTGTCGACGCTCACGCCGAGCAGCCGGGCGGCCTGGCCGATCGTGTAGGACTCCATACCCGCAGCTTAGGGGGTGCTCCGCCCGAGCCCCCGCACCGCCCGAGCCTCCTCACCGCCCGAGCCTTGCCCGGTCCCCCGCTCCCGGATCCCGCTCACCGCCCGATCCCCCGCACCGCCGGGGTCCTTCCTGGCGCAGGGCTCCGGCCGCCTCGGCGGCCACCACCTCCGCCACCCTCGACAGCGCCGGGGAGTCGAGTTTCCACTGCTGCCAGTACAGCGGTACGTCCAGCGGCCGGAGCGGCATCAGCAGGTCCAGCTTTCCCTCGCGCACCAGCGGCTCCGACTGGCTCTCGGGCACGACTCCCCAGCCCAGCCCGGCCACCACGGCGTCGCGGAACCCCTCCGAGGTCGGGACGTGGTGGCGCAGCCGCCCCGCCCCGGCGTCCTGATCGCCGGTCAGCGCCCGTACGAAACCGTCCTGGAGCTCGTCCCGCCGGTCGAACACGATCACCGGAGCCTCTCGCAGGCCCTGTACGAGGTCCGCTGCCAGGTACCGGTCCACGAAAGCGGGGCTGGCCACCGGCAGGTACCGCGCCAGTCCCAGCCTCCGTACGGTGCACCCCGCCACCGGGTCGGGCGAGGAGGTGACCGCCGCCATCACCTGGCCCTCCCGCAGCAGGGCCGTCGTGTGTCCCTCGTCCTCCCGGTGCAGCTCGAACAGGACCGGCGGATCCTGCGGCACCCGCGTGAGCGCCGGCAGGAACCAGGTGGCCAGCGAGTCCGCGTTGACGGCGATCGGCAGCCGCACCGGGCCGCCCGAATCCTGCGCCATCCCGAGCTCGGCGCGCGCGTCCCGCTCCAGCCGGGCCAGCTGCCGCGCGAAGCGGACCACCACCTGCCCGGACTCGGTCGCCCGTACGGGCTTCGTCCGCATCAGCAGCACCCGGCCCGTCCGCTGCTCCAGCGCCTTGACCCGCTGGCTCACGGCGGAGGGGGTCACGTGCAGGGCGGCGGCCGCCGCGTCGAAGGTGCCCTCGTCGACCACCGCGAGAAGGGTCCGTACCTGGTCCAGGGGAAGCTCATCCATCACGAACGCTAAGGGTACGTAAAAATCTTTAGCTGTACTGAAGCAACGCGGCTGCTTACGGTCGAAGACATGACACACGGCATCATCGCGGCGGCACTCGCCGGTTTCGGCACCGGACTCTCCCTCATCGTCGCCATCGGCGCGCAGAACGCCTTCGTACTGCGGCAGGGGGTGCGCCGGCACGCCGTCCTCGCCGTGGTCGCGATCTGCGCCGTCTCCGACGCGCTCCTCATCGCCCTCGGCGTCGCCGGGGTCGGCGCCTTCGTCACCGCCTGGCCGGCCGCCCTGACCGCGGTCGCCCTCGCCGGCGGCACTTTCCTCATCGCTTACGGAATCCTCGCCGCCCGCCGGGTGCTGCGGCCCGCCCCCGGCGCCGCCCTGGGCACCGAGGGGGCGACCGCCGGCTCGCGCCGCGGGGCCGTACTGGCCTGCCTGGCCATGACCTGGCTCAATCCGCACGTCTACCTGGACACCGTCCTGCTGGTCGGCTCCCTCGCCTCGGACCGCGGGGACCTGCGCTGGATCTTCGGCCTCGGGGCCGGGCTGGCCAGCCTGGTCTGGTTCGCCACCCTCGGCTACGGCGCCCGGCTGCTGAGCGGCGTGCTGGCGCGCCCCTCGGCCTGGCGGGTGCTGGACGGGCTGGTCGCGGCGACCATGGTCACGATGGGCGGGATGCTCCTGGCCCGGGCCTGAGCTCCGCGCGCGCCGGGCCCACGCGGGGTACGGGTGCGCCCCGTACGGTGGCACGACCAGACACCAGGAGCCCGCCTTGCCCGACCGCCCGGCCGACCGCCCCTCCGACCGCCCGGCCGAGCACCCCTCGGACGATGCCTTGGACCACCTCTCGGGCCGCCCCTCGGGTCGCCCCTCCCCCGACGAGGCCCGCCTGTACTACGCCGCCCGGCCGTCCCCGCTCGTCGCCGCCACCGCGATCGTCGTGGACTGCGCCGGGCGCGTCCTCGTACTGGCGCCCCCGTACCGGGCGGACGCGGAACTCCCGGGTGCCACCGTCGAGGACACGCAGACCCCGGAGGAGGCGCTGGCCCGCGGGCTGGAGGAGCTGGGCCTGTCGGCGCCGATCGGCCGGCTGCTCGCCGTGGAATCCCGGCGCCCCGGCTCCCTCGGCCGCTCCCTCCTCGCCCACGTCCACCTCGTCGGTCCGCTCCCGGCGAAGCAGGCCGACGCCCTCCCCTCCGCGGGCGGGTCGCCTGCCGGAGCCCGGTGGCTCACGCCGGAGGAGGCGTACGCGGTACTGCCCGCCCGGCTCGCGCCCCGGCTGCGCGCCGGTCTGGCCGCCCTCTACGCCGGCTCCCTCGCGCACCTCGTCGACGGGGTGCCGCAGCCCGGCTCCCCCGCCGGCCTGGACCCCGGCCGGCGCACGGCCCTGGAGCATGCCGGATCCCTCGACGCAGCGAGCCACCGGGCCGCCCGCCCCAAGGCCGTCACGGCGGCGAGCGTGGTGTTCACCGATTCCGTCGGCAGGGTGCTGCTGGTGGAGCCCTCGTACGGCAACTCAGGGCGCTGGAACCTGCCGGGCGGCGGGATCGACAGCGACCTCGGCGAGACCCCGCGCGCCGCCGCCCGCCGTGAGGTGCGCGAGGAGCTCGGCCTCGATCTGCCGCCGGGCCGGCTGCTCGGCGTCAACTGGGCCCACAAGCCCGGCTACCCGGCCCGTATCCGCTTCCTCTACGACGGCGGGGTCCTGGACGCCGCCGCCCTGGCCCGGATCCGGCTCGCCCCCTTCGAGCTGCTGCGCTGGCGGGCCGTGACCGCCGGCGAGCTGCGCGCGCTGGTCAAACCCTCCCTGCGCCGCCAGATCGAGGCCTGCCTGCGGGCCCGCGCCGAGGGCACGGGCCCGCTGGAGCTCCACGCCGGCCGCCCGGTCGACGCCCCGCACGAGAAGAAGGAGAGGAAGAAGGAGGGGAAGGGGAAGGGGAAGGGGAAGCGTTAGACGCGGCACTGGTCCATCCGGACGGCGTCATGGCGTGGCGCGCGGGTGAGCGGGCACTCTCGCGCATCGTCGAAGCAGACAGTCCACGCACACGCGTACGCCCGCTCACCGGCGAGAACGCGCGGAACCCATGGAGCCCCCCATGTCCGCAGAGCCGACCCGTCCCGGAACCAGCACCGCTTCCGCCGTCCACGGCGCCGCGGCGCCCCCCGATCCGCGCCGCTGGTGGATCCTCGCCGTCATCGGCCTGGCCCAGCTCATGGTCGTCCTCGACGCGACCATCGTGAACATCGCGCTGCCCTCCGCCCAGGCCGGCCTCGGGTTCTCCGACGACCAGCGGCAGTGGGTGGTGACCGCGTACGCGATCACCTTCGGCAGTCTGCTGCTGCTCGGCGGCCGGCTGGCCGACAAGTTCGGGCGCCGCCGGGCCTTCCTCGTCGGGCAGATCGGCTTCGCGGCGGCCTCCGCGCTCGGCGGCGCCGCGGCCACCTTCGGGGTCCTCGTCACGGCCCGGGCCCTGCAAGGGGTGTTCGCGGCGCTGCTGGCTCCGGCCGCGCTCTCCCTGCTGACCACGACGTTCGCGGCACCCGCCGAACGGGCGAAGGCCTTCGGCGTGTTCGGATCGCTCGCCGCGTCCGGGGGCGCCGTGGGGCTGCTGCTGGGCGGCGTCCTCACCGAGCACCTGAGCTGGCGCTCGACGATGTACGTGAACCTGCTGTTCGCCGCCGCCGCCGTCACCGGCGGTCTGCTGTGGCTGAAGCGGCCCGCGCCCTCCGCTCCGCCCCGGCTCGACCTCCCGGGCACGGTCCTCGCCTCCGCCGGGCTCTTCTGCCTGGTCTACGGGCTGGCCACGGCCGGCCCCCGCGGCTGGCAGTCCGCGCACACCCTGGGCTTCCTGGTCATGGCCGTGCTGCTGCTCGTCGGGTTCGTGTGGTGGCAGCGCCGCAGCGCGCACCCCCTGCTGCCGCTGCGGATCGTGCTCGACCGGGTCCGGGGGGCCGCGCTGATCGCCGTGTTCATCACCGGGGTGGGGATGTTCGGGGTGTTCCTGTTCCTGACGTACTACCTCCAGCACACCCGCGGCTACAGCCCGGCCCGGACCGGTCTGGCCTTCATGCCGATGTCCGGCTGCACGATGATCGGCGCGATCGGCAGCAACATGGGGCTGCTGGGCAAGGTCGGCGGGCGCCCGCGCATCGTCGCGGGCATGCTGCTGTCGGCCTGCGGCATGGCCTGGATGACGAACCTGACGGCGACCGGCCCGTACGTCGTGGACGTGCTGCCCGGCCAAGTGGCGACGGGGCTGGGCATGGGCCTGATCACGGCGGCCGCCATGAACCTCGGCACGGCCGGCATCGATCCGCGGGACGCGGGGGTGGGCTCGGCGACGGTCAACGCCATGCGACAGACGGGCGGCTCCGTCGGCACGGCGCTCATGAGCACCCTTGCCGCCGGAGCCGTCGCCCGCTCGCTGGCGGGCCGGCAGCCCACGCCGGACCTGCTGGCGCGGGCTGCCCTGGAGGGTTACCACACGGTCTTCACGGCATCGGCGGCCATCTTCTCCGTCGGCGCGGTGCTGACCCTGCTCATGCTGCCCGGCGGCCTGACCGTGGAGCGCCGGCACGGCGCTCCCGGGGGCCGCCGCCCGTCAGCGCCGTGAGTGGCCGGAGGCGGAGTGGGCGCCCGGCTTGGCGGGGGCCGGCTTGGCGGGGGCCGCCGGAGCGGACGGGGCCGCTTCGGTGGACGCGCAGTTTGCCAGGGAGCTGCGGACCCGGTCGCCGGTCGAGAAGTGCTTCACCCGGCAGGTGTTGGTCCCGATGCCGCCGTCGACCTGGCCGTAGCCCGGTCCGATGGTCAGGACCGTGTCGTTCAGACCGCGGACCGTGTCGTTGCCCGGGCCGCCCTGGACGATGCCCGACGACTCGGCGCCGACCGACTTCGGCTCGATGACGTCGTTCTCGCTGCCGCCGAGGACCCGGCCGCCGAGGTCGACGTTGCCCGTGCGGATGAGGTCGCTGCCGTCGTTGCCGAAGACCTGGCCGCCGCCGCGCTCGTAGTCCCCGGGAGCACCCATGACGCTGCCCGTGGTGATCTTGTCGTCGCCGTGGTCGCCGTAGACGCTGGCGCCGTGCTCCGCCGTGCCCACGACGAGGGCGGTGATGATGGTGTCGTTGCCCGCGCCGCCGCGCACCGAGGCGTTGCCGTACTTCGGGGCCAGGTTGTTGACCTGGAGCGTGTCGTCACCCTCGCCGCCGAGCACCTGCGCGTCGATCAGCATGCCCTTGACGCGGATGTTGTCGTTGCCGCCGGCGCCGTCGATGATGACGTTCTCGACGTCGTTCTCGCACAGGATCGTGTCGGCGCCCGGCGTGCCCCTCACGACCGTCAGACCGGACTTCACCTCGACACCGTTGAGGGTGCACCAGTAGGACGGCAGGGAGTGGGCGGCCTGGGCCGGGGCCGCGCCGAGCGTGGCACTGGCGGCGATCATGGTCGCGAGGACGTACGTGGCGGTGCGAAGTTTGCGGCGCGTGCGCAGCATGAATTCTCCCGAGAATGGTGTGCGTTGGGGTGAGGCTCGTTGCGGTGGTGGTCAGGACAGCCCGTGGCGCAGCGGCGTGAGCTGTTCGATGTCGTAGCGCTTCCGGAGTGCGTGGACCGCGGCGGGATCCGGGGTGGCGCTCGTGTCGAGCAGTTCGAGGAGCTCCTCGAAGTACCGCTCGTGATCGGGCGGCGGAGAGGCCTGGAAGAACATCCGGGCCGGTTCGCCGGTGGGGTTCGCGAAGGCGTGCGGACAACCGGGCGGAACCACGATGACGGTTCCTGGCGTGGCACGGACGACCTGGCGTCCGTCGAGCGCCTCCCAGTGTCGCCAGTCGTCTCCGGATCGGACGCGAGGCTCGAAGGCCATGACGTCGAGTTCACCCTCCAGGACGTAGAAGAGCTCCTCGCTGCGGGTGTGCAGGTGCGCTCCCACGTCGAACCCGGGCGGTACGACGACCTCGAAGCTGGAGGCCACCGTGGAGTGTTCCCCGGTGACCTTGAACGTGACCTGCTGGGCGTCGGTGTGCAGCTTGCGGCCGTGGCCCGGTGGCACGAGCAGCCCGTCGCGGGCGACGTGCGCGGTCATGACCAGGTCACGGGCAGACCTTCTGGCCCGCGGATGAGGGCCCCTGGCCGCCAGCGCAGTTCGTTCACGGGGACGCTGAAGCGCAGGTCCGTGAAGCGGTCCAGGAGGGCGTCCACCATCAGCTCGGATTCGAGGCGGGCGAGCATGTTCCCGGGGCAGAAGTGGGGTCCGTACCCGAAGGAGACGTGGGGGTTGGGGCTGCGCTCCAGGTCCAGCTCGTGGGGGTCGGGGAAGACCTCCGGGTCGCGGTTGGCCGCGAGGTACGAGACGTAGATCGCCTCGCCCGCCCGGATGAGCTGGCCGGCCACGGTGACGTCCTCCAGGGCGATCCGGGAGAGGCCGACGGCGTTGCGGTGCGGGATGTAGCGCAGCAGCTCGTTGATGGCCGAGGGCCGCAGGGCGGGTTCGCTGCGCATCCGGTCCATCAGGTCCGGCCGGGTGAGCAGGATGTAGACCATGTTGCCCACGTTGTTGGTGACGGCCTCGCCCCCGATCTGGAGGAGCAGGGCGAGGCCGGTGGCCTCCTCGGCGGTGACCTCGCCCGCCTCGATGGCCTTCACCAGGAGCCCGATGACGCTGTCTCCGCCGGCGACTTCCCCGGTGCGCATGCGCCCGCCGAGGTAGGCGCACATGTCGTTCTTCGCCTGTTCGCTGCGCTGCGCGCCCTGGGCCGAGGAGAGGATCAGGGTGGTCCATTCGTGGACCCTGGGCCGGTCCTCCTCCGGTACGCCCATCAGCTCGCACACGACGGCGAGCGGGAAGGGCGCCAGCAGGCGTTCGGTCAGGTCGACGGGCGGGCCGTCGCGCAGGATCCCGTCGACGTAGCCGTCGAGCATCTCCTTCGCGCGGGTGCGCAGCCGCTCCACCCCGGGGGTGGTGAAGGCCGCGCCGACCGTGCGCCGCAGCCGGGTGTGGTCGGGCGGGTCCTCGAACCCGACCGCACCCGGTGCGGGGATGAAGTGCGGGGCCAGCCGGGTGACATCGTGCTCCACGACCAGCTTGCGGCTGAAGCGGGGATCGTTGGCCACCATGCGCACGTCTTCGTACCGGCAGACGAGCCAGGCCCACCCGCTTCCGTTGGACATGCGGATCCGGGTGATCGGACCCGCCTCCATCAGCTCGGCGAGGACGGGGTCGAAGTCGACCCCGTCCAGAGCCGGGGTGGGCCAGTGCGTGATGGGTGGCCTTGCGGTTGCGGGGCCGTCCTTCAGCATGCTTTGGATTCCTCCCTCACCCGGTCCTCATTGCGAGGTCCAGCTGCCCAGTGAGATCTCCGCGGTGATGCCCGGGCCGAATCCGGCCAGCAGGCCCCGCGCGGCGTCGGCGGTGCCGTTCTCGTCGAACATGCGGCGCAGTGCGTCCAGGACGACGGCGCTTGCGATGTTGCCGTACTCGGTCAGTGTGGCCCGACTGAAGCGGAATGCCTCGGGTGCCACACCGAGGTACTTGCTGAGGTCGTCCAGGATGCGCGGTCCGCCGGCGTGGATGATGTAGAAATCCAGTGCGGCGGCGTCCCAGCCATGGAGCTTGGCCAGGTCCTTGAGAGAGGGCGCGAGCGGTTCCATCGTCCCCGGGACCCGCCGGTCGAGCTTGAAGTGGAACCCGGTGGACTTGACGTCGTACATGATCCAGTCCTCCGTCTGGGGGATGATGTACGAGCTGTTGCGGTGCAGTTCCATGCCGGTGCCGCCCCGGCCGCGGACGACGGCCGCGCCCACTCCGTCGCCGAACAGGCCGTTGGAGAGCAGGTTGCCGACCTCAAGGTCGGCGGGCTGGTAGCACAACGAGCAGAGCTCGCAGGACACGATCAGCGCGTTCGCCTCGGGGTAGGCCATGCAGAAGTCGTGGGCCCGGTTGACGGCGGCGCCGCCCGCCGCGCAGCCCAGCTGGGCGATGGGCAGCTGCCGGGTGTCCGTCCGGAAGCCCAGCGCGTTGATCATCCAGGCGGTCAGCGAGGGCATCATGAAGCCCGTGCAGGACACGTAGATGATCATGTCGATGTCCTTGGCCCGGAGCTGGGCGTCCTCCAGCGCCTGCCGCACCACCGCCGGGACCCGGCGCTTGGCCTCGGCCTCGTACACGGCGTTGCGCGATTCGAACCCGGGGTGCTTGAGCGTTTCCTCGATGGGCTGCACGATGTGCCGCTTCGCGACGCCGGTGTTGCGGATCAGGCGCAGCGCCAGGTCGAGCTGCGGATGGTCCGCGTGCACGGACCGGCACAGATCGAGGGTCTGCTCCATCGTGATCACGTGCTCGGGCACGCACACCGTTGGCCTGCACAGAGTCGCCATGGGTGGCTCTCCTTTCGTGTCTGACACAGCCTCATCGACCTCCGCCGGATGCGCGCGCGGGACTACGGCGTTGGTGACATGAGCCAATCCGGTGACGCTGCGCCGTGGAGGCAGCGGAGCGTGTGACGAGAGGGAAGGGATGGCCGTGCCGATTTCCCGCGGAATCGCGCCTTGGGGGGTGACATCCACGCAGGGAGATGAACCATGACGTCAGACCCGCAAACCGCTCTGAGGCCGGAGCCGGAGATGGACCCGGAGAGGGACGCCGCGGTGGACCCGGCCTCGGGCGAACCGGTGCACTGCTGGAACCTGGACGACTTCGAGGCGCTGGAATTCGACCCGTTCCTGCACGACCGCCTGCGGGACGACCGGGCCACCCGGATCCGGCTGCCGTTCGGCCAGGGCACCGCCTGGCTGATGGCGCGCTACGCCGACGTGAAGGCGGCGACCACCGACCCGCGCTTCAGCCGGTCGGAGCTGGTCGGCCGCACCATCACCGCCTCCTCCCCGCACGCGATCGCCTCGCAGCAGGCGTCGATGAACTACGCCGACCCGCCGCGCCTGAACGACATGCGCCGCGTGGTCGCCCGGGCGTTCACCGGCAAGAGCATGCAGAAGCTGCGGCCGACCGTGCAGCACACGGCCGACCAGCTCCTGGACGAGATGGAGCGGCACGGCTCGCCGGCGGACCTGGTCGAGCACCTGCACGGCCCGTTCCCGCTCGCGGCCGTCGCCGACCTGCTCGGAATGCCGCAGGACATGCGCCAGGACATGACCTCCTGGGCGAACGTGATCATGACCCCGGGCCCGGCCCCCGACAAGAGCACCGACGCCCTCAAGACGGTGCGCGAATGCGTGGTCACCCTGCTGGCCATGCGGCGGGAGAAGCAGAGCGACGACCTGGCCGGGGTCCTCGCCGGAGCCGCCGACGCCGGGGAAATCACCGAGCCGGAGGCCGTCTCCATCGCCACCGCGATCCTCGTGAGCGGTGCGCACGCCGTCCGCAACAACAGCGCGAACATGGTGTACGCCCTGCTCACCCATCCGGAGCACCACGAACGGCTGCGCCGGGAGCCGGAGATGATCCCCCAGGCGGTCGACGAGCTGCTGCGGTTCATCCCGCACCGCAGCGGCGTCGGTCTGCCGCGGATCGCCACGCGGGACGTGGACATCGCCGGGGTCACGATCAAGGCCGGGGACACGGTGTACTCCTCGTACCTCGCGGCCAACCGCGATCCCGAGGTCTTCCCGAACCCGGACACGCTGGACTTCGACCGCGGCCCCATCGCCCACATGGCCTTCGGCAACGGGCCCCACCACTGCGTCGGCTCGATGCTGGCCCGTATGGAGTCCGAGATCATCATCACCACGCTGATCGAACGCTATCCGCGCCTGGCCCTGGCCGTGCCGCCCGAGCAGCTCGAATGGCAGGCCGGCGCCCTGATCCGGGGACCCAAGACCCTGCCGGTGACCTGGTGATACGCCGGCACCGGATCAGGGTGGTCCGGGGCGCCCCGGACCACATAGAACTGGCGGCCCTCACGGCCGCCCTGCTGGTACTGGCGCGCACGGCCCCCGTGCCGTGCGCGCCCCACTCCCGCTCCTCCCGCCGCCACCGGGCCCACTGGGACCGGAACCTGACGTCGGTGGTGCACACCCCCGCCCACTCCTGGCGGGCCCGCCAGCCCGCGGGCTTCGTCTAGGCCATGGCGGGCCCGGGTTCGGGCCCGCCCTGACACGAAGGACGCGGCCCAGCCGTCAGGCGCGGCCCGGCTGCGGTGCGGCCGGGCCCGTCGGGGTCGCCGAGGGGCTCGGGGTCGCCGGGTTCTCGCAGGTGACCTCGTCGCGCGGGGTGTAGTGGGTGCGGTAGGTCTCGCGCTTGACCTCCTTGCCGCCCTGGACGAAGACCCGGCCGACGGCCACGTCGAAGCCCTCCAGCGGGGTCTGGACCTCGCAGGTGGGGCCGGAGCCCGTGCGCTTGCCCGGCGGGGTGGTGTTCTCCCGCGGGCCCTGGGTCGCCCGTATCTCGTCGTACTTCTTCGTACCGAGCAGGCTGATGGTCAACGAGGTGTCGGTGGACTCGGCCTTCACGTAGATCGCGTGGCCGGAGTCGTTCTTCCAGCGCAGGTCGAGGGTGCCCCAGGCGACGGTGGCCTCGCGGCCCTCCGGGTAGCGCTCGATGTAGAACGAGTGGGCCCCGTGCTCCACCGGGTGGACGCCCGCGAAGAACATGGCGTTGTACATGGTCGTCGCGACCGCCGAGACTCCGCCGCCGGGGGACTTCACGTATTGGCCGTCATTGATCATGATGCCGTCGACGAAGCCGTTCTCCTTGGTCCGCTCGCCGACCGTCTTGTTGAAACTCCACGTCTCGCCGGGCATCACGACGGAGCCGTTGATCAGCTCCACCGCCCGCCCGATGTTGGTGGTGCGGTACGGCGCGGCCGGGAACGCGACCGTGAAGGAGGACATCTTCTCCTTGATGCCGAGGCGCTCGGCGTTCTCGGCGGTCAGCCGCGGGTGGACCGTCGTCACGGCGACCTCGCCGGTACGGGCGGCGCCGGTGCGCGTCAGCAGCGGGACCACGGCGTCGGCGAAGGCCTTCTCGGTGACCTGCACCCCGGAGCGCCCGTCCCGGGTGAGGACCGCGCGGCCCGAGGCGTCCACGGTGAAGGCGGCCCCGCGCGAAGGGCTGGTGGCCGCGGCGATCTGCCGGGCGACCGCCGGCTCGGCGAGCAGCCCCTTGGCGTCCAGCCTCGGGGCCAGCCGGCCCTGTGCGTCGGGCTCGACCGACAGGTGCTTGCCCAGCACGGCGGGGGTGAGGGTGACGGTCTTCCCGGCCACGGAGAGGGTGACCGGGCCGGACATCGCGGGCTCGGCGAACTCCTTGAGGGCCCGCGCGGTCTCCTGCTGCCCCACGGCGGGGGCCTTCCGGTCCACGGGCAGGGTGACCGGCCCGCCCTGGGGGCGCAGGTAGGCGGCGCGTACGGTGTCGGCCGCCTGGCCGGCCCGTACGGCGACCCCGGTGACGGGGGCGGTGACCCGGGCCGTGCCGTCCTCGAAGCTGATGTCCCCGTCGCGGGCCTGCCGGCCGGCGGCGGTGATCCGGCCGACCTCGGCGGTGCTGGTCGGGCCGTCCGTCCGGATCACGGGCTCGACCTCCCGGCTCTCGGCCGGGGTGAGCAGACGCCCGATCACGGTGACGGGGTCGGATCCGGCCTGCGCGGCGCGGTCGACGGTGGCGGCGGTGTCCAGGGAGAGCCCGAACGCGGCGGGGGCCGCCTTCTCGGTCCGGTCGCCGATCCGCAGCTCGATCGGGGCGGCCGCGGCGGGGCCGAGCGCGTGGTCGAGCGCGCTCTTGGCCTGCGTGCGGCTCATGCCGCCGATGTCGACACCGCGGACGTGGGTGCCGTCGGCGATGGCGTCGCCCGCCACCGCCAGACCGGTGAGGTAGAGGCCGCCGAAGCCGAGGACGACGGCTCCGCCGGCGAGGGGCAGGGCCGTTCGCCGGTTGACCTTCAGGCGGTGTACGCGTCGCATGTGTCTCGTCTCTCCCGGTGCCGGTGGCGCTGGTGGGTCGGTGTGGACGGAAACCAGCATTCATCAATTCGGACCAAAAGGGTCGAAAATGTGCGTGTTCTCACGGCGGGCGACACGGTGGGGTGCGGCCCGGATCAGCCGACCGGAAGTAGGGCCACTTGGTTTGGATTGGCCCTGTTGGGCCGTTCGGGGGATGCCACACGGTAAGACCTGTCGGTCTTTGGCTCCTCGAAAGGCTTCACCGGTGTCCCTCGCCCCCACCCGCCCCGCGCGGCGTCTGCCCCGCCGGCTCCTCCAGCTCTACGTCGGGCTCGCGCTGTACGGCGCCAGCTCGGCCTTCCTGGTCCGCGCCGGGCTGGGGCTGGACCCGTGGGACGTCTTCCACCAGGGGCTCGCCGAGCGGACGGGCTGGAGCATCGGCACGGTCTCGGTGGCGGTCGGAGCGCTGGTCCTGCTGCTGTGGGTGCCACTGCGGCAGCGGCCCGGGCTCGGGACGGTCTCCAACGTGTTCGCCGTCGGCCTGACCATGGACGCCACCCTCGCCGTGCTGCCGGACGTGCACGGCGCGCTCGCGCAGGCCGCCCTGCTCACGGCGGGCATCGTCCTCAACGGGGTCGCGACCGGCCTGTACATCGCCGCCCGCTTCGGTCCCGGCCCGCGCGACGGCCTCATGACCGGACTGCATCGGCGGACCGGGCGCTCGCTGCGGCTGGTCCGTACCGGCATCGAGCTGACGGTCCTGGCGGCCGGAGTCCTGCTGGGCGGCACGGCGGGCGTGGGCACGGTGGCCTACGCGCTGGCCATCGGCCCGCTCTCCCAGCTCTTCCTCCGCGTCTTCGCCCTGCCGCCGCAGGCCGCGGCGGAACCGGCACCGGCACCGGCCCCGATTTCCGTCCCGGCCTCGGCCCCGGCTGCCGACCCGGCCTCGGCGACGGCTGCCGCCCCGGCTTCAGCCCCCGCTACTGCCCCGGCTTCGGCCTGCGGCTGACGGCCTCCCCGCCCGGCCCCTCCCCGGGCCGGCCTCCTCACCCGACCTGGCGGCGGACCAGCTCGTGGAACGGGCCCGCCGGATCGGCGAGCAGGTCGGCGGGCGGGCCCTGCTGGACCACCCGGCCGTCCGCCATCACGATCACCCGGTCGGCGTCCATGACGGTGGACAGCCGGTGGGCGATCACGATCCGGGTGGCGCGCAGGGCGCGGGTGGACTCGGTGACCACGCGCTGCGCCTCGTTGTCGAGCGCGCTGGTGGCCTCGTCCAGGAAGAGGATGCGCGGCTTGCCGATGAGGGCCTGGGCGATCATCAGCCGCTGGCGCTGGCCGCCCGAGACGGTCCCCCCGCCGTCGGACAGCACGGTGTGCAGGCCCATCGGCATGGCCTTGATGTCCTCGGCGAGTCCTGCCAGCGTGGCGGCCTGCGCCGCCTCTTCCGGGGAGTACGTGCCGGAGCCGCGGATGCAGTCGAGGATCGACCCGGAGAACGGCTGGGCGTTCTGGAGGACGACCCCGCACTGTCGGCGTACGGCCCCCTGGTCGAGCGCGGCCAGGTCCTGCCCGTCGTACAGGACGCTGCCGGAGGCCGGCCGGTCGAAGCCGATGAGCATGCGCAGCAGCGTCGACTTGCCGCAGCCACTGGCCCCGACGATCGCGACGAACTCCCCCGGCCGCACCGCGAACGACACGTCGTCGAGGACGAGCGGGCCGTCGTCGGCATAGCGGTACGAGAGGTTCCGCACCTCCACGGCCCCGCCGAGTTCGCCCGGGCTCATGCCGGCGGCCCGCACCTCGGGGACGGCGTCGAGGATCGGCTTGACCTGCTCGTACATCGGCTGCACGGCGGCGGCCGACAGCAGGGCGCCGGTCAGCTGCGTGGCGGAGGCCAGCATCATCGTCACGGCGGTACTGAAGGTGAGGAACTCGGCCGCGGACATGCTGCCGCGGGCCGGCCCGGCGAGCAGCATGAACATCGCGAGCGTGCAGAGCGGCAGGTAGACCGCGTTGAGGACGGTGAGGACGTTCTTGATCCGGCCGATGCGCTGCTGTAGTTCGCGGGTACGGGCGAACTCCCGCGCCCAGGCGGCGTACGCGAAGCTCTCGGCGGCGGCCACGCGCAGTTTGGGCAGTCCGCGCAGGGTCTGGAACGCCTGGTTGTCCAGCTTGTTGCCGAGCCTGAGCAGCTGCCGCTGGTAGCGGAGTTGCCAGAGCCCGAGGCCGAGGAAGACCGCGGCGACGCCGCTCAGCATGGCGAGCGCGGCCAGCGCCAGCGGGACGCTGTAGACGAGCAGCAGCACGAGGTTCATCGCGCCGACGGTGCCGGCCTGGAGGGAGACCGAGACGATGCCGGACAGCACGCTGCGGATGGAGCTGATGCCCATGGCCGCGGCGGCGAGTTCCCCGGTGGAGCGGCCGGTGAAGAAGGTCACGGGCAGCCGCAGCAGCCGGTCCCACACGGCAGGTTGCAAGGTGGCCTCGATGCGGCCCTCCATCCGCAGGACGGAGACGTTCTGGAGCAGCATGAAGGCGGCCGAGACCACCGCTGCCGCGATGAGCGCCAGCGCGGTCTGCGTGATGAGGCCGTCCTCACCGCGCGGTACGTACGTGCCGAGCACCCGGCCGGTGGCCACGGGGACGAGCGCGCCGAGCCCGACGGCTCCGAGTCCGCCGAGCACCAGGCTGCGCAGGTCCTGGCCGCTGCCGCACACGCTGAAGCGCAGCAGGTGCGCCAGGCCCGGCATGCGGTCGGGCAGCGGGCGGTAGAACATGACCGCGTGCGGCGCGAAGGCGGCCGCGTCGCGCCGGCGGACGGGGGCACGGGCGCCGGTGGCCGGGTCGACGGCCTCGTACCGGCCGCGGCGCCAGAGCAGGGCGACGGGGGCGCCGTCGTCCGCGCGACGGCCGACCAGCGGGCCGCCGTACTCCCGCCACCAACGGCCGGCGAGCTTGACCGGGCGGGTGCGGACCCGGGAGGCGAGGGCGATGCGTTCGATCGGGTCCGTGCGCCCGAAGTCGCCCGCGGCGCCCGTCGGTTCGGTCAGGGTGACGCCCGCTTCGGCGGCCACGAGGCGGCACGCGGCGAAGGTCGCGTCGTCGCCGGCGCCGCCGCGCGCTCCCCGGCGGGAGCGGCCGATGGAGGCGAGCAGGGCGCGGTCCGCCTGGGTGCGGGCGGCCTCCCCGGCCTCGATCCCGGCGGCGGTGCGGTCCGCGTGGGCGCGCTCGTCCTGCTCGATGCGGCGGTCGATGGCGCACAGCAAGCGGTACTGCCGCTCGACCATCCCCTGCCACAGGGCCTCGTCGACGAGGAGCGTGCCGGCGGTGGCCGTGCCGTCGTGGGACTCGTACACGGCGCCGTACTGCACGCTCCCCGGCGGGATCTGCATCCACAGGATGTCCTCGTCGGCCCCGCCGCGGCCGGCGGTGTCCGGGCCGCCCTCCAGCGGTGCCTCGTACAGGACGCGAAGGCCCCGACCGATGCCGCGGGCGAAGGCGTCCTCCAGGGGGCTGGGCGCGGGCTGCCACGGCTCGGCGTGCCCGGCGTACTCGCCGTACTGTCCGTACGCTCCGTGCTGTCCGTACGCTCCGTGGCCGCCGTACTCGGCGTACTCGCCGTACCCGTCCCAGGATCCGGCGGGCGCGGGCCGGTGCAGCTCGCGCAGTTCCGTGCGGCGCAGGACGCAGCCCGGCAGCGGGCGCCCGGTCAGCGTGTGCGCGGGCCCGTCGACCGGGCCCAGGAACAGCGTGCCCGACTCCAGCCGGCCGAGGAAGTGCCAGTGGCCCTCCTGGGCGGCGTCGACGGCGAACAGGTCCAGCTCCCCCTGGACGACGAGCCACAGGACGAGCGGCCCCTCCAGGGAGAGGCTGCGCACGCCGGTGCAGTCGACGGCCGAACCCAGGCCGCCGAGGGCCGCGACGACCGGATCCGCCCCGGCGTGCGTCGGATGGGTCTTGTGGGTCTGATAGGTCTGGTGGGCTTCGTTGGCCTGGTGGGACGGGTGGGTCTGGTGCGGGGTCGCCACGTCAGTGCTCCTTGACCAGTGCCGCGTACGCGCCCCGCGCGGCGAGCAGTTGCTCGTGCCGCCCGCGCTCCACGACCGTGCCCCGGTCGAGTACGACGATCTCGTCGCTCTCGCGCACGGTGCTCAGCCGGTGGGCGATCACCACGCAGGCGCAGCCGCGGCGCCGCAGGTTGTCGATGACGATCTGCTCGGTCGCCGCGTCCAGCGCGCTGGTCACCTCGTCGAGGATCATGACGCTGGGACGGCGCACCAGGGCGCGGGCGATCTCCAGGCGCTGGCGCTGGCCGCCGGAGAAGTTGCGCCCGTCCTGCTCGACGCGGCTGTGGATGCCGCCCGCGCGGCGTGCGACGACCTCGTAGACGGCGGCGTCCCTGAGCGCGGCGACGACGGCCTCGTCCGGGATGGAGGGGTCCCACAGGGCGACGTTGTCGCGGACGGTGCCCTCGAAGAGGAACACGTCCTGGTCCACGAAGGACACGGAGGCGGCCAGCGCGCCGCGCGGGATGTCCTCCAGCCGCATCCCGTCGATGCGGATGGCGCCCTCCCACGGGGTGTGGAGGCCGGAAATCAGCCGGGAGACGGTGGACTTGCCGCTGCCCGAGCCGCCGACGAGGGCGATCTGCTGCCCGGGGCCGACGGCGAGCGAGACGTTCTTCAGCAGCGGGGCGTCCAGGGGGCTGTAGCCGAAGGTGATCCCGTCCAGCTCCACGTGGCCCTTGAGGCGGCGGGTGCCGGAGAGCGGCTCGGGGCGCAGGTAGAGCGGGTCGACGGGAAAGTTCTCCACGTCCTTCAGCCGGGCCACGTCCGCCGCGAAGTCCTGGATCCGGCCCGCCACGCCGCCCAGGCGGGTGATCGGCGCGGTGAAGCTGGTCACGAGGGCCTGGAAGGCGACGAGCAGGCCGACCGACAGGTGTCCCTCCACCGCGCGCACGCCTCCGATCATGAGGATCAGCGCGCTGTTGAGCGCGGCGAGCGTGGGCGCGACGACGGCCAGCCAGGCGCTGGGGACCCCGAGCCGCTGCTGCACGTCGAGCGTGACGGCGTGCCGGCCGGCCCAGCGGAGGAAGAAGGCGTTCTCCCCGCCGGTGGCCTTCATCGTCTCGATGAGCTGGAGACCGCTGTACGAGGTGTTGGTGAGCCGGGCGTTCTCGGCGCGCAGCTTCTGGGTGCCGGTGGCCCTCAGCCGCATCACGATCCGCAGGGCCACCAGGTTGAGCAGGGCGATGAGCACGCCGACGAGGGTGAGTTGCGGATCGTAGGTCCACAGCAGGACGGCGTAGAGCACGACCACCACGGCGTCCACGCCCGCGGCGGCCAGGTCACGGGCGAGGGTCTCGGCGACCGCGTCGTTGGACCGCAGGCGCTGGACGAGGTCGGCCGGGTTGCGCTGGGTGAAGAAGGAGACCGGGAGCCGGAGCAGATGGCGCAGGAAGCGGGCGCTGCCGAGCGTCGAGGAGATGATGCGGCCGCGCAGCAGGTTGGCCTGCTGGAGCCAGGTGAGCACGGCCGTGAGGACGAGGGCCGCCCCCAACGCCGCGAACACCACGCCGAGCAGGGAGGTCTGCTCCCCGATGAGGAACGTGTCGATGTACGTACGGCTCAGCGCGGGCACCGTCGCGCCGACGGCCACCAGCAGGAGGCTGGAGAGCACGGCGGCGAGCATGGTGCCCGAAGTGCCGCGCAGGCGGGCCGGCATGGCGCTCATGACGCCCTGGCGACGGCCGGTGCGGCGAAAGCGCGGGCCGGGTTCGAAGACGAGCGCGATGCCGGTGAAGGCGGTGTCGAACTCCTCCATGGGGACGAACCGGCGGCCCTTGGCGGGGTCGTTGACGTAGGCGCCGCGGCGGCCGAGGCGGCGGCCCGTGCCCTCGTAGACGACGTAGTGGTTGAACTCCCAGAAGAGGATGGCGGGCGGGCTCACCCGGGCGAGCGCGCCGAGGTCCATCTGCATGCCTTTGGCGCTCAGCCCGTAACCGCGGGCTGCCTTGAGCAGGTTTCCCGCGCGGGAGCCGTCGCGGGACACCCCGCAGGCGATGCGCAGCTCTTCGAGGGGGACGAAGCGGCCGTGGTGGCCGAGCACCATGGCCAGCGCGGCGGCCCCGCACTCCACCGCCTCCATCTGGAGCACGGTGGGGGTGCGTACGGGGCGGGGCGTACGGCGCGGCGCGCGCTGGCGGCCGCGGGTGGAGACGGTCACGGGAGCAGCCAATCGACGGGGCGCTGTGCCGGAAGGTGGACGGCTCCGGTGACCGGCGTCGTGGAGTCGAGGGGGTAGGGGGGTCCGCCCGCGGTGGACCAGCGGTAGCCGGAGGCGGTCGCGGAGCCTTCGAGCTGCACGAGCACCGCGATCGGACTGCCCTGGCGGGCGAACTGAGCGGCGAGGCGGGCGTCGCCGAGGAAGCCGGCGATCTGCGCCTGCGTCTGGGGAGCGCGCCCCACGTCCTTGACCCGCCCGCGCAATACGCCGAACCGCTGCCGGGGTGCGGACTGCACGTCGAGGTCGACGAGGGCCCCGACGCGGATGTCCGCGCCGCCCGCACCGGACACGTACAGGACGGCGACCAACGGCTCGTCGGCGCTCTTGACCCGCTCCAGGACGGCGAGGTCCGCACCCGTCGCCACGACGGCCCCCGTCTTGGCGACCAGGCTCGTCACCCGGCCGCCGGCTACGGCGCGCACGGTCCGTTCGCCCTGTTCGGTGGCGACTTGGAGCAGGGGTGCTCCGGGCGGGAGCAGCCGGCCCTCTTGGGCGAGCACGGCGGTGACCTGTCCGGAGAACGGGCTCTGGAGCAGATAACTGCCCTGGGCGCGCGTGAGAATTCCGGGTGCGCTCAACTTGGTGGAAACGGACCCGGTGAACACCCAGACACCGAGGACGGCCATGACGAGGACGCTCACGCCGAGCGCGAATTTCCCCTGGGGCCGGGCGAAACGCACGGGCAGATCGAGCTCGTCGCCCGCATTCAGTTTGGAGAGCGCCTTTCGACGAAACTGCACGAACTCCCCTTCACACGCGGCGAACCCCGGAACGCATGACGCCCCGGGGTCCCCTCATACGGACAGTCGGCTCAGAGGCCGGCGACACCGGCGCGCACGCCGACGATGCCCTCGACCGCGCCGGGCAGGGCCTGCACGCCCTGGACCGTGTGGAGCGAGGTGACCGTGTTCACCACGTGGAAGACGTCGCCGGTCGCGGCGCCGAGAAGGCCGCCGGAAATGCTGACACCGCCGGAAACCGCGTCCAGTTCGTTGTCGGCGATCTCACGGGTCTCGATGTCGTTACGCATGATGTGCGCACCCTTTCAGTCGTCTGATCAATTCGCGAATGACGCGGCCTCACCGCCCGCGTCGAACTGATGAAAGCACGCGAACGAGCAGTCGAGCCAACCGCGTTGACACCCCGAATGGGGCGGCATGACGACGTACGACACGAACTCTCCGATCAATTCGGTGGATCACCACACCTCCTCCACAAGATCGAGTAACACCTGAGGGCGGCCCGGCGGCCCGACTCCACACAACCACCCAAACCGGACTGAACCTCAGCCCGGGATGTAACAGGACGCACCCACTCCACTTTCACGGGGTGAAGATTCCGGGGAGCGACAGCGCGCGACACCCCGACCACGCTGGGTACGGTCGGACGTCCTGCCGGACGCCGCTGACGCCGCGGGACGCCCTACGGCCAGGACCGGCGCGGGGACTGATGCCGCGGCCGAGTGATCAACCGACCCCGGCCCCTTTGCTACGGTGCCCCGATGTCATCGATCAGGCAGGTCCAAGTCACGTTCGACTGCGCGGAACCCGAGCGCGTCGCCCGCTTCTGGTGCGAGGTGCTGGGGTACGTCATACCGCCGCCGCCCGCGGGGTTCGCCACGTGGGACGCGTTCAACGACTCCCAGCCTCCCCAGGACCGGGGTTCCTGGTTCGCCTGCGGTGATCCCTCGGGGGTCGGCCCGCGGCTCTACTTCCAGCGCGTCCCCGAGGGCAAGGTCGCCAAGAACCGGGTGCACCTCGACGTACGGGTCGGCACCGGTCTCGTGGGGGCCGAACGCCTGGCCACGCTCCAGGCCGAGTGCGCACGACTGGTCGCACTGGGCGCGGTGTGCGTGCGGGTGCTGACCGCGGACGAGGACAACGAGTCGTGCATCCTGATGCAGGACGTCGAGGGCAACGAGTTCTGCCTCGACTGACAGCGCGACTGACGGCTCGCACGAGGGAGAGCGGCGCGCACCTCCCGCAAACGATCAGGGGCCGTGCCGGATGATTCCGACACGGCCCCTGATCAACGACTCTCACGAGTCGGGACGACAGGATTTGAACCTGCGACCCCTTGACCCCCAGTCAAGTGCGCTACCAAGCTGCGCCACGTCCCGATACGCGCTGACCTGGGGTTTCCCCGGGGTGAACGCGCACGAGAACAATACCGCACTTCCCGGGGTGGTCGCGCGCACCCGGCCCGGGATCGGGGTGCTTGACCTCAAGCGGACTTGAGGTTGCACGATCGGTGCATGACACAGGCAACCGCGGACACGGGGTTCCGCTACGACGATCTGGGCCGGCTCATCGCCCTCATGACCGGGGCCGAGAAGCACGCGCCCGCCGCGCACTCCACGCTCGACGTGCTGTGGGTGCTCTACGACCGGGTGCTGCGCGTGCGGCCCGAGGGCGCCGAGGAGCCCGGCCGGGACCGGTTCCTGCTCTCCAAGGGGCACGGGCCGATGGCGTACTACGCCGTACTCGCCGCCAAGGGGTTCTTCCCGGTGGAGTGGCTGAGCGGCTTCGGCTCGTACGACTCTCCCCTCGGCCACCACCCGGACCGCACGCTGGTCCCCGGAGCGGAGATCGGCAGCGGCTCGCTCGGGCACGGGCTGCCGCTCGCCGTCGGAAGTGCGCTCGGTCTGCGGGCGCAGGGGCTGGACGAGCCGGCGGTGTGGGTGCTGATCGGGGACGCGGAGCTCGACGAGGGCAGCAACCACGAGGCCATCGCCTACGCGGGCGCCGCCGGGCTGGAGCGGCTGCACACCGTGGTGATCGACAACGACTCCGCGACCCACGGCTGGCGCGGCGGGATCGCCTCCCGCTTCGAGGCCGCCGGCTGGTCGGCGGTCACCGTCGACGGCCGGGACCACGAGGCGCTGCACGCCGCCTTCACCACACCGCATCCGGGCCGGCCGCACGCCGTCGTCGCCCGTGTCGAGAAGAAGCAGTAGAGGGGATCATCGTGGACAACATGCGGGAGCGGTTCGTCTCCGTCACGTCGCGGGCGCTCGACGAGGATCCGCGGCTGGCGCTCGTGCTCGCCGAGATCACCATGGACGGGTTCCGGCCCAGCCGGCAGCGCCATCCGGAACGGGTGATCAACGTGGGGATCAGGGAGCAGCTGCTCATCGGGGTCGGCGGCGGGCTTGCCCTCACCGGGCTGCGGCCCATCATGCACACCTTCGCCAGCTTCCTGGTGGAGCGGCCGTTCGAGCAGATCAAGCTGGACTTCGGACACCAGGGCACGGGCGGGGTCCTGGTCAGCGCCAACGCCAGCTACGACTGGCCGGCGGGCGGGTTCACGCACATGGCGCCGGGCGACGTGGCGCTGCTGGACACCCTCGAAGGCTGGACGGTCCACGTGCCGGGCCATCCGGACGAGGCCGAGGCCCTGCTGCGCCACGCCTACGCCGCCGGGGACGACAAGGTCTACGTCCGGCTCTCGCAGCAGTCGAACGCCGCGCCGCGCCCCGTGGACGGCGTGGGCCTGCGCACCGTACGGGAGGGCGGCCCGGGCGCCCCCGTCGTCGTCGCCGTCGGACCGCTGCTGGACAACGTGCTCGCCGCGACGCAGGGGCTGGACGTCACCGTGCTGTACGCCACCACGGTGCGCCCCTTCGACGACGCGGCCCTGCGCGGGGCCGTCGCCCGGGGCACGGCCGATGTCGTGCTCGTCGAGCCCTACCTGGCCGGCACCTCCACGGCGGCCGCCTCCGAAGCCCTGTCGGAGGTCCCGCACCGGATCCTCGGGCTCGGCGTCGGCCGCTCCGAGCTGCGCCGCTTCGGCACCATGGACGAGCACACCGCCGCGCACGGGCTGGACCCGCACTGCCTGCGGCGGCGGATCGACGCCTTCACCCGTCCTCCCGCCCGTGGATGATCTCCAGCAGCTCCGCCGCCAGGGATTTGGCCGTCGCCAGCCCCTGCATCCCCCACCGGCGCGGCTCCACGTCCACCGCGCACACCGTGCCCAGGACGGTCCCCGTCCGGTCGATCAGCGGCGCGCCCAGGTACGACCGGACCCCGCTCTCGTCCACCACCGCGTTGCCCGCGAAGCGCGCGAAGTCCCGTACGTCCTCCAGCACCAGCGCCCGGCGCCGCACCACCACGTGCGGGCAGTACCCGTGGTCCCGGGGCAGCACCCGCGCCGGGTAGCCGCTCGCCGGGGCGTCCGGCGCGTGGTGCAGGCCGGCGAAGAACTGCCGTTCCTCACCGATGAAGTTGACCCCCGCGTACGGCGCCGCCAGTACGTCGGAGACCTGCCGGGCGAAGGCGTCGAACTCCGTGTCCGTCCGCTCCCCCAGGCCCAGTTCGCGCAGCCGGACGGTGCGCGCGGGCGCCTCCCGGTCCACCGGTGTGAGCAGCAGGTGTCCGGTCGACTCGTAGTACGTCATCGCGGGTTTCCCCCCTCCTGGTTCCAGGATCCCGGCGACTGCGCCGCCGCCGTGAAGAGCAGGTGCTGGACGAGGGCGGCCAGCGCCCCGGTCCCCGAACTGGTCAGCCGCGCGTCGCACCGTACGACCGGCACCTCGGGCCCGAGACCCACCGCCTCCCGCACCTCGTCGGGGGTGTAGCGGTGGGCCTCGTCGAACTCGTTGACGGCGACGATGAACCCGATGCCGCGCCGCTCGAAGAAGTCCACGGCCGGGAAGCAGTCGTCGAGCCGGCGCGTGTCCGCGAGGACCACCGCGCCGAGCGCGCCCGTGCACAGCTCCTCCCACAGGAACCAGAACCGCTGCTGTCCCGGGGTCCCGAAGAGGTACAGCACGTGCCGCTCGTCCAGGGTGATCCGGCCGAAGTCGAGCGCGACGGTCGTCGACGTCTTCGCCTCGACCCCGTCGAGCGGGTCCTCCCCTTCGCTCAGCCCGCTGAGCAGCTCCTCCGTAGACAGCGGCTCGATCTCGCTCACCGCGCCCACGAAGGTCGTCTTGCCCGCCCCGAACCCACCCGCGACCAGGATCTTGAGCGTCGCGGGCAGGGCGGGGGCGGTGCGGGTGTCACAGTCGTCGGCGTAGGCCATCGAGCACCGCCCGGAGCAGGTTCTGGTCGTCGGCGGCGACGTAACCGCCGCCCGGGAACCGCGGCGCCTGCGCCGTGACGGCCCCGTGTTCCATCAGGTCGGACAGCAGTACCTTCACCACCACGGCCGGCAGCCTCAGCTGTCCGGCCACCTCGGCGACGGTGACCGCGGCGGAGCCCGCGCACAGGCGCAGCGCCAGCGTGTGCTCCGCGCCGAGCGGGCCGCGCGGCCGCACCCCCGTCGCGGTCACCAGGGACAGCAGGTCGAGTGCGGCGGCCGGGTGGGTCCGCCCGCCGCTCGCCGTGTACGGACGCATGACCCGGCCCGCCGAATCGTCGAGCCAGGGCGTGTCGCGCGAGACCCCCATGCCGTACCCGGCGCGGGCGCACATCACTCCGGGTCGCCGGCGGGCCGCCGCGGCGGGGCCGCCAGGTACGGCCGGACGCTCTTGACCAGCATCGCCATCTCGTAGCCGAGGACGCCCGCGTCGGCCTCGCGGTCGGCCAGGACCGCGAGGCAGGTGCCGGCGCCTGCGGCCGACACGAACACCAGCGCGGAGTCGAGCTCGACCACCACCTGCCGGACCCCCGCGCCGGCCCCGAACCGGGATCCGGCGCTGCGCCCGAGCGAGTAGAGCCCGGACGCCAGGGCCGCCAGGTGGTCGGCGCTGTCCTCGTCGAGGCCGTGGACGCAGGTGACGAGGCCGTCGGCGGTGAGCAGGACCGCGCTGCGTGTGTAGGGGACCCGCTGGACCAGGCCGCTGAGCAGCCAGTCGAGGTCCGAGAGCCGGTTGGGCTTGGTCGCCGCTTCGCCGCCCATGGTGGTGCGCTCCTTGCCGGGGTGAGGGGTCGGGGTCATGGCTGGTTCTCCGACTGGGCGAGGCCGAAGCCCCGCTGGAAGGCGGCCATCAGGCCCGGGTCGTGGACGGGTTGTTCGGGCGCGTCGGCCGGCCGCGGGGCGGGGGCGTCGCGCAGCTGCGGGACGAGGTGGTGCTGGGCCCGGCGGCGGGGCAGGGCCGGCCGGTCGGGATCCGTCCGGGCCGCCGGTACGGAGACCAGCGCCATGGCCGGCGGGACCGGCGCGGGCGGCTCCGCAGCCCAGGTCGGTGCGGCCGGCTCGGGGTCGGGCTGGGGCTCGGGCTCCCGCAGCACCTCGGGGTCGGGCTCCCGCGGCACCTGGGGCTCGGGCTCCCGCCGCATCTGGGGCTGGGGCTCCCGCCGCATCTGGGGCTGGGGCTGGGGTCGGGACTGCGGCTGGGGCTGCGGCTGCGGCTGGGGTCGGGACTGCGGCTGGGGCTGGGGCTGCTGCCGGGGCAGCGGCACCCGTACGGGCTCCAGCGGGGGCATCCCCGAGCCCCCGTCCCCGGTCCCCCACGAGGTGGCCCGGGAACCCCCGAGCGCGTCGGCGGCGCTGGGCGCCTCCGCACCCAGCAGCTCCTGCGGCAGCACCAGCACCGCGAGCACGCCGCCGTAGATGTTGGACTTGAGCTCGACGGCGATCCCGTGCCGCCGGGCCAGCGCCGCGACGACGAAGAGGCCGATCCGCCCGTCCGCCAGCAGCTGCCGGACGCTGATCTGGTCGGGATCGGCGAGCAGGGCGTTCATCCGGTGCTGCTCGGCGGCCGGCATGCCCAGCCCGCGGTCCTCCACCTCGATGGCGATGCCCGCGGTGACCCGCTCGGCGCGCAGCACCACGTCGGTGTCGGGTGCGGAGAACACCGTGGCGTTCTCGACGAGTTCGGCCAGCAGGTGCACCACGTCGGCGACGGCGTGCCCGCGTACGGTGCCGCCCGCCGGGGGCACCACCTTGACCCGCGTGTACTGCTCGACCTCCGCGACGGAGGAGCGCAGCACCTCGCTCAGGTCGATGGGCCGGGTCCACTGGCGCCGGGAGGCGGCGCCGCCGAGGACCGCCAGGTTCTCGGCGTGGCGGCGGATCCGGGTGGCGAGGTGGTCGACGTGGAAGAGCTCCTTGAGGAGGTCCGGGTCCTCGACGGTGTCCTCCAGCCCGTCGAGCAGCGAGATCTCCCGGTGCACGAGGGACTGGAGCCGGCGCGCGAGGTTGACGAACACCTCGACCTTGCGGTCGCTGTCGGAGGGCGCGGCCGGGCCCGCCAGCCGTACGAGGGTGGTGTGCGCGTGTTCGCGGGCCCCGCGCAACTCCTGGGAGAGCAGCCAGAACTCGTCGAGCCGGGCCGGGTCGGCGCCGGGCGGCGGCGCCGTGGGCCCGCCGCGAACCGGGCGGACGGGCGACTCGCCCCGCTCCAGCCGCTCGGCGGCGGTCCGCAGCTCCTGGCGCCCGCGCACGCTGGAACGGCGCAGGGCCTCGCAGCGGTCCCGTACGGCCTTGGCGGCGCGCTGGGCCCCGAGCAGGGCGGCGGCCAGCGCACCGGCGACGAGCAGCGCGCAGCCCGCCAGGACCGGCCAGAGCCGGGCGTCCCGCTCCCCGGCGCCCCCGCCGAGCTGGAGAGTGAAGATCACCGCGGCGGCTCCGCTGAGGGCGGCCGCGAGCGTGGGCAGCAGGGCGGCGCGCACGAGCTGGGGCCTTATCTGCCGGGCGGGACCGGTGGCGGCGTGTCTCGACGGGGCGTGGCGGGCGGCGCGGAGTCCGGACATCGGCGTCCTCTACGTGGGGCCCGGGCCCCCAGGGTTCCGGAGCCCGGTGTGGATCACGGTGTTGATCACCGGATACCCACGCTAGACCGCACGATCACGCCACTGACGCCCAGTTGGGGAACTTCGGCGCGGTGCTTCCCGCTCCCGGTGGAGCGCTCGCACGACAGCCCGAATCCGCCGGGGGGCGCACGTTCACGACCGGCATCCACGCCGCACCACCCCCGGCGTGCGGTCAGGCGGGACCGGGACCGGGCCGGGCGCGGGTCCGCCCGACACCGCGCCCCGGCCCTGGACCGTCGGGGTCCGGCCCGGTCACGAGCCGACGGACTCCGGCTCCTCCTGTCCGCCGTCGACGGTCGTGGACGCCACCCGGGCCGCTGTCGCCGCCGCTGCGCCCGTCTCGTGGCGGGGCACGGCCGCGGGGCCGTCGACGGGGCCGCCCGAGGGGGCGCCGAGGACGAACGGGCGCCACCACGGCTCGGCGGGCACGTCGGCCGCGCCGGGCTCGAAGGGCTGGCCCGGGATCGGCAGCGCGATGGCGGCGCCGGTCTCCTTCGCGGCGTCGACGGTGCCCTCGCCCGGCTCGTCCCACGGGTGGAGTGCCAGGTTGAAGGTGCCCCAGTGGATCGGCAGCATCGTGCCGTGCGGGATTCCGCCCTGGAGGTCGAGGTGGGCCTGCATGCCCTCCGCGGGGGTCATGTGGATGTCGGGCCAGTACTCCGAGTACGCACCGATCTGGATCATCGTGGCGTCGAAGGGGCCGTGCGCGGCGCCGATCTCGGCGAACCCGGGGAAGTAGCCCGTGTCACCGCTGTGGAAGATGCGGTGCTCGTCGCCCGCGACCACCCACGAGGCCCACAGGGTGTTCTGCTGGTTGCGCAGGCCGCGCCCGCAGAAGTGCCGGGCCGGGGTCGCCGTCAGCGAGAGGCCCGCGATCTCGGTGGCCTCGTTCCAGTCCAGCTCGCGCAGCCGCTCCGGCGCGATCCCCCAGCGCTCCAGGTGGGCGCCGACGCCGAGCGGTACGGCGAAGACCGTGTCCGTCCCGGCCAGCTCCTTGATGGTCGGCAGGTCGAGGTGGTCGTAGTGGTCGTGCGAGATCACCACGGCGTCGACCGGCCCCAGCGAGGCGAGCGGCACGGGGACGGGGTGCAGCCGCTTGGGCCCGGCGAAGGGGAACGGGGAGCACCGCTCACCCCATACGGGGTCGAACAGCACCCGCCGGCCGTCGATCTCCGCGAGTACGCCCGAGTGCCCCATCCAGGTCAGGCGCAACCCGCTCACCGGCGGCTTCGCCAGCTCGGCGAGGGTCGTCGGGTACACAGGGATGGGCGCGCCCGGGTTGCGCCGCGTCCGCTGCTCCTTGTGGAAGTAGATCTTGGCGAACTCCGCCATGGAGCCGGAGGGCCTGGTCCGGGCCCCGACCGGGTTCTGGAAAGCGCCGTCGGCGAAGTTCGGCGAGCGCCGGATCCGCTCCAGGCGGGCGCCGGACGGATCCGCGCCGAAGGCTTCGGGCCGCAAGGCGCGCAGCCGGGGACGCAGGGGACGGGAGCCGGTCAAAGCGCCTCCTGGGAGGGGTGGGGCGGATGGTTGTAAGGCCGTACGGAATACCGGTCTACCACCTTGCCAACGCGTACCGCCCCCGGAGGATTCCGCCGCGCGCCCCCTGTCTCACGCGCTCCCCCCGCCGCCTGCGTCCCCCTTGCCCCTCCCGTGCGCCCCGCGCGCTCCTCAGAGCGGCAGCAGGTCCGGGCGCTTGGCCACCACGTGGTCGCCCGAGGACTCCCCGCGCAGCCGCCGCCCGATCCACGGGACCAGGTACTCCCGCGCCCACTGGATGTTGTCCCGGGTCACGTCCACCGAGCCGCGCGGCTGCTGCGGCGGCCACGGCTGGTCCGGGTCGGTCGGCACCTCCAGCCCCAGCACCTGGGCGGCGCGCAGCGCGACCCGGGTGTGTCCCTCGGGCGACAGGTGCAGCCGGTCGTCGTCCCAAGCCCGCCGGTCCTGCACGGACTTCAGGGACCAGAGGTCGAGCACCGGGCAGTCGTAGCGGTCCGCGATGGCGCGCACGTGCGCGTTGTACGTCGCGATCTTGCCCCGCAGGTGCTTGAGGACCGGAACGCCCCGGGTGTCGAAGCCCGTGGTGATCATGACCTGGCCGACGGCCCCGGTGAGGTCGGCGACCGCCGCCTCGAACCGCTCCGCCGCGTCGTCCGGGTCGCTGCCGGGCCGGATGATGTCGTTCCCGCCCGCGCAGAAGGTCACCAGGTCCGGTGCGAGCTCCTTGGCCCGCGGGACCTGTTCGGCCACGATCTGGTCGAGGAGGCGCCCCCGCACGGCCAGGTTCGCGTACCGGAATTCGTTTTCCTCGCGCCGATCGGCCAGGAGTACGGCCAGCCGGTCCGCCCAGCCGAGAAAGGTCCCCCCGGGCCCCGGGTCCCCCACACCCTCGGTGAAGCTGTCCCCGATCGCCGCGTACGAGCCGATGGTCTTGAGTGTCGTCTTCGTCGCTGCCACGAGAACACATCCTTCACCCCGGCGCGTGACCTACGCCACCGTAGGCAGGGGTTGACGGTCCGTGATCTATACCACCCGTCCGGTACGGAATAACAGCGCGTGAGGCCGGGACCCCCCTCGGGTCCCGGCCTCACGCGTCCGGCTGCCTCTCCGGCGGCGGGCGGGAGCGTCAGATGCTCACGCCCTTCGAGCGGAGGTAGGCCAGCGGGTCGATGTCCGAGCCGTAGGACGGCCCGGTGCGGATCTCGAAGTGCAGGTGCGGGCCGGTGGAGTTGCCGGTGGAACCGGACAGGCCGATGGTCTGGCCGCCGGTGACGCTCTGGCCGACCGACACGGAAAGCCGGGACAGGTGGCCGTACTGGGAGTACTTGCCGTCCGCGTGCCGGATCACGACCTCGTTGCCGTACGCGCCGCCCCAGCCCGCGGAGACCACGGTGCCCGCGCCGACGGCACGCACGGTGGTGCCGGAGCTCGCGACGAAGTCGACACCGGTGTGGTAGCCGCTGGACCACATGGCGCCGGGGGTCTTGTACGCGGTGGAGATGCCGCCACCGCCGACGGGGGCGACGAAGCCGGCGGCGCTGACCGCGGCGCCGGCGGACTTGGCCGGGGCGCTCTTCCGAGCGGGAGCCTCCGCGGCGGCCTCGGGAGCGCCGGCCCTTTCACCGGAGGTCTTGGCCGCGGGGGCCTTTTCGGCCGCCGCGGAGCCGGAGGACTTGCGCGCCGGGGCCGACGCCGGCTTCTCGGCCGGGGCCGCGCCCTTGGCGGCCAGGGTCAGCTTCAGCCCGGGGTGGATCAGCGAGGGGTCGCTGCCGACGGCCTCGCGGTTGTCGGCGTACAGCTGCTGCCAGCCGCCCGGGAGGCGGCGGTCCTGGGCGATCTTGGAGAGGTAGTCCCCCGGCACGACCGTGTAGACGGCCGAAGTGGCGGGCGAGCCCTGCTCGACGGCGGCGGGCGCGGAGCCGGGGACCGCAGGAAGCTGCGGGGCCTGCACGGGAGCGACGGCGGGAGCCGCGGCCGGGGCGGCCGGGGCGGCCGGGGCGGCCTGGGCGCCGGCGGCACCCAGCAGCGGC
>NZ_LFML01000154.1 GCF_001044425.1 Streptomyces roseus
CGTGTTCCCACACGGGTGCGTCAGGGATGCGGACCTGAACTTCCCGGTTCAGCCACCCCCAGCTCACGAGTCCCACCGGCCCCGGCCAGACCGGGGGCGCACCAGATCGCCACGTACTTCTCTCGGCTTAGCGTCCGGCGACCGTCTGTGGCCGGACATAGGCCGCCCAGGCGAAGTTTTTGGGGCCGCTTTTCCGGCGTCTGCGGCCCGTTTGGGGCGCAGGAAGAGGCCCGTGGGGGTGAACAGAGGGCGAAAGGGCGCGAGTCGGAGTCTGATGTTGGATGTCTCAACCTCTCAGTCCGTTAGTGGCTGTGGGGAGCCTCGATCGCTGGACGAAAGGGACAAACAGCCCGCTGTCGTGGGCCGTGGGGTCTCAGAGCCGGTGGTGGGCGGCTTATGTCCGGCCACAGACGGTCGCCGGACGCTGAGCCGAGAGGAATGTGTGGCGGTCTGATGCGCCCCCGGTCTGGCCGGGGCCGGTGGGACTGGGGAGCGGGGTGTGGCTGCACCGGGTAGCAGGGTTTGCATCCCTGACGCACCCGTGTGGGAACACGTACCCCCTGACCGTTCCTTCGGGGGCTTCCCGGCAGTCTTATGGCATTCCGGGGCGGGCCGGGCAGTCAAGGGTGGAGCGCAGCGACATCGCGGAGCGACGCGACCGCAGGGAGCGCCCTTGACGGCCCGGACCGACACGGAAGGACAGTGGA
>NZ_LFML01000155.1 GCF_001044425.1 Streptomyces roseus
CGGCTGCGGCCGGTCGAACCGGCGGGGGGCGTGAGCGGTGCGGCCAGCGCGGCTGCGAGCAGGCCCCGCCCTTCGCGCAAGCGGCGGCTCCCGACGGTCCTGGCCGGCGCGGGCACCCTGGTCGCCGTGGGCAGCGTGGCCCTGGCGCTGGGAATGCTCCCGCACTCCGGCGAGAGCGAAACGGTCCTGCTGGATGCCAAGCCGTCGGCACCTGCCGTGAGCGTGGCTCCGGCCGGCCCGACGCAGTCGGCGACCACGCGCGCCCCGTCCCGCTCCGCCTCCCCGTCGGCCTCGGCCTCCCCGTCCCCGAGCGCGTCGAAGTCGGCCTCTCCTTCCGCCTCGCCCTCGGCCTCCCGCAGCTCGGCACCTCCGTCCCCGACGCCGTCGACGAGCACGAGCCGCCCACAGAGCCCGCCGCCGGCCCCGAAGGGCCCGACGCTGCGGTACGGGGACTCGGGCCCGGAGGTGGAGAAGATGCAGCGGCTGCTGGCAAGGCGCGGGTACTACCGGGGCAGGATCAACGGCAGGTTCGACAGCCGCACGGAGAACGCCGTATCGGATTTCCAGTGGCAGAACGGCATCGACGACGACTGGGGCGTCTACGGCCCGCCGACCCGGACGGCCCTGGAGGGCTGACACCGCGGAGGGTCCGGTGACGCCGAGTGGCGCGGACTGCCCTCGGTTTTGTATCGTGTAGGAACAAAGTGGTTCCGCCCGCAACCCCTGACCGGTGGGCGGAACCGCTTGTTCTCTTTCCCGCCCCGTCTGGAGCACCCCCGATGCCGGCCAGCACCACGACCACCGCACCCGTCGTCCTCACCGCCGAGGCCCTGCTCCTGGACATGGACGGCACCCTCGTCAACTCGGACGCGGTGGTCGAACGCTGCTGGCGGGAGTGGGCCGTCTCCCACGGGCTGGACCCGGAGGAGGCCCTGAAGGTCGTCCACGGCCGACAGGGCTACGCCACGATGGCCATCCTCCTGCCGGAGCGCCCGATGGAGCTGAATCACGCCGAGAACAGCGTGATGCTCGCCCGTGAGACCGCCGACACCGACGGCGTGGTCCCGGTGGGCGGAGCGGCGCAGTTCATGGCGGCGATCGACGGCCTGCCGCACGCCCTGGTCACCTCGGCCGACGCGGCCCTGGCCACGGCCCGGATGACCGCGGCCGCTCTGCGCATGCCCGACGTACGGGTCACGGCCGAGTGCGTCAAGGCCAGCAAGCCCGACCCCGAGGGCTTCCTGATGGGCGCCGCCGAGCTGGGCGTCGACCCCGCCGACTGCATCGTCTTCGAGGACTCGGCGGCGGGTATCGCCGCCGGCCTGGCGGCGGGCATGCGCGTGATCGGCATAGGCCCCCGAGCCGCGGCCCACGCCCCGACGGCCCACGTCCAGGACCTGACGTCGATCCGGGTCACCACGACGGAGACGGGCTCGATCGAACTCACCCTGAAGCAGCCCGCCCAAGCGAACCGGCCCGGGCACGGCTGACCCCGCGACGCGGGGCCGGGGTGGGGGGCGGGGCGGGGCGGGGCGGGGGCTTCGGGGGCGGGGTCACGGTTGGCCGGAGTCGGAGGGCCGGCCGGGGTACCGGAGCCTGAGCTGCGGCCGGCCGGCATCAAAGGGAGTCCGGGGGTTTCCCGGCAGTCCACTGTCCTTCCGTGTCGGTCCGGGCCGTCAAGGGCGCTCCCTGCGGTCGCGTCGCTCCGCGATGTCGCTGCGCTCCACCCTTGACCGCCCGGCCCGCCCCGGAATGCCACAAGACTGCCGGGAAGCCCCCGAAGAAACGGTCAGGAGGACAGTCATCCACACGGGTGCGTCAGCGAAGCCGACCTCCCCACCCGGTCCAGCCACCCCCAGTTCAGGAGTCCCACCGGCCCCGGCCGTGCCGGGGGCGCAGCAGACCGCCACACATTCCTCTCGGCTCAGCCTCCGGCGACCGTCTGTGGCCGGACATAAGCCGCCCACCACCGGCCCTGAGCCCTCCCGGCCCGCGACAGCGGGCTGTTTGTCCCTTTCGTCCAGCGATCGAGGCTCCCCACAGCCACTAACGGACTGAGAGGTTGAGACATCCGGCATCAGACTCCGACTGGCGCCCTTTCGCCCTCTGTTCACCCCCACGGGCCTCTTCCTGCGCCCCAAACGGGCCGCAGACGCCGGAAAAGCGGCCCAAGGACTGCGTCTGGGCGGCTTATGTCCGGCCACAGACGGTCGCCGGACGCTAAGCCGAGAGAAGTGTGTAGCGATCCGTTGCGAAGGGGTGGGGGATGGGCAATCCGTCACCCTCCGGCTCGGGTTGGCCTGCCGTGGTCCGGAAATACCGGTCGCGGGAGCCCGTACGTGGGCCTGGGCTCGCCGCGCGCCCGTCCCCGACCGTGCTCGATGGTCCTGCCAAGGAGTGGCGGCCGCCCGGAGCGATGGGCGGGCATCCCTGACGTGGCCGTTTCTGGTCATCAAACCCCCGGCCATTCCTTCGGGGGCTTCCCGGCAGTCTGTTGTCTTTCCGGGGCGGGCCGGGCAGTCAAGGG
>NZ_LFML01000002.1 GCF_001044425.1 Streptomyces roseus
GGCGGCGGCTCGGGCTCGACTCCCGGCGGCGCGGGCACGCCGGGTGGCGGGGGCTCCGGAGGCGGCGACGCGGTCCCCTCGTACTTCGTCGGCTCCTGGAACTACGCGGCCCAGTTCAACATCGACCAGCCGGTCACGGTGACCATCGCGCGGTCCGGGGCGGTCCGGCTGATCAGCGATTCCAACATGGGCCACTGCGAGAACATCGCCAAGGTGGTCTCGGTGGCCTCCGGCGGCAGCAGGATCAACATCGGTTCGGCGGCCGTGGACAAGAGCAAGTCGAACAGCCAGTTCTGCGGGGTGCTGGACGCGTCGTTCTTCACGAAGAGCGAGCCGAGCGGGATCCAGCACAACGTGGGGCCCTCGCACGGGGAGGGCTACTACTACCAGCGGTCCTGATCCCCCCGCCCACGATCGCGGCGAAGGAACACGTTTATCTGACCTTCCGTCAGATTGAAACGTGTTCTAGTCTGCCGCGCATGGGCATCGGAATCACGCAAGTGCAGCGGGAGTTGGCCGAGGCCGTGCGCGGCTGGGTGGCGCGCGCCGTGCCGCCCGAGGAGGTGCGCAAACTGCTCGACACCCCGCCGCGGACCGGGGTGCGGCCCGCGTACTGGGACGCGATGGCCGCGCAGGGGCTGCTGGAGCCGCACCGGGAGGGCGGCACCCTGCTCGACCTCGCCGTGGTCGTCGAGGAGGCCGCCCGGGCGGCGCTGCCCGGGGCCTTCCTGCCGAGCGCGCTGGCCTCCGTACTGCTGGAGCGGGCCGGGGTCGAGCCCCTCGCGGGGCGGGTCGGCGCCGTCGCCCTCGGCCCCGGCAGCCTGACCGCCGTCGCCGTCGAGGGTGGCGGGCACCTCCTCGACGGGCTCGCGCCCCCGGTGCTCGGCGCCGGCGAGGCCGACCTCGTCCTGCTCGCCGCCGAGGCCGCGCACGGCACGTGCTGGTTCGCAGTGGACGCGGCCGCGCTGGACATCCGTACGCATGACAGCGCCGACCCGACCCGGCCCACCGCCGAGGTGCGCGCCCGGGGGGTCACCGTCACGGCCGACCGGGCCCTCGCTCTCGACGCGGCCCTCGTCCGCGACCTGGCCTGCGCGCTGTTCGCCGCCGACGCCTGCGGCACCGCCGCCTGGGCGCTGCACACCGCCGCCGAGTACGCCAAGGTCCGCGAGCAGTTCGGGCGTCCGATCGGGCGGTTCCAGGGCGTCAAGCACCTGTGCGCCGACATGCTCGTACGCCTCGAACAGGCCCGGGCCCTGGCCTGGGACGCCGCCGGTGCGGCCGACGAGCCGGCGGACGTGCGCTCGCTCGTGGCCGCGCTCGCCGCCGGGACCGCCCTCGACGCCGCCTACTCCTGCGCCAAGGACTGCATCCAGATCCTCGGCGGGATCGGCTTCACCTGGGAGCACGACGCCCACATCCACCTGCGGCGCGCGATCGTCGCACGCCAGCTGCTCGGCGCCGGGGACGGGCACCGCGTACGGGCGGTGCGGCTCGCGGCCGGCGGCGCGCGGCGGGAGCTGCGCCTCGAGCTCCCCGCGCGGGCCGAGGCGTACCGGGAGCGGGCGAAGGCCGTCATCGAGGACGCGCGCGGCCTCGACGCGGCCGCCGCCCGCCGGATCCTCGCGCCCACCGGCTATGCGGCCCCCTACCTGCCGCCCCCGTACGGGATCGGCGCCGGGCCCGTCGAACAGCTCGTCGTCCAGCAGGAGATGGCGGCGGCCGGGGTGGAGCTCGCCGACCTCGGGATCGCCACCTGGGTCGTGCCCTCGCTGCTCGCGTACGGGACCGAGGCCCAGCGGGAGGCCTACGTCCTGCCCACCCTGCGCGGGGAGGTCACCTGGTGCCAGCTCTTCTCCGAGCCGGGGGCGGGCTCGGACCTGGCCTCGCTGCGGACCAGGGCGGAGCGGCTGGCGGACGGCTCCTGGAAGGTCAACGGACAGAAGGTGTGGACGAGTTCCGCGCACAGCGCCGACTTCGGGATCCTGCTGGCCCGGACCGACCCGGCCGCGCCCAAGCACAAGGGACTCGGCTACTTCGTGGTCGACATGCGCCACACCCCGGGGATCGACGTGCGCCCGCTCAAGGAGATCACCGGCGAGGCCCTGTTCAACGAGGTCTGGTTCGACGACGTGGAACTGCCCGCGGACGCCCTCGTCGGGGCGCCCGACGGCGGATGGAAGGTCGCCCGCAACACCCTCGGAAACGAGCGGGTCCACATGGCCGACCAGATGACCTTCGACACGGGGCTGGAGGCGCTGATCGCCCGCTCGGCCGAGCTCGACGGGGCGTACCGGGCGCGGATCGGGGCGCTCGCCGCCGAGGCGCACGCCCTCGCCTGCATCGGGCTGCGCACCACGCTCCAGCAGGTGTCGGGGCTGGAGCCGGGGGCCGGGGCCTCCGTACGCAAGCTCGTCCAGACCCCGCACCAGCAGCGGACCGCCGAGCTCGCGCTCGAACTGCTGGGCCCGGCGGGCGCGGTGCGGGAGGGGGCGGGGGAGCGGGCGGTGCACGGGATGCTCATGTCCCGCTGCCTGACCATCGCCGGGGGCACCACGCAGGTCCAGCTCAACGTCGTCGCCGAGCGGATCCTCGGCCTCCCCAGGGACTGAAGGGCAGCAGTGATGAAGTCGTACATCGTGGGCGTCGGCATGACCAGGTTCGAGAAGCCGCAGTCGCGGGACTGGCAGTACTGGGACATGGCGAAGGAGGCCGGGACGGCGGCGCTGGCGGACGCGGGGATCGCGTACGGCCAGGTGGAACAGGTCCCGGTGGGGTACTGCTTCCAGGTCTCCACGGCCGGCCAGCGGGCCGCGTACGAGCTGGGGCTGAGCGGGGTCCCGGTCTACAACGTGAACAACAACTGTGCGACGGGCTCGACCGCGCTGATGATGGCGCGGCAGTTCGTGGAGGGCGGGATCAGCGACTGCGTGCTGGCGCTGGGCTTCGAGCAGATGAAGAAGGGCGCCCTGGGCGGCGGCGCCGACGGGGGAGACTTCAAGACCTCGCCGGTGGCCCGGCACTACGGGATCATGGCCGCCGGGCACGGCTTCGAGATGTCCCCGCCGACCGCGCAGATCTTCGGGAACGCGGCCCGCGAGCACATGGAGCGGTACGGGACCACGGCCGCGCAGCTGGCGATGGTGGGGGCCAAGAACCACCGGCACTCGGCGGACAACCCGAACGCGCAGTTCCGGGACGTGTACACGGTGGACGAGGTCCTCGGGGCCAAGCCGATCCACGCGCCGCTGACCAAGCTCCAGTGCTCGCCGACCTCGGACGGGGCGGCGGCCGCGGTCGTCGTCTCGGAGCGGTTCGTGGTGCGGCACGGGCTGCACGACAAGGCGGTGGAGATCGTCGCGCAGGCGATGACGACGGACACGGAGGCCTCGTTCGCCTCCGGCTCCTGCATCGACGTGGTCGGCAAGCCGATGACGCGGGCGGCGGGCCGGCAGGTCTTCGAGTCCTCCGGACTGGGGATCGAGGACGTGGACGTGATCGAGCTGCACGACTGCTTCTCGATCAACGAGCTGCTGACGTACGAGGCGCTGGGCATGTGCGCGGAGGGCGCCGCCGGGAAGCTGGTGGAGTCGGGCGCGACCACGTACGGCGGGCGGTGGGTGGTGAACCCCTCCGGGGGCCTGATCTCCAAGGGCCACCCGCTGGGGGCGACGGGCCTGGCGCAGGCGGCGGAACTGGTCTGGCAGCTCCGCGGCCAGGCGGGCCCCCGCCAGGTGGACGGCGCCCGCGTCGGCCTCGCCCACAACATAGGCCTGGGCGGCGCGGCGGTGGTAACGCTGCTACGCCGGTCCTGACCCGGCAAGGCCCGGCCAGGACGGTCTCCCTGCCCCGCGGGGCAGGGAGACCGCCGTCGTGCGGGGGGCCGCTACGGAGCGGGGACGGGCAGAGACGCTGTGGTCAGTGCCGGGACGGCCCAACGCTGGGCGTTGGAGAGGTTGCAGTCGTACAGCCAGAGCTGGGTGCCTGGAGTGGTGTTGTAGTCGCCGAGATCGATGCAGCGCCCTGAGACCGGGTTGTAGAAGGAGCCGTCGGCCCGAGGAACGAACTGCTGGTTCGGGCTGTCGTGGCAGGTGTAGAGCATGAGCAGGGTGGTGTTGGCCGTCCCGGCGTTGCTGGCGTCGACGCACTTGCCCTGGATGCGGAGGGTGCCGTCGCCTCGGACCTCGCAACTCTGGGCCGGGGTGCCGTTGCACCGGGCGATCTGGATCCTGTTGCCGTCGTCGGGCCTGCCGTAGTCGTTGTCGATGCAGTTGGCGGGCGCGGAGGTCAGGCTGATGGGGCCGGCGGTGCCGGGGGCGGTGGGGGCAGCGGCGTAGGGGTAGACGGCGAAGTTGCTGATGCCGCCCGTGAGGCTGTCCTGCGGCGCCCCGTTGGCCTTGAACCGGCCGAAGACGAGCGGCCCGCTGGAAGCCGGACTGGCGGATGCCTGGTGCTGGCCTGTGCTGGCCAGGACACCGTTGACGTACAGGCTCATGAGGCCGCTTTGGGCGTTGTAGACGGCGGTCAGGTGAGTCCAGGCATTAGGCGTGAACCGCGCGGCGTCGTTGGCGGCATAGGTGTAGTCGAACGGCCATCCATCGGAGTCGGCGGTCGCCAGGGCGAAATGCCACTGGGAGGAGTTGGCATCCGCGTAGAGGAAGAACGAACTGGTGCGGTTCATGTCCTGACTGGCGACGATGCTCGTCTTGGATCCGGGCTTGGCCCACGTGCTGATGGTGAAGCTCTTTTGGGTGTCCACGACGGGGCCGTTGACCGTGATCGTCGACTGGGACCCCTTGAACTCCGGATACGAGGTCTCCACGCCGCCGATGGAGCCGGTCGACCACGTCACGCCGGACGCTGTCGCAGGGTACTTGCCGTCGGTGCTGGGAGTGATGCCGCCGCTCTGGCCGGTCAGCTTCCACTGGGCTGACGGCACGTTGAGGTTGCCGAGGGAAAGGGCGGTCGGCGAGAAGCCGGTGCTCGTCCCGCTGAAGGCCAGGAGCTGCTGGTTGGCATTGATTGCCCACAGGTCGGCACGTCCGTCGCCGTTCAGATCCCCGTAGGAGCCGACCTGCGGGTACGCCGACGCGTCGAGCGTTGCGATGGCGGCCGAGGGCGTCTGTGCGGAGGGCGGTGCGAGCAGTGTGGTCGGGATGCCATTGGCATCGAACTTCAACGCGTAGCTGTGGATGCGGCCGGTGACATCGTCGCGCGCCCACAGTGTCGGGGTGGCACCGACCTTCCCCGGCGCGATGAGGGTGGTACGTGACCAGTCGCCGGAGCTGAGCAGCATGCCCTTGTCGAGGTGCGAGCCGCCGAGCGAGCTACCGGGGTAATACCACAGACGGTTGTCCTCGACGGTCATCAGATCCGCGAGCCCACCGGGATTGTCGAAGCTGCCGGGAGCGAGGATCTGGGAGACCTTCGACCAGTCCGCGGCATACCCGGTGCACTGAGCCGCCGGATTGCACGCCGGTTTGGACGGGATGGGCATCACGCTCTGGGTCAGGCTGAAGTGTCCGGGCGTGCCGCCGATCGCAGATGCGTCGTTGCCGTACGCGTACAGCTGATGGGTGTTCCGGTTGTAGGCGAAGATGTCATCGACGCCGGACTGGCTGAGGCTTCCGCGGTGGGTGACGAGGTAGTTGTCCCAGCCCGTCTTGTCGGGACTCTGGGCCGATGTCGACGCCGTGATCGCGGTGGCTGAGGCGTCTGTGTTGCCGGGGATGAGGAGCAGGCTGCCGCTGCCGCTGCGGTCGGGCCGGAGCGTGTCGGGTATCCCGTCCCCTGTCACGTCTCCGGCCGTGACCGGAGCCGCCGGGTTCCAAGGTGCGTAGAAGCGGTATCCGGCGGGCCGGGCGTTGTTCGCCCCGTCCACGGCCTGTACGTAGAGCGTATGGGTGCCCCACTGCTGGGCGGTGAGGTTGATCGGGATGTTGGCGGTGGCGGCGCCGTTCGCGTCGGGGGTGACGGCGATCGACTGGGCACCGGTCGGGGGGATGGGCGTGTCGAGTGAGTACTCGAACCGGCGGATGTCGCTCTTGATGCAGGCCGAGAGCTCACACCCGGCGGGGGCGACGTCCTTGCTGGAGACGGCGATGGTGATCCCGGTGTCGCCGGCGTGTGCGGTGGGCGTGCGCCCGCTGGCGAGCGGGGGGAACGCCTTCGAATCGGCGAACGCGACAGCCGTAGGCGGCGTCAGGTCGACTTTGAAGCCGCAGTACGCGGTCCAAGGGCCTTCCAGGGTGCCGTCGAAGGCTTTGACGCCCCAGCCGTACGCGTGGCCGTCCGTGAGCGCGATCCCGACGTTGGTGCGTGCGGTCGTCCCGGGTGCGACGTAGGTGCCTCTGGGCTGGGACACGGTGGCGGGGGCGCCGCTGCCGTTGTTCTTCATGTCGTCCCAGACCATGTACACGGGCTGGAGGTTCACGCCCTCCATGGGCGTCGTCAGGCGGGCGTTGAGGGAGAAGTTGGTGACTCCGTAGGCGGTGGAAGTCCTACCGATCCAGCCCCGAGTGCCGTTGTTGCAGGCGGCGCCGGCAGGGTTTACGGAGTCGGGGGTGGTGCTCACGGAGTCCGGAGCGTACGGCGGGATGTCGAAGACCGTCACGAGGTACGGGTTGGTGCTGAACCGCATGAAGCCGAGGTTCGACATCGTCTTGCTGCTGTCGCCGTAGAGACCGAAGGTCCAGGTGTCGGCGTCCTGCGACGCCCCTTGCCTGATGCGATCGGTGACGTCGAAGTTGGCGCTCTTGTAGCCGCAGTCGTTGGCAGGGCTGGCGCTGGAGATCTGCTGAGTCGCGATCGTGGCGATCGCAGCAGGCCGCTTGTTCCAGTTCGTACCGCTGTTGATGCCGTTCGTGTGCTTCAGGGTGAGCGGCCACGTGTTCGAGCAGCCGTGGTCCGCGCCGTAGGTCTCGGTGAGGTACAGAGTCGACTTCTGGATCACCATCTGAGGCGTGAGCGCGCTCGTGTTGATCTCGAAGAACGACTCCTGCATCCCAAAGCAGTTGGAGGTGTACTGCTGGTAGCCGACGCCTTCGCCCCAGTCCTGAGCGGTGTCGTAGGTGTTTGCTCCCGGGCAGCCTTCCTGAGCCACCACGTAATGGCCCGTCCCCGAGGTCACGGGGTTGACCACGGGGTCGATGAAGACCGGGTAGGCAGTCGTCGACCCTGTCAGCAACCCCAGGTCAGGGGTCAGGGTGATGGCTTCAGGCTGCGCCGAGATGGTGATCGGCTTCACCTGGGCGCCTTCTCCGGGGCTGGTGGCCGACGATCGCCCCGGGAACTCGACGAGAGGAGCCGGAGGAGTCCCCGTGCCCTCAGAGGCCGCCGCACTGCGGCCGGTGACGAAGCTCTTGCTCGCAGGAGCCTGCTGCTTGGCGGAGCTCGAATCCCACATGAGGGGGGTGGCGCTGGTGAAGGCCGTCGCTCCCTCAGGCGTGGTTGCCTGGAGATTGCCGGCTTCGTCGCTGCCCACGGTCAGACCGGCGGCCTGTGTGGCGAGCCGCAGGCTGCGCAGCGCCGGATTCGCCGCAGCCTCGGCGTTGTGGACGATCAGCACCTCGCTGAACGCCCCCTGCTCGCTGACGGATGCCTGGAGGTCCACTCCGGGGAAGACGTTCGGGTACAGGGCGCTGCTGCCGCTGACCCGGGGGGCGGGAAGCGCGACGGGGAAGGACATGGCGAGGCGGCGGCCCTCGCCGTTTGTCAGTGTGGCCAGCGGGCCCGTACCGCCGCCGGAGAGCGAGACGCCGGCAGGTGTGGCGCGGGGGCTGTACGTCCCGTCCGCGTTGCGCTGCAGGGTGGCATCGAGGGAGCTCCACTGACCCGACTTCAGCACCCGAGCGGGCTTGATGTGTGTGGTTGTACTGAAGGTCCCGTCCGGGTTCGCGACCGTTTCGGCGGTCGGTGTGGTCAGGGCGGTAACCGGGACCGGCTTCCGCTCTGCCTTGGCCTGCTGGAGGGCCTTCGGCAGCGCGCCTGTGGGGGGCGTGGCGGCTGTGGCGGAGTGCGCGCCGGGCGGGGCCTCAGGTGTGGCCGCGAGCGCGGCCCCCGGCATGGCGAGCATGAGCCCCAGCGATGTGATCAAGCCGACAGTGCGTCTGGTGTGTCGATGCCGATGATGGCGCATAAGCGCTGATTCCCCCCAAAGTAAGGCGTGCTGAAAGCTCCACCCCGGCATCCCGCATGCCGCACTCGTCGGTCCGATCGGCGCATGGCGCCCGGGCGGGGATGGATTCGCGGGAAGGGTATTGCGTTTGCATGTACACAGCAATACTGTTCCGCTGATCTTACGGGGCCCGCCGTGGCCCCTTCTTTCTTTCGGCCCTGTCGGGCCGCGCACTTGGGGTGGGGACTGTCGAGGTGCGTACATCGATGCGCTGGCCTGTCCATATGTCTGGAACAGGCTGGCGGAGACGGGTATTGACTGTCGTGGCCATGACGGCCGCGATGTCACTTGTGGTGCCGCTCGCCAACGCGGAAACGGTAGGCGGATACCGTTACACCGGTAAATCCTGGCAGGACGGTGAACTGCCCGACCTGCCTGTGGTCAAGGGACATCCGGTCGGCCGGGCCGCCAAGTCCGCGGTGCCCCGCGCGCCCCAGGGTGCGCGTGAGATGCGCGCACACGCGCCCAAGACGCCCAAGTGGCCCGCCGCACGGACGGAGACCGTGACGGTCGCCCACCCGTCCCAGCAGGTCCGCGGCATGGGCAAGGCGGCAGACAGCGGTATGGCCCCGCCAGGGGCACCGGTCCAGGCCGGGACATCACCCGTCTGGATCGCACCGGCAGCGCCTTCGGCCGCCGCCCTTGCGACGACCGGGTCGGTAAACGCACCCGCCTCCGACAGCAGCCCCACCACGGTCCGGGTGGAGACGGCGGACCGGAAGCGGGCCGCCTCCGCCAATGTCAACGGATTGCTGGTCGGCCTCACGCCCGCAGACGGCGTCGCTGCCGGAGGCAGAGTCTCCGTCGGTCTCGACTACAGCGCACTGGCGGACGCCTATGGCGGCGGCTGGGCCTCGCGACTGCACCTCGTGACCATGCCGGGATGTGCGCTAACCACTCCCGACGTCGCGGCCTGTCGCGTACAGAAGCCACTGCAGACGGTCAACGACGCGAAGAGCCAGCGCCTCACGGCCGACGTGAACCTCGGCACCAGTGCGCTGCCCTTCAAGGACGCTGTGCTGTCCGGTCAGCAGCGGACGATGGCGTCGGCCGCCGGAAGTCAGTCCGTCGCCGTCGCCGCGGTGTCGGGCAGCTCCGGCTCGCAGGGCGACTACGGCGCGACCTCGCTCTCGGCTTCGGGCTCGTGGGCGCAGTCGGCTTCCGGCGCCTTCACGTACAGCTACCCGGTGGCGGTGCCGCCCTCTCTGGGCGGGACCGCACCATCCGTGGCACTCACGTACAACTCCCAGTCCGTCGACGGCAAGACGTCGGCCCGCAATGCGCAGGCTTCCTGGATCGGTGACGGCTGGGGCTACACCCCCGGCTTCATCGAGCGTTCCTACAAGCCTTGCAAGTACTCGGGAATCGAAGACTCCGGCGACCAGTGCTGGGCGGGCTACAACGCGACGCTGTCGCTCGGCGCCCACACCGGACAGCTCGTACGCGGCAGCGACGGCGTCTACCGGCTGGAGTCCGACGACGGCACCAAGATCGAGCGGCTGTCCGGCGCGACGAACGACCTGTGGGACGGCGAGTACTTCAAGGTCACCACGACCGACGGCACCGCCTACTACCTCGGTCTGAACCATGCGCCGGGCACGTCCGGCGACACCGCGACCAACAGTGCCTGGGGCGTGCCGGTCTACCACCCCAAGTCGGGCGACCCCTGCTACAGCTCTTCCAAGGGCAACGAGTCCCAGTGCGACAAGCAGGTTGGCTACCGCTTCAATTTGGACTTTGTCGTCGACCCGCAGGGCAACGTCCAGCGGTACGACTACGCGACCGAGTCGAACTACTACAACATGGGCTACGGTCAGGTCGCCAAGGACGGCAAGGGCGGCACCCTGACCCAGTACACCCGTTCGGGATACCTGACCCGGATCTCCTACGGGTACAAGCTCGCCGACGCCGTGGCCGGCAAGGACCCCGCGGCCCGGATCGCCTTCGGCACCAAGCAGCGGTGCACCACCTCGGACACGGTGTGCGCGGACGGCAACCTGTCCAAGGACACGGCCAAGAACTGGCCCGATGTCCCGTACGACATCAACTGCCCCGCCGACTACAAGACCGAGGGCGAAGGCGACGACGTCTGCCGTTTCGGTTCGCCCACGTTCTGGTCCACCTACCGCCTCAAGGACATCACCACCCAGGTCAAGATCGGCGCCGCCTGGCAGGACGTCGACGTCTACAGCCTCACCCACGTCTTCTCCGACGCGGGCGGTGTCATGGACCCCGTCACCGGCAAGACCGGCAAGACGGAGAGCGCCGGCATGCTCCAGTCGGTGATGTGGTTGTCCTCGATCCAGCACACTGGCCGTGACACCACGGCAGGCAGCGATACGCCCATCACGCTTGACCCGGTCACGTTCACCGGTATCGAGATGGACAACCGCGTCGACGGCCTGGAGCCGGCGGCCCCGCCGCTGTACCGCCCCCGAATCTCCAGCGTCCGAACGGAGACCGGGGAGTCCTCTGCGGTCACCTACCGCGACCCCGAGTGCTCCCGCACCAAGAACACGATGCCGGCGTCGGCGGACACCAACACCATGGCCTGCTACCCGGTCAACTGGTACCCGTCGGGTGCGGCCGAGCCCGTGGCCGACTGGTTCGTCAAGACCCTCGTCACTCAGGTGGTCAACAGCGACCTCACGAAGGCCGGCTCACCGGCCAAGGTCACCAGTTACGCTTACGACGGCGGCGCGGCTTGGCACCGGGACGACTCCGAACTGACCGACGACCAGTACCGGACGTGGAACGACTTCCGCGGATACCGCAGCGTCACCACGACTTCCGGTGTGGCTCCGGACCCGATCACGCAGACGGTCTCCACTTACCTGCAGGGTATGGACGGCGACTACAAGCAGGACGGCACCAAGCGGTCCGTGTCGGTGACGAACTCGCTCGGCGAGTCCTTCCCCGACAGCGACTGGCTGGCCGGTGCCACCCTGGAGTCGCAGATCTTCACCGCCGCCGGTGGCACGGTCACGTCGAAGACCCTCAACGGTCCGCTCACCACTGTGAACACCAGTTCCAGTGCCCGGACGGCCTGGACTTCGAAGGATCCGGCACCTGCCTCCCTCTCGACACTGCCCGACCTGGTGTCCCGTCGTTCGACGGAGGTGACCAACCGGTCGATGGGCCTGCTGTCCACCGGCAGCTGGCGCACCTCCAAGAAGGTGACGACGTACGACAGCCTCGGCCGGATCCACCAGGTCGACGACAAGGGTGACATCACGGCTCCCGAGCAGGAGTCCTGCACCACGACCGACTACGCGTCGCCTCCGTCGGACAAGCCGATGATGCTGATGTACCCGAGCGAGATCCTTTCGGTCTCAGGCCCGTGCAGCACCAAGCCCGGCAAGGACACGACCCTCAGTCACAAGAGGATCTTCTTCGACGGCGACGGTTCCGTGGCCAGCCCCGGAACCTACGGGAAGCTGGGCCAGCCCTGGGCCTCTGACGGCAAGACGCACTCGGTCGGCCAGACGACGGCGGTCCAGGTCGCCACCAAGTACGACGGTGCGGGCAACCCCGTATTCCAGACGAACGGCGGCGTGGTCTACGACGACTACGGTCGCGTCACCAAGCAGACCGACGTGGCTTCCCAGGTCACCACCACCGCGTTCTCCCCTGCTTCGGGCACACTCCCGACGCAGATCACCACGACCTACCCCCAGCCGTACAACTGGACCGCCACCACGGACGTATCCCCGACACGGGGTCTCGACAAGCGTTCGGTCGACATTAACGGGCGTGTCACCAGCAGCACCTACGACACCCTGGGACGGCGTACCGCCGTCTGGACTCCGGGCCGCGACCGGGCGACGCAGACCCCGGACCGCAAGTTCACCTACTCCGTGAACGGTGCAGGCGACAGCCCCAACCCCGCAGCCGTCACCACCGAGACGCTTCGCGAGAACGGGAGTTACGGCCAGTCCGTCACCATTTACGACGGCCTGCTGCGGGTCCGTCAGCAGCAGTCGACGACGGCGGACAATTCCGCCGGCCGACTGATCTCGTCCACCTCGTACGACAGCCACGGCTGGACGGCCTCCAGTATCGCGACGTACGCGGATCCGACCACGGATCCGGGCACAACGCTCTGGGTGGAAACCGAGAACACGGTCCCGAACCAGACCCGCCAGGTCTACGACGGACAGGGCCGGGTCACGGCCAGTCAGCAGTGGTCGAAGGGCGCCAAGCTCTGGGAGGCCACCACGGCCTACCCGGGCGTCGACAAGACGATCAGCACCCCGCCGAAGGGCGGCCAGGCGTCGGTCAGCTACACCAACGCCATCGGTCAGACGACGGCCACCCAGACCCTCGACACCACGGCCGACCGCAAGCTGACTGCCGGCACCGTCATCCAGTCGGGCACGAGCTATTCATCGAAGAGCGTCCGGCTCGACATGCAGGCGGACGGCAACCTCGTCCTGACGGGCATCGCCAACGGCAAGGCGCTGTGGTCTTCTGGCACCGGAGGCAACCCGGGCGCGAGCGCCACGGTCCGCGCTGACGGCAACCTGGTCGTCACCAGCACCACCGGTACGGTGTTGTGGACCTCCGGCACGGGTACCGCCGGTGCCACCGGCGGATTCGCCATCGTCAAGGGCGACGGCAACTTCCGCATGTACAACGCCGCGGGCACGGCCATCTGGTCTTCGGGAACCGTCGGCAAGGCGGCGGCCGCCGACACCAAGACCTCGTACACGTACACGCCCGCCGGCGGCATCAAGTCCATCAGCGACACCGTCGGCAACAAGTGGACCTACACCTACGACCTCCTCGGCCAGAAGACCTCCCAGACCGACCCGGACACGGGCCTCTCGACCTACGGCTACGACATCTTCGGCCGGCAGGTCCTGAGCACCGACGCGCTCGGCAAGAGCGTCTCGACCACCTACGACTCTCTCGGCCGCAAGACCGGTGAGTACGAGGGCACCAGCACCACCGACCAGTCCAAGAAGCTGGCCGAGTGGACGTACGACAGCCTTCTCAAGGGACGGCAGACCTCCTCCACCCGCTTCGTGGGCGGTGCGAGCGGCAAGGCCTACACGAAGAAGATCAACGGCTACAACACCGCCTACCAGCCCACCGGTTCGACCGTGGTCATCCCCGTGGGGGAGGGCAAGCTCACCGGCACCTACACGGCGACTGCCGAGTACACCCCCAACGTGGGACTGCTACAGTCCTCCACCTTCGGCGCCGATGGCGGGCTGCCGGCCGAGACGGTCGGCTACGGCTACAACCTCCAGGGCCTGGCGACGGAGTTCGGCTCCCGCACGACGCCGTACCTGAACAAGAGCATCTACACGCCGCTCGGCCAGGTCGTACAGTCCACCTACGGTGTGTTCGGGAAGCAGTTCCGCACCGCCCAGACGTACGACCAGGCGACCAGCCGACTGGCCACCAACACGGTGAGCCTGCAGACGAGCAGCAACAGCCCGATCGACGCCACCACCTACGCGTATGACGAGGCCGGCAACCTCACCGGCACGTCCACGGTGCAGTCGACCGGCGGTGCGGTCACCGGCACCGACACCCAGTGCTTCGCCTACGACGGGCAGAACCGCCTGGCCCAGGCCTGGACGGACACCAAGGGCCTCGCAGCGGCTAAGCCCGGCCAGATATCCAAGTGCAACACCGCACAGCCGACGGCCGCCACGATCGGCGGACCCAACCCGTACTGGCAGAACTACACGTACAACCTGCTCGGCGACCGGACCCAGCAGGTCAAGCACGACACGGCGGGCAACCCGCTCAAGAACGTCACCCAGAACATCACCTACCCCGGTAACGGCACCACCCCGGCCGCCCAGCCCAATACGGCGACCACGATCAGCACCACGGGGCCGGACGGCACGACCACCCTCACCCCGCACTACGACGCAGTGGGCAACACCACCAGCCGGGATACCAAGGTCGGCGCGGCCGCGGCCACGACCCAGACGTTCAGTTACAACGCCAAGGGCCGTACCGACACCGTCGTCACCCCCAAGCCCGGCGGTGGAACCCAGACCTCCAACTACCTGTACGACGCCGACGGCGACCTGCTGATCCAGCGAGGTGCGGACGGAGACACGCTCTACCTCTTCGGCGGCGCCGAACAGCTCACCCTGAACAAGACGTCGAGCACGGTCGCCGGACTGCGCAATTACAAGGGCCCGGACGGCACAAGGATCACCCGCTCCTCCACCGGTGCGGTCGTCTACCAGGCCACCAACCCGCAGAACACGTCCGCGCTCCAGGTCGATGCGGCCACACTCACCGTCACACGCAGGGCCTTCGATCCGTACGGAGCCCAGCGGGGCCCGGCTCCGCCGAGCTGGGCCGACAACCGCGGGTACCTGGGCCAGCCCACGGACTCGGCCACCGGCCTCAGTCTCCTCGGCGCCCGCAATTACGACCCGGTCATAGGCCGCTTCCTCACGTGTGACCCGGTCTTCGAAGCCGGCGACCCGAACCAGATGGGCGGCTACGCCTACGCGGGCAACGATCCCATCAACCACAGCGACCCGTCGGGCCTCATGAGCTGGGGCGATGCCGGCGAGTACTTCTCCGGTGCTCTCGACGGAGTCTTCGGCGGTCTCAATGAGATCTGGCTCAACCCGGCCGGCTGGGCCCTCGACAACTGCGTAGACATCTGGAACGGCGACAACGAGACCTTCAACGACTGGACGGGCTGGGACGGCAGCGACTACGAGGTCCCCAACCTCTGGGGCGACGAGCCGGGCGCCGAACTCTTCGACACCGACACGAGTTCCGATAAGTACCAGAAGGGGTTCTGGACGGGCGTCATCGGCTCCGTGGTCGTGGACGGCGTCGGAGCATTCAAGGCGTTCAAGGCCTTCCGTGCCGCCAAGGCAGCAGCAGAGGCCGCCGAAGGCAGTGCCGCTCCTCTGAAGAAGCTCCTAGACGACGACGTCCCCACCCCGTCGACGAAGGAAACCCCGCACGAAAACGCCCCGGACACCACGGCCCCGAGCGAGCCGGGTGCGGGTACCCCCAAGGAGCCGAGCCCGGCAGAACCTGCTGCTGAGGGCACCACGTGCAGCTTCTCGCCCGAAACCCCGGTCCTGCTGGACGGTGGCGGGACCAAGCCGATCGCCGAGCTAACTCCGGGTGACAAGGTCGAGGCGGCCAATCCGGAGACGGGAGAAGACGCGGGCGGGCGCACGGTCGTAGCCACCTGGGCTCACGACGACAGCGACCTGATCGACCTCACCGTGGAGGTCGCCCCCGGCGACCAGCAGACGCTCCACACCACGTCGGAGCACCCGTTCTGGGACGAGACCACTCGAACCTGGGTGCCGGCCGCGGATCTGATCCCCGGCCACGCCCTGACCACCCCGGACGGCCGCGAGATCCGCGTGCTCACCGTCCAGCCGACCCCCGGCACGGCCACCCGCTACAACCTGACGGTCGATCAGCTTCACACTTACTATGTGGTGGCGGGCAACGTCCCCGTTTTGGTCCATAACATCTGCCCAACGTCGTACGCGTTGTCACTGAAGACAGGGGCGCCCAAGGGCGCTGGCGCGAACCAGGCGTATCAGATACGGGTGGTTGGTTCGACTGAATACCATGCTACTGGTGGGGGGACGCAAGTCTGGGCGGACGGTCTCGACATCAACCGTTCTGAGCTCTTGGATGCGAAGCACGTCGGTAATCCTGGACGCAGCCCATTCGTTCCGGGCGGAAAAGTTCCGGATTTCATCCAGGCAAAAATCGAAGTCAAGCTCAATGATGAGTTCTCTCGGTATGCGGCGGTGATCAACGATCCCGACAACCCGCTTGTTGGACTGCGTGTTATCACTAACGAGTCAGGTGCCGTGCCATACTTTAGGGACCTCATGCGGCAGCATGGAATTCCTGGTTCCGTTGTCGTGAATCCATAAGAAAGGGGCGGTTAATTGACATATCTGGCTGTCTTTGAAGACAAGAGTAGCGGGGTTCGGCAGGCGGACCTGATTGCGGCATTGGAGCGAGACTGGCCTGCGGTTGTGATTCACGAGCGACAAGGCCAGCAGGAGTCTAGAGGTGTCGTCTGGACTTACTCAGAGGGCGGACAAGAGCTTGAGGGCTATTCTCATGTGGACGGAACCTGCATCTATCTAGATTCGCCTCTTGAAGTAGCGGCCAGGTTTGCAATCTGGTTCAGGGGGCTCGTCCCGGCAGATGTTGAGATGTTCTTTTGTGACGAAGGTTACAGCTTCGCCGGAAAGCTTGAACATGATATGAATTCAGGCGACGCAATGGCCATTTTCCTCGGCGAATAATGTTAATTGCCGAAGTGTGATTCCTTCATGAGTGTTGCCAGTAATAGAAAAGAAAGCGGCCCTGTCGGATGTGTTTCCGATGGGGCCGCTGCCGCATGTCGTGGCGCTTCCCCTGTGCCGCTAGGCGATTGATGACGCCCGTGATCGCGAGGTGATTACGGACCCTCCAAGGTCGGGTCGATCACCGTTTCGCCTCGGGAGGCTGCACGGAGGCACTCCGCCAGGTCCTCCACCGGGCCGTCGCGCAGGACCAGGCCCGCCGCGCCCGCCGCCAGCACCGCGTCCCGTAGGCCCGGGTGTGCCGAGCCCGTCAGGACCAGGACCCGGCACTCCGGATCCTCTGCCAGGAGCACCGCCACCGACGCGAGCTCCTCGACCAGGGCCACGGCCGGGCGTGCCATCGCCGAGGCCACCACCTCGATGTCCGGCTGCAGCTCCAGCCGCAGCGCCAGCGCCGGGTCCGGTGGGTCCAGCAGGACCCGCAAGGACCTGGCGGGGCGGTGGTATACGGGCATCTCGTCCACCCCGCCAGCCTAGGTGCCGACCTGGTGTCCGGCCCGGCAACACGCCTCGGCCAAACCCGTCCTGACACGCAGTCAGGAGTCTTCCCAACTGCTGGGGCGTGCGTTATACATTCCTCACCGCTCGATCCTAGAACGCGTTCTAGAACCGAACCGGTCCCGCAAACGACCTCGGTGCGGCCGACGGTGCGGACGGCCGCACCGAGGTCTTCCACGCAACGGGAACCGAAGAACCGGACAAGGAGCAGCATCCTCAATGCCGATCGATGCCGCCAGGGCCCTCGCCGCAGAACCCCGCCAGGGGACCATCGCCTGGGACCACAAGGACATCCAGCTCTACCACCTAGGCCTCGGGGCGGGCCGCCCCGCCACCGACCCCGACGAGCTGCGCTACACCCTGGAGTCCAAGCTCCACGTACTGCCCAGCTTCGCGACCGTCGCCGGCGCCGGCATGGCCATGATGGGCGGCCTCGCCGCCCCCGGCATCGACGTCAACCTCGCCCACGTCCTCCACGGCGGCCAGGCCATCGAGCTGCACCGGCCCATCCCGGTCAAGGGCAGCGCCACCTCCTCCGCCAAGGTCGCCGCCCTCTACGACAAGGGCAAGGCCGCCGTGATCGTGCTGCGCACGGAGGTCGCCGACGCCGACGGACCGCTGTGGACCAGCGACGCGCAGATCTTCGTACGGGGCGAGGGCGGCTTCGGCGGCGACCGCGGCCCCTCCGTCTCCTCCGAACTGCCCGAGCGGGCGCCCGACCGGATCGAGGAGCGGCACATCCGCGAGGAGCAGGCGCTCCTGTACCGGCTGTCCGGCGACTGGAACCCGCTGCACGCCGACCCCGAGTTCGCCAAGCTGGCCGGCTTCGACCGGCCGATCCTGCACGGCCTGTGCTCGTACGGGATGACCCTCAAGGCCGTCGTCGACACGGCGCTCGGCGGGGACGTCTCGCGGGTCCGCGCCTACCGCACGCGCTTCGCCGGGATCGTCTTCCCCGGCGAGACCCTGCGGATCCGGATGTGGGAGGAGCCCGGGCAGGTCCGGGTCGCGGTGAGCGCCGTCGAACGGGATGACGCGCCGGTCCTCGCCGACACCGTCGTCGAACACGCGTAACGCCCGACCTTCGCGACACACAAGGAGCCGCACCGTGCGCGCAGCACTGCAGAGCGAGATAGGCCAGGACAAGCTCGAAGTCGTCGACGACATGGAGACCGCGGGCTTCGGCCCCGGCAAGGTCAAGATCCGCATCAAGGCCACCGGCCTGTGCCACTCGGACCTCTCCGCGATGAGCGGCGTGCTGCCGCAGCCCGCCCCCTTCGTACCCGGCCACGAGGGCGCGGGCGAGATCGTCGACGTCGGCGACGGGGTCACCACCCACGCCATCGGCGACCGGGTCCTCGTCTGCTGGCTGCCGCCGTGCGGACACTGCCCCGCCTGCAAGCGCGGCCAGGGCCACCTGTGCCTGGAGTCCTTCGCGAACGTGGCCACGCCCAACTTCCGCCGCACCGGCGGCGGGGACGTCTTCGGCTTCGCCGGCACCGGCACCTTCTCCGAGGAGATGGTGGTGCCCGCCTCCTGCGCCGTGCCGATCCCCGACGACCTGCCGTACGACATCGCCGCCCTGATCGGCTGCGGGGTGACCACCGGCCTCGGCGCCGCCGTCAACACCGCCAAGGTGGAGGCCGGTTCCTCGGTCGCCGTCATCGGCTGCGGCGGCGTCGGCATCTCCGTCATCCAGGGCGCCAAGGTGCAGGGCGCGGCGCAGATCGTCGCCGTCGACCCGGTGGCCTCCCGGCGCGAGGCGGCGCTGCGCTTCGGCGCCACCGAGGCGGTCGCGCCGGAGGCCTTCGCTGACGCCAGGAACCGGATCACCGCCGGGGAGGGCTTCGACTACGTCTTCGAGGTCGTCGGCAAGTCCGCCACCACGCGGACCGCGTACGAGATGACCCGGCGCGGCGGCTCGGTCGTGGTGGTCGGCGCGGGCGCGCTCGACGACAACTACTCGGTCAACATGTTCTCGCTGTTCTTCGACGAGAAGAAGATCCTCCCGTCCATGTACGGGGGCGGGGACGTGCTCCGTTCGTACGAGCGCACCATCGCGCTGTGGCGGGCGGGCCGGGTCGACCTGGCGGGCCTGATCACGCACCGGGTGCACCTCGCCGAGATCAACGACGCCCTCGACCAGATGCGCACGGGCGTGGCCCTGCGCACCTGCATCGAACTCTGAGAGGAATCCGGTAGATGTCACTCCCACTCGAGGGACTGTCCGCCATCGTCACCGGCGCCGGGCGCGGGCTGGGCCGGGCCGAGGCGGTCGAGCTCGCGCGGCTCGGCGCGAGCGTGGTCGTCAACGACTTCGGGCAGCCGGGCCGGGACGGCTCCGGAGAGGCCTCGGCCGCCCCGGCGCAGGAAGTGGCCGAGGAGATCCGCGCCGCGGGCGGGCAGGCGGTGGCGCACCTCGGGGACGTGGCCGACTTCGAGCAGGCACGCGAGCTGGTCGACCTGGCGGTGTCCAGCTTCGGGAAGCTGGACGTCCTGGTCAACAACGCGGGCATCCTGCGCGACCGGATGGTCTTCTCCATGTCGGAGGAGGAGTGGGACTCGGTGATCCGGGTGCACCTCAAGGGCCACTTCAACACCACCCACTTCGCCTCCGTGCACTGGCGCGAGCGCTCGAAGGCGGCGGGCGGCCCGGTGTACGGCCGGATCGTCAACACCTCCTCCGAGGCCTTCCTCGGCGGCTCGGCCGGCCAGCCGAACTACGCGGCGGCCAAGGGCGGCATCGTGGGCCTGACCACCTCGACCGCCCTGGCGCTGGCCAAGTACGGGGTGACGGCCAACGCCATCTGCCCGCGTGCCCGGACCCGGATGACGGAGGACGTCTTCGCCGGCTTCCAGCTCCCGGAGGACGGCAAGCTGGACCCGCTGGCCCCCGAGCACGTCGCCCCGCTCGTCGGCTACCTGGCCTCACCGGCCTCGGCGAAGGCCAACGGGCAGCTGTTCGTCGTGCACGGCGGGATCGTGGCCGTGATGGAACGCCCCAAGGTGGCCGCGAAGTTCGACACCTCCAAGGAGGCCTTCTCCTTCGAGGAGCTCGACGAACTGCTCACCCCGCACTACGACTCCCGCCCGGCGGGGGAGACGTTCGCCGCGGCGGAGGTCCTGGGCCTCAAGCACGGCTAGAAGCGGTCTCGGGCGTCCGGCTCGGGCGCCCGGTGCGGCGGGAGTGCGTGCCGGGCGCCGCGGGGGAGGGGGAGTTCGCGGACGCTCCCGCTCCCTAGACTCCGTCGTATGACAACCAGACTCGTGCAGGTCAACATGAAGGCCCATGACGACTCGGCCCTCGGCCGGTTCTGGGCGCAGGCGCTCGGTTGGGGCGTCGACAGCGAGGGGCCCGGCATGACGAACCTCGAACCCGTGGGCTTCGCGTACCCCGACCCCGCGGCCCTCTGCATCGACATCATCGCCCGCCCGGAACCGAAGACGGTGAAGAACCGGGTGCACCTTGACCTGGCCACCACCTCGACCGCCCATCAGGCCGAGTTGGTCGCGCGCCTGAGGGATCTCGGCGCGACCCTCGCCGACGTGGGCCAGGGCGAGGTCCCGTGGACGGTCATGGCCGACCCGGAGGGCAACGAGTTCTGCGTCCTGGAGCCCCGCCCGGTCTACCGGGACACCGGGCCGATCGCCGCGGTGGTGGTCGACTGCACCGACCCGCGGGCGATGGCCCGGTTCTGGGACGGGGCGATGGACTGGACGCTGCACGAAGTCGGCGACGACCAGGCCACGATGCGCTCCGCCAAGGGCGTCGGCCCGTACCTGGAGTTCGTCCGCACCCCCGACACCAAGAGCGGGTGGAACCGCGTCCACCTCGACGTCCGCCCCTACCCCGGCGACGACCCGGCCGCCGAGGAAGCCCGGCTGCGCGCCCTGGGTGCCACCGACCCCGGTATCGACCGCTCCGCGATCTCCTGGACGGTTCTGGCCGACCCGGAGGGCAACGAGTTCTGCCTGCTCTCCCCTCGCTGACCCAGGGCAACGGCCCGACCGGTCCCGCTACAGCGGAGCCTGTTGCAGCGGTACGGGCCGCGGCGCGGCCGGCGCCGCCGGCGGGTCCAGCCGGACCGGGGGCGGCGGGGCCACCGGCAGGGTCAGCCCGGTGATCCCGCAAGGGGTTCCGGGGGTGCTGTACGGGAGGTGCAGGCGGCCCTGCGGGCTCCACAGCCCCGTACCGAGCCAGCCGTCGGGCGCCGCGAGCCGGAACACGTGCCGGTCGGCGGGGCGCCACAGGCCGATGACCCCGCCGCTGCCGCCGGGGGTGCCCCCGCCCTCCCCGCCCTGTTCCAGCCGGAGCGCGACCCCGCAGGTCTCCGGCATCAGTGCCTGGCCCGGCTGCACCGCGAACGGGATCCCCGCCTCCCCGCGCAGGCACTCCGGGAAGCGCACCGGCAGTGAGCTGCCCAGCACCCCCCAGCCCAGGCGCGGTGCGCCCGGGGCGTCCGAGCGGATCAGCAGCAGCCCGCTGTCGGGGTCGGCCAGCAGCAGCCGGTCGTCACTGCCCTCCGCGATCTGGAGCAGTGGGGAGACCTCGCCGCCGCGGCCCAGGTCCACCACGACGGCCTTGGTGGTGCCCTCCAGCTCGCGGTCCAGGGCCAGCAGCCGGCCGGTCCGGTCCAGCCAGACGCCGCCCGAGCACCACCCCGGGATCCGGGCGACCGGCCCGAAGGGGCCCCCGGCCACCCGCCAGACCGTGGTCCCGGCGGCCGAGGAGGCCAGGGCGAAGGCCCCGCAGCCGTCCGGGGACGGGGGCAGCAGGCGGATCCGCATCCCCTCGTCCCCGGGCTCCACCGAACCCAGCGGGAGCTCCCCCGTCCGCGGCCCGTCCGCTGCCCCGCCCGTCGGGTACAGCAGGGCGAAGGCGTGCCGCCGCTCGACCCGGCGGTGGATCAGCACCCGCCCGTCGGCCAGGGCCAGCACCTCGCTGTCGGCCTCCTCGGGCTGCGCCAGCGGCAGCGGCACCGCGTACGGCTCGGGCCCGGCCAGCGTCCAGCGCTCGGGGTACCGGGCCTCCCCGTCCCCGGCCAGCCGGGCCGCGTACGACCCGTCCGCGGCGATGGAGAACGGGGCCGTCGTCGTGATCTCGATGGCACAGACAGTCATCCGTGCGTCACCTCCGGGGAGGAAGCTAGTTTTCGCCCTTCGGCCCGAACAACACGACCTTCCCGGCTTCACACATACGGGTGGCCGCCCGGCGGTTCGCGCGTGCCGGCGGAGGCGATTGTGCTGTGGACGGCGGGGCGCAAGGGGTGGGGCGGGTCGGTGAGGCCGGTCGGTGAGGCCGCCGCAGCCGCCGCGCTCGCCCTCACCGCCCGCAGCGGTCAGGACGCGAAGAGCGACGGGGCGTGCCCCAGCGCGTCCCCGCGCAACCGGCGCACCCGCGGTGCACCCCGCAGAACCGGCCCACCCGCGGGGACGGACCCGCTCCCGCGCGGACGGTAGCCTTGGCCTGTGCCCCGTCTCTCCGAAGTCATCGCCGCGCTGGACGCCCTCTGGCCCCCCTCGCGGGCCGAGCAGTGGGACGCCGTCGGAACCGTCTGCGGCGATCCCGACGCCGAGGTCTCCCGCGTCCTGTTCGCCGTGGACCCCGTGCAGGACATCGTCGACGAGGCCGTGAAGCTGGGCGCCGACCTCGTCGTCGCCCACCACCCCCTCTACCTGCGCGGCACCACCACCGTCGAGGCCGGCACCTTCAAGGGCCGCGTCGTGCACACGCTGATCAAGAACGACATCGCGCTGCACGTCGCCCACACCAACGCGGACACCGCCGACCCCGGCGTCTCCGACGCCCTCGCCGGCGCCCTCGACCTGCGCATCACCGGGCCGCTCGTCCCCGATCCCACCGACTCCCAGGGCCGCCGGGGCCTCGGCCGGATCTGCGAGCTGGACCACCCCGAGACGCTGCGCGCGTTCGCCGAACGAGCCGCCGCCCGGCTGCCGCGGACCGCCCAGGGCATCCGCGTCGCCGGCGACCCCGAGGCGCTCGTCCGTACCGTCGCCGTCAGCGGCGGCTCCGGCGACAGCCTCTTCGACCAGGTCCGGGCCGCCGGCGTGGACGTGTTCCTCACCGCCGACCTGCGCCACCACCCGGTGTCCGAGGCCCGCGAGCGCGGCCCGCTCGCCCTCGTCGACGCCGCGCACTGGGCCACCGAGTGGCCCTGGTGCGAGCAGGCGGCCGCGCAGCTCGACGCGATCTCCGAACGCCACGGCTGGGGTCTGCGCACCCACGTCTCGCGCACGGTCACCGACCCCTGGACGGTGCACGCGCCGTCCGACCTTCCCTCCTCTTCCTCTTCTATCTCAGGAGCCCCCAACTGAACGCCGAGCCCGCCGACCAGATCCGACTTCTCGACATCCAGGCCCTGGACGTCCGGCTGTCTCAGCTCGCCCACAAGCGCAAGTCGCTGCCGGAGCACACCGAGGTCGAGTCCCTGACCAAGGACCTGACCCAGCAGCGCGACCTGCTCGTCGCGGCCCAGACGCAGGCGAGCGACGCCGCCCGCGAGCAGACCAAGGCGGAGCAGGACGTCGACCAGGTGCGCCAGCGCGCGGCCCGCGACCAGCAGCGGCTCGACTCCGGCGCGGGCATCTCCGCCCGCGACCTGGCGAACCTGCAGAGCGAGGTCGTCTCCCTCGCCAAGCGCCAGGCCGATCTGGAGGACGTGGTCCTGGAGGTCATGGAGCGCCTGGAGGGCGCGCAGGAGCGGGTCACCGAGCTCACCGAGCGGGTCTCCGCCCTCGAAGCCAAGCTGACGGACGCCACCGCCCGCCGCGACGCGGCCACCGGCGAACTCGACGCCGAGGCCGCGAAGGTGACCAAGGACCGCGAAGTCATCGTCGCGTCGATGCCGGCCGACCTGATGGCCCTGTACGAGAAGATCCGCGTCAAGCAGGGCGGCGTCGGCGCCGCCCGCCTGTACCAGCGCCGCTGCGAGGGCTGCCGCCTGGAGCTCGACATGGCCGAGGTCAACGAGATCAAGGCCGCGGCCCGCGACCAGGTCGTGCGCCACGAGAACTGCGGCCGCATCCTGGTCCGTACGGCCGACTCGGGCATCTGATGCAGGGGCCTGTCCGGTTCGTCGTGGAGGCGGACGGCGGTTCCCGGGGCAACCCGGGGCCCGCCGGCTACGGCGCGGTCGTCCTCGACCCGGCGACGGGCGAGACGCTGGCCGAGCGCGCGGAGTACATCGGCGTCGCGACGAACAACGTGGCCGAGTACAAGGGTCTGATCGCCGGTCTCAAGGCGGCCCGCGAGCTGTCCCCGGACGCCGCGGTGCAGGTCCGCATGGACTCCAAGCTGGTCGTCGAGCAGATGTCGGGCCGCTGGAAGATCAAGCACCCGGACATGAGGCCCCTCGCCGCGGAGGCGGCGAAGATCCTGCCGCGCGCGCAGGTGACGTACGAGTGGATCCCGCGCGAGCGCAACAAGCACGCGGACCGGCTCGCCAACGAGGCGATGGACGCGGGCAAGCGCGGCCGGCAGTGGGAGCCGTCGGCCTCCTCGGCGGCCCTGGACGCCTCGGCGGCGCGCGCCCTCGCGGCCCCGCCCGCGTCGGGCCCTCCCGGTGACGCCGCCAAGGGCGCCGCGGCGGTACGGGCCGCCCTCGCCACCGCCTCCGGTACGCCGGCCACCGCGCCGGAACGCGAGGAGGCGGGGGCGGCCACCCTGTTCGCGGAGCACGACGCCCCCGCGGCGGGCCGCATCCCCGCACCGGCACCGGGCCCGGGCCCTGCCCCGTCCGCGACGCCGGGCTGGGGCCCCGACATGGGGACCCCGGCGACCTTCGTGCTGCTGCGCCACGGGGAGACGGCCCTCACCCCGCAGAAGCGCTTCTCCGGCAGCGGCGGCACCGACCCGGAGCTGTCCGAGGCCGGCCGCCGCCAGGCATCGGCGGTGGCCGAGGCCCTGGCCGCGCGCGGCACCGTCCAGACGATCGTCAGCTCCCCGCTGCGCCGCTGCCGGGAGACCGCGCAGGCCGTGGCGGACCGCCTCGGCCTCGGCGTCACCGTCGAGGAGGGCTTGCGCGAGGTGGACTTCGGGGCCTGGGAGGGCCTGACCTTCGCCGAGGTGCGCGAGCGCTTCCCGCAGGACCTCCAGGCCTGGCTGGACTCCCCGAGGGCGGCCCCGACGGGCGGAGGCGAGAGCTTCGCGGCCGCCACCCGCCGCATCTCGGCGACCCGGGAGCGGCTGCTGGCCGCGCACGCGGGCCGCACGGTGCTGCTGGTCACGCACGTGACCCCGGTCAAGATCCTGGTCCGTCTCGCCCTGGGCGCCCCGCCGGAGGCGCTGTTCAAGATGGAGCTCTCCGCGGCCTCCCTCTCGGCGGTGGCCTACTACGCCGACGGCAACGCTTCGGTCCGCCTCCTGAACGACACCTCGCACCTGCGCTAGCCGGTCGCCCGAGCACGTACGGCGAAGACGCCGAAGGGCCCGCCCCCTTGAGGGGACGGGCCCTTCGACCGCGTCGAGTGCAGAACAACCGGAGCTGTACGCCGGGTTCTGTCGCCCGGTGACCTCGCGGTCGCCGGGGAGACGGCCATCCATCTAGGACCGGCGTTGCCGCCGGCCTCGTGCGGTCTACCCGCGAACTCGGGCGGGCAGCCCTCGAACGTTCGCGCAGAGCCGTCCGAAAACGACTCCTCTTGACCTTGCTCCGGGTGGGGTTTACCTAGCCGCCTGGGTCACCCCAGGCGCTGGTGGTCTCTTACACCACCGTTTCACCCTTACCGAGGACCGAAGCCCCCGGCGGTCTGTTTTCTGTGGCACTGTCCCGCGGGTCACCCCGGGTGGCCGTTAGCCACCACCCTGCCCTGTGGAGCCCGGACGTTCCTCGGCGGGATCCGGGGATCCCGACGCGGCCGCCCGCTCCGGTTGTTCTGCGAGGGACCATGCTACCCGCGCCCGACGCCGCGCTTGACCTTGACGCAGCGGCAGGGTTTCCACTGGAGGGCATGCGGATCGGAGAGATCGCCGCGCTGGTCGGGGTCACCACCCGGGCCATCCGGCACTACCACCACGTCGGGCTGCTCCCGGAGCCGGAGCGGCGCCCCAACGGGTACCGCGCGTACCGCGTGCGCGACGCCGTCCCGCTGGCGCGGGTGCGCCGGCTCACCGAGCTCGGGCTGGGTCTGGGGGCACCTCCCAGCGGTAGCTGGGGGAGAGGTCAGGGACGTCCTCGCGGACGACGCGGGGCGCGAACTGGCCGACGTACTCGAAGAGCTCGACGCCGACCTGGCCCGGCAGGAGGCCGCGATCGGGGAGCGCCGTGCGCGGCTCGCCGCCCTGCGCGCCGCGCCGCCCGGGGAGGACGGGCCCCTTTCGCCCGCCCTCGCCGCGCTGCTCGCCCACGTCCCCGAGACGGACTCGCCGACCGCGGCGCTGGACCGCGAGCACCTGACGCTGCTGGACCCGGCGGGCGCCGGCGGCCCTGAGCTGTACGAGGCGCTCGGCCGGGTGGCCGTCGATCCGGCGGTCCTCGCCCTGTACGAGCGGCTGGACGAACTCGCCGGCGCCGCCACCGACGACCCGCGCATCGCGCCGCTCGCCGCCGCGATGGTGGCGGCCGTGCCCGACGGCGTCTTCGCCGCGCTCCCGGCCGACTGCCGGCCGGCCGGCGAGGGGTTCAAGGAGGCGCTGCTCGCGGAGTTCACCCCGGCGCAGGCGGAGGTCGTCCGCCGGGTCATGGAGGCCTTCATGGAGAGGGGCAGGGGATGAGGGGGCTCGACGGGGTGGGGGGCCGCGTGCCGCTGCCCGTACGGAGGCTGCTGACGCACGAGCTGCGCTCGGCCGCCTCGCTGGGGCGGTGGGCGCTGCGCCGGCCGCCGCACGGGGTGGCCGGGGGCGAGTTCGCCGCCGCGTACACCGGACCGCAGACGGCCATGATGTACGGGCTCGTGTTCGTTTCGCTGGTCGAGACCGTTGCGCTGTCCGTCCTGATCCCCTGGCCGGCCGTGCACCGGGTGGTGCTCGTCCTCGACGTGTACGGGGTGCTGCTGGTCCTCGCGCTGCACGCCGCCTGCGTGACCCGGCCGCACGTGGTCCGCCGGGACGGCTGCCTGCGGATCCGGTACGGGGCCCTGTTCGACCTCGTCGTCCCGCCCGAGGCGGTGGCTTCGGCCCGGGTGGACCGGCGCTTTCCGCAGGGGCGGCTCGTCGAACTCTCCGAGGACGGGGTGCTCGACCTGATCGTGGGCGGCCAGACCACGGTGACCCTGGAGCTGAACCGGCCGCTCCCCTTCACCCGGCCCCTCGGGTCCCGGGGCGAGGCCCGCACCATCCGCTTCCACGCCGACGACCCGCGCGCCCTGGTGGCGGCGCTGCGGCAACCCGCGTCCCCGTGAGGGGCGGGCCGGGGCGGCCGGGCCGCGGCGGTCGGTCCGTACCCTCACGCCGGGGCGAACAGCACCTTCGCCCGGCCCGGGTCGGCCTGCGTGAGGCGGACCCGGATGCGGTCGCCCAGCGGCAGCCGCGCGGACGGGGATTCGACCCGGCCGACCACCGCGGGCTCCTCCAGGTGGACGGTTCCCACCTGCGGCTCCCGCTCCTTGACGTCGATCACGGTCGCCTCGAAGGTCTCCCCGACGTGGTCCTTCAGCAGGGCCGCCTCGACGAGGTCCACGCACTCCCGCTCGGCCGTGTTGGCCAGCCTGTTCCCCTCCGCCATCCGCTGCGGCAGTGCGTCGAGGGCGGCCGTGGCCCACTGCGGGGGCGCGGCCCCCGCCACCGCCGCCACGCACAGTTCGCCCGCGTACCGGTCGACGAGGCGGCGCAGCGGGGCCGTGCAGTGCGTGTACGGGGCCGCCACCGCGGCGTGCAGGAGGGGGTCGGGGGTCCTGCCGCCGGTGAAGACGGTGTACCCCGCGCCGCGCAGCAGGGCCGTGCACTCCTGGAGGAAGGCGGCGTGGGCGGGCAGGTGCGGGTCGAGGGTGCGGACGAGTTCGGCGTACGGCACGTGGTGCGGCCAGTCGATGCGCAGGGCGGCGGCGGTGCGCCGGAGCCGGCCGACCGCGCCGTCAGGGGCGCTGGGGAGGGTGCGCAGGATGCCGGTTCCGGTGGAGAGCATCAGCTCGGCGGCGGCCATGCCGGCCATGAGGGAGATCTGGGCGTTCCAGCCGTCGGCGGGGAGCGGGGCCCGGTAGGCGAGCGTGTACGAGCCGTTCTGCGCGACGATCTCCTGCTCGGGCACGTTCAGCGAGATCCCGCCGCGCTCCTGTTCCAGGGTCTCGCGGAGCCGGCCGACCTCCCGCAGGAGGGCGAGGGGCTCCTCGGCGGTGCCGGAGTCGATGGCCCGCTGGACCCCGTCGTAGTCCATCCTGGCTCGGCTGCGGACCAGCGCGCGGCGGACGTCGGTGGTCTCGACGCGGCCGTCGGAGTCCAGGTCGAAGCGCCACAGCAGGGCCGGGCAGGTCTGGTCGGGCAGCAGGCTGGCCGCGCCCTCGGAGAGGACGGGGGGATGCAGGGGGACCTTGCCGTCGGGGAAGTAGAGGGTGGTGACGCGGCGGCCCGCCTCGGCGTCGAGGGCGCCGCCGGGGGTGACGAAGGCGGCGACGTCGGCGATGGCGTAGTGCACGCGGTAGCCGCCGTTCTCCCGCCGGGCCAGGTGCATGGCCTGGTCCAGGTCGCGGGAGGCGGGCGGATCGATGGTGAACAGGGCGAGGTCGGTGGCGTCGAGCGCCGGGAGCCGGGGGCTGCGGGCCGCCGCCTCGGCCTCGGCGAGGACCGGAGCCGGGAACTCCCCGGGCACGCCCAGCTCCGTCCTCAGGTCACGCAGCGCGGCCCGCAGGGCAGCCCCGTCTGCGCCGGTCATGTGCAGATGACGGCGTGGCATGGATCGAGGGTATTGCGGCTGGCGGCCGGGGGCGCGGCGAGAGCCTTACCCTGGCTCGGGGGCCGCACCCCCCGCGCCGTGTCGTACCGAAGGAGAACCACCGTGCTCGTGCTGCTGCCGCCGTCCGAGGGAAAGGCCGCCGGCGGTTCCGGCGCGCCCCTGGAGCCGCAGGCGCTGTCACTGCCGGGATTGGCCGCGGCGCGGGCGGCCGTGCTGGAGGAACTGGTCGAGTTGTGCGCGGGTGACGAGCCGAAGGCCCGCGAGGTGCTCGGCCTGAGCGAGGGGCTGCGCGGCGAGGTGGCGAAGAACGCCGGCCTGCTCTCTGCGCCGGCCCGGCCCGCGGGGGAGATCTACACCGGCGTCCTGTACGACGCGCTGGGCCTGTCCGGCCTGCCGGCGGCGGCGAGGGCGGCGGCGGAGCGCTCGCTGATGGTGTTCTCGGGCCTGTGGGGCGCGGTGCGGGTGACGGACCGGATCCCCTCGTACCGCTGCTCGATGGGCGTGAAGCTGCCGGGGCTGGGCGCGCTGGGGGCGTACTGGCGGGAGCCGATGGCGGCGGTGATGCCGGAGGCGGCGGGGGACGGGCTGGTGCTGGACCTGCGGTCCTCGGCCTACGCGTCGGCGTGGAAGCCGAAGGGCGAGGTGGCGGGGCGCACGGCCACGGTGCGGGTGCTGCACTCGCAGCTCGTGGACGGGGTGGAGAAGCGCTCGGTGGTGAGCCACTTCAACAAGGCGACCAAGGGGCGGCTGGTACGGGACCTGCTCGTCTCCGGGGCCGTCCCCGGGTCCCCGGCCGAGCTGGTCGCGGCGCTGCGCGACCTGGGTTACGCCGTCGAGACCGAGGCCCCCGCCAAGGCGGCCAAGGCCTGGTCCCTCGACGTGGTGGTCACCCACATCCACTGACCGGCGGCGGGGCCGGCACCGGCCCCGCCGTGGTCCGGGCGGCGCGGCCTACCGGCTCAGGGGCCAGGCCGCCGAGGGGGACTGGTCGGCCGCGACCGCGTACGCGGCGCAGGCGTCCGTCAGGGTTTCCAGGAGGGTCAGGGGGTCCGGGAGGGGGTGCTCCAGGCCGCGGATCCAGCTCACCGCGAGGTCACCGGGGAGGGCGGCCGGGGGGACCAGGACGTAGCTGCCGCGGCAGTGCCATCGCAGGCCCGGGTGCTCGTCCATCGTCTCGGGGTGGCAGTCCAGCTCGCACGGCCACCACTCGTCCTCGTCCTCGGGGGTACCGCGCGTCGCCGTGAAGAAGAGCATCCGGGCCTGGTCGCCCGTACCGCCCGATTCCGCGACCGGGCCGACGTCCACGCCCGCCGCCAGCAGGCGGCTCAGCGCGCTCGCCCCGGCTTCGAGGGGGACGTCCAGTACGTCGTGGACCATGCCGGTCGCGGTGACGAAGTTGGCCTGCGGCTGGTTGCGCGCCCAGCGCTCCACCTGCGCGCGGTCGGTCGTGGACTGAGTCTGCCAGGCGAAGGAGAGGGGGTGCCGCGCGGGGGTGGGACAGCCGATCCGGTCGCACGAACACCGGTAGCCGGCGGGATGGGCGGCAGGGGCGAGCGGCAGGCCCGCGGCGGCCGCCGACAGCAGAAGGTCCTCCCGCGCACGCGCGGGATCTTCGGGGGAGGGTTTGGGCCGCCGGCGCAGCCACTGGGAAATCCTGCTCTGCTCGCCGCGTTTGACGCGGCCGGACTCAGACCCCATCTATCCCCTCACCTCACCGTTTCCCCGGCAGACCCTCACATGGTCCCACCATCCTGCGGTCCGGGTGACCGCACTCCCCCACCGGGGGGTGGGGGACAGGTGCACGGAGAGCGCACGGCAGCAGGCTGAATACCGTCACATAGCGGTGAAATCCGGCCAATTGTTCCGGTCGGCCACCGGTCCTGCGCCGCTCTTGCGCCGGTCCTCAGCCCCCGGTGACCTTCGACACCCCGGCGACCCCGCCCAGCACCCGGTCCACCAGCTCGTCCGCGAACGCGTGCGTCAGCGGCGCCGTCCCCATCAGCCACCGGTACGTCACCGGCCCCACCAGCATCTCCACCGTCAGGCCCAGGTCCACGTCCGGCGCGAGCCCGCCGGCCTCCCGGGCCGCCCGCAACCGCTCCTCGTACAGGGCCAGCTGCGGCTTCAGCAGCTGCTCGGTGAAGCGGGAGCCCAGGTCGGGATCGGCCGCCCCGGCGGCGGTCAGGGCGCGCATGGGCGCCTCGTACTTCTCGTCGTTGAACTGGTCCACCGTCGCCCGCAGCACCAGCTTGAGGTCCGCCGCGAGGTCCCCGGTGTCCGGGAACCCGGTCCAGCCGCCGTCCACCTCCGCCTTCGCGTCGTCGGCGAGCGCGAGCGAGGCGTCCAGCAGCACCGCCGCCTTCGACGGCCACCAGCGGTAGATGGTCTGCTTGCCGACGCCCGCGCGGGCGGCGATGGCCTCGATCGTCAGCTTGTTGTAGCCGACCTCACCGACCAGTGCGAGCGACGCGTCCAGGATGGCCCGCCGGGAGCGGTCGCTGCGGCGGGCGGGGTCGGGGGCCTTCGCGTCAGGTGATCTGCTGCTCATTCGGACAAATTATCAACGCGCGACGTCTCGTCTTTGTGTCATTCCGTAAACCACCCAATCAGTTCACTGCGCGGTTTCCGTTGAGGAGAGACGATTCTCTCGACATCCCTCGTGAGCCGTGAGGAGCCTTCTTTGCGCAGAGTCGCCACACCCCGGCGCTACTTGATGTGCCCACCCGCACACTTCAAGGTCACGTACTCCATCAATCCGTGGATGGACCCCACGAAACCGGTGGACCTGCCCCTCGCACAAGCCCAGTGGGAGGACCTCCGGGACCGCTACCGCTCGCTCGGCCACACCGTCGAGACGCTCGTACCGGACCCCGAGCTTCCCGACATGGTCTTCGCCGCGAACGGCGCCCTCGTCGTCGACGGCCGGGTGCTCGGCGCCCGGTTCGCCTACCCCGAGCGCGCCGCCGAGGCGGAGATCCACCTCGACTGGTACCGGTCCCACGGCTTCGAGCACGTCCACGAGCCGTCCCACGTCAACGAGGGCGAGGGCGATTTCGCCGTCACCGCCACCTACATCCTGGCCGGCCGGGGCTTCCGCTCCAGCCCGCTCTCGCACGACGAGGCCCAGGAGTTCTTCGGCCGCCCGGTCATCGGCCTCGACCTGGTGGACCCGCGCTACTACCACCTGGACACGGCGCTGTGCGTGCTCGACGGCGACGAGGTCATGTACTACCCGCCCGCGTTCTCGCCCGGCAGCCGCGCCGTGCTGGAGCGGCTCTTCCCGGACGCGCTGATCGCCGGCGACGAGGACGCGGCGGCCCTCGGGCTGAACGCGGTCTCGGACGGCCTGAACGTGCTGCTCCCGCAGGCGGCGACCGGTCTGTTCGACCCCCTGCGCGAGCGGGGCTTCGAGCCGGTGCCGATGGACCTGGGAGAGCTGCTCAAGGGCGGCGGCAGCGTGAAGTGCTGCACCCAGGAGCTGCGGATGTAGCGCCGCGGTCCGGGTTACGAGGTGGCCGCCGGCGGCCACTCCTGGCCCCAGTCGGCGTCCCGCGCCGCTTTGTACAGGTCACCGTGGCGCTTGGTCACGTTGACCCGGGTCAGGCCCGACGAGTCGCCGTCCTGCGGACCGCACAGCTCCAGCAGGACGAGCCCCTTCCGGATCTGCGGCCGCCGCGTGATCCGGGAGGGGGCCGGCTCCACCGGGAAGCGGGCCGCGGCCACGTAGCTGAACTTCTCGTCCTCGTACGGCAGGGACCCGCCCTTGACCTGACGGTGCAGGGAGGACCGGCTGACCCGCGCCGAGAAGTGGCACCAGTCCTGGCCGACCTCGATCGGGCAGGTGCCGTCGTGCGGGCACGGGGCGGCGACCTTCAGCCCCGCCTCGATCAGCTGGTCGCGGGCCTCGCGGATGCGCAAGTACCCCTCGGGCGTGCCCGGCTCGATCAGTACCACGGCCTGCCCGGCGCGGGCCGCCTCGGCGACCACGGCCCGGCGGGCCTCCGGCGTCAGCTCGCCGAGTACGTACGAGACCGTCACGAGCTCCGTGTCGGGCAGGGCTAGCCCCGCTCCGATGACGGCCCGCCGCCACTCGGCCCCGCGCAGCACCTGCGAGCCGGAGGAGGCCGCGAGCTCCTTGCCGAGGGCCAGCGCCGGCTCCGCCCAGTCCAGGACCGCGGTCTCGCGCGGCCCGTCCCAGATGGCGTCGGCCGCCCAGATCGCGGCGCCGGTTCCGCCGCCCACGTCCACGTGGGAGGCCGGGGACCATCCCGGGGCGGCCTCGGCGAGGGCGTCCAGGGCGGACCGTACGGCCTCGAAGGTGGCCGGCATCCGGTACGCCGCGTACGCCGCCACGTCGGAGCGGTCGCGCAGGACGGGCGCGTCGGTCGGCGTCCGGCCGCGGTAGTTGGCGATCAGCCGGTCGACGGCGGCCGTGGCCTGCTTCGGCGGGAGCCCGCCGAGCAGCCCGCCCAGCGCGGTGCGCAGGGTCTCGGCGGTGGTGGGCACGGAGGCGGAAGCGGAGGCGTTCACCAGCGAAGTTTACGGCGCCCGCGGGGTGCCGGAAGCCCGCTCAGACGGCGGAGTCCCGGTTCCGCCAGGGCCGGCACATGACGGCGAAGCATGCCACCGCCAGCAGCGAGCAGACCAGCTGGACCAGCGCCATCGGCACCGCCGTGCCCTCGCCCGCGATCCCGACCAGCGGCGAGGCGATCGCGCCGACCAGGAACGAGGAGGTGCCCAGCAGGGCCGAGGCCGAGCCGGCCGCGTGCGGGGTGCGCATCAGGGCCAGCGCGTTGGTGTTCGGCAGGACCAGGCCCATCGCCGACATCAGCACGAACAGCGCGGACGCGATCGGTACCAGCCCGACCTCCCCGAACACCCCGGTGGACATCAGGAGCAGGGAGACGGAGGCCGCCGTGATGACGGCCAGCCCGAAGCCCAGCACCTTGTCCAGCCGGACCCGGCCCACCAGCAGCTTGCCGTTGATCTGGCCGGCGGCGATCAGGCCGACGGAGTTGAGGCCGAACAGCAGGCTGAAGGCCTGCGGCGAAGCCCCGTAGATCTCCTGCACCACGAACGGCGAGGCGGAGATGTACGAGAACAGCGTGGCGAAGGCGAAGCCGCCGGCCAGCGTGTACCCGGCGAACGCGCGGTCGCCGAGCAGCCCGCGCATGGTCCGCAGCGCGGAGCCCACGCCGCCGGTCTGCCGCTGCTCGGGCGGCAGGGTCTCGCCGAGGCTGCGCCACACGACGAGGGTGAGCACGGCGCCGACCCCGGTGAGGACGACGAACACCCCGCGCCAGTCCGCGAAGCGAAGGATCTGGCCGCCGATGAGCGGGGCGATGATCGGGGCGACGCCCGAGATGAGCATCAGCGTGGAGAAGAACCGGGCCATCTCGACCCCGTCGTACAGGTCGCGCACGACGGCCCGCGCGATGACGATCGCGGCCGATCCGGCGAGGCCCTGGAGCAGCCGGAAGCCGATCAGCAGCTCCGCGCTGGGGGCGAGGGCGCAGATCGCGGTGGCGAGGACGTAGACGACCATGCCGATCAGCAGGGGCCTGCGGCGGCCCCACTTGTCGCTCATCGGGCCGATGACGAGCTGGCCCAGCGCCATGCCGGCGAGGCAGGCGGTGAGGGTGAGCTGGATCGTGGCGGCCGGGCTGTGCAGGGCGCCGGTGACCTGAGGCAGGGCCGGCAGGTACATGTCCATGGACAGCGGGGGGAGAGCGCTGAGCCCTCCGAGTATGAAGGTGACGAGCAGTCCGGTACGGCGGGCGGCCGTGAGCGGGACGGATGGGGCTTGCGGTGCGGAGGGCTTTTCGGGCGGCGGCTCGTGCGAGGGGGCCGTCGCGGGGCCTCTCTCCGACATGCGGAACTCCAGTCTTCTCGTCGTCTTTTCACACCTCCGACCGCCCCATGCTCTCAGCTATCGGAACGTCCGTGGACCGATGCGGCATGTGACGTACCCTGCGGGCCCATGAGCGCAAGTGGGAAGAAGATCGCCGTCGTGACCGGCGCGGGCTCGGGCATCGGCCGCTCCGTGGCCCTCACCCTGGCCGCCGCCGACTGGTCGGTGGCCGTGGCCGGCCGCCGGCCCGAACCGCTGGAGGAGACGGCGAAGGCCGCCGGAGCCGGCGCGGACGTGCTGTGCGTACGGGCGGACGTGAGCGATCCGCACGACGTGGCCGCACTGTTCGCGGCGGTACGGGAGCGGTACGGGCGCCTCGACCTCCTCTTCAACAACGCCGGGACCTTCGGCCCGGGCGGCGTCCCGCTGGAGGACATCACCTACGAGGCCTGGCGCCAGGTGGTCGACGTCAACCTCACCGGGGCCTTCCTGTGCGCGCAGGCCGCCTTCCGCCAGATGAAGGCGCAGGACCCGCAGGGCGGCCGGATCATCAACAACGGCTCGATCTCCGCGCACGTACCCCGGCCGAACTCGATCGCCTACACCGCGACCAAGCACGCGATGACCGGCCTGACGAAGTCCCTCTCACTGGACGGGCGGCCGCACCGGATCGCCTGCGGGCAGATCGACATCGGCAACGCGGCCACCGAGATGACCGAGCGGATGCAGACCGGGATCCTCCAGGCGAACGGGCAGCTGGCGGTGGAGCCGGTGATGGACGCGGCGGACGTGGCGCGCACCGTGCTGCACATGGCGGAGCTGCCGCTGGAGGCGAACGTGCAGTTCGCGACGGTGATGGCGACCGCGATGCCCTACATCGGGCGCGGCTGATCCGCGGGCGGCGTGCCCGCGGGCGGCGACCGGCGGGCGGGACGCGGCGGCGGGGAATGCGGGTGCCGGGCCGGGAGTTGGGGCGATCATGACTGACGTGTTGCGGTACACCGCCTTCTCCGAGGACCCTGCGGGCGGCAACCCCGCCGGAGTCGTGCTCGACGCGAGCGGCCTGGACGACGCCAAGATGCTGGAGATCGCCGCCGGCCTGGGCTACAGCGAGACCGCCTTCCTGACCGCGCCGCCCGAGGGCCTCGGCGGTGCGCAGGGCCGGGCCTTCACCCTGCGGTACTTCAGCCCGAAGGCGGAGGTCGCCTTCTGCGGGCACGCCACCGTGGCCACCGCCGTGGCGCTGGCGGAGCGGACCGGGCCCGGCGAGCTGGTGTTCGCGACCCCGGCCGGTACGGTGCCCGTCTCGGTCAGGGCGACCGAGACGGGCCTGCGGGCCGTGCTGACCAGCGTCGAGCCCTACATCGAGGACATCGACCCGGCCGACCTCGCGGAGGCACTGGCCGCGCTGGACTGGCCGGAGGCCGACCTGGACCCGGCCTTCCCGCCCCGGATCGCCTACGCCGGAGCCCGCCACCTGGTGCTCGGCGCGGCCACCCGGGCCCGGCTCGCGGACCTCACGTACGACTTCCCCCGGCTGGAGGCGCTGATGCGGCGCCTGGACCTCACCACGGTCCAGCTGGTGCACCGCGCGGGCCCCGCGGAGTTCGACGTACGCGACCCGTTCCCGATCGGCGGCGTCGTCGAGGACGCCGCGACCGGAGCCGCCGCGGCCGCCTTCGGCGCGTACGCCCGCGAGCTCGGCCTGGTCCCGGCGGCCGCCGTCCTCACCCTCCGCCAGGGCGAGGACATGGGTCGCCCGGGGGTCCTGACGGTGGAACTGCGCGCGGGGGACCCCCGGGTGCGGGTCGGCGGCAGCGCGGTCCGCATCCCGTGAGCCGCCGCGGTGGCGGGGAGGCCCGCGCATGACGACCATGGTGACGTACCCGGAGGCGGAGCTGCCGGCGCGGCTCGCGGCGCAGGTCGCGGACCTGGAGGCACAGGCCTGGCCCGGGGCCGGTGCCGGTCACGACCCGGCCCTCGCCCCCGAGGTGGTGCTGCTGCTGGACGAGGAGGGGACGGTCCTCGCCTCGCTGGCGCTGCTCCGCAAGACGATCCGGCACGGAGGGCGGACGTACCGGGCCGCCGGGCTCAGCGCCGTGGTGACCCGGGAGAGCGCGCGGGGGCGCGGCCACGGCGGGCGCCTGGTGGCGGCGGCCCGGGCGGCGCTGGCCGCCGATCCGGCCGTGGACCTCGTCCTGTTCAGCTGCGACCGCCCGCTCGTCCCCTTCTACGAGGCGGCCGGCTTCACCCGGCTGCCCGGCACGGTGCTGGTCGGCGGGACGCCCGAGCAGCCGCTGGCCACGGACGCGCCCGGGTTCGCCAAGGAGGTCCTCGCCGACTTCCCCGGCGCGGACACCGGGGCCGACGCCTTCGCGGGTGCGCGGATCGCCCTCTACCCGGGGCTCGTCGACCGCCTGTGGTGACCGGATGTGCGCCGGACCTGCGCCGGACCTGCGCCGGACCTGCGGCGCCGGACGTGCGGCGCCGGATGTGCGGAAGGGCCCGGATCGAAGTGATCCGGGCCCTTCCGCGGGCCGTGCCCGAGCAGCCGGGGCCTACGAGCCGCTCGTGCTCTCCGAGGAGGCGGGCGCGGGCGCGGGAGCGGCCGCGGCGGGCGCCGGGGACGCCGTACGGGCGAAGACCCCGAGGAACAGCAGCAGCGTCGGGACCAGGTAGGCCAGCCACACGCCCGCCTGGAGCCAGGTCGGGTCCGGCTGGAAGTTGAACGTGCCCTTCAGCAGGGTCCCGTACCAGCTGTCCGGCGGGACGGCCGAGGTGACGTCGAAGGCCTTGTTCTTCAGACCCGGCAGGAACTCGGCCTCCTGGAGGTCGTGCACCCCGTACGCGAGCACGCCCGCCGCGACCACGACGAGCATCCCGCCGGTCCACGTGAAGAACTTCGACAGGTTGATCTTCAGCGCGCCGCGGTAGAACAGCCAGCCCAGCAGGATCGACGAGCCGATGCCGAGCAGCACGCCCACCAGCGGACCCGCGCCGTCGCCGGCCGCGTGCACCGAGCGCCACACGAACAGCGAGGTCTCCAGACCCTCCCGGCCCACGGCCAGGAACGCCGTCGTCACCAGGGCGCCCGTGCCCATCGCGAGGGCCGCGTCGAGCTTCCCCTGGAGTTCGGACTTCATGTGCCGCGCGGTGCGCTTCATCCAGAAGACCATCCAGGTCACCAGGGCCACCGAGACGATCGACAGACTGCCGCCGATCGCCTCCTGCGCCTGGAACGTCAACTCCGAGGTGCCGAATTCGAGCCCGGCGCCGAAGGCCAGGCTGAGCGCGGCCGCAAGGCCGACGCCGAGCCACAGGGGACCCAGTTTGTCCTTGTTCCCGGTCTTCACCAGGTACGCGATGAGGATGCAGACGACCAGGCTGGCCTCCAGCCCCTCACGCAGGCCGATCAGATAGTTGCTGAACACGTCGGTTCCTTTCGAGTCCGCGGAACTACGCGAACAGCGCCCGGCCCCACCAGTCGTCCTTGTCGCGGACGCCCGGCGGGATGGCGAAGAGGGCCGAGCTCACGTGCTGGATGTACTCGTTGAGCCCGTCGTTCTTGGAGAGGTTGCGCTGGATCGGGATGAAGCCCTTGCGGACGTCGCGCTGGTAGGCGAGGAAGAACAGGCCCGCGTCGAGGCGGCCCAGCCCGTCCGACCCGTCGGTGAAGGAGTAGCCGCGGCGCAGGATCGTGGCACCGCCGTTGGTGTCCGGGTGCGCCAGGCGCACGTGCGCCTGCGGCTTCATCGCCTTCAGGAACGGCTCGTCGCGCTCCTTCGACTTGCCGACGGGCGCGCCCTCGCCCTTGTCGCGGCCGAAGATGTCCTCCTGCTCCTGGAGCGGAGTGCGGTCCCAGGTCTCGATGTGCATCCGGATCCGGCGGGCCACCAGGTACGAGCCTCCGGCCATCCACGCCGAGCCGTCCTTGGCCTCGTCCCCGACCCAGACGAACTTCTCCAGGGCGGCCTGGTCGGTGCCCGCGACGTTCCGCGTGCCGTCCTTGAAGCCCATCATGTTGCGCGGGGTCTGCTCGTCCGGGGTGGTGGACGAGGTCTTGCCGAAGCCGAGCTGCGACCAGCGCACCGCGACCTTGCCGAACCCGATGCGGGCGAGCTGGCGGATCGCGTGCACCGCGACCTGCGGGTCGTCCGCGCAGGCCTGCACGCAGAGGTCGCCGCCGCTCTTGGCGGGGTCGAGGTTGTCGCCGGGGAACTGCTCCAGGTCGACCAGGGCCTCGGGGCGCCTGCCCTCCAGGCCGAAGCGGTCCTTGGCGAAGAGCGAGGCGCCGAAGCCGACGGTCAGCGTGAGCCGGGACGGCTTGAGGCCGAGGGCCTCGCCGGTGTCGTCCGGCGGGGCCTCGGGGAGGCCGCCGACGGCGCCCTCGCCGACGGGCAGCCCGGCGGTCATCCGCTCGGCGGCCCGCGTCCAGTCCTTGAGGAGCTGGACGAGCTCGGCGCGGTCCTTGGTCTTCACGTCGAACGCGGCGAAGTGCAGCCGGTCCTGGACGGCGGAGGCGATGCCGGCCTGGTGCGCTCCGTGGAAGGGCACCGAGGAGCCGCTGAGCGCGGCCGGTACGGGGTCACCGTCGCCGGTCAGTACGGCGACGGTGCCGCCCGCCGCGGCGGCGCCGAGCGCGAGCCCGGCACCGCCCCAGCCGAGTACGGACCGGCGCGACGGGCCGCCGGAGGCGGGAGCGGGGGCGGAGGCGCCGGCGGAAGAGGAGGCGGCGGAACCGGCCGGCTCGGCGGCCTGGGCGGCCGGGCCGGTGGTGCTGGTGTCGTCAGACATGGTCAGTACCCCTGATCACGCGTTACTTGGCGACGGCCGCGGCGAGCTTGGACAGCGGCTCCCCGAGCGCGCTGACGGCGTCGGAGAGCTCCTTGCGCTGGTCCTGGCCCACCGTGTCGTACGCCGTGAAGTCGTAGCCGTTCTTGTCGGCGCGGTACTTGTCGAGCAGCGTGTTCATCGCGGCGAACTGCTTGTCCAGCTCGGCGGAGAGGGCCGGGTCGTTCTTCGCGGCGACCGGCTTGAGCAGCTCGTACGCCTTCTCGGCGCCCTCGACGTTGCCCTTGAAGTCGACCAGGTCGGTGTGGCTGTAGCGCTCTTCCTCACCGGTGACCTTGCCGCTGGCGACCTCGTCCAGCAGCTCCTTGGCACCGTTGGCCATCGAGGTGGGGGTGATCTCCGCCTGGCCGACCCGCTTCTGCCAGTCGGTGAGATCGGTCATCAGCTGGTCGGCGAGCTTCTTCTCGGCGTCGCCGATCTTGTTGTCGGCGAACAGGGCCTTCTCCAGACGGTGCCAGCCGGTCCAGTCCTTCGCCGGGTCCTGGCCGGCCTCCAGGCCGTCCTCGCGGACGTCGACCTTGGGGTCGATGTCGCCGAAGGACTCGGCGACCGGCTCGGTGCGCTCCCAGCCGATGCGGGACGCGGCGTACGCCTTCTTGGCCGCCTCCAGGTCACCGGCCTTGACGGCGTCCGCGAAGGCCTGCGCCTTGGGGAGGGTCTCGTCGGCCTGCGCCTGCACGTACTTGCGGTACTCGGCGACCGCGGCGTCCAGCTCCGGGCTGCGCTTCTGGGCGGCGCCGCCGGTGGCCTTGGCCTTCTGGCGGATGCCGTCGCCCTTCATGCCGGGCTTGCAGGCGAACTCGTAGTCGCCGGCCTTCATCTCGGCGGTGATGGTCGCCTTGGTGCCGGGGCCGATGTTCTCGCGCTCGGCGACGATGCGGTCGTCGGGAAAGAGGACGTACAGCTCGGTGACCTTGGAGCCCTTGTTCTCCACCTCGATGGAGACCTTGCCCGCCGGGAACTCGGTCTTGGACAGCTCGCAGGCGGTGTCCGAAGCCGCGACCTTGATCGTTCCGTCGCCGCCGGCGCTCTTCTCGGCGCAGCCGGTGACTGCGGTGAGCGCGGCCACGGCGGCGACCGCAGTGAGGACGGTGAGGCGGGCGGGACGCATGCGGGCTCCTGGCTGTCTGGCGTTCGGCAGACGGCCGCCCCCGATCACGGGAGACGGCCGGTGAGGCGGACCTAACTTAACCGAGGCTTACCTGACTCAAGCCCCCGCGTCCAGTGATTCAGGGCACACGCCGGGCCCCCGGACACGGGGCCGTCACGGGGCCCTCAGGGCCAACCCATGGGAAGGTAAAGCGGAGGTCAAGCCGGGGTTGGGCCGCTCCGGCCGCTCCGTACCGCACAGCGGCCGGGGCGGTGCACGCGGTGGCGAGCCGCCTCGCCCGCCGAGGGCGCACGGCCCGGATCCCGGCCATGTTTCAATTTCCGCGTGAACGATCTCGATGTGCTCAAGGTCTTCTGCGCGGGAGACGGACGGCACGGCAATCTGCTCGGCGTCGTCCGTGACGGCCGGACCTGCCCCGACGACGCGGCGCGGCAGGCCCTCGCCGCCGAACTCGGCTACAGCGAGACGGTGTTCGTCGACGACCCGGAGCGCGGGGTCGTCGACATCCGCACCCCCGGCACCCGGATGTCCTTCGCGGGCCATCCGCTGGTCGGGGTCGCCTGGCTGCTCGACATCGAGGAGCTCCAGCCGCCGGCCGGCTCGGTATGGGCGCGCGACGACGGGGAGTTCACCTGGATCACCGCCCTCCCCGAGTGGGTCGAGGGCAAGCGCACCGAGCAGTACGCCAGCCCCGCCGAGGTCGACGCCCTGCCCGCGCCGCCGCCCGGCGAGGGCTGGCTGTACGCCTGGGCCTGGGAGGACGAGGCCGCGGGCCGCGTCCGGGCCCGCGGGTTCCCGCGCCGCCCCGACGGGGTCATCGCCGAGGACGAGGCCACCGGATCGGCCGCGATCCTGCTGACGGCCGAGCTGAACCGGGCGCTGAACATCACCCAGGGCGCGGGCTCCCAGATCCTCACCGCGCCCGGCCCCGACGGCACCGTCGAGATCGGCGGCCGCGTCCGCTTCGCGAAACTGCCGCCACCGCGCACCGAGTAGGTCCGCACTGAGTAGGTGCGCAGGCGCGAGTAGGTGCGCGGACGCGAACCGAGCACGTCCGCGCCGGGGCTCCCGGGAGGCCCTCGCGAGGCAGGGTCAGGCGCTCAGCGGGAACTCCGCGCCCAGCTCCCGGAAGACCGAGCCGTTGAAGTCGAAGGCGCGCTTACACTCGTCGATGATGCGCTGCTTCTCCAGGTCGTCCGCGGCGATCGCGTCCAGCAGCTCCCGGTAGGTCCGCTTGAAGGCGGCGGGGTTGGAGATGTCCGCGAAGACGTAGAACCGCACGCCATCACCCTTGCGGGTGAAGCCCCACGCCCGCTCCGCCTTGTCGCGGATGATCTGGCCGCCCGAGAGGTCGCCGAGGTAGCGGGTGTAGTGGTGGGCGACGTACCCGCCGGGCCAGCCGGCCGCGCATTCGGCCACCCGGGCGGCGTAGGCCTCGGTCGCGGGCAGCGCGACCAGCGTCTCGCGCCACGACGGCCCGCGCAGGTGCGCCAGGTCCCGCTCGATCTCGGCGACGCGCATCAGCTCGGGCCGTATGAACGGGCCCGCCACCGGATCGTCCTTCAGGGACTCGGCCGCGTCCTCCAGGGCCCGGTACACGAACCACAGCTGTTCGGTGTAGCGCGTGTAGGCGTCCACCCCGAGCCGGCCGCCGAGCATGTCGCTCATGAACGTCGAGGTCTCCGCCTCGGTGTGCTGCTCGTGCGACGCGACACGGATGACCGTAGAGAAGGCGTCCAAAACAATCCTCCGAAGCCGGGACGAGGAAGAGCGGGGGCCACGGGGCCCGGCGGGCGTGACGGCACGGCCGCCACGCCCGATCCTCGCGCTTAGGGTTACCTAAGTCAATGTCTTCCCGACGCGCTGTCGGTAAAACTCCTCCGCGGGTCTTTTGGGGAGAGCTTTTACGGTGAGCCGCGACGGACGGCCGCGACGGACGGCCCCTACGGGCTGCCGCTACGGAAGGGTGAGGATCTCGGCGCCCGTGTCCGTCACCACCAGTGTGTGCTCGAACTGCGCGGTGCGCTTGCGGTCCTTCGTGACGACCGTCCAGCCGTCCGCCCACATGTCGTACTCGTGCGTGCCCAAGGTCAGCATCGGCTCGATCGTGAAGGTCATCCCGGGCTCGATGACGGTGGTGGCGTGCGGGCTGTCGTAGTGCGGGATGATCAGGCCCGAGTGGAAGGACGAGTTGATGCCGTGCCCGGTGAAGTCCCGGACGACGCCGTAGCCGAAGCGCTTCGCGTACGACTCGATGACCCGGCCGATCACGTTGATCTGGCGGCCGGGCTTGACGGCCTTGATGGCCCGGGCCAGGGCCTCGCGGGTGCGCTCCACCAGCAGCCGCGACTCCTCGTCCACCTCGCCGCACAGGTAGGTGGCGTTGTTGTCGCCGTGCACGCCGCCGATGAACGCGGTGACGTCGAGGTTCACGATGTCGCCGTCGCGCAGGACGGTGGAGTCGGGGATGCCGTGGCAGATGACCTCGTTCACCGAGGAGCACAGGGACTTCGGGAAGCCCCGGTAGCCCAGCGTCGACGGGTAGGCGCCGTGGTCGCACATGTACTCGTGCGCGACCCGGTCCAGCTCGTCGGTGGTCACCCCCGGGGCGATCAGCTTGGCGGCCTCTTCCATCGCCCGGGCGGCGATCCGGCCGGCGATGCGCATGGCCTCGATGGTCGCGGCCGACTGCACCTCCGGTCCGGTGTACGGAGTGGGCGCGGGCTTGCCCACGTACTCGGGCCGGCGGATGTTGCCGGGAACGGAACGGGCGGGAGAGAGCTCGCCTGGTACGAGCAGCGACTGGCCAGACATGCAAGCGAGTGTATCCAGCGGGGATGGGGCAGGCTGGCGGCAGAGAGCGGCAGCGAAAGGAGCCCGAGGACGATGGCCCTGTTCAAGAAGCGCCAGGTGGGCAAAGCGGGCGAGTGGTTCTACTGCCTGGTCCACCACAAGGTGGAGGAAGGCCCGGAGTGCCCGGCGAAGGACCGTTTCGGCCCGTACGCCACGCGGGAGGAGGCGAACCACGCCATGGAGACGGCGCAGGAGCGCAACCTCGAATGGCAGAACGACCCCAAGTGGAACGACACGTCCCGCGAGGAGGGCGAGGGTACGGGCGCGCCGTAGGGCCGTAGGGCCGCGGGGCCGGCGGGTCGTACGACTGCGGAAGCCGGGGGGCTACCAGCCGATGGGCGGCGGTGCGGTCAGCTGGTCGGCGAGCCGCGCCAGCCGGTCCCGCAGCCGTCGCGGCCCGCGCTGCGCCGGCAGGCTGTTCTCCCCGGCCGCCGCGCCGACCAGGTGCTGCACCGTGTCCAGGTCCAGCTCGCCGGCCTCCTCCGGTACGGACAGGGCGTCGTGCGCCAGGGCGGCGAGATCCGGGTCCCCGCAGTGCAGCGACAGTACGGTCGCCCCCGCGCGCCGGGCGTCGTGCACCCGCTCCAGCAGCGCCGCGCCCGGCTGCTGCGGGGCCACGACCAGCAGCGTGTGCCCGCGCCGGGCCGCCGCCAGGCGGCCCAGCCCCACCGAGAGGTGCGGCGGCAGCCCGGGCCGCACCCGGTGCCGCACGAGGGTGGGGGCCAGCTCCGGCAGCCCCGACCAGGCGGCCTCGTCCACCAGGTGCGCCGCCATGTGCCAGGGCTCGTACTGCTCGGTGCCCACCAGCAGCAGGTTCCCGCCGGCCGGAACGACGGAGTGCCGCAGCGATCCGGCGAACCGGCGCGCGGCGCCGGGCCACTGCGTACCGGCGAGCACCTCGCGCAACAGCGCGACCCTCACGGCGTCCATATCGGCATCCTGCCGCATCAAAGGGACCTACGGGAGCACTTCGCCCCGCTTCGCCCGACCGGGCGGGCACATGTGCGTTCGCCTCTCGCGATCACGGCATTACCCTCGCCCCCATGACCTCCACAGACAGCACTCAGAACGCGCCCGCCGAGGCCGCGGCCGCCGCCAAGGCACCGGCGAAGGCGCCGGCCAAGGACCCGTGGGACCTGCCGGACGTCTCCGGCCTCGTCGTCGGCGTCCTCGGCGGCACCGGCGACCAGGGCCGGGGGCTGGCCTACCGGCTCGCCCGGGCCGGCCAGAAGGTGATCATCGGCTCCCGCGCGGCCGACCGCGCGCGGAGCGCCGCCGACGAGCTGGGCCTCGGCGTGGAGGGCGCGGACAACGCCGAGTGCGCGCGCCGCAGCGACATCGTGATCATCGCGGTGCCGTGGGAGGGCCACGCCAAGACCCTCGAAGCCCTGCGCGAGGAGCTCGCGGGCAAGCTGGTGGTGGACTGCGTCAACCCGCTCGGCTTCGACAAGCAGGGCGCGTACGCCCTCCAGGTCGAAGAGGGCAGCGCGGCCCAGCAGGCCGCGGCCCTGCTCCCCGACTCCCGCGTGACCGCCGCTTTCCACCACCTTTCGGCGGTCCTGCTCCAGGACGAGTCGGTCGAGGAGATCGACACCGACGTGATGGTCCTCGGCGAGGTCCGCGCGGACACCGACATCGTCCAGGCCCTGGCCGCCCGCATCCCGGGCATGCGCGGGGTCTTCGCGGGCCGCCTGCGCAACGCCCACCAGGTCGAGTCCCTCGTGGCCAACCTCATCTCGACCAACCGCCGGTACAAGGCCCACTCGGGTCTGCGCGTCACGGACGTCTGACCCCGCGCCGCTGCGCCCGGCACCAGCCGGGCGCAGCGCCCCCCGCCCGCCTCAGCCCCGGCGGCCGGCGCGCGCCTCCAGCGGCCCCAGATGCGCCACGACCCCCTGGTGGAAGCGGTCCACCGCATCGTCGACGCTGCGGATGAAACCGGACTCCGTATTGCCGCGGGTGTTGCCCATCCCCTTGATCAGCGACAGCCGGAACCCCGCGAGGGCCGCGCCTCCCCTGGGCAGCAGGTCGCCCGGCTCGGGGCGCAGCCGCTCCAGGGTGCCGCGCGGCCCGTTGCCGCCCTCCACCAGGCTTTCCACGTGCAGGTCCGCCGGGGCCTCGGCCAGCAACCGGACCAGCCGCTTCACCGTGGTCAGCGGGTACGAGCCCGCCGGCGCCGGCACGTCCACGCAGGTGCGGACCTTGCCCGTACGCAGATCGGCGGTCACCGCGATGACGCTGCTCGTGCCGTCGACGCGCAGCTCGGCGGTGAGCCGCCCGTCCCGGCACAGGTTCCCGGCGGCGGCCGTGCGGCGCGCCCGCGGATCGCTGCCGCGCCGCACGCGCTGTACCGGCAGCGCCCTCTGCCCGAGCTCCCCGCCGAGGCGCAGGCAGACCTGGCGGATCAGCCGCTCCCAGCTCTCGACGACCTCGACGGCGCGCGGATCGTCGAAGGCGAGGGTTTCGTCCTCGATCCCCTTGCGTACGGGCACCCAGGCGGCGCCCATGTTCTGGAACCCGTGGCACCCCGACTGCTCGTGCCGCAGGTACTCCAGCAGTTCCTGGAGGAGCCAGGCGTGCGCGGCGTTGCCCACGCCCTCGTGGCGGATCAGCATCTGGGCCTGGTGGGCCACCTCGGCCCAGGACAGGTGCCAGAGGCTGACCTTGTGCTTGCGCCGGCCGTCGACCTTGACGTCCACCATGGGCGCGCCTTCGAGGGCGACGTCGTTGGAGAGCGTGATGACGGCCTCGTAGCCGCGGCGGGCGGCGATGTCCATGTACTGCTGCACCTGCTCGGCCTTGAGCGGGTTGCCGTTCGTCTTCGTCTCGACCAGCGCCGTCCAGAGCTTGCCCGCGCGCTCGACACGGATCACGCCGTCCGGGCGGCGCGGTGTTTCGCCGTGGGGGAGGGACACCTCGGTGAAGGTCTGCATCCGGCCGGCGGGAGCGCCGAAGGCGGCCGTGAGGCGCCGGCCGAACTCCGGGACCTGTGCCATGACGGACAGCAGCACGGAGGTGGCGCGGACCTCCCGCTCCTTGTCGCTCTTCAGCGTGGGTACGGGGAACAGCCGGGCCTGGTGCCAGGAGTCGTTCTCGGCGAGCGAGGCCCTGGCCACCTTGGGGAGGGTGACCTTCTTCTTGGTCGTACGGGGTCCCCGGCCGCGGGCCTGGGCGGGTACGGCGACGGGCTCGGGCGGGGCGGGCGGGGCGCCGGACCCGGCGGGACCGCCGGCGTCACTCCCCGCCTCGGCCCCCGCCTGCCCGGTACCGGCTGCTGCCGCCTGACCGACCGCTCCCGGCTCCTCGACGGCAGTGGCCTTATCGGCCTCCGCAGTCTCCTCGGTGGCTTCGGTGTCCTCGGCGTCTTCGAGCACGGCGATGCCGAAGTCCGTCGCCAGCCCGGCCAGCCCCGTCTCGTAGCCCTGGCCCACCGCGCGGAACTTCCACTCCTCGCCGCGCCGGTACAGCTCACCGAAGATGAACGCGGTCTCCACGCCCGCGTCGTGGATGGAGAACCCGACCAGCGGTTCGCCGGAGCGGTCCGCGACGGTCATCCGCAGGTCGTCCAGGTCGCCGAACCGGGCGCCCCCGTACTGGCTGGCCGCCACCACGATCCGCTCGACCCCCTCGGGCACGGCGGTCAGGTCCACGCCGATCCGGTCCTCTTCCCCGCTATCGGTGGGGGTCTTCCCCAGCAACTGCACGCTCCCGTCGGCGGCGGCCGGGTTGTTGTAGAAGTAGAAGTCGTTCTCGCTGCGGACCTTGCCGTTCGCGTCCACGAGGAGCACCGAGACGTCGGCGTCGCCGGCCCCCGAGACGCTGCTCCAGCTCAGGCTCACGACCACGGCCCCGGCGTCCTCGCTCAGTTCCGTCAGGCTGACGTTCGCGCCCTTGGAGATCTCCCGCATGTTCCTGCCCCCCAGTCGCCCGGCCTCGGCCGCGCGGGCCGGGCAGGCCGGGCTGTCGTTCCCTTCGTACCCGGCGAACCGTAGTGGGGTGCGGGGCGGAAGATCGGCGAAAGCCGGAAACCCGGAGCGGGAGCGGGGGCGGGCGGCTTTACGGGAGCACTGCGGGGGATGGGGGAGACTGGTGGGGTTCGACCCCGTTCCGTGTCGCCGAGGAGCTGTTCCCCATGCCCCGCCTTGCCGTGTTCGCCATCGTCGTCTGCGTCCTGTCCGTGGCCGCGGCCGTGGTCGCCTTCGTGGAGGGCAGCTTCCTGGGCATCATCTGGGTGCTGCTGGCCGGCCTCACCTCGAACATGGCCTGGTTCTACCTGCGCAAGGCGAAGGCCGAGAAGGCCGCCCGCACCTCGTAGGGGTCCGTCGGTCCGGTCCGGTCAGGTGCCGGCTCAGCCCTGCGGCACCGCGCAGTAGCCGTTCGTCTCCTGCCAGAAGCGGTAGAGGTCGCGGCCGCAGTAGGTCTCCAGGTCGGACACGCCCAGAGCGTCCAGCAGGTTGCGCACCACGTCGAAGAAGAACCCGTTGACCTCCGGGATCCACAGCAGCGCGAACACTGAGATCAGGCCGAACGGCGCCAGCGGCGCCACCTCGCGGCGGATCCGGTACGAGAGCCAGGGCTCGATGATCCCGTAGCCGTCCAGGCCCGGGACCGGCAGGAAGTTCAAGATCGCCGCCGAGACCTGGAGCAGCGCGAGGAACGCGAGCGCGAAGCGGAAGGCCATCGGGACCCCGTCGAGGGCGTTCAGCCAGAACGGCGCCGTGCAGACGACCGCGAAGGCCACGTTGGTCAGCGGACCCGCCGCCGAGATGAGGCTGTGCTTCCAGCGGCCCTGGATCCGGTCCCGCTCGATGTACACCGCACCGCCGGGCAGGCCCAGCCCGCCCATGATCACGAAGATCACCGGCAGGACGATGCTGAGCAGCGCGTGCGTGTACTTCAGCGGGTTCAGGGTCAGGTAGCCCTTCGCCCCGACCGACAGGTCGCCGCCGTGCAGGGCGGTGCGGGCGTGCGCGTACTCGTGCAGGCAGAGCGAGACGACCCAGGCCGAGGTCACGAAGAGGAACACGGCCAGCCCGGTGCTGGTCGAGTAGCCCGCCCACACGGCCCAGCCGGTGACCGCCATGACGGCGAAGATGCCGAGGAATACGGAACTGATCTGCCGCTCGCCGCGGCTGCCCTGATGACCCATGCGGCGAAACCTACCCCGGGCAGGGGGCCGAAAGGAGTACGGGGCCCGGCCCCCGGGCAGCGACAATGGGCCGGTGCGTTACGCGATTCTCGGCACCGCCCAGGCCAGCCGCGACGACGGGAGCCCCGTCGCCGTCGGCGGAACGCGCCTGCGGGCGCTGCTCACCGCGCTCGCGCTGCGCCCGGGGCGGGCGGTGCCGGTGCACCTGCTGGTGCGGCAGGTGTGGGACGGCGAGGGGCCGGCGGACGCCCAGGCCGCCCTCCAGGCGCTGGTGGGCCGGCTGCGCAGGGCGCTGGGGCACGGGGCGGTGCGCTCGGCGGAGGGCGGCTACCTGCTCGACGCCGCGGGCGAGGACGTCGACCTGTACCGCTTCGAGCGGCTCGCCCGGGCCGCCGGTGCGGCCCGCGACCCGGCCGAGGCGGCCGCCCTGTACGAGGAGGCCCTGGCGCTGTGGCGCGGCCCGGCGCTGGCCGATCTGCCGGACGCGGAGGCCGAGTCCGCCCGCTGGGAGGCCGTACGCCTGGACGCGCGGCGTGGCCGGCTCGCGGCGGCCCTGGCGCTGGGCGAGGCCGAGCG
>NZ_LFML01000019.1 GCF_001044425.1 Streptomyces roseus
GGCCCCGGCTACGGCCCGGGCCCCGGCGGCCCCGAAGCGCCGCCCGCCCCCCGGATGCCCGGCGGCCCCGGCGTCGGCACGCCCGTGGGCCACCCCGGCTACGCGGACATCGACGCCGGACCCGTCACCGAGGCCTTCCCCGCGTACGGCGGCCCGGTCGCCACCGGCGCCCCCGCCGGCCCCACCGGCGGCCCCGCCCTCGGCTCCGTACCCGTGGGCGGCCCGCGCGGCGGCGAGGTCCCCGGCTGGCCCGGACCCGAGCTGGACGATCCGCTCCCGCCGATCCCCGCCCCGGGCGGTCCGGGCCCGCGCCCGGCCCCGGGCCCGACGCCGGTCCCCGCCCCGGCCGCGGCCGCCCCCGCCCGCCCGAAGCCGGCCTCCATGACGCCGACCAAGGTCAAGAAGGGCCGTTCCAAGCTGGTCCTCCTCGGCGGCGGCCTCATCGCCCTGCTCGGCGTGGCCTATGGCGCCGGTCTGCTGCTCAACCACTCCGACGTCCCCAAGGGCACCACCGTCATGGGCGTCGACATCAGCGGCAGCCGCGACGAGGCCGTCGGCAAGCTCCAGACCGCCTTCGGCAACCGCGCCGCCTCCCCGCTCACGCTCAGCGTCGGCGGCAAGCAGGTCGAGCTCAAGCCCGAGAAGGCCGGCCTGAGCCTGGACGCCCAGACCACCGTGCGCAACGCGGCGGGCAGCGACTACAACCCCGTCACGGTCATCGGCTCGCTCCTCGGCAACGAGCGCGTCGCGGAAGCCGAGTTGCCGGTCGACAACGAGAAACTCCAGGTCGCGCTCCAGGAGCTGGCCGCGACCTCCGGCACCGCCACCGAGGGCACCATCACCTTCGACACGGGCAAGGCCGTCGCGGTCCCCGGCAAGCCCGGCACCACCCTGGACGCGGGCGCCTCCGCCGAACTGGTCAAGAAGGCGTTCCGCGAGCTGGTCGCCACCGGCAAGACCGCCCCGGTCGAACTCCCGGTCACCACGAAGAATCCTGCCGTCGACCAGGCCGAACTGGACCGGGCCATGAAGGAGTTCGCCGAGCCGGCGATGTCCGGGGTGGCCACCGTCAAGGCGGGCGGCAAGTCCCTCCCCTTCGGCCCCAAGTCCCTGCCCAAGATCCTCAGCATGCAGGTCGTGGACGGGCACCTGACCGAGAAGTACGACCTGGAAGCGCTCAAGGCGACGTACGGGAACACCTTCGACGGCGTCCTGATCATGCGCGGTACGGGCGAGAAGACGGCCGTCACCCCGCAGGACGTCGTCGGCGCCCTGCGCCAGGCGCTGCGCGGCAAGACCGCGGCCGAGCGGACCGCCACGATCAACACGAACGGCAGCTGACGACCGCTGCCGGCGACCGCCGGCGAGAGCCCCCGTCCCACCCCGGGCGGGGGCTCCCGCACGTCCGCGGCCCGGCCCGCCGCCGGGGGCCCTCGCCGGGCCGTCATGCCGGACGCATGACATCTGTCATCCACCGGTCACGACGGCGGACACTGCCGCGCGCACCCCCGAACGCGGGAACCTTCGGTCATGACGACGACGACCCCGGCGCACACCATCGCCGCCGCGCAGGACACCGGCCCCGGCGCCGCCCCCGTGGTGGCCTTCCAGAACGTGACCAAGAGCTACGGCGCGGTCCGCGCGGTCGACGGCCTCTCCCTCGAACTCCACCCCGGCGAGACCGTCGCGCTGCTCGGCCCCAACGGCGCCGGCAAGTCCTCCACCCTCGACCTCCTGCTGGGCCTGCGCCCCGCCGACTCCGGCACCGTCCGGCTCTTCGGCACCACCCCCCGCGAGGCGATCGCGGCCGGCCGGGTCGGCGCGATGCTCCAGAGCGGCGGCCTGATGGAGGACGTCACCGTACGGGAGATCGTCGCCCTCGGCTGCGCCCTGCACCCCCGCCCCCACCCGGTCGAGGAGGTGCTCGGCCGCGCCGGCATCAGCGAGATCGCCGACCGCATGGTCAACAAGCTCTCCGGCGGCCAGGAGCAGCGCGTCCGCTTCGCCCTCGCCACCGCCGGCCGGGGCGACCTGATCGTCCTCGACGAGCCGACCACCGGCATGGACGTCACCTCCCGCCAGGCCTTCTGGGCCACCATGCGGGAGCAGGCCGCCCAGGGCCGCACGGTCCTGTTCGCCACCCACTACCTGGAAGAGGCCGACGCGATCGCCGACCGCGTCCTGGTCCTCAACAAGGGCCGGCTGCTCGCCGACGGCACCGCCGCCGAGATCAAGGCGAAGGCCGGCGCCCGCCGGATCGCCTTCGACCTGGCCGCGGACGCCCCCGTGGACGACACGGCGCTGCGCGCCCTGCCGAGCCTGACCTCGTACGAGCGCCACGGCGACACGGTCCGGCTCCAGTCGCGCGACGCCGACGCCACCGTCCACGCCGTGTACGCGCTGGGGCTCTACCCCCGGAACCTGGAAGTCGCCGGGCTGGGCCTGGAGCAGGCCTTCATCGCCCTCACCGAGGCCGAGGAGGCCAAGTAATGCCGACCACCGGAACGCTCCAGCTCATCAAGCTGGAGATCACCCGCGCCCTGCGCAACAAGAAGTACCTGTTCTTCACCGTCCTCTACCCGGCCGCGCTGTTCCTGATGCTCGGCGGCACCCTGAGCGGCACCACCAAGGTCATGGGCACCGAACTGACCATGCCGGCCTTCTACATGGTCGCCATGGCCTCCTTCGGCGCGCTGACCGCCGTCCTGATGGGCAACAGCGAGCGCATCGCCAAGGAGCGCGAGAAGGGCTGGGTCCGCCAGCTGCGGCTGACCGCCCTGCCCGGCCGCGGCTACGTCCTCGGCAAGACCGCCAGCGCCGGCGTGCTCTCGCTGCCCGCCATCCTGGTCGTGTTCGCGGTCGCCGCCGGCGTCAAGGGCGTGCGCTTCGACGCCTGGCAGTGGCTGGCCCTGACCGGTTCCATCTGGGCCGGCAGCCTGGTCTTCGCCGCCCTCGGCGTGGCGATCGGCTACCTGGCGAGCGGGGACACCGTCCGCCCGATCACGATGCTCTTCTACTTCGGCCTGTCGATCCTCGGCGGCCTGTGGATGCCGACCGCGAACTTCCCGCAGTGGCTCCAGGACATCTGCGAGTGGCTGCCGACCCGCGCCTACGCGGGCCTCGGCCAGGCCATCGAGCTCGGCGGCGCACCCCACCTGAAGGACGTGGCGATCCTGGCGGTCTACTTCGTACTCTTCACCGGTGCCGCCGCCTGGCTGTACCGCAAGGACTCGCTGAAGGCATGACGGGTGTGACGAGCGTGATGGGTACGACGGGGACGACCGGTGGAACCGGCGCGGCGGAGCCGACGACCGGGACCGGCCCGCCGGGAACGAAGGACGGCCCCCGGGTCGGGCTCCGCCCCGAGAACCGCCGGCAGAAGCTGGTGAAGTCGCTGTGGATCAGCGTCTGGCTGTTCTACCTCAGCGCCCCCGTCACCGACCTGGTCAGCGGAGGACACAGCCTCGGGGCCAGGCTGCTCGGCGGCCTGGGCCTGGTGGCCTTCGTCGCCTGGTACCTGGTCCTGGTCTTCCGCACCGCCCGGCAGACCGAGACGCGGCGCGTGCTGCTCTCGGTGGCGGTCCTCTCCGCACAGGCCACGGTCCTGTCGCTGTCCCTGGGCCGCGAATGGCTCGTCCTCTTCGTCTACGTGGCGATCGCTTCCGGCGCCGCGCTGCCGGGGGAGATCTCCCGGTTCACGGTGCCCGGCGCGACCGCCCTGCTCGCGGTGACCGCCTTCGCGGTGCCGGGAGGCGAGGAGTACCTGGCCGGGCTCCTGATCCCTGCCCTGATGGGCGGGTTCGCGATGGTCGGCATCCGCGCGATGATCCGCACCACGATGGAACTGCGCGAGGCGCGGGCCACGGTGGCGCAGCTCGCCGCCAACGAGGAACGGCTGAGGATGGCCCGGGACCTGCACGACCTCCTCGGCCACTCGCTGTCCCTGATCACGCTCAAGAGCGAGCTGGCGGGACGGATGCTCCCGGACCACCCCGAGCAGGCCGCCCAGCAGGTGGCGGACATCGAACAGGTCAGCCGGCAGGCGCTGGTCGACGTACGGGAGGCCGTGAGCGGCTACCGGCGGCCGACCCTGCCGGGCGAAATGGCGGGCGCCCGCACCGCGCTGACGGCGGCGGGCGTGGCGGCGGACCTCCCGGCGGAACCGGTGGAGGACCTCCCCGAGGAAGTGGAGTCGGCGCTGGCCTGGTCGCTGCGCGAGGCCGTGACGAACGTGGTCCGCCACAGCGGGGCGAAGCGGTGCACCGTCCGCCTGGAGGTCCTGCAGACCCTGGCCGGACGGATCGTGGAGCTGTCCGTCGCCGACGACGGCGGGGGCGGACCGGCGGTGGCGGGCAACGGCCTGACGGGCCTCGCGGAACGCCTGGAGGCGGTGGGCGGAACCCTGTCGGCCGGATCCGCGGGCAAGAAGGGCTTCCGCCTGCTGGCCCGCGTCCCCCTAGGATCGGGATCATGACCACACGCCCCATCCGGATCCTCCTGGCGGAGGACCAGTCCATGGTCCGGGAGGCCCTCGCGGCCCTTCTCGGACTGGAGCCGGACATCGAGGTGCTGGCCCAGGTCGCCCGCGGCGACGAGGTGGTGCCGGCGGCCCGGGCCCACGACGTGAACGTCGCGCTGCTCGACATCGAGATGCCGGGGATGACGGGCATCGAGGCCGCCGCCGCCCTGCGCACCGCGGTCCCCGACCTCAAGATCGTCATCCTGACCACCTTCGGCCGCCCCGGCTACCTGCGCGGGGCGATGGAGGCGGGGGCCTCGGCGTTCCTGGTGAAGGACGCCCCGGCCGCGCAACTGGCCGCGGCGGTGCGCAAGGTCCTGGCGGGTGAGCGCGTCATCGACCCCACCCTGGCGGCGGCGGCCCTCGCGGAGGGCGCGAACCCTCTGACGGACCGCGAACGGGAGGTCCTGCGCGCGGCCGAGGGCGGGGCCACGAACGCCGAACTCGCCGCCCGTCTCCACCTCTCCCAGGGCACGATCCGCAACTACCTCTCGATGGCCATCCAGAAGCTGGCCGCCCGCAACCGCGCGGACGCCATACGCGTGGCCCGCGAGAAGGGCTGGCTGTAGCCGGTCCGGCCCCTCGGGCCGAGGCTCCCTCGGCGAGGCACCCCCAGCTAGTTGAGCAGCGCGCGGGCGGACAGGGCCTCGCCCCGGATCCGCGCGGCGGCCGGCGGATCGATCGCGTCGACCACCTGCGCGTACGACTCCATCTCGGCGGCGCCGGAAGCGAACTGCCCCCGCTCCACCAGGAGCTTCGCCCGCTCGTACCGCAGCGACGCCGGATGCGAGGGCAGCAGCAGCGACAGCTCCAGCGCCCACAGCGCCACCCCGGAGTGCTCCGGCCGGGCCGAGGCCCACGCCCTGACGTTGTTCAGGATCCGCAGCACGATGTCCAGCGTCCGCGCGGGCGTCCGCGGCTCGGCCGCCTGCTCCGCCGGCCCGGCCCCCAGCGAGGCGCCCCCGGCGAACGGGTCCACGACGAGCCCCTCCTGCGGATCGCCGAACCCCACCACGAAGTGCCCCGGCAGCCCCAGCCCGTACACCGGCGCGCCCGCGCGCCGCGCGACCTCCAGCCAGACGACGGACAGGAGGATCGGCAGGCCCCGGCGGCGCCGCAGCACCTCGTGCAGCAGCGAGGACGACAGCCGGTCGTAGTCCGCGGGCGTGCCGTGGAAGCCCATCCGCCCGCCCAGCAGCTCCGTCACCGCCGAGGCCCACGCCTTCCCGCCGCGCAGCCCGTACGGCAGCAGCCCCGCCAGCCGGTCCAGCTCGATCTGGGCCCAGTCCATGGCCTGTTCGTCCAGCTCCGGGTCCGCCTCCGCGGCCAGCAGCAGGCACAGCAGCGCCAGGTCCGGCCGCTCCGAGCGGGCCTCCTGCGCGAACCGCGCCCGGGACTGCGCGCTCATCGCCCCGCCCCCGCCCCGCGGCGGAAGTGGTGGTACGCGTGGTGCGTCGCGAAGCCCAGCCCCTCGTACAGCGCCAGCGCCGCCGTGTTGTCCGCCTCCACCTGCAGCCACGCCGCCGAAGCGCCCTCCTCCAGTGCCCGCCCGGCCAGGACCGCCATCACCGCGGTGCCCAGCCCCCCGCGCCGGTGCCGCGGATCCACCTCGACCGCGGCGAAGCCGGCCCACCGGCCGTCGACCACCAGCCGTCCGATCGCCCGCCCGGGCAGCGTCGCGAACCACACCGACGGCCCCGCCACCAGCACCCGCCGGGCCACTTCCGGGTCCTTGACCCGCCCGTACATCGCGAGCCACTCCTCGTCCGGGACCCGGCTCAGCCGTACCCCGCAGGCGCTCGCCCCCGGGTCCACGTCCGCGAGCGGCGCCAGCGCCGCGATCCGGACCTGCGCCGAGACCTCGTTCACCCAGCCCCGGCGCTCCAGCTCCGCGCCCAGCAGCTCCTGGGTGCCGACCGCGCCCGTCGCCGTCTGCACGTACGCCGGAAGTTCACGCTCCGCGTACCAGGCCGTCACCCGCGCGAGTGCTTCGTCCAGGGGAATCCCCGGGTCGCCGAGCGGCAGCACGGAGTTGGCCCGCCGGGTGAAGCCGCCGGCCGCGCGCAGCGTCCACTCGCCCAGGCGCTCGCTCTCCAGCGGCTGCCAGGCCCGCGCCCCGACCCGCGCCAGCTCCTCGAAAGAGGCCGCGGGGCCCCGCCGCCGGGCCGGCGCCGGGGGCACGATCTTGCCCGCCACCAGCGAGGATTCCGGGATGTGGACGATCTCGCCGCTCTTTCGTGTGATCGTCAGCACACCTTGGTCCCAGGATGTGAGAACCCCTACCGTGTCAGTGAACGACGGCGCTTCGTCCGCCGCGCCCTCCACCCGTCGTACAGAGACTCGTTTACCCACGTCAGCCGGGGTGATACGGATCTCCAGCAGCCCACCGGCAGTGATTTCCACAGCTCTGTCCGCCCCTCCTGTTCGGATCGTGCCCGGGAACGGAGATACTAGGCGTGGGCATCGACGACGCCGCGCTCCCGCGCGATATGGAAAGCCCTACCGAGGAGGAACGAGAGCGTGACCTACGTCATCGCGGAGCCTTGTGTCGACGTCAAGGACAAGGCATGCATCGAAGAGTGCCCCGTCGACTGCATCTACGAGGGCCAGCGGTCCTTGTACATCCACCCGGACGAGTGCGTCGACTGTGGTGCGTGTGAGCCGGTCTGCCCGGTCGAGGCCATCTTCTACGAGGACGACACTCCGGAAGAGTGGAAGGACTACTACAAGGCGAACGTCGAGTTCTTCGACGAGCTCGGTTCGCCCGGTGGTGCCTCCAAGCTGGGCCTGATCGAGCGCGATCACCCCTTCGTCGCGGCGCTTCCGGCGGACATCAACCCGAGTCACTGACGACGGTCGTACCGCCAGAACCGCCCCTCGGTCCCGTACGGCCCCCGTGCCGCGCGGGACCGAGCCGTTTCGCCCGCAGCGCCGGCACCAGGCACCAGTAGAGAGCAGAGAACACCGTGGCCGCAGTATCCGCACGTCTTCCCGCCTTCCCCTGGGACAAGCTGGAGCCGTACAAGAGGACGGCGGCGGCCCACCCGGACGGCATCGTCGACCTGTCCGTGGGCACGCCGGTGGACCCGGTCCCGCAGCTGGTCCAGAACGCCCTCGTCGCGGCCGCGGACTCCCCGGGCTACCCCACGGTGTGGGGCACCGTCGCGCTGCGCGACGCGATCACCGGCTGGGTCAGGGGCCGCCTCGGCGCGAGCGGCGCCACGCACCATAACGTCCTGCCGGTCGTCGGCTCCAAGGAGCTGGTGGCCTGGCTGCCGACCCAGCTGGGTCTGGGCGCCGGGGACAAGGTGGCCTACCCCCGGCTCGCGTACCCCACCTACGAGGTGGGCGCGCGGCTGTGCGGGGCCGAGGCGGTCGTCTACGACGACCCGACCGAGCTCGACCCGGCCGGCGTGAAGCTGCTGTGGCTCAACTCCCCGTCCAACCCCACCGGGAAGGTCATCCCGAAGCAGGACCTGGTCCGGATCGTGGCCTGGGCGCGCGAGCACGGGATCCTGCTCTTCAGCGACGAGTGCTACCTGGAGCTCGGCTGGGAGGCCGAGCCCGTCTCCGTCCTGCACGACGAGGTCTGCGGCGGCTCGTACGAGGGCATCGTCGCCGTCCACTCCCTCTCGAAGCGCTCCAACCTGGCCGGCTACCGGGCCGCGTTCATCGCCGGTGACGCCGAGGTGCTCGGCGAGCTGCTGGAGATCCGCAAGCACGGCGGCATGATGACCCCGGCGCCGGTACAGGCGGCCACGGTCGCCGCGCTCGGCGACGACGCGCACGTCGAGGAGCAGCGCGGGCGCTACGCGGCGCGGCGCGAGGCGCTGCGGGCGGCGCTGGAGGCGCACGGCTTCCGGGTCGAGCACAGCGAGGCCAGCCTGTACCTGTGGGTGACCCGGGACGAGGCCTGCTGGGACACCGTCGCCCACCTCGCCGAGCTGGGCATCCTGGTCGCGCCGGGCGACTTCTACGGCGAGGCGGGCGCGGAGTTCGTCCGCGTGGCCTTCACGGCGACGGACGAGCGCGTCGAAGCGGCGGTCAAGCGCCTCGCCGCCTGATCGCGCAGCGGTGAACGGCCCGAGGGGCCGGGAGTTCGCACTCCCGGCCCCTCGGTGTTCCTGCGCGTGCGGCGGGTCAGCCGCCCAGCGGGAGGCCGCCCAGCGGCAGCCCCTGGGTGGGGAGCGCACTGGTCAGGCCGCCGGTCGGGAGGCCCTCGGTGGGCAGGCCGCCGGTCGGCAGCGAGCCGGTGGGCAGGGTGTCGGTCGGCAGTCCCTTGGCTGCCGGCAGCCCGCCGAGCAGGCCGGTCGCGGTGTCGGTGACCTGGGCGGGGGCGCCGGGTACGGCCTTGGCGGCGGTCTCCGTCGCGCCGGTGGCCGCGGCCTCACCGGTGCCGACCACGTCGCCCGCGTGACCGGCGGCGTCCGGGCTGGTGAGCGCGCCCAGCTGCGGCACGGACTCCAGGCCCGCGGCGCTGGCCGCGCCGGCCGCACCGACCACGGGAGCTGCCCCGGCTGCGAGCAGCAGCGCGGTACGGGCGATCCGGCGGGTCAGGGGGAGGGACATGATGCTCCTAAGCGGTAGCGGCTGAGTACGCCGTGTACAACCGCTCGGGGGGCGGGTGGAGTTGCGGAGACCCCGGGTAAAGGATCGGTAACGCATCGTTTAATCGGCCTGCGCCGCGAGTGCGTCGGAACCGGGCCGACCAGCGGTTCCGCCCTCCCGGGGGCGGATCGGGCCGCCCCCCGGCCGTCCCCCGCACGAGGGACGCCTCGTACGGGCGAGCCCACGGCGCAAGCGGTGCGTCACTGGGCCACGAAGATCCGTACCGAGCCGTCCTCCGCGCGGTGCGGGTCGGGGGCCCCGGCCTTGCCCTGCGGACCCGTGGGGCCGAGCCGCTGCCACTCGCCCCGCGCCTGGCCGGCCACCCAGCTCGCCGGGCCGTACGAGACCCGCACGACCCCCGTCCCGCGCGAGTTGGCCAGCGCCCAGCCGGCCATCACCTTGCTGCCCCGCGCCGCGGAGGCGCCGCCGTCCTTCTTCTCGACGAAGGTCACCTCGGCCTCCGTGACCTTCCCGGCCGCGTTCTGCGTACGGCGCGGCTCCGCCGGAGCGGTGTGCGTCCTGCTCTTGGCGAAGATCCGGGTGAGCTCCGTGCGCACCTTCTCCGGATCGCCCGGCGCGGTCGGCGCGGGGCCGCCGCACGCCAGCTCGCCGTCCCCGGCGAAGGCCGCCGCGATCACGACCGCTTCCGGCTCGTGCTTCGCGTACGCCTCGGGATAGCCGCTGCGCTGGACCTCCTGCGCGGCCTCCGTCAGCGGGAGATCGGCGTACCCCTTGACCTGGACGAGGTGGTCGTAGAACTTCCCGGCCGAATACACCGGGTCCATGATCTGCTCCTCGGTGCCCCACCCCATCGAGGTCCGCTGCTGGAAGAGGCCCAGCGAATCCCGGTCGCCGTGGGGGAGGTTGCGCAGCCCCGACTCCTGCATCGCGGTCGCCAGCGCGATGGTCAGGGCCCGGTCCGGCAGGCCCTTGGCCACGCCGACCGCGGCTATGGTCGCCGCGTTGCCCGCCTGCTCCGGGGTCATGTCCACCCCCCGGGGGCTCGTCCGCGCACTGGCCGTGCAGTGCGGGGCCCCGCCACCGCCGTTCGTCGTGTTGTACTGCACGGCGAAGTAGCCGATCAGCGCGAGCAGCACCAACACACCGGCGCACGTGAGCAGCGGCCGACGTCGGCGACGGGGACGGGGGGGATCGTTCCGGGTCACGGCGCCCACCGTACTTGAGCCATGCGACGCGTCCACCGGCCGGACGTGAGAGCTTCGCCGCAGTCCTGGGCGCTAGGGTCGGGACCATGTCCGAATCCGAGCTGGACCTCACCCTGGACGCCGCCGAGCTGACCGCCCGGCTCGTCGACATCCCGTCCGTGAGCGGCGACGAAAAGGTCCTCGCCGACCTGGTGGAGCACGCGCTGCGCGCCCTGCCGCACCTCACGGTCGACCGGTACGGCAACAACGTGGTGGCGCGCACGAACCTCGGCAGGGCCGAGCGCGTCGTCCTCGCCGGTCACCTCGACACCGTGCCGATCGCCGACAACGTCCCGTCCCGCCTGGACGAGAACGACGTCCTGTGGGGCTGCGGAACGACCGACATGAAATCCGGCGTCGCCGTGCAGCTGCGCATCGCCGCGACCGTGCCCGAGCCCAACCGCGACCTCACCTTCGTCTTCTACGACCAGGAGGAGGTCGCCGCCGACCTCAACGGCCTCGGCAAGGTCGCCGCGGCCCACCCCGACTGGCTGACCGGCGACTTCGCGGTCCTGCTGGAGCCTTCGAACGCGGAGGTCGAGGGCGGCTGCCAGGGCACCCTGCGCGTCCTGCTCCGCACGTCCGGCGAGCGCGCCCACTCCGCGCGCAGCTGGATGGGCTCCAACGCCATCCACGCGGCGGCCCCGATTCTCGCCGAACTCGCGGCGTACGAGCCGCGCAAGCCGGTGATCGACGGCCTGGAGTACCACGAGGGCCTGAACGCGGTCCGCATCGAGGGCGGCGTCGCCAACAACGTCATCCCCGACGCCTGCACGGTGACGGTCAACTTCCGCTTCGCCCCGGACCGCAGCATGGACGAGGCGATCGCCCACGTCCGCGAGGTCTTCGCGGACTGCGGCGTCGACGAGTTCGTGATCGACGACTTCTCGGGCGGCGCCCTGCCCGGCCTCTCCCACCCCGCCGCGGCGGCGTTCATGGAGGCGGTCGGCGGCCGCGCGATGCCCAAGTTCGGCTGGACGGACGTCTCCCGCTTCAGCGCCCTCGGCGTCCCGGCGGTCAACTACGGGCCGGGCGACGCCCTGCTGGCCCACAAGGTCGACGAGCGCGTGGAAACGAAGGCCATCCTCCACTGCGAAGAACGACTCCGTGCCTGGCTGACCTCCTGAATTCCGCTTCTCGTCACCTTTGTGCGCCTAATCTGATCCAACGATCAGCAGGAGGGAGCACATCATGGGCAACTCCAGCACTTCCGACGGATCCGCCCGTCGGCGGCCCGAGGAGCAGCAGCTCGGGCCCGTGCTGCGCAGGCGGAGCCAGGTGCAGGCGGGCAGTACGACGGACCAGCGGCTGCTGGATTCCGCCGGGCCCTCCGAGTGGGTGCACACCGATCCCTGGCGGGTCCTGCGCATCCAGTCGGAGTTCATCGAGGGCTTCGGCACGCTGGCGGAGCTGCCGCCGGCGATCAGCGTGTTCGGCTCGGCCCGTACGCCCGCCGGATCACCCGAGTACGAGGCCGGCGTGCGGATCGGCGGCGCGCTGGTCGAGGCGGGCTTCGCGGTGATCACGGGCGGCGGCCCGGGCGCGATGGAGGCGGCCAACAAGGGCGCCCGGGAGGCGAACGGGATCTCCGTGGGCCTGGGCATCGAGCTGCCCTTCGAGCAGGGGCTCAACCAGCACGTGGACCTCGGGCTGAACTTCCGGTACTTCTTCGTCCGCAAGACGATGTTCGTGAAGTACAGCCAGGGCTTCGTGGTCCTGCCGGGCGGACTCGGCACGCTGGACGAGCTGTTCGAGGCGCTGACCCTCGTCCAGACCCAGAAGATCACCCGGTTCCCGATCGTGCTGTTCGGGTCGGAGTACTGGTCCGGTCTGGTCGACTGGCTGAAGAACACGGTGATCGCGCAGGGCAAGGCCTCGGAGCGCGACCTCTACCTCTTCCACGTCACGGACGACGTGGACGAGGCGATCGCGCTGGTGACCAAGGAAGTCGGCAAGTAGCCGCGGCGGCCGCCCCGCCGCCCCCGCGAGCCCCCGGCGGGCCACCGCCGGGGGCGCTCGGCGCCGTTCGGCTCAGGCCAGGCCCCGGCGGGCCACCGCCGGGGGCGCTCGGCGCCGTTCGGCTCAGGCCAGGCCCCGGCGGGCCACCGCGGGCGGCCGGTGCCCCTGGATCGTACGGACCATGTCCAGGATCTGCTTGGTCTCCGCGACCTCGTGCACGCGGTAGACCTGGGCGCCGAGCCAGGCGGAGACCGCCGTCGTGGCCAAGGTGCCCAGCAGGCGCTCCTTGACCGGCTTGTCGAGGGTCTCGCCGACGAAGTCCTTGTTGGACAACGAGACCAGTACCGGCCAACCGGTGTCCGTCATCTCGCCCAGACGGCGCGTGGCCTCCAGCGAGTGGCGGGTGTTCTTCCCGAAGTCGTGGCCCGGATCGATCATGATCGCGTCCCGGCGGACCCCGAGCGCGGCCGCCCGTTCGGCCAGCCCGACCGTGACCCGCAGGATGTCCGCCATCACGTCCTCGTAGGCGATCCGGTGCGGCCGGGTGCGGGGCCGGACCCCGCCCGCGTGGGTGCAGACCAGGCCTGCGCCGTACCGCGCCGCGACCTCGGCCAGCTTCGGGTCCACCCCGCCCCAGGCGTCGTTCAGCAGGTCGGCCCCGGCCTCGCAGACGGCCTCGCCGACCTCGTGCCGCCAGGTGTCCACGCTGATCACCACGTCCGGGTGGCGGCGCCGGACCTCGGCCACGAAGCCGACCGTGCGGCGGGCCTCCTCGGCGGCGTCCACGTGCTCGCCCGGGCCCGCCTTGACCCCGCCGATGTCGATGATCGCGGCGCCTTCGGCGACCGCCTGCTCGACCCGGTCCAGCGCGGGCTCGTCGCGGAACGTCGCCCCCTGGTCGTAGAAGGAGTCAGGAGTCCGGTTCACGATGGCCATGATCACCGGCTCGTGGGTGTCGAACTCGCGCCCGCCCAGTCGCAGCATCCCGTTCTTTCCTCCTCCGGCGGCCCTCGCGCCTCGCTGCGACCTTAACCTGGAGCCCGGTGGCCCGATGTCTCTCAGGGAGTTGCTCGTGTTCTGGTTCTTGCTGATCGCGCTGGTCGTGGTCGTCGCGGCGGTCACCCTGGCCGTGGTGGGCGGTGGTTCCGAGGCCGTACTGCCGGAGGCGGAGCCGGACCGGGTGGCCGACGCGCTGCCGGAGAGCCGCCCGGTCGTACGGGCCGACATCGACGCCCTGCGCCTGCCGGTCGGGCCGCGCGGCTACCGGATGGCCGAGGTGGACGACGTACTGGAGCGGCTCGCGGCCGAGCTCGCCGAGCGGGACGCGCGGATCGAGGAGCTCACGGCGGCGGTCGCGCACGGCCGTGCGCAGGCCCCGGACGCAGCGGTCGACCTGCACAAGGACGCCGGCCAGGAGGAACGGTGACGGCGATCGCGGGTCCGGACGGGGGCCTTCGCTGCCCCTGGGCGCTGGCCACCGAGGACTACATCGCCTACCACGACACGGAGTGGGGCCGCGCGGTCCACGGGGACGACGCGCTCTACGAGCGGCTGTGCCTGGAGGCCTTCCAGTCGGGGCTGTCCTGGCTGACGATCCTGCGCCGGCGCGAAGGCTTCCGTACGGCGTTCTCGGGGTTCGTGATCGCCGAGGTCGCCGCCTTCGGGCCGGCCGACGCGCAGCGGCTGCTCGCCGACGAGGGGATCATCCGCAACCGCGCCAAGATCGAGGCCACGCTCGCCAACGCGAAGGTGCTGGCGCAGTGGGAGCCGGGCGACCTGGACGCGCTGATCTGGTCGCACGCGCCGGAGCCGGGCCGCCCGGCACCCGCGACGATCTCCGAGGTGCCGGCGGTGACGCCCGAGTCCACGGCCCTGGCCAAGGCCCTGAAGAAGGCCGGGATCCGCTTCGTCGGGCCCACCACCGCCTATGCGCTGATGCAGGCCTGCGGGCTGGTCAACGACCACCTGGCCGCCTGCGCCGCCCGCGACCCGGACTGAGGCGGACCGGGGCGGGCAGGCGGCGCAGGGCGCGCGGACTCAGCGGCCCAGGTACTTCGGCGGCTGCTTCGCGAGGAAGGCCTGGACGGCGATCGAGTGGTCCTCGGAGGCGCCCGCGCGGGCCTGCAGGGTGTCCTCGTGGTCCAGCGCCTCGGACAGCGAGTGCGAGGCCCCGTACGCCAGGGACTCCTTCAGCGCCGCGTAGGCCACCGTCGGGCCCTGCGCCAGGGTGCGGGCCACGGCCTCGGCCTCCGCGTGCAGGGAGTCCGAGGGGACCAGGCGGTTCACGATGCCGAGCTCGTACGCCTCCTGCGCCTTCACCGAGCGGGGGAAGAGCAGCAGGTCGCCGGCGCGGGAGGCGCCGATCAGCCGGGGGAGGGTCCAGGAGACGCCCGAGTCGGCGGTCAGCGCCACCCCCGCGAAGGAGGTGTTGAAGGAGGCCGTGTCCGCGACGACCCGGAAGTCCGCCGCCAGCGCGAAGCCGAAGCCCGCCCCGGCCGCCACGCCGTTGACCCCCGCCACGACCGGCTTGGGCATCTCGGTCAGGGCGCGCACGATCGGGTTGTAGTGCTCCGCGACCGTGTTCATGGTCAGGGAGGATCCGCTCTCGCGGTCCGCCGCCAGGTTCCCGATGTGCTCCTTGAGGTCCTGGCCCACGCAGAACGCCCGGTTGCCGGCCGCCGTCAGCAGCACCGCGCGGACGGCCGGATCGGCGGCCGCGGCCTGGACGGCGTCGCGCAGGGCGACCTTGGCCTCGGTGTTCATCGCGTTCATGGCGTCGGGACGGTTGATCGTGATCTTCGCGAGTCCGTCGGTCACTTCGTAGAGCACGCTGTCGGCCATGGCAGGGGGTCCCCCTTCGTCGCAGGCTTGGCTACCGGCCGGTACCGGCCGGTGCAAGGGCCAGCATGGCGGACCGGACCGCTCCGGGGCATGTGATGTGCGTCAAAGAAAGCGGAGGGCGGACGCCGGGTGCGACGGCGAAGTATCGCAGGCACGTCCCCGAAATGAGTGGTTTTGGTCGAGCGCGTTGCGCAAGCGTTCCCTGCCGATGTTGGTCATCGGGTCCTGACATGCGGGATAATGGCCAAGAAGCAATGTGTTCGATGCCGGGTTCCAGGCGCCTGAATGGGGCCGTCGGCTGACGATGAGCTGGTTTCAGGAAGGGGAACGAGCATGGCGGCCATGAAGCCGCGGACGGGCGACGGCCCGCTCGAGGTCACCAAGGAGGGGCGGGGCATCGTCATGCGCGTACCGCTCGAGGGCGGCGGTCGGCTCGTCGTCGAGCTGACCCCGGACGAGGCGGACGCCCTGGGTGACGCCCTGAAGAAGGTCGTCGGCTAACCCGTCGGCAGCCCGCAGTACCCGTATTCTCTGCGCCGCCCCGGCCGCTCCCCAGCGGTCGGGGCGGCGTTGTGTCATGTCCCGGTCCCGACCGGGACCGGCCGGCCCCTGGCCGGCACGGCCCTCGGCGGTACGCCCGCCCTCATCTTCCTGCCGCCGAGCTGAGCCGAGCCGGGCCGGGCGGGGTCGTCGCCGGGGCCCGGGGGACTCAGCGCCGGACCGCGCAGAGCAGGCCGTCGCCCACCGGGAGCAGGGCCGCCTCCAGCGCCGGGCTCTCGCGGACGCTGCGCAGCAGCTCCCGTACGCGCAGCACCTCGGTCTGCTGGGCCGCCCCGTCGACGGTGCGGCCGTCGGAGAAGACCCCCTCGAAGCAGACCAGCCCGCCGGGGCGCAGCAGGCGCAACGATTCGGCGAGGTAGTCGAGGGACTCGGAGGGGTCCCCGTCGCAGAAGACGAGGTCGTACCCGCCGTCGGCGAGCCGGGGGAGCACGTCGAGCGCGCGGCCGGGGATGAACCGGGCGCGGTTGCCCGCGAAGCCGGCGGCGCGGAAGGCCTGGCGGGCGAAGGCCTGCCGGTCGGCCTCGGGGTCCACGGTGGTCAGCACCCCGTCGGGGCGCATGCCGTGCAGGAGGTGGATGCCGGAGACGCCGGTGCCGGTGCCGATCTCGGCCACCGCCTTGGCGTCCGCGGTGGCGGCGAGCAGGCGCAGCGCGGCCCCGGTGCCCGGGGAGACGGACCGAAGGCCCGCTTCCCTGGCCCGGTCGCGGGCCCACCGCAGAGCGTCGTCCTCGGCGACAAACGCGTCGGCGAACGCCCAGCTCGTCTGCCGGTTGCCGGTAATGACCCTCTCCTGTCCCCATAGTTGGCGCAACGGTGACTGTATCCGCTGACGTCGGGAACCCGCAGATGGGACCGGGCGTTGGAGAAAACGGCGGCGGATTGAACCAGCGCGGCGAAAAGGGGCGTATGGGCGGGCCGCGGCCGGGATAGATGGGGCGGCAGTGGGCAGATCGACGGCCCGGCCCGTCGCGGGCACGTGCAAAGTTACTGCAAAAACGCTTATCCGGAGCTGACGGGAGGGGTGGCTATGGTAGGGACTCCACTGGACACCACCAGAGCCGACAGGGGAGGTGCGGCTGCGCCTGTGGATCGTGGGGGCGTGTTCAGACGCCTCTTCTGGTCGGCGGGCGAGCCGAAATCCGTGACCGACATTGCTGACCGCTTCCACACCGCTGCCACCGCAACCACCGCGACCTTTGCCGCCGATGCGGGCACCCAGGCGTGGACGCCTCCTTCATGGGAGGAGATCGTCAGCACGCACAGTGCGCGGGTCTACCGCCTCGCCTACCGTCTGACGGGCAACCAGCACGACGCGGAGGACCTGACCCAGGAGGTCTTCGTCCGCGTCTTCCGTTCGCTGTCCACGTACACGCCGGGCACCTTCGAGGGCTGGCTGCACCGGATCACCACCAATCTCTTCCTCGACATGGTCCGCCGCAAGCAGCGGATCCGTTTCGACGCGCTCGCCGACGACGCCGCCGAGCGGCTGCCGAGCCGTGAGCCGTCCCCGCAGCAGGTCCTGCACGACACCCACTTCGACGCGGACGTGCAGCAGGCGCTGGACACCCTCGCGCCCGAGTTCCGCGCCGCCGTGGTGCTGTGCGACATCGAGGGCCTGTCGTACGAGGAGATCGCCGCGACGCTGGGCGTGAAGCTCGGCACCGTGCGCAGCCGTATCCACCGGGGCCGCTCGCACCTGCGCAAGGCTCTCAAGCACCGGTCCCCCGAGGCCCGGGCCGAGCAGCGGGCGCTGGCGGGAGCGGCGGTGGGCGCGCCGGGTGCCGGGGGAGAGGGCGGAACCGAGTGAGCGGAGTCAGTCCCTCTCCTGCCGAACAGCACCTGGGCGACCGCCTCGCCGCCCTGGTCGACGGGGAACTGAGCCATGACGCGCGCGAGCGGGTCCTGGCGCATCTGGCCACGTGTGCCAAATGCAAGGCCGAGGCCGACGCGCAGCGCCGCCTGAAGAGCATGTTCGTCGAGAGCGCGCCGCCGCCGCTGTCGGCCGGGCTGCTGGCCCGCCTGCAAGGGCTGCCGGGCGGCGGTCCCGACGGGCCCTCGGGTCCCTCCTCCGGTCCGCCGGCCCCGCCGGGCGCGGAGCTCTTCGGGTACGTGGCTCCGGCCGCGCCGCAGCAGGGCTTCCGCATCCACGAGGTGGGCCGGCCGCGGCGCCGTTTCGCGTTCGTGGCGGCCGGGGCGGTCTCGCTCGCCGCGATCGCGCTGGGCGGCTCGCTGCCGGTCGACTCCCTGGAGCCGACCGTACGGGGCGAGGTCCCGGCGACGCGTCCGGGCCCGGCCGTGTCGGTGACGGACGCGGTGGTCCGCGACCGGGCTCCCGGTCCAGGCCCCGGTGCCGGCTTCGTGGCGGGCCCGCGCCCCACGGCTCCCCTTCCCCCGGTGCATCCCTCGATCTCGCCCCGCCCGGTCTCGCTGACCCGCTGAGCCACGGGGACCGGGGGCGGAGCCCCCGGTCGGCGCGGGACCTGGTTGAATCTGCGGCAGATGCGCCGCCCGGCGGTGCTACAGGTACCTCCCCCAGCGCCGCCGGGGGACCCCCAGGGGAGCGCCCATGGCCGACCAGCAGCCGTCCGAGACGGCCCCGAAGTGGTGGAGCCGCCCCGCCGCCCCGCGAGCCGAAGCCCAGGCGGACCCCACCGCGTCGGCCGGGCCCGTGCCCTCGCGGCCGGACTCCGCTCCGTCGGCCGAGCCCGCGCCCCCGGCGCCCGGGGCCGCGGCGGTGCGGTACGACCCCTGGGGAGTGCAGCCCCTCCAGGTCACCGACCGGGGCAAGGCGGCCGGCGCCGGCCACTTCGTACGGATGCGGCACGCCCTCGCGCTGGGGCTCGGCATCGCCCTGCTGGCCGGAGGCATCGGCGGCTGGCTCGGCGTGCTCGCGGAGCGGCAGAGCAGCACCCGCCTCGAACTCCCCCAGGCCGGCGTCGAGAGCAAGAACCGCGCCCCCGAGAGCGTGGCCGGGATCGCCGCCACCGCCCTGCCCGGTGTCGTCACCCTCCACGTGCGCGGCAGCGCCGGCAGCGGTACCGGAACCGGGTTCGTCCTCGACGGCCAGGGCCACATCCTCACCAACAACCACGTCGTCTCCGACGCCAAGGACATAACGGTCACCTTCAGCACCGGCGAGAGCGTCACCGCCGAGCTGGTCGGCCGCGACAGCGGCTACGACCTGGCCGTGGTCAAGGTCGACGGCGTGCGGGGCCTGAAGCCGCTCTCCCTCGGGAACTCCGAGAACGTGAAGGTCGGCGACCCGGTCGTGGCCATCGGCGCCCCCTTCGACCTCTCCAACACCGTCACCGCCGGCATCATCAGCGCCACCGGCCGGCCCATCACCGCCGGCGGGGACAAAGGCGACGGCAGCGACATCAGCTACGTCGACGCCCTCCAGACCGACGCCCCCATCAACCCCGGCAACTCCGGCGGCCCGCTCCTGGACGCCAAGGCCCGCGTGATCGGCATCAACAGCGCCATCCGGGGGGCCGACACAGGCGCCGATGGCGCAGAGCGGGCCAAGCAGAGCGGCAGCATCGGGCTCGGCTTCGCCATCCCCGTCAACCAGGGCAAGCGCGTCGCCGAGGAGCTGATCCGCACCGGCCGCGCCACCCACCCCGTCATCGGCGTCACCCTCGACATGGAGTACACCGGCGACGGGGCCCGCGTCGGGACCAAGGGCGAGGGCGGCAAGCCCGCCGTCACCCCCGACGGGCCTGGGGCCAAGGCGGGAATCCAGGGCGGCGACGTGATCACCAAGGTGGACGGCGTACGGGTGCACGGCGGCGACGAACTCGTCATCAAGATCCGTGCCCACCGCCCGGGCGATCCCCTCACCCTGACGGTCCTGCGCGACGGCCGGGAGCGCACCCTGGAACTGGTCCTCGGTTCGGCGAACGGATCATGACCAGCCGGTGAATCCCGGGCCGATGCCGCACCGATGTACGGGCCCGCCGACAAGGCCGGGTACCGTGTGTCGTGGCCCGAAGTGAAAAGAGCCGAGGAGCGGCAAGGTGTTCAACGACATAGGCGCACTCGAACTGGTCACGATCGTGGTGCTCGCCATCCTCATCTTCGGTCCGGACAAGCTCCCCAAGGTGATCCAGGACGTCAGCGGGGTCATCCGGAAGATCCGCGCGTTCTCCGACAGCGCGAAGCAGGACATCCGCTCCGAACTCGGTCCCGAGTTCAAGGACTTCGAGTTCGAGGACCTGAACCCGAAGACGTTCCTGCGCAAGCAGCTGGGCGAGAACGAGGACCTGAAGGAGATCCGCAGCAGCTTCGATCTCCGCAAGGAGCTGAACGACGTCACCGACGCCGTGAACAGCCGTGCGGCGGACCCCGCCCCGGCCGCCTCCGCCGCCACCGGCCCGGACCTGCTGAAGAAGCCCGCCGCCCCGGCCGCCGAGCAGCGCACCCCGTACGACGCCGACGCCACCTGAGACACCCCTCGTTTCGAGCTTTCCGGGCGATTCTGGGTCCGGTGGCTATCCTCCATGAGTCCGGACCCAGGACGCCCCAGGGTGGGGGTCCCCCCGACGACATGTGGGGGAGGGCGCGTTCCGGACCCCACGGAACGAGAGGCCGCATCGATGGAGACGACGAGCAGTAGCCGGGTAGGGGTGCAGCCCGCCGAGGCGCCCGCTCCCGCTGCCGCACCTGCCGCACCGGCCGCGCAGCCGCAACCCGCGTCGGCCGAGACGGCCGCCGCACCCCAGCAGCCGGAGCCCGCGCAGCCCGAGCCCGCGCAGCCCGAGGAGGCCGCCACGCCCGTGCGGGCGGCCCGCCGGACCGCGGAGGGCTACCTGCGGGCCACATTCCCCTGGTACGGGCTGGACGGGGCCTTCAGCGGCCCGCGCTGGCTCATGCAGGTGGGCACCGGGGCCGACGGCACCGTCGAGCACGGCTCCACCGGCCACGGCGACGAGCCCTCCGCGCGCGGCGAGCTGGCCACCGGGGAGAAGGAGCGCTTCGCGGTGGTCGTCACCGTCGCGAGCAACCCGCTGCGCCGCAGCAGCGACGGCACCGGCGTCCTGGAGGCCACCTCGGTCTCCTCGGCCGCCTGGCTGGCCGGCTCGGGGCTGCTGGCGTACAGCTGGCCGGGCCAGATGGACCACACCCTGCGCGACGACTGGCTGGACCAGCAGACCGAGGCCGCCTGGGAGCTCGCCGACGACCTCGCGGGCCCGGACTGGTCGACGCTGTCCCTCCCGGTCGACGGGGAGCCGACGCCGTTCCACTACCGCGAGTCGGAATTCGGCTGGGTCCTGGCCGGGTCGACGAAGGACGGGGTGCACCTGGGCGCGTACGGGCGCGGGATGAGCGCGTACGGGCTCGGCTTCTCGGTGATCGCGGATCTGGCCGCGTACGCGTAGCCCCGTACGAGGAGTCCGCGTACGCGCGGTCCGCACACGGGAAAGGGCACCGCCGGTCGGCGGTGCCCTCCTCGTGTGCGGCGATCAGAACTTGTTGCGCGGGGTGATGCCCAGCGACATGCCGGCCAGGCCGCGGGCCCGTCCGCCCAGCTTGCCGGCGATGGAGCGCAGCGCCGCGCCGGCCGGGGAGTCGGGGTCCGAGAGGACGACCGGCTTGCCCTCGTCGCCGCCCTCGCGCAGCCGTACGTCGATCGGGATCGAGCCGAGCACCGGGACCGTCGCGCCGACCGTCTTCGTCAGGCCGTCGGCGACCTTCTGGCCACCGCCCGAGCCGAACACGTCGACCATCTCGTCGCAGTGCGGGCACGGCAGCCCGGACATGTTCTCGACGACGCCCACGATCTTCTGGTGCGTCTGCACCGCGATCGAGCCGGCCCGCTCCGCCACCTCGGCCGCCGCCTGCTGCGGGGTGGTCACGACCAGGATCTCCGCGTTCGGCACCAGCTGGGCCACCGAGATCGCGATGTCGCCCGTACCCGGCGGCAGGTCCAGCAGCAGCACGTCCAGGTCGCCCCAGAACACGTCCGCCAGGAACTGCTGGAGCGCCCGGTGGAGCATCGGGCCGCGCCACACCACCGGCGCGTTGCCCGGGGTGAACATGCCGATGGAGATGACCTTCACGCCATGGGCCGACGGCGGCATGATCATGTTCTCGACCTGGGTCGGGCGGCCTGCCACGCCCAGCATGCGCGGCACGCTGTGGCCGTAGATGTCCGCGTCGACGACGCCGACCTTCAGCCCGTCCGCGGCCATCGCCGCTGCCAGGTTCACCGTCACGGACGACTTGCCGACACCGCCCTTGCCGGAGGCCACCGCGTAGACGCGGGTCAGCGAGCCCGGCTTGGCGAAGGGGACCTCGCGCTCGGCGGTGCCGCCGCGCAGGGTGGCCGCCAGGTCCTTGCGCTGCTCGTCGCTCATCACGTCCAGCGTGACCGCGACCGAGGTCACGCCCGCGACCCGCTCGACGGCCTCGGTGACGTTCTTGGTGATCGTCTCGCGCATGGGACAGCCCGACACCGTGAGGTAGACCGTGACCGCGACCTCGCCGCCGTCGCCGATCTCCACCGATTTGACCATGCCGAGCTCGGTGATCGGCCGGTGGATCTCGGGGTCGTTCACCGTCGCCAGCGCGTCGAGGATCGCGTCCTGCTCAGGCACGGCGGCGGAGCTTGTGTCGGTAGCCATGCCCCGATGGTACGGCTCGGTAGCCCGCCTCCGGAAAGGCCGCTAGCGGTCGCCTTCGTCACTCTCCGCCGGGAACAGCCGGCGCTCGTCCATCTCCTTGATCAGGTCCTGGAACTCCGACCGGATCCAGTCGCGCGTCGCGACCTCGCCCAGGCCCATGCGCAGGGCCGCGATCTCCCGGGTCAGGTACTCGGTGTCGGCGATGGAACGCTCGTTCTGCTTGCGGTCCTGCTCCAGGTTGACCCGGTCGCGGTCGTCCTGCCGGTTCTGCGCGAGCAGGATCAGCGGGGCGGCGTACGAGGCCTGGAGCGACAGCATCAGCGTCAGGAAGATGAACGGGTACTCGTCGAACCGCAGGTGGTCCGGAGCGAAGATGTTCCACAGCACCCAGACGATGATGACCAGCGTCATCCAGACGATGAACCGGCCCGTGCCCAGGAAGCGCGCCACGCGCTCCGACAGCCGCCCGAACGCCTCCGGGTCGTACACCGGGAGCAGCCGCCGCCGGTCCGCCCGGGGCTGGTCCAGGCGCACCCGGGAGCGGGTCAGCGCGGTCGCCCCCGTCGCGGCGGCGGCCTTGGACCGCAGCCGCTCGGCGCTCTCCTCCTCGCGGCCCGTCAGCCCCTGCTCGCGCGCGAACTCGCGGGCGTGCTCGCGCGCCAGCTCCCGCCGTACGCGGATCTGCTCGCGGCGCCGGTCGCGCCCCGGCTCGCCGCCGCCCCGCCGCTCACCGGACATCGGAGACCTCCTCGGCGTGGAAGTCCGTCTCACGCCAGTCGTCGGGCAGCAGGTGGTCCAGTACGTCGTCCACCGTCACCGCGCCCAGCAGCGAGCCGCTCTCGTCGACCACCGGCACCGCCACCATGTTGTACGCGGCGAGATGCGTGGTCACCTGCGGCAGCGACGCGTCCGGGCGCAGCGGCGGCAGGTCCGTGTCCACGATCGAGCTGACCAGCGTGAACGGGGGGTCCCGCAGCAGCCGCTGGAAGTGCACCGTGCCCAGGTACTTGCCCGTGGGCGTCTCGTCCGGCGGCCGGCACACGTACACCTGCGCGGCCAGCGCCGGCGACAGGTCCGCCTGCCGTACGCGGGCCAGCGCGTCGGCGACCGTCGCGTCGGGCCGCAGCACGATCGGCTCCGTCGTCATCAGACCGCCCGCGGTGTTCTCCTCGTACGAAAGGAGGCGGCGCACGTCGGCCGCGTCGTCCGGCTGCATCAGGGTCAGCAGCCGCTCCTTGTCGTCCTCCGGGAGCTCCGAGAGCAGGTCGGCCGCGTCGTCGGGGTCCATCGCCTCCAGGACGTCGGCGGCGCGCTCCTCCTTCAGCTTGCCGAGGATCTCCACCTGCTCGTCCTCGGGCAGCTCCTCCATGACGTCCGCGAGCCGGTCGTCGTCGAGGGCGTTGGCCACCTCGGCCCGCCGCTTGGGCGTCAGGTGGTGCAGTACGTTCGCCACGTCGGCCGGGCGCATCTGCTCGAAGGTGGCCACCAGGTTCTCCGCGCCCTGGCCCTCCTCCTCCAGCGAGAAGCCGGTCACCGCCGACCACTCCACGGTCAGGGTCTCGCCGCGCCGGCGCAGCGCGCCGCCCTTGCCCTTGCGCACGAAGATCCGGTCGATCTCCCAGTCGCGGCGGGCCGGCAGCTGCTGGATGGCCACATCGAGGACGGTGACCTCCTCGCCGGTGGTCCCCAGCGTCACCCGGCGGTCCAGCAGTTCGCCGAGGACCAGGCGCTCGGTGGGCCGCTGCTCGAAGCGCCGCATGTTGACGACGCCGGTGGTGATGACCTGTCCGGACTCCACGCCCGTCACCCGGGTCATCGGAAGGAAGATCCGGCGCCGGCTGACCACCTCGACCACCAGGCCCAGCAGCCGCGGCGGGCGGCCGCCCACGCGCAGCATCGCGACGAGGTCGCGGACGCGGCCGACCTGGTCGCCGTTGGGGTCGAACACGGGCACACCCGACAGATGCGAGACGAAGATCCGCGGGGCGCCACCAGCCATGCGAGCGCCTCCTAGAGCGTCGGTCCTCAGTCCTGCCGCCCCTCAGGCTAGCCCGTGCCGCGCGAGAGCGTCCTGGTGGGGCGGCCGCCCGTGGGTACGGGCGGACCACCCGCCCGGCGCCGGAGCCGACGGCGGGTACGCTGCCTGCTGCTCCACGACGAACGACGACACGCACGACGAGAGGTACCTGCCCGTGACCGCCCACCTCCCCGCCGTTCGGCTGCGCCGGGCGGCCTTCGTCGGTGTCCTGTTCGCGGGCCTGGCCGTCACCGGCACGGGCTGCGGTGCGGACCCGGACGAGGGCACCAACGGGGTCGGCAAGCTCTCCGCCGACCAGATCGAGGACAAGGCGAAGGCCGCGGCCGGCGCCGCCGCGTCGGTGCACCTGTCCGGCACGCTGGTCAGCGGCGGCAAGTCCTTCACGCTCGACATGCGGCTGGGGAAGGACGGCGGCTCCGGCGAGGTGAAGTCGCAGGAGGACACCTTCCAGGTGCTGCGGGTCGGCGAGCAGCTCTACCTCAAGGCGAGCGCCGCGTTCTGGGGGAAGTCGGACTCGGCCGGCAAGCTGGGCGACAAGTACGTGAAGGTCCCCGAGAGCGACCCCGCGTACAAGCAGTTCCGCGGCTTCACCGACATGCACGTGCTGCTCGACGGGCTGCTCGGACTCGACGGCAAGCTGGCCAAGCAGGAGGACTACACCAAGGTCGGCCACACCCCGGCGGTGCTGGTCACCGCCGACAAGGGCAAGGGCGGCAAGCTGTCGGTCTCGCTGGAGGGGACCCCGTACCCGCTGCGCCTGGAGCGGGCCGGCGGGGCCGGGCAGGTCGAGCTCGCGGAGTGGGGCAAGGCCTTCCCGCTGGAGGCGCCCGCCCAGGACCAGACCGTCGACTACGGGACCCAGATGCCGACGACGAAGGACTCGGGATCGGGCTCCGGCCCGTCGCCGAGCCCGGGCAAGGGCTCCGGACAGGGCTCGAACCCGACGAAGTAAGCGGCGGGCCCCCTGGGGGCGTCCCCTAGCGGGCCGACTTCTTCCGCTTGAGCAGCAGCTTCGGCAAGCCGGCGGGGACGGGCCGGCGGGTCACCGCCGGCGAGCCCAGCGGGGTCGCGGCCAGCGATCCGCCGGGCAGGTCGGTGCTCGCCGCCACCGGCTCCAGCCGCAGCAGCCGGCACTCGCGCGCCCACCGCTCGGTCATCTCCTCCGAGTCGGGCGCGTTCAGGCGCTTGCCCTTCAGCTCGGCCACCGCGGCCTGCCATTCCTCGCCCCGGGGCGCGAGCTCCCGTACGGCCGCGGTCCAGGCGACCAGCCGGCCGCCCTTGTCCTTGCTGCGCACGGTCACCTCTGCGGCCCCGCCGTCCGCGAGCCCCGGGAACGGCTGCTCCCCGGGCCCGTCGCCCAGCACGTGGGCCGCGCCGTCCACCCAGGCGTGCCACAGGGCCCGGTCGGCCCCGGAGCCGCGGACCCAGATCAGGCCGGACTTCTTGGTGGCCTCCTCGACGAGGGCCAGCTCGAGCGTGCTGAGAGTCATGCGCACCAGAGTAAGGGGGTGGCCCCCGGCCCCTAGAGCCAGCCGTGGCGGCGCAGCGCGCGGTGGATGGTGAAGCAGGCTCCGGCGATCGCGGCCATCACCATCGGGTAGCCGTAGCGCCAGTGGAGCTCGGGCATGTGCTCGAAGTTCATCCCGTAGACCCCGCAGATCATCGTCGGGACGGCGATGATCGCCGCCCACGAGGTGATCTTGCGCATGTCCTCGTTCTGGGCGACCGTCGCCTGCGCGAGGTTGGCCTGGAGGATCGAGTTCAGCAGCTCGTCGAAGCCGATGACCTGCTCGTGCACCCGCGCCAGGTGGTCGGCGACATCGCGGAAGTACTTCTGGATGTCCGGGTCCACCAGCCGCATCGGCCGCTCGCTCAGCAGCTCCATCGGCCGCAGCAGCGGGGAGACGGCCCGCTTGAACTCCAGGACCTCGCGCTTGAGCTGGTAGATGCGGCCCGCGTCCCCGCCGCGCGCGCTGCCTTTGGCGGGTGGGGCGAACACCGCGCTCTCCACCTCGTCGATGTCGTCCTGCACGGCCGCCGCGACCGCGATGTACCCGTCGACCACGTGGTCCGCGATGGAGTGCAGGACGGACGAGGGGCCCTTCGCCAGCAGCTCGGGGTCGTCCTGGAGGCGGTGGCGCAGGGACCGCAGGGAGCCCTGGCCGCCGTGCCGGACCGTGATGACGAAGTCCGGGCCGGTGAAGCACATCACCTCGCCGGTCTCCACCACCTCACTGGTGGCGGTCAGTTCGGCGTGGTCCACGTAGTGGATCGTCTTGAAGACGGTGAAGAGCGTGTCGTCGTAGCGCTCCAGCTTCGGCCGCTGGTGCGCGTGCACCGCGTCCTCCACGGCGAGCGGGTGCAGGCCGAACGTGGCGGCGATCCCCGCGAACTCGGCCTCGGTCGGCTCGTGCAGGCCGATCCAGGCGAACCCGCCGCTCTCACGGACCCGGGCCATCGCCTCACGGGGGGTCAGACAGGCCGTTCCCAGGGCGCGTCGGCCGTCGCGGTACACGGCGCAGTCGACGACCGCGCTGCTCGCGGACGGGTCACGGGTGGCGTCGTAGCCGGGCTGGGACGGGGTGGACCTGCGCAGGGCCGGACGTACGGCGGCACGCAGGTAGGGCAGCATCGACATGGCAGGCTCCTTCGCACGCACGGCTGCGGGCCGTACGGGTGGGAGGTCCCTTCCGGATGGCAGCGGCCGCGGCAGGCGGGCAGGCCCGGGGCGGACGGAAGGAACAGGACGGGAGGACAAAGTTCCGCCGTCGCTCTTCTACTGATCAGATGATCAAACGGGCGGGAACGCGTCCGTGGTGCCCGTACAGGAAGTGGAAGAGCGGTTGGTACTGCACGATCGACTTCGATCCATTGCAGCCCCACCTCCTCCGGCCGGTCCTCCGTGGAGGACGTCCTGTCGTCGGCTGCCCCGAAACAGCTCTTCAAGAGTGTGGCCCCGACCAGCGGTCAACGTTATCAGCCGACGGATGGTCAAGACCCGCCCTTTACCCGCCTCATACGAGTTCTATGCTCGGTTCATGGCACAAATTCTGGCTCTCGTCGAAGCCCGGCTGCGCAGCGCGCTCGGCGAACCCGACGCCCGCGCCGCCGTCACCTTCCTCGGCACCGACCGCATCGAGGTCCTGCGCTTCACCGAGGGGGACCTCGTGCGGTACGCGACCCTCGGCATGTCCGCGCACCCGATGACCGACCCGACCGCCGTGGTCGCCGACCCGCTGCGCGGGCCGCGCGCCGAGCTCGTGCTGACCGTACGGGCCGGACTCGCGCCCACCGACAAGGTGCTGCGGCCGCTCGCGGTGCTGGGCGCGGCGCCGCAGGTGGAGGGACTCGTCGTAACCTCCGGCGCCTCGCTCGACGTGGGCGAGCCGCTGTGGGACGGGGCGCCGTTCACCTCCGTGCTCGTCGCGGAGCCCGGCGGTCTGGTGGAGGACCTGGAACTGGACGAGCCCATGGAGCCGGTGCACTTCCTCCCCCTGCTGCCGATGACGGCGAACGAGGCCGCCTGGAAGCGGGTGCACGGCGCGGCGGCGCTCCAGGAGCGCTGGCTGTCGCACGGCACGGATCTGCGGGACCCTCTTCGCGGCGCGGTGCCGCTGGACTGAGACACGCCCACCGGGGCATCCGGACGGGTGATCGTGTCTTGACGGGGCGCCGGGCGGGGAGGAGCGTGGCTTCTTATGAGGGGCGAACCAACATGCCCGAAGTGCGGTGGCCGGGTCAGGGCGCCCGGACTCTTCTCCGACTCGTGGCAGTGCGCGGTGCATGGCACGGTCCACCCCCTGCAACCCGTCATCCCGCCCAGCGTCGAAGGCCTGGGCGTGGTGGTGAACCGGGCGGAGGTGCCGGTGTGGATGCCGTGGCCGCTGCCGGTGGGGTGGCTGTTCACCGGGGTGGCGGCGGCCGGTGACGACCGCAGCGGGGGCAGGGCGACGGCGGTGGCCTGCTCGGGGCCCGGACCGCTCGGCGGGATCGGCGAGCTGCTGCTGGTCGCGGAGGAGTTGGGAGTCGGCCTTGGCGCGCGGTATGCGGGGATCGACGGCCCCGACCCCGGCCCGTACATCGACGTCTCCTCGCCGCCGCACGCCAAGGTCGTGGCGGCGGGCCGCCCGACACCGCTGTGGCACGTCAACGGAGCCCCGGACGACCGGGCCGTGTTCGCGGGCGAGGCGCGCGGGCTGTGGCTGTGGGCCGTCGTCTGGCCGGAGCAGTCGGGCCTGCTGATGTACGACGAACTGGTGCTGACGGACCTGCGGGACGCCGGCTCCGAGGTCGAACTCCTGCCCTGCGGCGCCCTGAGCCCCCGCGTCCTCGGTCCGTAGGCCCTGCCCACAGGGGTGGGATTCGCGGGCGGCGTGACGCCCGCACGGCGGGCGGGCGGTATCCTGGGGTGTCCCCCCGTACCCGCGAGACCCCTGGAGCACCGGCCGTGCGCATCGACCTGCACGCCCACTCCACGGCCTCCGACGGGACCGACACCCCGGCCGAGCTGGTCCGCAATGCGGCCGCCGCCGGGCTCGACGTGGTCGCGCTGACCGACCACGACACCGTCGCGGGGTACGCCGAAGCCCTCGCCGCGCTGCCGCACGGACTCACCCTCGTCACCGGCATGGAGCTGTCCTGCCGGCTCGACGGCATCGGGATGCACCTGCTCGCGTACCTCTTCGACCCCGAGGAGCCCGAGCTCGCCCGCGAGAGGGAGCTCGTCCGCGACGACCGCACCCCCCGCGCCCACGCCATGATCGGCAAGCTGCGGGAGCTCGGCGTCGACGTCACCTGGGAGCAGGTCTCCCGGATCGCGGGCGACGGCTCGGTCGGGCGGCCGCACATCGCGACCGCGCTCGTCGAGCTGGGCGTCGTCCCCACCGTGTCCGACGCGTTCACGCCGGACTGGCTCGCCGACGGCGGCCGCGCGCACGCCGAGAAGCACGAGCTCGACCCCTTCGAGGCCATCCGCCTGGTCAAGGCGGCGGGCGGGGTCACCGTCTTCGCCCACCCCGGCGCCGTCAAGCGGGGCCGGTGCGTCCCCGAGTCCGCGATAGTCGAGCTCGCGTCCGCCGGCCTGGACGGGATCGAGGTGGACCACATGGACCACGACCCCGACACCCGCGGGCGGCTGCGCGCCCTCGCCGGCGACCTGGGACTCCTCACGACCGGGTCCAGCGACTACCACGGCAGCCGCAAGACGTGCCGCCTCGGGGAGTACACGACCGACCCCGAGATCTACGGCGAGATCACGCGCCGCGCGACGGGGGCCTTCCCCGTTCCGGGCGCCGGCGGAGCGACCGGCGCGTAACGCGCCGCCCGGCGCGCCCGCGCGCCGCACCGCCCCTTCTTCCTTTCTTCGAAACACCCCTCTCTCCTGCAAGGCATCACTGTGTTCGACTTCGCCGTCTTCGGATCCCTTTTTCTCACGCTTTTTGTGATTATGGACCCTCCGGGGATCACACCGATCTTCCTCGCCCTGACCTCGGGCCGACCCGCCAAGGTGCAGCGCCGCATGGCCTGGCAGGCCGTCTGCGTGGCCTTCGGCGTCATCGCCGTCTTCGGCATCTGCGGCCAGCAGATCCTGGACTACCTGCACGTCTCCGTTCCCGCGCTGATGATCGCGGGCGGCCTGCTGCTCCTGCTCATCGCGCTCGACCTGCTCACGGGCAAGAACGACGAGCCCAAGCAGACCAAGGACGTGAACGTCGCCCTCGTGCCGCTCGGCATGCCGCTGCTGGCAGGTCCCGGTGCGATTGTGTCCGTCATCCTCGCCGTTCAGAAGGCGGACGGGGTCACCGGGCAGGTCTCCGTCTGGCTCGCCATCCTCGCCATGCACCTCGTGCTGTGGACCGCCATGCGCTACTCGCTGGTGATCATCCGGATCATCAAGGACGGCGGCGTCGTCCTCGTGACGCGTCTCGCCGGCATGATGCTCTCCGCGATCGCCGTCCAGCAGATCATCAACGGCGTGCTCCAGGTCATCCACACGGCCTGAGGGCCGACCGGCCCGCCGGCTCCGGCGCACGCGAACGCCCCCGCACCGATCCGGTGCGGGGGCGTTCGACGTATGGGTGCGACAAGTGTCAGGAGGACGCACTCTCGGCCGGTCGGATCAGAATGCGCTGGCCCACGGAGGCCGCCTGCTGCACGATCCGGTTGACGGAGGCCGCGTCCACGACGGTGCTGTCCACGGCCGATCCGTCGACGTCGTCCAGGCGCAGAATCTCGAAGCGCATGTGCTTCTCCCTTCGTCAGTGTTCTCCTTGCACTGTTCCAACGAAGTGTAAGAGGCAAACATTCCCTACGCTAAGGAAATTTTTTCACTCGCTAACTAACCCCTCGGGTGGGAGTCCCAGAACGAGGCCAGTGCACCGGCCGTGACCTGCGGATTCTCCGCATTGGGGGAGTGCTCGGTACCCGCCACGACCACCCGGGCCGCCCCCAGCCGCTCCGCCATCTCGTCCATGAGCGGGACCGGCCACGCGTAGTCCACCTCGCCGGACAGCACCAGCTTCGGCAGCTCCACGCCGCTCAGCGCGTCCACCCGGTCGGGCTCGGAGACCAGGATCCGGCCGGTGGCGATCAGCTGCTCCGGCACCGTGGCCAGCCACCGCGCGCGCAGGAACTCCGCGAGTTCGGGGGCGTCGGGCACCGCGTCCTCGGGGTCGAAGGACCGCATCGCGGTCCAGACGCCCGGCATGTCCTCCCGCATCGCCTCCAACGCGGCGACCAGCAGCTTCGTACGCTCCCGCTGGTCCTCGGCGATCGCGGCCGGTCCGCTGCTCAGCAGGGTCAGGGAGGCGAAGGGCGATGCGTCGCGCAGTACGGCGGCCCGCGCGATCAGCCCGCCCAGGGAGTGGCCGAGCAGGTGGACCGGCCGCCCGTCCACGGCGGCGGCTTGGGCGAGCACGTCCCGCGCCAGCTCCTCCAGCGCGTACGCCGGCTCCTCGCGCGGACCGGGGCTCTCGTGCTGCCCGCGCCCGTCGACCGCGACCACCCGGTACCCGGCGGCGGCCAGCGGCTCCAGGAGGCCGACGAAGTCCTCCTTGCTCCCCGTGAACCCCGGGACCAGCAGGGCGGTGCCGCGGACCGGCTCGCCGGCCTCGTGCACGGCGAACTCGCCGCGGGCGGTGGACAGGAGGTACGCACGGGCACCGGAGGGCAGGGTGAGGCGGGGCGGCTTGCTCATGGGCCAGAGGCTACCGGCCCGGGGTTACCGGCGCGTAGGGGCGGTGTGCACGGTCCGCGAACGCCGGTGGCCCGGCCCCCTCGGAAGGGGACGCTGTTGGCGAATTGCGGGCCGCTCTAGCGTGACGTCGGTCCCCGAGACCTGGTTGGTCTCGGGGACCGACGTTTTTCGTGT
>NZ_LFML01000156.1:0-42615 GCF_001044425.1 Streptomyces roseus
CACAACCGGCACACGGGAACACCCACCACCCGCTCGCTGATCGCCTACGACCACTGACCCGAGCACTTCGGACTTACTCGTCTAGGCCCTGTCGTTCGGACATGCCAGGCGCCCCGGGCCCGCCATGATCCGAAAGACACGGCCCAGACGCCGGGCCCGGCTCGCGGGCGGTGACCGCCGGGCTGCCGCTGCCGGCTGACCCTGACGTACTCTCGTGTCCCGTCAGGGTCAGCCTGTTCGAGCTAGTCGAGGGACTCACGTGGCAGAGGCGGAGAGCATCATCGGTACGCCGGAGGTCGGGGACGACGCCCAGCCGGAGTCCGCCGCGCCCAGGGGGCGCCGGCGGATCGTCGCGCTGCTGGTCGTCGCGCTGCTCGCCTACCTGCTCGACTTCGGCAGCAAGATGCTGGTCGTCGCGAAGCTGGAGCACCAGCCGCCGATCCGGATCATCGGTGATCTGCTGAAGTTCGAGGCGATCCGCAACCCGGGCGCCGCGTTCGGCTTCGGCGAGGCCTTCACCATCATCTTCACCTGCATCGCGGCCACCGTGATCATCGTGATCGTGCGGCTGGCCCGGAAGCTCTACAGCCTGCCGTGGGCGATCGCGCTGGGCCTGCTGCTCGGCGGCGCGCTGGGCAACCTCACCGACCGGATCTTCCGTTCGCCGGGGGTGTTCCGCGGTGCCGTGGTCGACTTCATCGCTCCCGCGCACTTCGCCGTCTTCAACCTCGCGGACTCGGCGATCGTGTGCGGCGGCATCCTGATCGTGCTGCTGTCGTTCAGGGGTCTGGACCCGGACGGCACCGTCCACAAGGACTGATCCGGGTCTCGTCGCGGGCTCTTCGGGGGCTCGTCACGGGCTCCCGGCGGGTTCGTCACGGGCTCATCGCGGGACGGGTGCGCCGTCGAGTCCTGCATACTCGACGGGTGAGTACGATTCCCGAGATCCGCACCCTGCCCGTTCCCGATGGCCTCGAAGGCGAGCGCGTGGACGCCGCCATCGCCCGTATGTTCGGTTTTTCCCGGACGAAGGCGGCCGAGCTCGCCGCCGCGGGGAAGGTGTCGGTCGACGGCAGCGTCGTCGGGAAGTCCGAGCGCGTGCACGGCGGCGCCTGGCTCGAAGTCGAGATGCCCGCGCCGCCGCGGCCGGTCGAGCTCGTCGCCGAGCCGGTCCCCGGCATGGAGATCGTCCATGACGACGACGACATCGTCGTGATCATGAAGCCGGTGGGCGTCGCCGCCCACCCGAGCCCCGGCTGGACCGGCACCACCGTCATCGGCGGCCTCGCCGCAGCCGGCTACCGGATCTCCACCTCCGGTGCCTCCGAGCGCCAGGGCATCGTGCACCGCCTCGACGTCGGCACGTCCGGCCTGATGGCCGTCGCCAAGTCCGAGCGCGCGTACACCTCCCTGAAGAACCAGTTCCGCGAGCGCGTCGTCGACAAGCGCTACCACGCGCTCGTCCAGGGCCACCCGGACCCGATGAGCGGCACGATCGACGCGCCGATCGGCCGCCACCCCAGCGCGGACTACAAGTGGGCCGTGACCCAGGAGGGCAAGCCCTCCGTCACCCACTACGACCTGATCGAGGCCTTCCGCGCCGCCTCGCTCCTCGACATCAAGCTGGAGACCGGGCGCACGCACCAGATCCGCGTGCACATGTCCGCGCACCGCCACCCGTGCGTCGGCGACCTCACCTACGGCGCCGACCCGACGGTGGCGAAGCGGCTGGGTCTGACCCGGCAGTGGCTGCACGCGGTGCGGCTCGGCTTCGAGCACCCCTCGGACGGCCGGTGGGTGGAGTTCGAGAGCACCTACCCGGCGGACCTCCAGCACGCGCTGGACGTGATCCGGGCGGAGAGCGAGTGACCTCGGCCGCCGAGGTCCGGGTCGCCGTCTCGGAGCAGGACCTGAAGGCCTGCTTCGCCGTGCGGACCGAGGTGTTCGTGGTCGAGCAGTCCGTGCCGGAGTCGATCGAGTACGACGCGTACGACGCCGTCGCGGTGCACGTGCTGGCCGTGTCGCCGCACGGGGAGCCCCTGGGCACCGGCCGGCTGCTGCACGGACCGGCCGCGCTCGCCAAGACCGGCGGCGACCCGGCGGTCGGCTCCCTCGGGCGGCTGGCCGTGCGCGAGGCCGCGCGCGGTCTGGGCGTCGGTGTGGCTCTGGTACGGGCGATCGAGGCCGAGGCGCTCCGGCTCGGCCTGTCGGCCGTGGACCTCGGCGCGCAGACGCACGCCCTCGGTTTCTACGAGGCGCTGGGGTACGAGGCCTACGGCCCGGAGTTCGAGGACGCGGGCATCCCGCACCGGGCGATGCGCCGCGGCCTGCCGTAGCCCCGGCCGCGCGGGTCCGGGGGCCGCGGAGTGTCGCCGGACCGCCGGGCCCGTCCTCTGCTCCGGCGGGGGCGGCCGAGCAGCCAGGTGGGGGAGGCCACGTCGGGGCGGGCTCATCCGCGCCCGGACGTGGGGCAGGGTGATGGAGTGGATCAGCTCGCTCTGCTTTTCGTACTGCTGCTCGGCGCCGTGGTCAGCGTGCCGCTCGGGGACCGGCTCGGGCTGCCCGCGCCCGTCCTGATGACGGTCGGCGGGGTCGCGCTCGCCCTGGTGCCGGCCGTCCCGAACGTCGACATCCCGCCCGAGTACATCCTGCCGCTCGTCCTGCCCCCGCTGCTCTACGCCTCGGCGCAGCGCACCTCCTGGCGGCAGTTCGCCGCCAACGTCCGGCCCATCCTCCTGCTCGCCGTGGCCCTCGTCTTCGTCACGACGGCCGCCGTCGCCGCCGTCGCGCACGCCGTCGTCCCCGGCCTGCCGCTCGCCGCCGCGGTCGCGCTCGGCGCCCTCGTGGCCCCGCCCGACCCGGTCGCCGCGACCGCCGTCGCCGGCGCGCTCGGGCTGCCGCGGCGCATGGTGTCGATCCTGGAGGGCGAGGGCCTCTTCAACGACGTCACCGCCATCGTCCTCTACCACGTGGCCATCTCCGCCGCCGTCAGCGGCACCTTCTCCTGGCCCGACGCGCTGGGGGAGTTCGTCCTCTCCGCGGTGGTCGCCGTGGCCGTCGGGCTCGGACTGGGCTGGGCCACCAACGCGCTCATGAGCAGGCTCGGCGACGCCACGCTCCAGATCGGGCTGACGCTGCTCGTCCCCTTCGTCTCGTACGTGGTGGCCGAGGAGCTCCAGGGATCGGGGGTGCTGGCCGTACTCACGACGGCACTGTTCCTCGCCGAGTACGCCTCCGACGCGGACGACGTGCTGGGGCGGCTCGCCGGGCACACGTTCTGGGAGGTCGTGGACATGCTGGTCACGGGCGTGGCGTTCGGGCTGATCGGCCTGGAACTGCACAACGTGTTCGGCGTCGCGGCCGGCCGCGAGTGGGAGATGGTCGGGTGGGCGGCCGCCGTGACCGCGGTCGTGGTCGGCGTACGGCTGCTGTGGCTGCTGCCGGCCGGCTGGCTGGCCAAACGGCTGCACAAGCGGCGCGACTACGACGAGGAGATCCCGCTGAGCTGGCGGGAGAGCGTGGTCATGTGGTGGGCCGGGATGCGCGGAGTGGCCTCGGTGGCCCTGGCGCTGGCCATCCCGCTGAAGGTGGACGGCGGGGCGCCGTTCCCGGCGCGGGACCAGATCATCTTCATCGCCTTCGCCGTGATCATGGTGACGCTGATCTGCCAGGGGCTGACCCTGCCGCGGCTGGTGCGGCTGCTGGGCGTGGAGGCCGACGAGGACGCCGAGCGGGAGACGGAGCGGAGGCTGGCGATCCGCGCGGCGAAGGCCGCGAAGCGGAGGCTGAAGGAGATCGAGGAGGTGGAGGACCTGCCGTCGGACCTGGTGGAGGTGCTCTACCGGCGGGCGTACGACGTGGGGGCCAGGATCAGCCCCGACATGGTGGACGAGGAGCGGCGGGAGGCGTACGCGAAGCGGGTGGAGCGGATCCGGGACGTCCAGCGGATCCAGCGGGAGATGATGTCGGCCGCCCGGCACGAGGTGCTGGCCGCGCGCAGCGAGCCGGGCGCGGACCCGGAGATCGTGGACCGGGTCCTGCGCCACCTCGACGTCCGCAGCCTCCGCAGCAGCTGAGGGTCCGGCCCTGACGGCGGCCGGGGGTCAGACCTCGTAGCGGGACGGGGCGAAGAGGCCGGGGTTCGCGGCGATCCACTCCGAGGTGCGGGCCAGCCCCTCCGTGAGGCGGACCCGCGGCTTCCAGCCCGCCCACTGCCGGGCACGGGAGTTGTCCGACAGGAGGCGCTGGACCTCACTGCCCGCCGGCCGCAGGCGGGACGCATCCACCACCACCTTCGCCTCGCGGCCCGAGGCCGCGATCAGCGCCCGCGCCAGCTCCCCGATCGAGATCTCCTCGCCGGTGCCGAGGTTGACCACCTCGCCCAGCGCCCGGTCGCACTGCGCCACCGCCAGGAAGCCCTCGGCCGTGTCCGTCACGTACGTGAAGTCCCGCGTCGGGGTCAGCGAGCCCAGCCGGACCTCCCGCGCGCCCGCGTGCAGCTGCGCCAAGACCGTCGGGATCACGGCCCGCGCCGACTGGCGGGGCCCGTACGTGTTGAACGGCCGGACCACGGTCACCGGCAGCTCGAACGCGTGGTGGAAGGAGAGCGCCATCATGTCCGCGCCGATCTTCGACGCCGAGTACGGGGACTGCGGCTGGAGCGGATGCGATTCCGCTATCGGGGCCGTCAGCGCCGTCCCGTAGACCTCGCTGGTGGACGTGTGCACCAGGCGGCGCACCCCGTGCCGGCGGCAGGCCTCCGCCATGTTCTCCGTACCGGTCACGTTCGTCTGCACGTACGCGCCCGGCGAGGCGTAGCTGTACGGGATCCCGATCAGCGCCGCCAGGTGGAACACGGTGTCGCAGCCCTCGACCGCGTCGCTGACCCGGCCCGCGTCGCGGATGTCGCCCGCCCACATCTCCACCGGCCCGCCGGGGTCGGCGAGGTGGTGCGCCAGGTGGCCCTTCTGCGCGTACGGCTTGTAGTGGACGAAGGCGCGGACCCGGGCGCCGCGCTCCACCAGCAGGTCGACCAGGGTGGACCCGATGAACCCCTCGGCTCCGGTGACGAGGACCGTGCGGCCGGTCCAGGGGTTCACGGTGTTCGCTGCGGTGTTCATACGTGCTCCAAGGTGGGAAGGGGGAGGCCGGCCACGCGGAGGACCTCCGCCGCCAGCAGTTCGGCGGCCCGGGCGTGCGGGCCGGGGTCGGCGGCCCCGGCCATGGAGGCCAGCCGGGCCGGATCGGCCAGCAGCGGGCCGAGGAGGACCGCCAGCCGGTCGGCGGTGGTCGCGTGGTCCGGCAGCAGCAGGCCCGCCCCCGCGTCGACGAGGACCCGGGCGTTGTGGGTCTGGTGGTCGCCGGGGGCGTGCGGGTACGGGACGAGCACGGCCGGGACCCCGGTCGCCGCCAGCTCGGCCACGGTCGCGGAGCCGGCCCGGCACACCACCAGGTCGGCGGCCGCGTACACGAGGTCCATCCGGTCCAGGTACGGCACGGCCCGGGCGATCCGCTGCCCGCCGCAGGCGGCGAGGTCGGCGGCGGTGTCCGCCAGCGCCCGCGGGCCCGTCTTGATCAGCAGCTGTACGTCGTCCCGCCCCTGCCAGAGCCCGGCCAGCCCGACCGCGGCCCCGGTCAGGCGGACCGCGCCCAGGCTGCCGCCGTTGAAGACGACCAGGCGGCGGCCGTCGGGGACGTGCAGGGCCCGCCGGGCCTCGGCGCGCAGCGCCGCCCGCTCCGGCCGGGAGCGCTCCGCCAGCCGTGCGAGGGCCGCCGAGATCGGCATTCCGGTGGTCAGCGCCCGCGCCCCGCCCGCCAGATGGGTGCGGCTGCGGTCGAAGGCCACGGCGACGTGCGGGGTGAGCCGGGCCGCGAACCGGTTGGCGCGGCCCGGCACCGCGTTGGACTCGTGGATGAGGGCCGGCAGCCCGGCCATCCGCGCCCCCAGCACGGCCGGCGCGCTCGGGTAGCCGCCCATGCCGACGACGGCGTGCGCGCCCTGGGCCCGGATCACCGAGCGCGCCTGCCCGGCCGAGCGCAGCAGCGCGGCCGGGAGAAGGTAGCGCTTCGCGCCGAGCGAAGGGTCGAACGGGATCATGTCGACGGTGTGCAGGCGGAATCCGGCGCCCGGGACCAGCTCGGTTTCCAGGCCCCGCTCGGTCCCGATGAACGAGACCACGGCATCCGGAACGGCCGCGCGCAGGGCCTCGGCGAGGGCGAGCCCGGGGTAGATGTGGCCGCCGGTGCCGCCCGCGCCGATCACCACGGACAGGGGTCGGAGGGAGGTGCGTCGTGTGGTCATGGGCGCAGCCTCCCGGTGCGCCCTAAGAAGGTTCTAAGAGGTCGTTTTATCCCGCTGTTTCATCCCGGCATGGGATGGTTCGTGGATATTTTTGGGTCGCGCCAGGAGATGGTGTTCTCGCCGGTGATGCGGCGGGCCATGAGGTCGGTCATGGCTAGGCTGACCAGGGCTTCGGAGCGGGTGGTCAGGGTTTCGTAGTCGCGGGCCAGGCGCCGGCGGAGCATGAGCCAGCCGTAGGTCCGCTCCACTGCCCAGCGCTTGGGGATCGGGGTGAAGCCCCTGGTCCCGGGCTTGCGGACGGTGATTTCCATGTCGATGCCGAGGGCGGCGGCATGCTCGACGAGATGCTGACGGTAGCCGCCGTCGACCCACACCTTCCGAACGGTGGGGTGTTCGGCTGCGACCTGGTCGATGAGGCGGGTGCCGGCGACGGAGTCCTGGACGCTGGCTGCTGTGACCAGCACCGCGAGGAGGAGGCCGAGAGTGTCGGTGACGATGCTTCGTTTGCGGCCCGCGATCTTCTTGCCCGCGTCGATGCCCTGACTTGCGGCAGGCACGCTGGTGGAGGTCTTGACGCTCTGCGCGTCGATCACACACGCCGATGGCTGCGCGTCCCGTTCTTCCTTCTCCCGCAGCAACTGGCGGAGGAGGCCATTGAGCTGGGCAAATATCCCCTCCTCCGCCCACCTGGCGAAGTAGCCGTAGACGCTTTGGTGCGGCGGGAAGTCATGCGGCAGGTAGGCCCACTGACAGCCGGTGCGGTCCACGTAGAGGATCGCGTTCATGATCTCGCGCAGGTCATGCCGCGGTGGTCGGCCGAAGTCCAGAGCCCGGCCACGGCGCTCGAAACGCCACGCCGACAGCACCGGCTCGATCAACTCCCAGCGAGCATCGGACAGATCACTCGGATACGGACGTCGCGTCGTCATGAATCCGGCGTACCGCGACGGACCGAGTGCGCCCAGGCGCACAGCCGCGACACCCGAAGCACGGGCCACCGAGGGCCGGACATCCTGGAATGAGACGGGAACAGGACCCGTCCCGCCCCACTCGCCACCCCACCCGTCCCACAGCCATCCACTGCATACGTGGCCACGACCGCACCACGACCGATCATCTTGAAAATCACACCAAAATAGGCTGATGAAGATTAAAACGACCTCTAAGAGGTTCTCTCAGAACCGTTTGGCAGGCTTTGCCCCATGAACACGGGCACGGGTGGCGCGCAGCGGATCCTGGTCGTGGACGACGAGCCCGAGGTGCGGGCCGCCGTCCAGGACGGGCTGGCCGTCGAGGGGTACGAGGTACGGGGGGCCGGCGACGGGCTGGCCGCGCTGTCGGAGGTGGCACTCTGGCAGCCCGACGCGGTGGTGCTCGACGTGATGATGCCCGTACTGGACGGGCTCGGGGTCTGCCGGCGGCTGCGCGCGCTGGGCGACCGTACGCCCGTACTCGTCCTGACCGCGCTGGACTCGGTCAGCGAGCGGGTCGACGGGCTGGAGGCGGGCGCCGACGACTACCTCGTCAAGCCGTTCGCACTGGACGAGCTGGTGGCCCGGGTCCGGGCCCTGCTGCGGCGGGCCGCACCCGATCCGGCCGGTGCGGCCCCGCTCGGCTTCGCCGACCTCGTACTCGATCCCGGGACGCGGACCGGCAGGCGCGGCGGGCGGCCGCTGGAGTTCAGCCGGACCGAGGCGGCGCTGCTGGAGCTGCTGCTGCGCCATCCCGGGCAGGTGCTGCCGCGGGAGCTGATCTTGGAGCTGGTGTGGGGGCGGGACTTCGGCCCGGACTCCAATTCCCTCGCGGTGTACGTGGGATACCTGCGGCGGAAGCTGGAGGCCGACGGTGAGCCGCGGCTGGTGCACACCGTCCACGGGGTCGGCTACCGGCTGGGAGCGGCGTGAGCGGCGGCGGCCGCGGCCGGCGCCGGCTCGGGGCGGCCTGGCGCAGGCGCCGGCCGCTGCGGACCCGGCTGGCGCTGGCGGCCACCGCGGCCGTGGCGCTGGTCGCGGTCGGGGTGTGCGCGGCGGCCTTCCTCGTCGTACGCAGCGCCCTGTACGAGCAGCTGAACCTGAGCCTGACCCAGTCGGCGCGGCTCGCGGCGCAGCGCAACCCGGACTCCGGGCCGGGGACCCTGGCCGGGGAGTGCCGGTTCCTGGCGGCGCCCGCCTGCGCCGAGGTGGTGCCGGCGGACCCGGCGAAGGACCCGGCGGCGCCGTACCTGCTGCCGGTGGACGCGGGGACGCGGGCGGTGGCGGCCGGGCGGCGCGCCCCGTTCTACACGGACGTCGTGCACGCCGGGCATCCGGCGCGGATGCTCACCACCGACTACGCGAAGGGGCGGGCGCTCCAGGTCGCGCTGCGGGCCGGCACCGTCGAGGACGGGATCGAGCAGGCGGCGTGGTGGCTGGCGCTGATCGGCGCGGGCGGCGTGCTGGTGGCGGCCGGGCTCGGGTACTGGGTGTCGCGGACCGGCCTGGCCCCGGTGACGCGGCTGACGGCCACCGCCGAGCGGATCGCGGCGACGCGCGATCCCCGGCACCGCATCGAACTGCCGCCGCCCGGGCCGCCGGGCTCGCCTGCCCGGGAGGACGAGATCACGCGGCTGGCCGGGAGCTTCAACACCATGCTGGCCGAGCTGGAGCAGTCGGTCACGGCGCAGCGGCGCCTCGTCGCGGACGCCTCGCACGAGCTGCGGACCCCGCTGACGGCGCTGCGGACCAACGCCGAGCTGCTGGCGAGGGGGGAGCGGCTGACGCCGGAGCAGCGCGAGCGGGCCTCGCTGGCGCTGGGGCGGCAGCTGCGGGAGGTGACGGGGCTGGTGAACGACCTGATCGAGCTGGCCCGGGACGAGGAGCCGCAGCCGCTGGTGGAACAGGTGCGGCTGGCCCCGCTGGTGGAGCACTGCGCGGCGGCGGCCCGGGCGCACCGGCCGTCGGTCCCGGTCCGCGTCCGCGTGGACGAGGTGGTGGTGGCGGGGGTGCCGGCGAGGCTGACGCGGCTCCTGTCGAACCTGCTCGACAACGCGGCGAAGTTCAGCCCGGCGGGGGCTCCGGTGGAGGTGGAGCTGGTGGCGCGGGCCGGGGGCGGGGCCGAGCTGACGGTACGCGACCACGGGCCGGGCATCGCGGCCGAGGACCTTCCGTACGTCTTCGACCGCTTCTACCGGGCGGGCGCGGCGCGGGCCCTGCCGGGCTCGGGGCTGGGCCTGGCGATGGCCCGCCAGATCGCCCGGGCGCACGCGGCGGAGCTGGTGGCGGAGGCCGCCCCGGGCGGGGGCGCGCTGTTCCGGCTGACGTTCTGAACCGGAGACCCGCCCCGGCCGTCAGGACGCGCCGGGGCGGGGGTCCGCCGGGGCGGTGGCGATGCGGGGGAGGGCGTACGGGTGGTGGGCCAGCAGCCAGCCGATCAGGCGTTCGCGGACCAGGCAGCGGACCGTCCAGAGGTCCGTGCCGTCCTTCGCCGTGACCACCGCCCGGACCTGGATCGTGTGCGGGGTGGTGTCCGTGACCGCGAGGGTGCCGGTCCGGCCGTCCCACTCCGGAATCCCCCTCAAGATCTCCTGGAGCCGCTCCCGCATGAGGTCCAGCGGCGCGCTGTGGTCCAGGTGCCAGAAGACCGTTCCGGTCATCTGGGCGCCGCCGCGCGACCAGTTCTCATACGGCTTTCCTGTGAAATACGACACAGGCATCGTGATCCGCCGCTCGTCCCAGGTGCGGACCACCAGGAAGGTCAGGGTGATCTCCTCGACCGTTCCCCACTCCTTGTCCACCACCACCGTGTCCCCGATCCGCACCGTGTCGCCGAAGGCGATCTGCAGTCCGGCGAACAGGTTGCCCAGCGAGGACTGGGCCGCGATGCCCGCCACGATGCCGAGCAGGCCCGCCGAGGCCAGCACCGAGGCGCCGACCGCCCTCATCGGCGGGAAGGTGAGCAGCATCGCCGACACCGCGACCACCACGACCACCGCCGTGACCACCCGGTGGATCAGCGTCACCTGGGTGCGCACCCGCCGCACGCGCGCGTCGTCCGGGTTCTGGGCGGCGTAACGGGCGTACGAGGAGTCCACGACCGCCGTCGCGATCCGCACCAGCAGCCACGCCGCCGAGCCGATCAGCACGAGGGTCAGCGTGCGGCCGACGGCGAAGAGGTACTCCCGCGGGATCCCCGCCCGCCGGTGCGCCCCGTACAGCAGCGTCGTGCACAGGACGAGTTGGAAGGGCGGGCGGCAGTGGCGCAGCCGGGCCCACAGCGAGGTCTCGTCGTGCCGGGCGTCGGTCCGGCGCAGCAGCAGGTCCAGCAGCCATCCGGCGAGCAGGGTGACGACCAGGGCCCCGCCGACGACGGCGATCGGGCGCAGAACGGTGTCCGTGTCCATGCACGTCAACGTAACCGGAACGCGGGCTCCGGCCGCTCGCATTCAACGAATGGCACGATGGGGTGCATGAACATCGTGCTTTTCCATTCGACGTACGGGCTGAGGCCCGCGGTGCACGCGGCGGCCGACCGGCTGCGCGCGGCCGGTCACCAGGTCAAGGTGCCGGATCTCTTCGAGGGGCGCACCTTCGAGACCGTCGAGGAGGGCATGGCGTACCGGGACGAGATCGGGCGCGACGAGCTGCTGAGGCGTGCGGTGCTCGCCTCGGCCCCCCACTCCGACCAGGGGCTGGTCTACGCAGGCTTCTCCTTCGGCGGCTCCGTCGCCCAGCACCTGGCCCTCGCCGACGAGAAGGCGCGCGGGCTGCTGCTCCTGCACGGGACGGCGGACTTGGACGAGGACACCGCGGTCGACGAACTGCCGGTGCAGCTGCACATCGCGGATCCCGACCCGTTCGAGACGCACGACTGGCTGACGGCCTGGTACCTGCGGATGCGGCGGGCGGGCGCGGACGTGGAGGTGCACCGCTACCCCGGCGCCGGGCACCTGTTCACGGACCCCGGCCTCGACGACTACGACGCCGAGGCCGCGGAGCGGACCTGGAAGGCCGCCACCGGCTTCCTCGACTCCCTGTAGGCGCCGCGGACAAGAGTGAGGGGCGGGGCACCAGTGCGTGCCCCGCCCCTCACCGCCGACGCCTCATCTCACGCGGCGACTAGCCGCGGTACGCGCTCCACATGCTCTTCATGCGGGACACCTGACCCGCGGTGAACTGGTACATGCAGGAGTCGTACGTGTAGTCCATGAAGTTGTGGATCGGGTCGACGCCCGCCTTGCTGGTGCAGCTGTCGCGGCCGGTCGGGCACTCGAAGGCCGCGCTCTTCTCGGCCGGGGTGTCGGAGACGGAGTCGCCGCTGCCCGAGCAGCCGCCCTGGAAGGTGTGGTACAGGCCCATCCAGTGGCCGACCTCGTGGGTGGCGGTGTCGCCCTCGTTGTAGTTGGCGGCGGAGCCGCCCGGCAGCGAGGTGTTGAGGATGACGACGCCGTCCATCTTGGGCTGCGAGGCGTAGGAGCTCGGGAAGGTCGCCCAGCCGAGGAGGCCGCCGCCGAGGTTGGCGGTGTACAGGTTGAGCGCGTTGGAGCCGCCCTTGCGCAGGGCGTTCTTCATGTCCGTCTCGGCCTGGGTGCCGTCCGAGACGTTGTACCAGGCGGCGTTGTCGGTGTAGTCGGTGGAGACCAGCGAGAACTGGTAGCCCGAGTCGACGTTGCCCGTGCCCTTGCCGCTGTACGCGGCGTTGAGGACCGCGATCTGGTTGCTGATGTCCGTGGCGGTCAGCTTGCCGGCGGAGCCGGACGTGATGACGTGGACGTACACCGGGATGGTCGTCGCGGCGGTGGCCTCGGCGGCGCGCATCTGGCGCTGCGGGCCCAGCTCGGCGCTCTTCTTGGCCAGGTCGGCGTCCATGGCCTTGACCTGGGCGTCCGTCACCTCGTTGGGGTCGGCCGCGCTCTTGTCCTTCGGGCGGGCGACGCGGGCGTTGGCGGAGGCGGTGCCGGCGTCGGCACAGGCCTCGGCGCCGGTCTTGGGCGCCGCGGCCACGGTCGTGGGGGCCGTGAGCGGGGCGAACGCCAGGGTTCCGGCCAGAACGGCCGTTCCCATGAGGCGGCGTCGGAGCATGGGGGATATGCGGGCGGAAGCGCGCACGTTGACTCCTCGCGGAAGCGTGGTGGGGGGTGAGGGAGTTCCTCACGCTGGCGCGAAGCTTATGTGTCCATGTCATGCACTGAGCAAGCCCTTTGCGTAAAAGATTTGTTGCGTCTGATGACGAAGGGGCACCTGGTCTGCACCAGGCGCCCCTTCCAGCAGGAGATTTGACGGGTCGTCAATAGGACCTCAGCCCACCGGCTGGTACGACCGCTCCACCTTCTGCGTGCCGTTCGCCGTGCGGTACGAACGGGTCCACGCGGCGGTGGCGGCCGGATTCCGCTTGTCGGACACGGCGTAGTAGTCCATCTGCGAGCGCTCGGCCGTCACGTCCAGCACCCCGTAGCCGTGGGCGTCCATGTCCAGCCACTTCACGTGCCAGTTGGCGGCCTTGACCGCGGCCTCCGCTACGAGCGAGGCGGTGTCCGCCGGCACGTGCAGGAGGTCGTCGATGTTGTCGGAGGTCACCGACGTCACCACGAACTCGGTGGCCGCCGTACCCGAGCCCGGGTAGGTCGCCATGTTCATCGGGACCTCGTTGGCCCAGGCCATGTGGATGTCGCCGGTGAGGAAGACCGTGTTCTTGATCTTCTGGTCCTTGAGGTGGTTCAGCAGCTCCTTGCGGTCGTCCGTGTAGCCGTCCCACTGGTCCACGTTGATCGCGAGGCCGCCCTCGGGCAGGCCCAGCAGCTTCGCCAGCGGCGCCAGCAGGTGCGCGGGCAGCGAGCCGAAGGCCACCGGTGAGATCATCACCGAGGTGCCGACCAGCTTCCAGGTCGCGTTCGAGCTCGCGAGACCCGACTTGAGCCAGTCCAGCTGGGCCCGGCCGGTGATGGTGCGCTCGGGGTCGTCCACCGCGCCGCTGCCGACCTTGGCCTGCTGGGAGCGGAAGGTGCGCAGGTCCAGCAGGTGCAGGTCGGCGAGGTTGCCGAAGCGCAGCCGCCGGTAGACGGTGCCGGCCGTGGAGGTGCGCACCGGCATCCACTCGAAGTACGCCTGCTTGGCGGCGGCCGCGCGGGCCGCCCAGTCGCCCTCGGTGGCGGGGGTGTGGTTCTCGGCCCCGCCCGACCAGGAGTCGTTGGCGAACTCGTGGTCGTCCCATATCGCGACGATCGCGTGGGCGGCGTGCAGCGCCTGGAGGTCGGTGTCGGTCTTGTACGTGCCGTGCCGGGTCCGGTAGTCGGCGAGGGTGAGGATCTCGTGCCGGGGCTCGTGCGCGCGTACGACGTACTTCGCCTCGGGGTAGGCCCCGTTGGCGTACTCGTAGATGTAGTCGCCCAGGTGCAGGATCGCGTGCAGGTCGGTGCGGGCGGCCAGGTGGCGGTAGGCCGAGAAGTAGCCGGCCTCCCAGTTGGCGCAGGAGACCACGCCGAAGCGGACCCCGGGGGTGCTCGCGTCGTGGCCCGGTGCCGTCAGGGTGCGCCCCACCGGGGAGACGGCCGCGCCCGCGGTGAACCGGTAGAAGTACGGGGTCTGCGGCCGCAGTCCGCGGACGTCCGCCTTGACCGTGTGGTCGGTGGCGGCGGTCGCGGTGACGGAGCCGCCGGCCACGATGCGGGAGAAGGCCTTGTCCTCGGCGACCTCCCAGGTCACCTGGGTGGCAGGGCCGGCGCCGGAGCCGGGCACGGCTTCGGGGGTCGGGGTGACGCGGGTCCACAGCAGGATCCCGTCGGGCAGCGGGTCACCGGAGGCGACGCCGTGCAGGAAGGCGGGCCCGTTCGAGGCCGCCGACGCGGGGGAGGCGCCCAGGGCGGCTGTCGCGAAGGGCGCGAGGGCGGCGGTGGCCGCAGCGGCCTTGACGACCGTACGGCGGCGCGGGGTCGCCGCGGTGGCGGAGGGGAGATGACTGGTCACGGACCGGCATATTACTGACGGGTACACCCAGGGGAACACCCCTCGTAAGGCAACGGGCGGGCGAACTCTTCGAGTGCGCCCGCCCGTTGCCCCACCGGCCTGTTCGGCGGGTCAGCCCGCGAGGGCCTTGTCGACCTCGGCCGTGAACTCCTGCGGGGTCATCTTGACCTCGACCTTCTTGCCGTCCATCTTCAGCGACGGGGTGCCCGTCATGCCGCTCTTGTCGAAGACCTTCGACATCTCGATGGCCCAGCGGTTGTACGTGCCGTCCTCGACGGCCTTCTTGAACTCGGCGTTGCCCTTGAGCGCCGGCACCTGGTCCGCGATCTTGAGCAGGTAGTCGTCCTTGCCGAACTTGTCGTCGCGCTCCTCGGGGTGGTTCTCCTTGGAGTACAGGGCGCTCTTGTACTCCAGGAAGGCCTCGGGGCTGACGTTCAGGGCCGCGCCCAGCGCGCTCAGCGCGTTCTTCGCACCGGTGCCGCCGAAGCCCTTGTCCAGGAAGGTGGCACCGATGTACTGGATCTTGTACTTGCCGGCGTCGACGTCCTTCTTGATCTGCGGGCCCACGGACTGCTCGAACTGGGAGCAGACCGGGCAGCGCGAGTCCTCGTAGACCTCCAGGGTCTTCTTGGCGTCGGCCTTGCCTATGACGACGGTGGTGCCGTTGTCGCCCGAGGTGTTCTTCGGGGCGACCAGGGTCGCGTCGGCGGCCTTCTCCCACTCGCTCGGCTTGTTCGACTGGACGACCAGGTAGCCGACGCCGCCGGCCACGGCCAGGACGGCGACGACGGCGCCGGCCACCAGGACCTGGCGGCGCGCCTTCGCCTTCTTGGCCTGCTTCTCGCGCTCGGCGCGCAGCCGCTCGCGGGCCGCCGCCTTGTTGGCCTGGCTGTTGCGTGAACTCATGGTGATCTCCGTGGGGTGTGGCGGGGGAAAGGGGACTGCGTACGTGGGTCAGGCGCAGACGAGCGCGCCGCGTACGGGAGGTCCCCGGCGGCCCACGGAGTGGGCGGGGAAGCGGGTACGGGCCCCCGCGCCCGCCGGGGCCGGGCGCGGCATCCGCCGCACCGGGCCGAGGGCGGCGACCGCCGAGGCCGCCGCCAGCAGCAGGGGCCGGAACGCGGAGGCGGCCACCGCGCGCAGCAGCTGGCCCAGCGCCTTCTCCCCGTACCGCAGCCAGGCCGCGGCGAGCAGCCCGACGGAGACGTGGGCGCCGAGCAGCAGCCACGGGGTCCAGGCCCCGGCCGAGGCGAGCAGGGCCACCGGGTCGGGGACGGCCCCGGGCACCTCGGCCAGCGGGCCGCCCAGCGGCGGGCCGCCGCACAGTTCGTCGAAGCCCATGGCCCGCAGCGGCCCGGCCACGGGCCCGCCGGCCGGGCCGTAGCAGACGTGCTGTCCGGCCGTGAAGACCGTGTCGGCCGCCAGCTCCAGCGGAACGAGCAGTCCGGCGATGGGGCCGAAGCCCCGCTCGCGGCCGGCCAGCGCGTACGTGAGCAGGAACACGCCGGCGAAGGCCCCGGCCGCGAGGGCGGGGGGCAGCGGGACGCGGGACATCAGGACGTGCGAGCCGGCCGAGAGCAGCACGACGAGCGCGCTGAACAGCGCGGCCCGCAGCCCTCTCAGTCCTGCCCTCGATATGTCCATCGCCGCGAGTCTGCCACGAGACCCTGTGAGGAGGGGTCCCAGGCCCCGGAACGGCCGGTTCCTGCGGCCCCTCCCCGCTGCGCCCGGTGCGTGGGCCCGTCAGCGCGTGATGCGGCCGTTGCGGAACAGGTCCACGAAGATCTGGTGGTCGGCGCGGGCCCGGGCCCCGTACGCGTGCGCGAAGTCGACCAGCAGCTCCGCGAAGCCCTCCTCGTCGGCGGCGATCACCGCGTCGATGGCCCGCTCGGTGGAGAACGGCACCAGGGAGTGCCCGCTCTCGGCCTCGTCGGCCGCGGCGTGCATGGTCGCCGTCGCCCGGCCGAGGTCCGCGACGACGGCCGCGATCTCCTCGGGGTCGTCCAGGTCCGACCAGTCCAGGTCCACCGCGTACGGGGAGACCTCGGCCACCAGCTGGCCGGAGCCGTCCAGCTCCGTCCAGCCCAGCCACGGGTCGGCGTGGGCCTGCAGGGCCCGCTGGGAGATCACCGTGCGGTGCCCCTCGTGCCGGAAGTAGTCCCGTACGGCCCGGTCGGTGATGTGCCGGGAGACGGCCGGGGTCTGCGCCTGCTTGAGGTAGATCACGACGTCGTTCTCCAGGGCGTCGCTGTGCCCCTCCAGCAGGATGTTGTACGAGGGCAGGCCGGCCGAGCCGATCCCGACGCCGCGGCGGCCCACCACGTCCTTGACACGGTAGGAGTCGGGCCGCACCAGGGACTCGTCCGGCAGGGTCTCCAGGTACCCGTCGAAGGCGGCGAGCACCTTGTACCGGGTGGCCGCGTCCAGCTCGATCGAGCCGCCGCCGGAGGCGAAGCGGCGCTCGTAGTCGCGGATCTCGGTCATCGAGTCCAGCAGGGAGAAGCGGGTGCGGGAGCGGGCCGAGCGCAGGGCGCCCAGCAGGGGGCCCTCGGCGGTGTCCAGGGTGAAGGAGGGCACTTCCTCGTTCTTGGCGCCGGTGGCCAGGCGGTGGATCCGCTCGCGGTAGGCGGCCGCGTAGGTCCGCACCAGGTCGCTGATCTGCTCGTCACTGAGCGCCTTGGTGTAGCCGATCAGGGCGACGGAGGCCGCGAACCGCTTGAGGTCCCAGGTGAAGGGGCCGACGTACGCCTCGTCGAAGTCGTTGACGTTGAAGATCAGGCGGCCGTTCGCATCCATGTACGTGCCGAAGTTCTCGGCGTGCAGATCGCCGTGGATCCACACCCGGCCCGTGCGCTCGTCCAGGTAGGGCCCGCCGTGGCGGTCGCGCTCCAGGTCGGCGTAGAAGAGGCAGGCCGTGCCGCGGTAGAAGGCGAAGGCCGACGCCGCCATCTTGCGGAACTTGACCTGGAAGGCCGCGGGGTCGGCGGCGAGCAGCTCACCGAATGCCGTGTCGAACACATCGAGTATCTGCTCGGCGCGCTGCTCGTTCGTCGTCTCGGGGACCGCCATGGCGGGTGCCTCCTGGTGGCGCGGGTGGTTCGTTTTTCGGACAGGTGTCCTTGGGTCTGCAACGGATGAAGGTACCGGTCGGTGCCCGGCTCGTGTCATTCCACCGACGTAGACTTCGAGGCTGCCCCCCTCGTTCCCCCCGGAGGTCTGCCACCGTGACCAAGCCGCCGTTCACGCACCTGCACGTCCACACCCAGTACTCGCTGCTGGACGGTGCCGCGCGGCTGAAGGACATGTTCAACGCGTGCAACGAGATGGGCATGACGCACATCGCCATGTCCGACCACGGCAACCTGCACGGTGCCTACGACTTCTTCCACACCGCCCAGAAGGCCGGGATCACGCCGATCATCGGCATCGAGGCGTACGTGGCGCCCGAGTCCCGGCGCAACAAGCGGCGCATCCAGTGGGGCCAGCCGCACCAGAAGCGCGACGACGTCTCCGGTTCCGGTGGCTACACCCACAAGACCATCTGGGCCTCCAACGCCACCGGCCTGCACAACATCTTCCGGCTGTCCTCCGACGCGTACGCCGAGGGCTGGCTCACGAAGTGGCCGCGGATGGACAAGGAGACCATCTCCAAGTGGTCCGAGGGCCTGATCGCCTCCACCGGCTGCCCCTCCGGCGAGGTGCAGACCAGGCTGCGCCTCGGCCAGTTCGACGAGGCCGTGCAGGCGGCCTCCGACTACAAGGACATCTTCGGCGAGGGGCGCTACTTCCTGGAGCTGATGGACCACGGCATCGAGATCGAGCGCCGGGTGCGCGACGGGCTGCTGGAGATCGGCAAGAAGCTCGGCATCCCGCCGCTGGTCACGAACGACTCGCACTACACGTACGCGAGCGAGGCCTCCGCGCACGACGCCCTGCTGTGCATCCAGACCGGCAAGAACCTCTCGGACCCGGACCGCTTCCGCTTCGACGGCACGGGCTACTACCTCAAGTCGACCGACGAGATGTACGCCATCGACTCCTCGGACGCCTGGCAGGAGGGCTGCGCCAACACGCGGCTGGTCGCGGACCAGATCGACACCGAGGGCATGTTCAAGTTCCGCAACCTCATGCCGAAGTTCGACATCCCGGAGGGCCACACCGAGGTCAGCTGGTTCCGCGAGGAGACCATGCGCGGCATGCACCGCCGCTACCCGGGAGGCATCCCGGAGGACCGGATGAAGCAGGCCGAGTACGAGATGGACACGATCATCTCGATGGGCTTCCCCGGCTACTTCCTCGTGGTCGCCGACTTCATCATGTGGGCCAAGAACCAGGGCATCGCGGTGGGCCCGGGCCGAGGCTCCGCGGCCGGCTCGATCGTCGCGTACGCCATGGGCATCACCGACCTCGACCCGCTCACCCACGGTCTGATCTTCGAGCGCTTCCTGAACCCCGAGCGCGTCTCCATGCCCGATGTCGACATCGACTTCGACGAGCGCAGGCGCGTCGAGGTGATCCGGTACGTGACGGAGAAGTACGGCCAGGACAAGGTGGCCATGATCGGCACCTACGGCACCATCAAGGCCAAGAACGCGATCAAGGACTCGGCCCGCGTGCTGGGCTACCCGTACGCCATGGGCGACCGGCTCACCAAGGCCATGCCCGCCGACGTCCTCGGCAAGGGCATCCCGCTCTCCGGCATCCTCGACCCGGCCCACCCCCGCTACAGCGAAGCGGGCGAGATCCGCTCGATGTACGAGAACGAGCCGGACGTGAAGAAGGTCATCGACACCGCCCGCGGTGTGGAGGGCCTGGTCCGCCAGATGGGCGTGCACGCCGCCGGCGTGATCATGTCCAGCGAGACGATCACCGACCACGTGCCCGTCTGGGTGCGGCACACCGACGGCGTCACCATCACCCAGTGGGACTACCCGAGCTGCGAGTCGCTCGGCCTGCTGAAGATGGACTTCCTCGGCCTGCGCAACCTCACGATCATGGACGACGCCGTCAAGATGGTGAAGGCCAACAAGGGGATCGACATCGACCTCCTGGCCCTGCCGCTCGACGACCCCAAGACCTTCGAACTGCTCGGCCGCGGCGACACCCTCGGCGTCTTCCAGTTCGACGGCGGGCCCATGCGCTCCCTGCTGCGCCTGATGAAGCCCGACAACTTCGAGGACATCTCCGCCGTCTCGGCCCTGTACCGGCCGGGCCCGATGGGCATGAACTCGCACACGAACTACGCCCTGCGCAAGAACAAGCAGCAGGAGATCACCCCGATCCACCCGGAGCTCGAAGAGCCGCTGCGGGAGGTCCTGGACGTCACCTACGGCCTCATCGTCTACCAGGAGCAGGTCCAGAAGGCCGCCCAGATCATCGCCGGCTACTCGCTCGGCGAGGCCGACATCCTGCGCCGCGTGATGGGCAAGAAGAAGCCCGAGGAGCTGGCGAAGAACTTCGTCATCTTCGAGGAGGGCGCGCGCAAGAAGGGCTTCAGCGACGCGGCGATCAAGGCGCTGTGGGACGTCCTGGTCCCCTTCGCCGGCTACGCCTTCAACAAGGCCCACTCCGCCGCGTACGGCCTGGTCTCGTACTGGACCGCCTACCTGAAGGCGAACTACCCGGCCGAGTACATGGCGGGCCTGCTCACCTCGGTCAAGGACGACAAGGACAAGTCCGCGATCTACCTGAACGAGTGCCGGCGCATGGGCATCAAGGTGCTCCCGCCGAACGTCAACGAGTCCGAGCCGAACTTCGCGGCCCAGGGCGACGACGTGATCCTCTTCGGCCTGACCGCGGTGCGCAACGTCGGCCAGAACGTCGTCGAGTCGATCATCAAGACCAGGAAGGCGAAGGGGAAGTTCTCCTCCTTCCCCGACTTCCTGGACAAGGTCGAGGCCGTCGTCTGCAACAAGCGCACCATCGAGTCCCTGATCAAGGCCGGCGCCTTCGACGAGATGGGCCACACCCGCAAAGGCCTGGTCGCCCACCACGAGCCGATGATCGACAACGTGGTCGCGGTCAAGCGCAAGGAGGCCGAGGGACAGTTCGACCTCTTCGGCGCCATGGGTGACGAGGGCGCGGGCGACGAGCCCGGCTTCGGGCTCGACGTCGAGTTCTCCGACGTGGAGTGGGAGAAGTCCTACCTGCTCGCGCAGGAGCGCGAGATGCTCGGGCTGTACGTCTCCGACCACCCGCTCTTCGGCCTGGAGCACGTGCTCTCCGACAAGACCGACGCCGGCATCTCCCAGCTGACCGGCGGGGAGCACTCCGACGGCGCCGTCGTCACCATCGGCGGCATCATCTCCGGCCTCCAGCGCAAGATGACCAAGCAGGGCAACGCCTGGGCCATCGCCACCGTCGAGGACCTCGCGGGCTCCATCGAGTGCATGTTCTTCCCGGCGACCTACCAGCTCGTCTCCACGCAGCTGGTCGAGGACACCGTCGTCTTCGTCAAGGGCCGCCTCGACAAGCGCGAGGACGTCCCCCGGCTCGTCGCCATGGAGATGATGGTCCCCGACCTCTCCTCGGCCGGGACGAACGCCCCCGTCGTCCTCACCATCCCGACGGTCAAGGTCACTCCTCCGATGGTCACCCGGCTGGGCGAGATCCTGCGGCACCACCGGGGCAACACCGAGGTCCGGATCAAGCTCCAGGGACCGCGCTCCACCACCGTGCTGCGCCTCGACAAGCACCGGGTCCAGCCCGATCCCGCGCTCTTCGGTGACCTCAAGGTGCTCCTCGGGCCGTCCTGCCTGGCCGGATAGCGCCGGTCGCGGGAGGCCTCGTACGGGCCCGCACCCGTAGCGGAACGTGAAGAAGGGCGCGCCCAGAGCTCTGGGCGCGCCCTCGTGCGTGGTGCTCGCGGAGGCGTCAGTTGTGGCCGAACTTCTTCTGCTTGCCCTTGCGCGCCATGTCCATCGGGCTCGGGGCGCCGCCCGAGGGCTCGGACACCGATGCCGACGAGCTCTTCGACGGATCCTGCGAGGAGGAGCGGGCCTGTTGCTTCTGTTCGTGCTGGCGGTTCTTGTTCTTGGCCATGGTGGAGCCTCCGTGAGGGTCTAGGGGCCAGGACCGCCTTCACCCTCACACGACGCCACAAACCGCGCATTTTGGATCTTGACTCCGCGTAGTCGCCGGCCCCCCGTTCCGGGGCGAGTCCGAGATCCGCCACGCCGATGATCGAGTTCCGGCCGTCAACACCCTTGCGGTCGGGCAGACTCGGGGAACCCGCGACACACACAGAGGATCCCCAGGGAAGAGGGTGGTACGCGTGGACCGCTGCGTCGTCCTGGTGGACGCCGGCTATCTGCTGGGCGCCGCCGCCAGTCTTCTCGCCGGGGAGCCCTCCCGCTCCCGCATCACCGTCGACCATGCCGCCCTGATCCAGGGCCTGCGCGAGCGCGCGGAGGCCGACACCGAGCAGCCCCTGCTGCGCATCTACTGGTTCGACGGCGCACCCGACCGCGTGCCCCAGCCCGAACACCGGCGGCTGCGCGTCATGTCCCGCGTCACCGTCCGCCTCGGTGCCCTGACCCGCAGCGACGGCCGCTGGGCGCAGAAGGGCGTGGACGCCGCCATGCACGCCGAGCTGACCGAGCTGGCCCGCAACCGCGCCTGCTCCGACGTCGTCCTCGTCACGGGCGACGGGGACCTGCTGCCCGGCCTGATGTCCGCCAAGGAGCACGGGGTCGCCGTCCACCTGTGGGCCGTCCAGGCCGCCGACGGCGACTACAACCAGTCCGAGGACCTCGTCGCCGAGGCCGACGAACGCCGCGTCCTGGACCGGGCCTGGATCACCCGGGCCGTCCGCGCCAAGGACCTCGCCGGACTGTGCGCGCCGCCGCCCGCGCCCCGCCCCGAGATCGCGGCGATCCTCTCCGCCCCGCTGCCCGAGGCGGCCCTCGCCGAGGCCGCCCGCAGCGCCGGGACCAACGGCGCCGCGGCCCCCGCACCCGCCGAGCCCGCAGGGAGCGGCGCCCCCGTGCCCGCCCCCGCCGCCGGGGGCAAGGCCGTACCCACGCCCAAGGACCTCGCCGGCTCGCTGCGCGCCCCCGGCCAGCAGCCCGGTCCCGCGGGCGGCCACGGCGGCAGCGCCCAGCCCCCGGCCGGCAGCGCCCTGCGCTGGTCCTCCGACAAGGGCTGGATCGACCGGGCCGGACCGCTCGGCGAACCCGCCGAGACCGCCTCGCTGCCCACCCTCGCCCAGCTCACCAGCGCCGAGCAGCGCTGGGCGGACCGCGAGGAGGACATCACCACCGTCGGCGGCGACCCCTTCGAGGTCGGCCAGGTGTTCGCCCGGCGCTGGATGGAGCGCCTGCCGGAAACCGTCCACCTGCAGAAGCTCGCCACGATGTACCCGCGGATCCCGCACCGCATCGACGGGGAGCTGCTGCGCTACGCGGCCCGGTTCGGGCTGCTCGCGCACAAGGACGACCAGATCGACGAGCACGACCGCTACGCCATCCGCGCCGGGTTCTGGCGGGAGATCGACGTCCGCGCCGCCGCCGAACACGTCGCCGGCGCCCCCTCCGCCGTGGCCGCGGGACCGGCCTCGCCGGCGGCCGAGTAGCCCCCGTCGGGGCGCCGGCACCGGCGCCGGCCAGGACGTGGGGGGCACCTCCCGGCGGCGGCCGGACGAAAGCCGCGTAGGCTGCTCCCTCGTGAGTACGGGCACAGCAGCAGCACAACCGAACACGGCAGTGGCCGCGGACGCGGACTCGGACGTGGTCTGCGCGGTGCGTGACCTGGTCAAAACGTATCCCGCGGTACGGGGACGGCGCGGGGCTCCCGCCCTGCCCGAGACCCGCGCCACCGACGGGATCTGCCTGGACGTGAGGCGCGGCGAGATCTTCGGCCTCCTCGGCCCCAACGGCGCCGGCAAGTCCACCCTGGTCCGCCAGCTCACCGGCCTGATGCGGCCCGACTCCGGCTCCGTGACCCTGCTCGGCCACGACCTCGTACGCCACCCCGAGCGGGCGGCCCGGCTGCTCGCCTACCTCGGGCAGGAGTCCACCGCCCTCGACGAGCTCACCGTCGCACTGGCCGCCGAGACCACGGGACGGCTGCGCGGGCTCGACCTGCGCGCGGCGCGGGCCGAGCGGGACGCCGTACTGGAGGAGCTCGGGCTGACCGCGATCGCCGGGCGGCCCCTGAAGAAGCTCTCCGGAGGGCAGCGGCGGCTGGCGTGCGTCGCCGCCGCGCTGGTCGGACAGCGGCCGGTGCTGGTCCTCGACGAGCCCACGACCGGCATGGACCCCGTGGCCCGGCGGGCCGTGTGGGCGGCCGTCGACCGGCGCCGCGCCCGGCACGGGGCCACCGTCCTGCTCGTCACGCACAACGTCATCGAGGCCGAGACCGTCCTGGACCGGGTCGCCGTCATCGACCAGGGCCGGGTCATCGCCTGCGATTCACCGGCCGGGCTGAAGGCGCGGGTCTCCGGCGAGGTCCGGCTGGAGCTGGTGTGGCGCGAGAGCGCTCCGCTGGACCTGCCCGAGGTCGCGCGGCTGGCCGGGGACGCCGTCGTGTCGGGACGCCGCTGGGTGATGCGGCTGGCACCGGACGAGGCGCGCGCCGCGGTGGCCGCGGTCACGGGCGGCCCGGCCTTCGCGGCCCTCGACGACTTCACCCTGGCGACACCCAGCCTGGAGGACGTGTACCTCGCCCTCGGCGGGAAGACGAAAGGGCTGGTGAAGTCATGAGCGAGCGCTCGTCCGGCGCGCTGGCGCAGGCCGTCGGGCCCGCGCCGGAGCCGCCGCCGGTGTCCGAGGCCGCTGCGAGCGGCCCCGCGCCCCGCCCCGCGGCGCCCCTGGCCCCGCGGGCGCGGTTGCTGCCCGCGCTGGCCGCCGTCTACCGGGCGCAGCTGTCACGGGCCCGGGTGTCGCGGATCCCGCTGCTGTTCGTGGCCACCTTCCAGTCCGTCGGGATCATGATCCTGATGCGGGGCGTGGTGGACGGCGGCTCGGAGGCCCGCGCCGTCGTCGCCGGCTCCTCCGTGCTGGTCGTCGCCTTCGTCGCGCTGAACCTGCTCGCCCAGCACTTCGGGCAGCTGCGCGCCGGAGGCGGCCTGGACCACTACGCCACGCTGCCCGTGCCGCCCGCCTCCGTGGTGCTGGGCGCCGCCGCCGCGTACGCCTCCTTCACCCTGCCGGGCACGCTGGTGACGGCGGTGTTCGGATGCCTGCTGTTCGGGCTGCCGATGGGCGGGCTGTGGATCCTGGCCGCGGTGGTGCCGCTGGCCGGGGCCGCGCTGGCCGGGCTGGGGGCGGCGCTCGGGCTGCTGGCGCCGCGGCAGGAGCTGGCCACGCTGGCCGGGCAGCTCGGCATGTCTGCGGCGCTGCTGCTGGGGGTGCTGCCGCCGGAGCGGATGCCGGACGTGATCGTGTGGGCGCGGGACCTGCTGCCGTCCACGTACGGGGTGGAGGCCTTCGCCCGTACGTTCGCACCGCATCCCGACTGGGCGGCGGTCGTCCTGGACCTCGGGGTGTGCGGGGCCGTGGGCGTGCTCTCGCTGGCCGTCGCGACCTGGGCGTACCGGCGGGCGGCCGTCCGCTGAAGCGGCGCTCCCCGGGGTGATCCCCGGGCCGGCGCCGGGCGATCGCCGGATGGTCGCCGCAGGGCGGTCCTGCTGATGTCGGCTCCGTCGGCACCTGGCACGATGTGGGGGTGACCGAAGCCCTGACCACACCCTCCCCGCACGAACCGCCGCTGCCGTCCGAGAAGCCGGGCGGCTCCGCCGGGGGCATCACCCCCGCGGACATCCGCGACGGGGCCGCCGTGGCCCTGGTGATCGGGGTGGCCGGGGTGCTCCTCGGAGTGCTGTGGGCGTGGCTGGCGCCGAAGGCGCAGTACGTCTCGAACGGCGAGGCCGTCTTCCTGAAGAACTCCGAGAGCGAATCGCGGATCGGGGCCGACGGGACGTTCTTCCTGCTGTCGCTGGGCTTCGGCCTGCTGAGCGCCGTCTTCGTGTTCCTGTGGCGCCGCCGCGGCGGCGTCCCGCTGGTCATCGGGCTGATGATCGGGTCCTGCTTCGCCTCCCTGGTGGGGTGGCGGACGGGGCTGTGGCTCGGGCCGTCCTCGGACGTGGCCGCCGCCGCCGCGAAGGCGGGCAAGGGCGTGGCCTTCGACGCGCCGCTCCAGGTGCTGGCGCAGGGGGTGCTGCTGGTCTGGCCGATGGTCGCCGTGGCCGTCCACCTCGGCCTGACGGCCCTGTGGACCCCGCACGACCCGGACCCGTCCGGCCCCGGCCCCGAACCGGGGGTCTACCCCCCGCCCCACGTCCACGGGTCTCCCGCCCCGGCGGCGGACTCCTCGGACCCGGCCGCGCCGGAGCCCCCGAGGGGCTGACCGCCCGGGGTCCCGCCCGGCGGACCCCGCTGGACACTGCCTAGGCGCGGGCGATCGGCGCCACGGTGGCGTCCGTCAGCGTCGCCAGGGTGGCGGGCGCGAGTTCCACCTCCAGGCCCCGGCGGCCCGCCGAGACGCAGATCGTGGCGTGCGCCCCCGCCGACTCGTCCACCACCGTCCGCAGCCGCTTGCGCTGGCCCAGCGGGGAGATGCCGCCCCGTACGTAGCCCGTCGTGCGCTCCGCCAGCGCCGGGTCGGCCATCGCCGCCCGCTTCCCCGAGACGGCGGTCGCGAGCGCCTTCAGGTCCAGGCTCCCCGAGACCGGGACCACCGCCACCGTCAGCACGCCGTCCACCTCCGCGACCAGCGTCTTGAAGACCCGGTCGGGGGAGACCCCCATGGCCTGGGCCGCCTCCTCGCCGTACGAGGGGTGCGCCGGGTCGTGCTCGTACGCGTGCACCGTGAACTGCGCCCGGGCGGAGTTCAGGGCGGCGATCGCCGGGGTCCCCGCAGGGGCTTTCTTCTTCGCCATCAGTCCTTCGCCATCAGTCTTCCGCCATCAGTTCGGGCTCGTCGGCGTACGCGTCAGGTCCACCGCCGGCAGCGACGGCAGGTGGCGGATGACGGCCGTCTCCGCGCGCAGCAGCTTCAGTTCCTCCGCGAGCCGCGTCGCGGTGTCCGGTGCCTGGAGCAGCCGCTGTTTCGCCGGGATGTCCAGTACGGCCGCGGCCGCCACCAGGTACGAGACCACCGACGGCTCGTCCGGCAGCTCCGCCGCCGAGGCCAGGGACCGCTCCCGGGCGCCCGCCAGCCGCTTCTGGTAGTTCCGGAAGGCCCGCAGGACCCCCTCCGCCAGCGCGCCCGCGCCCTCGCCCGCGTCTTCCGGCAGTTCCTCCAGCTCCGCGACCAGGTACGGGCCCGAGGCGTCCACCGACAGCAGGCGCACCCGCGCGGTACCGGTGGCGAGCACCTCGAAGCTGCCGTCCTCCCGCTCCCGGATCGTGGCCGCGTCCGCGATGCAGCCCACCCGGTGGAAGGCCTGGGCGGGGTCCGGGCCGAAGCCCGCCGTCGGGCCCCGCTCGGGCAGCGCCGTCTGGTCCGGCAGGCCCGGCGCGGTCGGCGCGACCTCCCGGCCGTCGCGGATCGCCACGACCGCGAAACGGCGCGGCTCCTCGTCGCCGGTCTTCAGCAGCTCGCGCATCATGGCGCGATAACGCTCCTCGAACACGTTCAGCGGGAGGACGAGTCCCGGGAACAGCACCGTGTTCAGCGGGAAGAGGGGCAGGCGAACGGAGGTCACGAGGCACAGGGTAGTGGCCGGGGGCCCGGGGCTGTCACCTCAGTTGTCCGCACCCCTCCGGGGTCAGCCGCGCCTGAGCAGCCGTGAGGCGCCCGCCGCCACCGTCGTCGCCAGGGTCCAGCCCAGCAGCACCAGCGCCGCCGAGCCCCACTGCCAGGCCCCCCGCATGTCCCATTGGCCGTCCTGGCCGAGATCGATCACCGGGAGCAGGAGGTCCAGGGCGTACAGGGCGGCGTCCCAGTGCGGGTGCTCGTCCGCCTTGATCGGGGGTGGTTCGTGCCGGGAGAACAGCAGCCCGCCCGCCGCCCACAGCACCGCCATCCACAGCGCCGCCCGCCCCGGGCGGTACCCGTACGCCACCGTCCAGTCCTGGAGGTACCCCCAGGCCTTGAGCGCCGTCGGCAGGGTGGCCCGGCGCCGGCGCTGCTTGGCCAGCAGCACCTCGCGGGCGTCCGCGTCCTCGCCGCTGGCGCGCAGGACGGAGGCCAGCCGCTCGTACGGCTCCGGCGAGTACTCCGGGGTGGCCGCCGCCACCCAGTCGAGCCGGCGGGCCAGCGGGAAGTGGCCGCGGGGGGCCAGGTTCTCGTACGCGAACCCCTCCATCGAGACCCCGCCGGGGCCGGGCCAGCTGGTGGAGGTGTCGACCAGCTTGACCACCTTGGCCCCCGACAGCACCACCCGCCCCGCCTCCGGCCGCTCCCCGACGAACCGCAGCTCCGGGGTCTGGATCCGGCGCAGCGAGACCTCCTGCTCCTCGGCCAGGACGAACCGGGCGCCGTAGAAGTCGACGGCGTCGCCGAAGCGGCCGTCGTCCAGGCGCAGCCCGCCCCGGCACTCGAAGCGCTGGGCCCGCTGCCCGCGCGTGGGCGTCTGGCCCAGCCCGTACGGGGGAGTGGAGGAGCCGGAGTCGCCGGGGACGTAGTCCAGGGCGATCGAGGTCAGGTACAGGGTCCGCTCGACGGTCAGCTGCGGGGCGTTCAGCGCGCGCCGCCCCTGCGGATTGCGCAGCCGGGCCCCCCGCAGGTTCATCGACACGCCGACCTTCGCGCCGCGCAGGCTCACCTCCCCGTCCGTCTCCAGCAGCTCCCCCTGGAAGTCCTGCGCGACCGACATCCCGTCCGCGGCGATGGCCCGGCCCTTGTTGTCCCAGCGCACCACGGCCTGGCTGATCAGCAGGTCGGTGCCGATCTGCGCGTCGGTCAGCCGGATCCCGCGGGCCACGCGGCAGCGCGGCAGGTGCAGATCGCCCTCGGTGTGCAGCCGGGAGGCGTCCAGCCGGGGTATCGCGCAGTTGATCATGCGGAGGGTGATGAACCGGGTCTCGGACAGCTGGATCTCACTGTCGAAGCGACAGGACTGGAGTTCGACGTACGGCTGCACGGTCCCGCCGGACAGGTCGAGCCGACCCGTGATCCGCACCCCGCGCAGCTTCAGCGAGGCCACCCGGCCCGGCACCGGCGGCGGACCGTGCAGCAGCAGGAGCGCCACGACCTGGGCGCGGACGCTGCGCCCGGGGCCCCACGTCCGCCCGCTGTCGTGCGGATCGTCCTCGTTTGCGGCGCGGGCGCTGAGATCGCAGACGGTGCCCGTCCGGTACGCCTGCCACATGCGCCGCTCGGGATCGGTGAGATCCGCGGGTTGCTCGCCCGGCCGTGCCTCCGCCATGGCGGCCCCCCTCCGCTGTGCATACGTGTAAGGGAACGCTAGTGGGCGCCTGTGACATCCGGGGCGTGTATCAGCCAGTGATACGGGCGGACGGTGGCGGGAGGCGGTCTGAGAGAATTGGGAGGTGATCTCTCGTATCGACCTGCGCGGTGACGCCCTCCCCGAGGGTGGCGCCCTGCGCGATCTGCTGCCCCGTGCCGAGTTCGACGTGGAAGCCGCCCTGGAGAAGGTGCGGCCCATCTGCGAGGACGTCCATCATCGCGGCACGGCGGCGTTGATCGAGTACGCCCAGAAGTTCGACGGCGTCACGCTGGAGCAGGTCAGGGTCCCCGCCGAGGCCCTCAAGACCGCCCTCGACGAGCTCGACCCGGCCGTGCGGGCCGCACTGGAGGAGTCGATCCGGCGCGCCCGCATCGTCCACCGCGAGCAGCGCCGCGGTGAGCACACCACCCAGGTGGTCCCCGGCGGAACCGTGACCGAGAAGTGGGTTCCGGTCGAGCGCGTGGGTCTGTACGCCCCGGGCGGCCGGTCCGTGTACCCGTCCTCCGTCGTCATGAACGTCGTCCCGGCGCAGGAGGCGGGCGTCGAGTCGATCGCGCTCGCGTCCCCGCCGCAGAAGGAGTTCGGCGGGCTGCCGCACCCGACGATCCTCGCCGCGTGCGCGCTGCTCGGTGTGGACGAGGTGTACGCGGCCGGCGGAGCCGTGGCCGTCGCGATGTTCGCGTACGGCACGGAGGACTGCCTCCCGGTCAACATGGTGACGGGCCCCGGCAACATCTGGGTGGCCGCCGCCAAGCGCTACTTCACCGGCCGCATCGGCATCGACACCGAGGCCGGCCCCACCGAGATCGCGGTCCTCGCGGACTCCACGGCCGACCCGGTGCACGTCGCCGCCGACCTGATCAGCCAGGCCGAGCACGACCCGCTGGCCGCCGCCGTGCTCGTGACGGACTCGCAGGAGCTCGCGGCCGCCGTCGAACGCGAGCTGGCGCCGCAGGTCGCCGCCACCAAGCACGTCGAGGACCGGATCAAGCCGGCGCTCGCGGGCAAGCAGTCCGCGATCGTGCTGGTCGACAGCCTGGAGGACGGCCTCAAGGTCGTCGACGCGTACGGCGCCGAGCACCTGGAGATCCAGACCGCCGACGCCGCCGCCTGGGCCGCCCGCGTGCGCAACGCCGGCGCGATCTTCGTCGGCCCGTGGGCCCCGGTCTCCCTCGGCGACTACTGCGCCGGCTCGAACCACGTGCTGCCGACCGGCGGCTGCGCCTGCCACTCCTCCGGCCTGTCCGTCCAGTCCTTCCTGCGCGGCATCCACATCGTCGACTACACGCGCGACGCCCTCGCCGAGGTCACCCACCACGTGGTGACCCTCGCCGAGGCCGAGGACCTGCCCGCGCACGGCGCGGCCCTCAAGGCGCGCTTCGGGTGGAAGGTGCCCCTCACGTGACCTCGTACGACCAGGTCGGCATCGACGACCTCCCCATCCGGGACGAGCTGCGCGGCAAGACCCCGTACGGCGCCCCGCAGCTCGACGTGCCCGTCCAGCTGAACACCAACGAGAACCCGTACGAGCTCCCCGCCGAGCTCGTCGCGCGGATCGCCGAGCGGGTCGCCGAGGCCGCCCGCACCCTCAACCGCTACCCCGACCGGGACGCGGTCGAGCTGCGGACCGAGCTGGCCGCGTACCTCACCCGCACCGGCAAGCACCCGGTCGCGCTGGAGAACGTCTGGGCCGCCAACGGCTCCAACGAGGTCATCCAGCAGCTGCTCCAGACCTTCGGCGGGCCGGGCCGGACCGCGATCGGCTTCGAGCCCTCCTACTCCATGCACGCGCTCATCGCGCGCGGCACCGGCACGGGCTGGATCTCCGGCCCGCGCCGGGAGGACTTCACCATCGACGTGGAGGCGGCCGAGCGGGCGATCGCCGAGAGCGCGCCCGACGTCGTCTTCATCACCTCGCCCAACAACCCCACGGGTACCGCGGTCGGGGCGCAGACCGTCCTCGCGCTCTACGAGGCGGCGCAGGCGGCCAAGCCCTCCCTGGTCATCGTGGACGAGGCGTACGTGGAGTTCAGCCACCGGGACTCGCTCCTGCCGCTGATCGAGGGCAGGCCGAACCTGGTGGTCTCCCGGACCATGTCCAAGGCCTTCGGCGCCGCCGGGCTGCGCCTGGGCTACCTGGCCGCGCACCCGGCCGTGGTCGACGCCGTGCAGCTCGTGCGGCTGCCGTACCACCTGTCGGCCGTCACCCAGGCGACCGCGCTGGCCGCCCTGGAGCACACCGACACCCTGCTCGGCTACGTCGAACAGCTCAAGGCCGAGCGGGACCGCCTGGTCACCGAGCTGCGGGCCATCGGCTACGAGGTCACCGAGTCCGACGCGAACTTCATCCAGTTCGGGAAGTTCGCGCACTCGCCCACCGCCTGGCGGAAGATCCTCGACCAGGGTGTCCTGGTCAGGGACAACGGCGTACCGGGCTGGCTGCGGGTCACCGCCGGCACCCCGGCAGAGAACGACGCGTTCCTGGAAGCGGTTCGCGCACTGAAGAAGGAGCAGCACGCATGAGCCGCATCGGACGGGTCGAACGGACCACGAAGGAGACCTCGGTCCTCGTCGAGATAAACCTCGACGGCACCGGCAAGGTCGACGTCTCGACGGGCGTGGGCTTCTACGACCACATGCTCGACCAGCTCGGCCGCCACGGCCTCTTCGACCTCACGGTCAAGACGGACGGCGACCTGCACATCGACAGCCACCACACCATCGAGGACACCGCCCTCGCCCTCGGCGCCGCCTTCAGGCAGGCCCTCGGCGACAAGGTCGGCATCTACCGCTTCGGCAACTGCACCGTGCCGCTCGACGAGTCCCTCGCCCAGGTGACCGTCGACCTGTCGGGCCGCCCGTACCTCGTGCACACCGAGCCCGAGAACATGGCGCCGATGATCGGCGAGTACGACACGACGATGACCCGGCACATCTTCGAGTCCTTCGTCGCGCAGGCCCAGATCGCCCTGCACATCCACGTCCCGTACGGCCGCAACGCCCACCACATCGTGGAGTGCCAGTTCAAGGCCCTCGCCCGCGCCCTGCGCTACGCGGCGGAGTTCGACCCGCGCGCCGCCGGGATCCTGCCCTCCACGAAGGGCGCCCTCTAGCAGTGAACGGCCTGAACACCATCCTCATCGTCTTCGGCCTCTTCCTGGCCGGCGGCGTCTACTCCTTCCAGAAGCAGAAGATGCCCAAGTCGGTCGTCGTCCTGCTGGCCCTCGCCTCCGCGATGTGCCTCGCGGCGGGAGTCCTGCGAATCCAAGGGATCTGGGAATGAGCGCAGCCCGACCGACCAAGACGGTCGTGGTCTTCGACTACGGCTTCGGAAACGTACGTTCCGCGGAGCGCGCGCTGGCGCGGGTCGGCGCGGACGTGGAGATCACTCGCGACTACGACAAGGCCATGGACGCCGACGGGCTGCTCGTCCCAGGTGTCGGGGCCTTCTCCGCCTGCATGCAGGGACTCAAGGAGGCCCGCGGCGACTGGATCATCGGCCGCCGGCTCTCCGGCGGGCGGCCCGTCATGGGCATCTGCGTGGGCATGCAGATCCTCTTCGAGCGCGGCATCGAGCACGGCGTGGAGACGGAGGGCCTCGACGAGTGGCCCGGCACCGTCGAGCCGCTGCGCGCCCCGGTCGTGCCCCACATGGGCTGGAACACCGTGGACGCCCCGGCCGACAGCCAGGCCTTCAAGGGCCTGGACGCCGGCTCCAGGTTCTACTTCGTGCACTCGTACGCGGTCCGCAGCTGGGAGCTGGAGGTCACCAACCCGGCCATCCGCGCCCCCCGGGTCACCTGGGCCACGCACGGCGAACCCTTCGTCGCGGCGGTGGAGAACCGGGCCCTGTGGGCCACCCAGTTCCACCCCGAGAAGTCCGGCGACGCCGGAGCCCAGCTCCTCACCAACTGGATCGAGACCCTCTGATGACCGCCAGCAAGCTGGAACTGCTGCCCGCCGTCGACGTCCGCGACGGCCAGGCCGTCCGCCTCGTGCACGGGGTGTCCGGCAGCGAGACCTCGTACGGGTCGCCGCTCCAGGCCGCCCTCGCCTGGCAGGCGTCCGGCGCCGAGTGGCTCCACCTCGTCGACCTCGACGCCGCCTTCGGCACCGGTGACAACCGCGCCCTCGTCGCCGAGATCACCGGCGCCATGGACATCAAGGTCGAGCTGTCGGGCGGCATCCGCGACGACGCCTCGCTCGCCGCGGCCCTCGCCACCGGCTGCACCCGCGTCAACCTCGGCACCGCCGCCCTGGAGACCCCCGAGTGGGCCGCCAAGGCCATCGCCGAGCACGGGGACAGGATCGCGGTCGGGCTCGACGTGCGCGGCACGACACTCAAGGGCCGCGGCTGGACCAGCGAGGGCGGGGACCTCTACGAGACCCTCGCGCGCCTGGACTCCGAGGGCTGCGCCCGCTACGTCGTCACCGACATCGGCAAGGACGGCACGCTGACCGGCCCCAACCTGGAGCTGCTGAAGAACGTCTGCGCCGCCACCGACAGGCCGGTCGTGGCCTCCGGCGGCATCTCCTCGCTGGACGACCTGCGGGCGCTGGCCGCCCTGGTGCCGGCGGGCGTCGAGGGCGCGATCGTCGGCAAGGCCCTGTACGCGAAGGCCTTCACCCTGGAAGAAGCCCTGAAGGTGGTCTCCGCATGAACTCCGACCTGCCGCGCCGCATCTCTTCCGGCGGCCCCTACGAGGACGTGATCGGCTACTCCCGCGCCGTGCAGCTCCCGCACGGTCTCGTGCTCGTCTCCGGCTGCACCGCCGGCGACGCGGGCGGTCCGTACGACCAGACCGTCGCCGCGTTCGGCGTCGCGTTCAAGGCCCTCGCCCAGGTCGGACTCGGGCCCGAGGACGTGGTGCGCACCCGCATGTACCTCACCCACGCCCGCGACGTGGACGAGGTGGGCCGCGCCCACAAGATCCTCTTCGACGCCGTCCGGCCCGCCGCGACGATGCTGATCGTCTCCGGCTTCGTCGACCCGTCGATGGTCGTCGAGGTCGAGGTCGAGGCGTACGGCCCGGTACGGGAGGAGGAGTCCGCATGACCCTCGCCGTACGCGTGATCCCCTGCCTCGACGTGGACAACGGCCGCGTCGTCAAGGGAGTCAACTTCCAGAACCTGCGGGACGCCGGCGACCCGGTGGAGATGGCCAAGCTGTACGACGCCGAGGGCGCCGACGAGCTGACCTTCCTCGACATCACCGCGTCCTCCGGGAACCGCGAGACCACGTACGACGTGGTGCGCCGGACCGCCGAGCAGGTCTTCATCCCGCTGACCGTGGGCGGCGGCGTCCGCACCGCGCAGGACGTGGACAAGCTGCTGCGGGCCGGCGCCGACAAGGTCGGCGTGAACACCGCGGCCATCGCCCGGCCCGAGCTGATCCGGGAGATCGCGGAGCGGTTCGGCCGCCAGGTGCTCGTCCTGTCCGTCGACGCCCGCCGCACCGCCACCGGCTCCTTCGAGGTCACCACGCACGGCGGCCGCCAGGGCACCGGCATGGACGCCGTCGAGTGGGCGCACCGGGCGGCCGAGCTGGGCGCCGGGGAGATCCTGCTGAACTCGATGGACGCCGACGGCACCAAGGACGGGTACGACACCGAGATGATCGCGGCGGTGCGCAGGCACGTCACGGTCCCGGTGATCGCCTCGGGCGGGGCCGGCAAGCTGGAGCACTTCGCCCCGGCGGTCGCGGCCGGCGCCGACGCGGTGCTCGCCGCCTCGGTGTTCCACTTCGGCGACCTGCGGATCGGCCAGGTCAAGGAAACGCTGCGCGAGGCGGGTCACCCGGTCCGCTGACCGTCGCCGGCCCGCCCGGCCGGGGCGGCGCGGGGGGATCCCCCCGGTCCCCGGCCGGACGGGCGGGCGCTCGCGGAGGTCCTAGCGGAAGTCGTCGAAGGAGTCGGAGTCGCCCTGCATCTCCGGCGCCTGCTCCTGCGGCATCTGCTCCCGCGGCATCTGCTCCTGCGACGCCTGCGGCTTCTCCTGCTTGTCCGTCTGCTGCTCGTCGCGCATCTGACGGAAGACCACCGCGGCGGCGTGGAAGTCGCCGGCCTTGTCACCGGGCTGCAGGGTGGCGACCGGCTCGCCCTCACACGCCGCGTCCTCGAACATCAGGGCCGTCGAGTCGGTCCTGTTCACGACTTCGAGGACCTGCGAGGAGGCGGACGGCAGCGCGTGACACTGGTCCGCGCCGACGTCCTTGACCTGGGCGTTCTTCTCGGCGTTCTGCGGGTCGACGTACACGTAGTCCAGGACCTTGCCGTCGTCGGCGAACGCCTGGGCTCCGGCGGGGAGGACCAAGGCGAGGGCTCCGGCGAGCGCGGCGGCAGTGGTGCGAAGACGCATGGGGTTTCCGTTCCTTCCACGGTGACGACACCGAACCGGTCGGCATCCGTGACGGAGCGTAGGGAGGGGCGGAGCGCGGAAACCTTTCACCCCGGGGCGCCATGCCCGTTTTCACCGGCCCGGCGGTACCGGGGCCACCGGGGCTCCGCGGCGCCCGCCCCGGAGCCCCCGCGCCTCAGATGCCGAGCTTCGCCGTCGTCAGCCGGGCGACGGCCTCCTTCGGCCCGTCCAGTTCTACCGCGGCCGCGTCCTGGCGGCCGAAGCAGAAGAGGGTCAGCTCCCCCGGCTCGCCGGTGACCGTCACCACCGGGGTGCCCTTGTGCGCCACCGCCGTCTGGCCGTCGGGGCGGCGCAGCACCAGGCCCACCGGGGAGCGCCGGCCGGTGAGGCGGGCCAGCTTCTCCAGGCGGGACCACAGGGCGTCCGAGAACACCGGGTCCAGCGTGCGCGGCGACCAGTCCGGCTGGGCGCGCCGGACGTCCTCGGCGTGGACGTAGAACTCCACCGCGTTGGCCGCCTCGTCGATCTGCTTCAGCGAGTACAGGGACATCTTCGGCGGCCCGGTCCGGATCAGCTGGATCAGTTCCTCGTACGGCTTGGCCGCGTACTCGGCCATCACCTTGTCCAGCCGGTCCTTCAGGACGTTCAGCAGCAGGCCGCCCGCCGCGTCCGGGCGGCGCTCCCGGACCACCACGTGAGCCGCCAGTTCCCGGGCCCGCCAGCCGTGGCACAGCGTCGGCCCCTCCGGTCCCGCGGCCTCCAACAGGTCCGCCAGCAGCAGGCGTTCGCGCTTCGCATGGGTAGACATGGGGGTCACCCTACGACCGGCGGTCCCGCTTCGCCCGCTCATCAGGCGGACGGTGATCCGTCGAGGCCCCCGGGCGCGGCACAATGGCCCCCATGAGTACGTCCTCCCTCGACCCCGCCATCGCCGCCCGGCTCAAGCGCTCCGCGGACGGTCTGGTCCCGGCCATCGCCCAGCAGTACGACACCGGCGAGGTGCTCATGCTCGGCTGGATGGACGACGAGGCCCTGCACCGCACCCTGACCACCGGCCGCTGCACGTACTGGTCCCGCAGCCGCCGGGAGTACTGGGTGAAGGGGGACACGTCCGGCCACGTCCAGCACGTGAAGTCCGTGGCCCTCGACTGCGACGGCGACACCCTCCTCGTCAAGGTGGACCAGGTCGGCGCCGCCTGTCACACCGGCGACCGGACGTGCTTCGACGCCGATGTCCTTCCGCTGGCCGAGCAGGCAGGTAGGGTCCCACCCCATGGATCTTGAGACGTTCCGCAAGCTCGCGGCGGACCGCCGCGTCATCCCCGTGAGCCGCAAGCTCCTGGCCGACGGTGACACCCCCGTCGGGCTCTACCGCAAGCTGGCCGCCGAACGCCCGGGCACCTTCCTCCTGGAGTCCGCGGAGAACGGCCGCTCCTGGTCCCGCTACTCCTTCGTCGGCGTGCGCAGCGCCTCCACGCTGACCGTCCGCGACGGCCGCGCGCACTGGATCGGGACCCCGCCGGTCGGCGTCCCCACCGACGGCGACCCGCTCGAAGCCCTGCGCGCCACCGTCCAGGCCCTGCACACGCCCCGCGACCTCGCCGCCGGGATGCCGCCCTTCACCGGTGGCATGGTCGGCTACCTCGGCTACGACATCGTGCGCCGCCTGGAGCGCATCGGCGAGCACACCACCGACGACCTGCGGCTTCCCGAGCTGACCATGCTCCTCACCTCCGACCTGGCGGTCATGGACCACTGGGACGGCACGGTCCAGCTCATCGCCAACGCCATCAACCACAACGACCTCGACACCGGCGTGGACGAGGCGTACGCGGACGCCGTGGCCCGGCTCGACGCGATGGAGGCCGACCTCGCGCGGCCCGCCCCGTACACGCCCACCCCGCTGCCCGCCTCCGAGCTCCCACAGTTCTCGGCGCTGTGGGGCGGCGAGAAGTACCAGGAGGCCGTCGAGGACGTCAAGGAGCGGATCCGGGCCGGCGAGGCCTTCCAGGTGGTGCCCTCGCAGCGGTTCGAGACCCCCTGCGCCGCCTCCGCGCTGGACGTCTACCGGGTGCTGCGGGCCACCAACCCGTCCCCGTACATGTACCTGTTCCGCTTCGAGAACGGCTTCGACGTCGTCGGCTCCAGCCCGGAGGCCCTGGTCAAGGTCGAGGACGGGCGGGCCATGGTCCACCCGATCGCCGGCACCCGCCACCGCGGGGCCACCCCGCAGGAGGACCACGAGCTAGCCGAGGAGCTGCTGGCCGACCCCAAGGAGCGCGCCGAGCACCTGATGCTCGTAGACCTGGGCCGCAACGACCTGGGCCGGGTCTGCGAGCCGGGATCGGTCGAGGTCGTCGACTTCATGTCGATCGAGCGGTACTCGCACGTCATGCACATCGTCTCGACCGTCACCGGGCGGGTCGCCGAGGGCCGCACCGCCTTCGACGTGCTGACCGCCTGCTTCCCGGCCGGCACCCTCTCGGGCGCGCCCAAGCCGCGCGCCATGCAGATCATCGAGGAGCTGGAACCCACCCGGCGCGGCCTGTACGGCGGCTGCGTCGGCTACCTCGACTTCGCCGGGGACTCCGACACGGCCATCGCCATCCGCACGGCGCTGCTGCGCGACGGCACGGCGTACGTGCAGGCGGGCGCGGGGGTCGTCGCGGATTCGGTGCCCGAGCTGGAGGACCTGGAGTGCCGCAACAAGGCGGCCGCCGTGCTGCGCGCGGTGGGAGCGGCGAACCGGCTGAACGGCGCGTGACGCGGTAGGGGATAGTGGGGTACGTGAGTGCCGTACCCCCACCCCGAAACGACGCCGACGCCCCCGACGCCCCGCAGGCCCCCGACGGCCGCGGCGGCCGCCGCAGCGTGGCCGTCGCCCTGCTGCTCGGCGCGCTCGGCGCCAGCGTCGTCCTGCTCGCCTCCGGCCGCGTCTGGGCCCGGGGCACCGCCGCCGTGGGGGGCGGCTCGCTGCCGCTGACCGCGGACGGGCGCGCCGTCACCGGGCTGCCGGCCGCCCTGGCCATCGTGGGCCTCGCGGCCCTGGTGGCCGTGTTCGCCGTACGCGGCAGGAGCCGGCTCCTGGTCTCCGCGCTGCTCGCGCTGAGCGGCCTGGGCGCGGCGCTGGCCGCCGTACTGGCCGCGGACGACCGGCAGGCGCTGGACGCGCAGGCCGCCCGTACGACGGCGGACACCGCGGCGCAGGTGGGGGCGCTGACCCACACGGCCTGGCCGTATGTCACGGCCGCCGGCGGGGCGCTGATCCTGCTCGCGGGACTGCTGGCCCTGCGGTTCGCAAGCCGCTGGCCCGCGATGGGCGGCCGCTACGAGCGGGACGGCAGCCCCCGGCCCCGCAAGGCGGCCGTGGTGGACCCGGACCGGCCCGAGGACCTGTGGAAGGCCCTGGACCGCGGTGAGGACCCCACCCGCTGACCACGCATGCCGCCCGGTGCGGGACAATGAGCACCGAGCAATCGACGCAAGCAGTGCTCTCCGAACACCCTGCGTCTTCTGAACCCCCTGCGACAGAGCAAACGAGGAGCAACTCATGGCGGGCACTAGCCACGGACACACCCCGGCCGCCTGGACCGGTGTCATCATCGCCTTCATCGGTTTCTGCATCTCCGGCGCCTTCATGGTGCTCGCCAACCCGCTCGGGTTCTGGGCCGGTCTCGTCGTCGTCGCGCTCGGCGGTGTGGTCGGTCTGGCGATGAAGGCTGCGGGCATGGGCATGCCGAAGGCCGCCCACGAGGACCTGGCCGTCGTCATCGCCTCCAACAAGGCCGCCGCCAAGGTCTGACCGGTGCACACCCGAAAGGCGCGGCCCCGTTGGGCTGCGCCTTTTGTCATGAGCGGAGACAATCAGCGCGTGGACGCCCCTCACAGCCCCTCCGCCGTGCCGCCCGTGGCTCCCGTGCCGCCGGAGCCCGCGCCGGCGCCTGCGCCCGCTCCCGTGGCCGTGGCCGTGGCCGTGGCTGCGCCCGCGGCCGCCCCCGTACCCGGCCAGAGCCGCCTGCGGCGCCTGGCCCGGCCGGGGCTGACGCTGGCCGCGGCGGGGCTGGCGTTTGCGTACGTGGGCACCGTGGATCCCAATGAACCCGGCCACTATCCGGTCTGCCCGCTATTCCGGGTCACCGGAATCCTGTGCCCCGGATGTGGCGGTCTGCGCAGTGCGCACGCCTTCGCCCACGGCGACCTGACCACCGCTTTGGGGGCAAATGCCCTGGCCGTCGCCGGCTACTTCGCCTTCGCCGGCTTCATGATCCTGTGGCTGGTTCGCGCCTACCGCGGCGGTCCGACCCCGCGCTTCGCCCTGCGGCGGCCGTACTGGTGGGCCCTCGGAACGCTGGCCCTGGTCTTCGCGGTGGTCCGAAACCTGCCGTTCGGAGCCGCGCTGGCCCCGTGAGGACCTGGAGATTCCCTTATGAATCCCGGATTCCGAATGTCCATTCCATGGGACGCCGTCAACCGCGTGCGGAGGGCAAGGCCTCCTGCGGATACCATTTGATTGCTGACCTTGCAGTTGTACGTGTCTGCAAGGCGGCCGACCGTCATCGACCCGGAAGGGGGCCGCTCGCGTGAGTGTGCTCGACGAGATCATCGAAGGGGTCCGCGAAGACCTTGCCGAACGGCAGGCCCGCGTGAGCCTCGACGAGCTCAAGGAGCGTGCCGCCAAGGCGCCCCAGGCCAAGGACGGCGTCGCTGCCCTGCGCGGCGACAGCGTCAAGGTGATCTGCGAGGTCAAGCGCTCCAGCCCCTCCAAGGGCGCGCTGGCCGCGATCGCGGATCCGGCCGGGCTCGCCGCCGACTACGAGGCGGGAGGTGCGGCGGTCATCTCCGTCCTCACCGAGCAGCGCCGTTTCGGCGGCTCGCTGGCCGACCTGGAGGCCGTCCGCGCACGCGTGGACATCCCGATCCTGCGCAAGGACTTCATCGTCACGGCGTACCAGCTGTGGGAGGCCCGCGCCTACGGCGCCGACCTCGTGCTGCTCATCGTCGCGGCCCTGGAGCAGGAGGCCCTCGTCTCCCTGATCGAGCGGGCCGAGTCCATCGGCCTCACCCCGCTCGTCGAGGTCCACGACGAGGACGAGATCGAGCGCGCGGTCGCGGCCGGTGCCAAGATCATCGGTGTCAACGCCCGCAACCTCAAGGACCTAAAGGTCGACCGCTCCACCTTCGAGCGCGTCGTAGGCGAGATCCCGCCCCACATCGTCAAGGTCGCCGAGTCCGGCATCCGCGGGCCGCACGACCTGATCGCCTACGCCAACGAGGGCGCCGACGCCGTCCTCGTCGGGGAGTCCCTGGTGACCGGACGCGACCCGAAGGCGGCCGTGGCCGACCTCGTCGCCGCCGGCGCCCACCCCGCCCTGCGCCATGGACGGAGCTGACCGTCCCATGGCCCCCAACCGCCCCACCGTCCGCACCCGACCGGGCCCCGGCCCGGCCGGCGTGCCGACGGCGCACGCGCCCCTGGCGCGCGGCTGCCGCCCCCGCGGCTGCCGCGCCCCGGCCCGGCGCGTCCACGGGCGGCGGGTCCGGTACGTGATCGGCTCCGAGCCCGGTCAGGTCAACGGCATGCGATGGCGCACCGCAGGCGCGCTGTGACGAGGACCGTCGCGGTCCGGCACGCCTGACGCCGCCGTCTCCTTCTGACGGTGGCGGGCGTACCGCCCCGCACGTACGGTGCTCGCTCACGGTCCCCGCCCCGGGCCGCCGGCCCCGGGCACGGACCGCTGCGCCCGTACGCGCCCCACCCCCGCAGCGGGGTGCGCGCGCGACGGGCCCACGGCGCAATACGGTGCATCCATCCCATCGCACCCGTAGGAGTACTGGCCATGTCCAGCAACTCGTTCTTCATTCCGGACCCGGAGGGTCACACCCCGAACGCCGAGGGTTACTTCGGTGACTTCGGCGGCAAGTTCATCCCGGAGGCGCTGGTCGCCGCGGTGGACGAGGTCGCCGTCGAGTACGAGAAGGCCAAGGGCGACCCGGCCTTCACCGCCGAACTCAACGACCTGATGGTCAACTACACCGGCCGGCCCAGCGCCCTGACCGAGGTTCCCCGCTTCGCCGGGCACGCCGGCGGTGCCCGGATCTTCCTCAAGCGCGAGGACCTCAACCACACCGGCTCCCACAAGATCAACAACGTGCTGGGGCAGGCCCTGCTCACCAAGCGCATGGGCAAGACCCGCGTCATCGCCGAGACCGGAGCCGGCCAGCACGGCGTCGCCACCGCCACCGCCTGCGCCCTCTTCGGCCTCGAATGCACCGTCTACATGGGCGAGATCGACACCCGGCGCCAAGCCCTGAACGTGGCCCGCATGCGGATGCTCGGCGCCGAGGTCATCGCCGTCAAGTCCGGCTCGCGCACCCTCAAGGACGCCATCAACGAGGCGTTCCGCGACTGGGTCGCCAACGTGGACCGCACCCACTACCTCTTCGGCACCGTCGCCGGCCCCCACCCCTTCCCCGCCATGGTCCGCGACTTCCACCGCGTCATCGGCGTCGAGGCCCGCCGCCAGATCCTGGAACGCACCGGCCGCCTGCCCGACGCGGTCGCGGCCTGCGTGGGCGGCGGCTCCAACGCCATCGGCCTCTTCCACGCCTTCCTCCCCGACACCGACGTCCGCCTGGTCGGCTTCGAACCCGCCGGCCACGGCGTCGAGACCGGCGAACACGCCGCCACCCTGACCGCGGGCGAACCCGGCATCCTGCACGGCTCCCGCTCCTACGTCCTGCAGGACGAGGAAGGCCAGATCACCGAGCCCTACTCCATCTCCGCCGGCCTGGACTACCCCGGCATCGGCCCCGAACACTCCCACCTCAAGGACACCGGCCGCGCCGAGTACCGGGCCGTCACCGACGACGCGGCGATGCAGGCCCTGCGCCTGCTCTCCCGCACCGAGGGCATCATCCCCGCCATCGAGTCCGCCCACGCCCTCGCCGGCGCCCTCGACCTCGGCCGCGAACTCGGCACCGACGGACTGATCGTGGTCAACCTCTCCGGCCGCGGCGACAAGGACATGGACACCGCCGCCCGCTACTTCCACCTGTACGACACCGACGCCTGCGAGGGGGAGACCAAGTGAGCGGCAACATCGAACTCCTGTCGGCCACCCTCGCCAAGGCCAAGTCCGAGGACCGCGCGGCCCTGGTCGCCTACCTCCCGGCCGGGTTCCCCACCGTCGACGGCGCCATCGAGGCCGTCAAGGCCGTCATCGCGGGCGGCGCGGACGTGGTCGAGGTCGGCCTCCCGCACAGCGACCCGGTCCTGGACGGCGCGATCATCCAGACCGCCGACGACATCGCCCTGCGCGGCGGCGTCAAGATCGCCGACGTCCTGCGCACCGTGCGCGAGGCACACGCGGCGACCGGGGCGCCGGTGCTGGTGATGACGTACTGGAACCCGATCGACCGCTACGGCGTGGAACGCTTCACCGCCGAACTCGCCGCGGCGGGCGGCGCGGGCTGCATCCTGCCCGACCTGCCCGTCCAGGAATCCGCCCTGTGGCGCGAGCACGCCGACCAACACAACCTCGCGACCGTCTTCGTCGTCGCTCCCAGCAGCAAGGACGAACGCCTGGCGACCATCACGGCCGCCGGTTCCGGCTTCGTCTACGCCGCCTCGCTGATGGGCGTCACCGGCACCCGCGAATCCGTCGGCA